>CAYUIG010000033.1:19041-39304 GCA_964444685.1 uncultured Gemmatimonadaceae bacterium | reverse complement strand
GCGCAGAAGTACGTTACCGAGCTGTCCGATCCACGCTACCTGCACTCGGGCGAGCGGTCGCTGCTGAACGGCTGGAGCCTCTACCCGTAGCTCAGCGGCCGGTATCGGCGCGCGTCGGGAACGTCGAGGGCGGGACCGGGATGTCGACGAGCGGACCCCACTTCTGCTGGAAGCCGGGCCGCAGTCGGAGCAGATTCTTCCCGGCCTCGCCCGCGCGTTCGATCCACGGCCGTGCCGCGGCGGTGTCATCGAGCGCGAGCCAGACGTGCGCGACGGCGATCGGGGGCACACGCCCCGCCGCCGCCTCGGCCTCGACGCTCTCGGCTATCTGCCGTGCCTCTTCGCGACGCCCCGTGGCCGCGAGCGCCTGCACGGCGATGGCCTGGCCGAAGCCGGGCTGCGCAACGAAGTCCGTCATGTGCCGGACGTGCGCGATGGCGCTGTCGGGCATGCCCATCTGCGTGAACACGAGCGTGAGGTTCCCGCGCGCCGCCGCGAATGAGCTATCGAGCCGAACCGCCTGCCGCAGCTCCGAGGCCGCTTCATTCACGCGTCCCATCTGCATCAACAGCTCGCCCGTCTCGTTGCGGATCTCCGCCGAACGCGGATCGACGCGCTGCGCGATGCGGTACTCCCGCAGGCCGCGCTCCGGCTCACCCTTCGCGGTGTAGATGCGGCCGAGCCAGCGGCGCGCCTCCGCATCGTTCGGGTTCAGACGCAGCGCCTCGCGCACGCTTCGCTCCGCCGCATCGAGGTCGCCGCGCTCGACGGCCTGATGCACACCTGCGAGCAGATGCGCCTGCGGATTCTGCGGGTCGGCGGCTACCGCCTTCTCCACGATCGCCTCCGCATCCGGCCGCGGCGCCGCCGGCGCACGCATGGGATCGGGAGCGCTCAGCTGCGCGAGCGCCGTCCAGGCGCCCGTCAGCGTCGAATCAATCGCAACCGCCTGCCGGAACAGGTCCGCCGCCTTCCGCCGATCCGCGGGGTCATCGCTGTCGGCGAGACGGCGCCCCTGCTGGAACAGCGACAGCGCCTCCGGATCGGCCTCGCGGCCTTCCGCCGACGCGAGCCACTGCTGCGCCTCCGGCGTCAGTGTCGTCTGCAGCGCCTCCGCGATCTTGCGCGCCACATCCGCCTGCACCTGGAGCACGTCGGAGAGATCGCTGTCGTACGTCTCCGCCCAGAGGTGCTCGTCCGTGCGCGCATCGATGAGCTGCGCAACGATGCGCACGCGATTCCCCTCCACGCGGATGCTGCCCTCGAGCACCACGTCGACGCCGAGCTCCTGACCGATCTGACGGATCGGCTTGTCGGTGTCGCGGTACCCCATCACGGACGTGCGGCTGATCACGCGCAGCGTGCCGATCCGGCCAAGCTGCGCGATGATGTCTTCCGTGATCCCGTCCGCGAACGCGCGGTCCTCGCCATCACCGCCGATCGTCACGAACGGCAGCACCGCGATCCCGTGCGCGGCCTGTGTGGGATCCAGCTCCGCACGATCCGCGAACACCAGATCGCCCGCACCGTTGAGGAACGCGGAGTCCTCGGCCGCGTTGTCACCGCCCAGGATGCGACCCGTCCCGACCTCCCACGCCACGGCGCCGCCCGCGAGGACGACGAGCAGGAGGAGCGCGACCTCGGCGGGACGCACACCCTGATGTCCCTGCTCGCCGTGAAACCAGGCGAGGACCAGAACACAAAGGAAACCGAACGCTACGATGACGGTGAGGACGCGCAACGCGGCCGCCTCCCACGCGAAGGCACCGCTGAGGAAGTCGGCCACCTCGAGCACGACGACGGCGAACGCGGCGTACGCGATCGTCCACTGCACCATCTTGCGGCGCTTCAGATCCTCCAGAAACGTCATTCGGATGCTCTCGAGGTTCGTTGCCACAACTGCACTCCGGTGAAGCTAATCGTATGACGGTCCGGGGCCAATCGCCCGGCCCTGCATGATGGGACACCGGAAGGCGCCTCCCGGTTGGCTCTACGGTCCCGGAGGCGTGTCGGTTGCGCCCCGGCTCCGGTTGTCCCGTCCCGGCGGCTCCAGACGGGCCAGTGTTCCGAGGTTCCGGAACGCCCGAGCGAGCAGGAGTCCGGCCATCAGGAGACCGATCGCCACACCTGCGACATCGAACACCGTGGCGCCCACGCCCAGGAGTTCGAACGGCAGCGGACCGATGAGCAGGGCCGTGATGTTCAGGGCGATGAGGATGAGCCGCACTTCGGTCGGACCGAGCCGGCCGTAGCCGAACTGGAACTCGCCGAACACGTGCGTCTCGAGGTAGACGTTGATCGACAGGATGAGGTATGCGATGACGATGCCCAGCCCGACCGCCAGCAGCATGTACGGCGAGAGACCGAGCCCGAGCCCGATCGCGAGCGTCGAATACGCGTCCGTGAGATGATCGAGATAGTAACCGTAGCGCGGCCGTTCGATCTTCCGGTAGCGCGCCAGGTTTCCGTCCAGACTGTCGCCGAACCACTGCACGACGAGCAGCGCGCTCGCCAGCCACAGCCACGACTCCGAACGGTTGCTGGCCATGTAGCTCGCCGCGATCCCCGTCGCAGCGAGCAGCCCGAGCGCCGTCATGTGGTCCGGCATCACCCAGCGCGGCAGCGCCGCGGCAAGGCGCGGCAGCACCTTCCGCTCGAAGCCCGCCAGCAGGAAGTCGGACGTCCGTTCGTGACGGCCCTCGCTCATGATGCCTTCAGCGCCTCCTTCTCACGGTCCAGCAATCGCGCCACCGCCAGCGCATCCACCGCCGTCACTTCCGGCGTCACCTCGCCGAGGATCGCACGCGCGAAGTGGCGGACCTCCTCGTCGTAGGCACTCTCCACCGGCAACGGCACGGGCGACGTCGCACCGTCACGCTCCACCACAAGCGCCGGTTCGCGGTCGTGCCGGAAATCCGCGACCGCGTCCTCGAACACGACGCGGTACGTCATGCGGAAGGGCGCGTCGATCCACGCACCCAGCGCGCTCACTTCCGCCCGGCCGTCGTAGTGGTACCGCGCGTCCACGTGCCGAAGATCCCCGCGCGCCGTCACGGCATGCGGATCCCCGAACGTCCAGAGGACGAAATCTGCGTCGTGCACGTGCAGGTCGTGCAGTGCGCCGCCGCTCCGCTCGAGGTCCCCGTAGAAGTGCGGCGCCCAGGTCGGCGGCGGGCCCGCCCGCTCGAAGCGCGCGCTGCGCACCGCGCCGAACGTGCCCGCGTTCACATGCTCGCGCAGCCATGGCCAGCCCGGCCAGAAGCGCATGCACAGGGCGGGCATGCACAGTCGTCCACTTGCCCGTTCCGCGTGGACGAGCGGCTCCACCTCCGCCGCAGAGAGCGCGACCGGCTTCTCCACGAGCACGTGCTTGCCGGCCTCGAGTGCACGCAACGCCAACGGAGCGTGCGAGTCCGTGTGCGTGCAGATGCTGACCGCGTGAATGCTCTCGTCGGCGAGCAGATCGTCGATGTGTTCGTAGACCGTGAGCCTCGACGCGTCGAACGGCAGGTCCCCGGCGAGCGCGTCGAGGTTGCCTTCCGCACGCGCGCTGCTGAGTGAACGGCTGTGCACACCCACGAGACGCACGGGCAGGTCGGCGCTCGCCGCGTGCCACGCCGCGGCGTGCACGCGGCCCATCACGCCGAAACCGAGGACGGCGACGCCGATCACGCCGCCGCGTGCGCCCGGATTAGCGACAGCGCACGCCGCACGTCTCCGATCCGGTCGTCGCCCGCCTCCCGTTCGATCACCAGGGCCACGTCCGCGGGCACGGCCGCGAAGAACGCGCGCCAGTCCACCTCGCCTTCACCGACCGGCACCTCGACGCCCCACTGCCCCGGCGACTGCGACGCGCGCGCGTCCTTCACGTGCACCTGGCGCACGCGCGGCGCGAGCTGTTCGAGTGCGGCGACGGGATCACCCATGCCGTACAGGATCATGTTCGCGGGATCGAAGTTCACACCGACGTCGCCGCCGACCTCATCGAGGAACGCGATCAGCGACTCGGCGGATTCCTGCCCCGTCTCGAGCGCGATGGCGACGGCCTCCGCCGCGAACGCGTCGCGCACGCGCGCCAGCCGTTCGACGAGCTGCGTGCGCCGCGCCCCTGGTTCGTCGGGAATGAAGCCGGCGTGGAACGTGACGAGCCGGAGGCCGAGCTCACGCGCGAGCTGCGCGTTCGTGTGTGCGGCCTCGAGGTTCATGGCGAAGTGTTCGTCGGGAACCAGACCGCCGGTACGGCGGATGGACTCGAGTGTGGAGTAGTCCTCGCCGGCCATCGCCATCATGCCGGACACGATGCGGATATCTTGACGGTAGAGAACATCGGCATCGATGATGCCGGTGCGGACCGGATCCAGTGCGAGCTGCACCGAATCCAGTCCGCAGGCGCGCACGCGCTCGACGAGCTCCGCCGCATCGCGCGGCTGGAGCGACCACGAGCATACCGCGATGCGCGGCATCGATGGATCAGCTGCCGATCCGAACCAGCTCGACGTCGAACACCATGGTGGCGCCGCCGGGGATCGGGCCGTTGCCCGCCGGGCCGTAGCCGAGCGCGGACGGGATCACGAGCTTGCGACGACCACCCGGCCGCATGCCGGCCACACCTTCATCCCAGCCGTCGATGACCTGACCCTGGCCGAGTGCGAATACGATCGGCTCGCCGCGGTCCAGGCTGCTGTCGAACTTCGTGCCGTCCGGCAGCCAGCCCGTGTAGTGCACCGCGACCATGTCGCCGGGCATCGCCTCGGTGCCCTCGCCGGGCGCCAGCTCCTGCACGAGCAGGCCCGACTCGCGCCGCTCCATCGCAGTCAGGTCCACGTTCAGCTCGGGCGCGTACTCCGTCGCCACCTCCAGGCCCGGATCGACGGACTCGGCGGGGGCGACATCGGCTTCGGGCATGTTGTCTTCGGCGGCCGGCTCGCACGCGCCGACGCCGAGCGCGAGCAGCGTCACGCCGGCGACGGTGATCGGGAAACGTCGCATACGGTTTTCTCCCTGGAACGGGTCGTTCGTTGAAGCGGCGGAAGGTAACGGGCCCGCGCGCAGCGTGCGAGCGCTCCTTGCGCGGAGCGGCGGTGTCCGCATCTTGACCGGACCGGCAGCCAACGCATCCGCTCGCGAATGCGTCTGGCCCTTGTCACGGTACCCCCTGAAACCCGCGGATCAGAACCCCCATGAAACCGAGGCTGCTCCCCGTGCTGGCCGCCGCCACCCTGCTCGGCGCGCCGGCCGTCCACGCCCAGACCGCCACGCCCCTGGATTCGGCCGTGCTCGCCGGCATGCGCTGGCGCTCGATCGGACCTGCGAACATGTCCGGGCGTGTGACGGACGTCGAAGGGCTGCCGGGCCCGTCGAAGACGTTCTACTTCGCGGCGGCGAGCGGCGGCATCTGGAAGACGACGAACAACGGCACGACGTTCCGTCCGCTGTTCGACAACGAGCGCGTGATCTCGATGGGCGACATCGCGATCGCGCCGAGCGACACGCTCCAGCTCTGGGCCGGCACCGGCGAGGAGGATGTACGCAACTCGATCTCGCCAGGCGGCGGCATCTGGAAGTCGACGGACGGCGGCGAGACCTGGCAGTTCATGGGGCTCGAGAAGACCGAGCACATCGGCCGCGTCATCGTGCACCCGACGAATCCCGACATCGTCTGGGTGGCCGCATCGGGTGCCGCATGGCGCACGAACCCCGAGCGCGGGCTCTACAAGACGACGGACGGTGGCAGCACGTGGCGGCTGGTGAAGTTCATCAGCGACCGCGCGGGCTTCATCGACGTGGCGATCGATCCGTCGAATCCGGACCACCTGCTCGCGTCGAGCTGGGAGCGGATCCGCAGTCCGTACGACATGAAGAGCGGCGGCCCGGGCAGCGCACTCTGGCGCAGCCGCGATGGCGGCGAGAACTGGACGAAGGTCGAGGGCGGCGGCCTGCCGACGGGCGAACTGGGCCGCATCGGCATCGACTTCTTCCTCGGCGACCCTCGCATCATCTACCTGATGGTCGAGGCCGAAGCGGAGGGCGACTCGACGCGCTCGGGTCTGTATCGGTCGAATGACGGCGGTGAGACGTGGACGCAGATGAACACCACGAACTCGCGGCCGTTCTACTACTCGCAGGTGCGTATCGACCCGGTCGATCCCGATCGTGTGTACTTCTCGTCCTTCTACTTCTCGGAGGACGGCGGCCGCACCGTTCGCTCCGCGGCGGTCGGCATCCACGTCGACAACCACGCGCAGTGGATCGACCCGAACGATCCGGACCGCTTCATTACCGGCAATGATGGCGGCGTAGCCGTTACGTTCGACCGGGGCGGCAACTACATCTTCCCGAACACGATGCCGCTCGGCCAGTTCTACAACATCAGCTTCGACATGGCCGTGCCCTACCGCGTGTGCGGCGGTCTCCAGGACAACTACTCCTGGTGCGGGCCCAGCCGGAAGGCGAACGGGGAGATCACGAATCACGACTGGTTCTCGGTCAGCGGCGGCGACGGCTTCCACACCGCGCAGGACCCGCGCGACCCGAACATCATCTACTCCGAGTCGCAGGGCGGCCGCATGGGCCGGCTCGACTACCGCACCGGCCAGCGCGTTTCGCTGCAGCCGCCCGACTGGCGCGACACGTACCGCATGTGGCAGGACTCGATCGCGCTGATCTGGCCCGACACGACCGTTGCGCCGTCACAGGATGTGGCGCGCCGCGTGG
Organism: uncultured Gemmatimonadaceae bacterium; assembly: GCA_964444685.1. GTDB lineage: Bacteria > Gemmatimonadota > Gemmatimonadetes > Longimicrobiales > RSA9 > CAYUIG01. The sequence goes on along the minus strand of CAYUIG010000033.1, from coordinate 32,590 downwards.
CGGACTTCCGGCGCAGGGCGTCGGCGGACTCCGCGGACATGGAGCTGCGCTTCAACTGGAACACGCCCTTCTTCCTGTCACCGCACGATCCGGACGTCTTCTATGCCGGCGGCAACCGCGTGCTGAAGTCCACGCAGCGGGGTGACAGCCTGAAGATCATCTCGCCGGACCTGTCCAAGCGCGACACCGCGAAGATTCGCATCAGCACGACGAGCACCGGCGGCATCACGCCGGACGTGACGGGTGCGGAGACGTACGGCACGATCGTGTCGCTCGCGGAGTCTCCCGTGCGGCAGGGGATGCTGATCGCGGGTACCGATGACGGCAACGTCTGGATCACCACGAACGACGGCGAGGACTGGACGAATCTGACGGCACGCTTCCGCCGCCTCGTCCCCGAGTCCACGTACGTGAGCCGCATCGAGCCGTCGTGGCACACCGCGAACCGCTTCTACATCACCTTCGACAACCACCGGCGCGGCGACTTCACGCCCTACGTGTTCGTGACCGATGACGGCGGCCGCAATTTCCGCTCGATCGCTTCGAACCTGCCGACCGGCGCGCCGGACTACGTCCACGTGATCCGTGAGGATCCCGTGAACCCGGACCTGCTGTTCGTCGGTACCGATGTCGGCCTGTACGTTTCGCTGGACCGCGGCGCGTCGTGGCAGAAGTTCATGGAGGGGCTGCCGACGGTTCCCGTGAACGACCTGAAGATCCATCCGCGCGACCGCGAGCTCATTGCCGGCACGCACGGCCGCTCGATCTGGATCGCGGACATCGCACCGCTCCAGCAGCTCAACAGGAACGTGATCGCATCGGCAGCGCACCTGTTCGACCCGGCGCCGGCCGCGCATTTCGGCACTTCGCCCGTCGGCGGCGAGTTCACCGGCCAGATGTTCTTCGAGGCCGAGTCCGCCGATGCAGGTGCGCAGATCACCTACTGGCTCGGTGACCGCGTCGATGGCGACGTCCGCATCATCGTCACGGACGCGCGCGGCGACACCGTGCAGTCACTGAACGGCAGGAACGGCCGCGGCCTGCACACCGTGAGCTGGAACCTGCGCGGCAACGCGGAGACGCTCCCGCTCTCGCCGTCCGAGCGCCGCGACAGCATCAACACGGAGCGGCGGCTCACGCAGGTGACCGACTCGCTCATCGCCGCGGGCAGCGACCGCGAGCGCGTCGAGCGCGTCGCCGCCAACCTGCGCTCCGGTCAGGGCGGCGGGTTCGGCTTCGGCCGCGGCGGCGGTGGCGGCGGCAACCAGGGCGGCGGCTTCGTCGAGCGCCCGGCCGAGGGACCGGTACCGGCGCAGCAGCGGGCCACGCCCGGTGGCGGTGGCGGTGAGAGTGACGCGGCGCTGACGCAGACGATCATGCGTCTCGTGCGCGGCGAGGCGGGTGGCGGACGCGGCCGCTTCGGACGCTTCGGCGGCCTGTTCCAGCGGCGCACCGCGGGACCGGCACCGATGGCACCGTCAGGCGAATACACGGTGACGCTGGTCGCGGGTGAGCACACACTCACCACGACGCTGCGCGTCGACCGCGCCGACACCGCACCCTCGTACTGAGGCGACCATGCGCACCGGCTGGACGCGTCGCGAATTCATTGCGACTGGCACCACGGCCCTCGCCGGCCTCTCGCTCGGCGCGGCGTGTCCGGCCGGGGCTTCTCGCCCGCCGTTCCGGATCTCGCTGGCGCAGTGGTCGCTCCATCGCACCCTGCGTTCCGGCGAACTCGATCATCTCGACTTCGCTCGCGCCGCGCGCGAAGAGTTCGGCATCGAGGCGATCGAATACGTCAATACCTTCTTCAAGGACAGGGCGCGCGACGCGGCGTACCTTGCCGAGATGAACCGGCGCGCGGCCGATCAGGGCGTCGTGCAGCACCTGATCATGTGCGACGGCGAGGGGCGGCTCGGCGATCCGGACGACACGGCACGCAGCCAGGCGGTGGAGAACCATTACAAGTGGGTCGAGGCCGCGAAGACCCTCGGCTGCACGATCATCCGGGTGAACGCCGCGAGCGAAGGAAGCTGGGACGAACAGATGCGTCTCGCCGCAGACGGGCTGCGACGTCTGTGCGAGTTCGGCGACACGATGGACATCCACGTGATCGTCGAGAACCACGGCGGCCTGTCGTCGAACGGCCAGTGGCTCGCCGGTGTCATGCGCATGGTGGACCACCCGCGCTGCGGGACGCTGCCCGACTTCGGCAACTTCAACCTCGGCAACGGCGAGATGTACGACATCTACAAGGGTGTCGAGGAGCTGATGCCGTTTGCCAAGGCCGTGAGCGCCAAGTCCCATGACTTCGACGAGCAGGGCAACGAATCGACCAAGGACTACCGCCGCCTCATGCGCATCGTGCTCGATGCGGGATACTCCGGCTGGGTGGGCATCGAGTACGAGGGGTCCAGGCTGCCTGAGCGGGAGGGCATCCGGCTGACGCAACAGCTGCTTCAGCGGATCGCCTCCGGGATCCAGAACGGATGAGTCTGGGGTCTGGAGTCTGGGGACTGGGGTCTGGTTTACGGATCCCTGCCCCGCCTCCACTCCGGATGAACCGAGTTGCAGAACCGGCCCGAACGTCCGAGACTCCAGACTCCAGGCCCCAGACCCCAGACTCGTATTTCATGTCCGAGACTCCAGACACCAGACTCCAGACTCCAGACTCGACGTCCAGGCGCGAATTCCTCTCCGCCGCCATAGCCGCAACGGGCGCCCTCACGCTCGGCGCCTGCGCAGCAGGCGCAAGAAGCGAGGGCCCGATTCCGCGCGCCCGCTCGATCAATCCGCCACGCGGCGATGAACCGGTGCGCTTCGGCATCATCGGCACCGGCGGCATGGGGACCGAGCATGCGCGCGCGTTCCTGCGGATGATCGAGGACGGCCGGGCGAATGCGCGCATTGCCGCGCTGTGCGACGTCTGCCAGCCGCGCCTCGAGGCGGCACGCAAAGTCGTCGCCGAGAAGCAACGGGACCCGGTCGCGGTGCACACCGACTACCACGCAGTCCTCGCGGACCCGTCCATCCACGGCGTACTGATCGCTGCGCCCGAGCACTGGCACGCGCAGATGGCGGAGGATGCGATTGCGGCCGGCAAGGACGTGTACGTCGAGAAGCCGATGACGCTGCGGCTACCCGCGGCGCTACGGCTGCGCGAGGTCGCGCGTGCGAATCCGCAGGTGATCGTGCAGGTCGGCACGCAGTACGTGATGTACCCGAGCTACCACGCCGCACGCCAGCTCATTGCCGACGGCACCATCGGCAAGCCCGTGTGGAGCCAGACCAGCTACTGCCGCAACTCGAAGGACGGCGAGTGGCTGTACTACGCGATCGATCCGGAGTGGCAGCCGGGCGTCAACCTCGACTGGGACGCGTGGTGCGGGCCCGCGGAGCACATCGCGTGGAACCCCGAGATCTACGCGCGCTGGCGCCGCTACCGCGACTGGTCCACCGGCATCATCGGCGACCTGCTCGTCCACCGCATCACACCGCTCATGATGGCGCTCCAGGTCGGCTGGCCCACGCGTGTGATCGCCGCGGGCGGGCACTACGTCGACAAGGCGATGGAGAACCACGACCAGGTCAACATCACGATCGAGTTCGAGGGCGAGCACACGATGGTCGTGGCCGGCTCCACCGCGAACGAGGTCGGCCTCGAAACCATGATCCGCGGCCACCGCGCCAACCTCTACCTCGGTGGCCGCAACCTAACGATGCGCCCCGAACGCCTCTTCGCCGAAGAGATCGAGGAGCGGACGGTGGAGGGCGACGACATCGGCGACCCGCAGGACCGCCTCCGCCTCAACTGGCTCGAATGCATCCGCAGCCGCCAGCCGAACGCGAGCCCGGTCGAACTCGCCACCCAGGTCATGGTCGCCGTCGACCTCGCAACGCGCTCGCTCTGGGAGGGGAAGGCGTTCGGGTTCGATCCTGCATCCATGGCTGTTGTCGAACTCTGAACAGCAACAACCGCCGAGAACGACATGTTTCACCGCGGAGAGCGCAGAGGGCGCGGAGAACGACATTGAATCTTGCTGTGATTCCGTTTTCGTTGCCTCCGCGTACTCCGCGCTCTCCGCGGTGAAATGCCGTTGACGTCGACACAACCGATGCGCTTCGCCACAGCCGCCATGGGTACGCGGTTCGAGCTCGTCCTCGAAGCCGCCGATGCGCCTCGCGAGGATTGGCCGGCCATCGCAGAGGCGGCGCTCGCCGTCATCGAGGAATGCCATCGCAAGCTCACCCGCTTCGCGAAAGACAGCCTCGTCTCCCACATCGGCAGGACCGCACACGCACGACCGGTTCGCCTCGACGCCGATACATTCGCCTTGTTCGAGGATGCACTGGCGGTGTGGCAGGCCAGTAGTGGTGCCTTCGACATCACCGTGGCGCCGGCCATGGAGGGCGATGCGTTCGAATCGGGAATCCCGTGCGTCGTCCTCGATTCTCGGCACCGCACGATCACGTTTTCAAAGCCGCTGGCGCTCGACCTCGGTGGCATCGCGAAAGGTCACGCGCTCGACCTCGCCGCGCGCGAACTGCGAACGCATGAGGTGACGCGCGCATTGCTGCACGGGGGCACGAGCAGCACGATCACGATCGGTGGACCGTGGCGCGTCGCGCTCGGGAAGAATGACGAAGCGCCGACCGTGGAGCTTTGCGATGATGCGCTGTCTGTCTCCTGCACGATCGCACCCGATGGCATCGCGCATGTCGTGGATCCCGGGACCGGCAAGCCGCATCGCGATACGCGCACGGCCGCAGTGATCGGCCCGTCGGCGCGGTTGGCCGATGCATGGAGCACTGCCCTGCTGCTCGGGCATGCGCCGCCACCCGACTATCGGAGCATGCTGTTGTGATGAAGCCGACCGACCGCCGCACCTTCCTCGCCCAGAGTGCCGGCGCACTCGCAGCCGTTGCACTCGCACCCGACGCGATCGTCGCAGCGCCGCGCCGGCGCGGGCGCGCCACGAAAGTCGCGCTCATCGGCGCTGGTCGTCGCGGCCGCGACATCCTGGACGAGCTCGCAAAACTGGAGGCGCTCGAGGTCGCAGCCGTATGTGACATCGTACCTTCGCGGGTGACGTCCGGACTGGAGCGTGCGCCCGGAGCGGAGGGCATCGCGGACTACCAGGCGCTTCTCGCGCGCGCGGACATCGAAACGGTCATCGTCGCCACGCCGACACATCAGCACCGCGACATCGTCACGGCTGCACTGTCCGCCGGGAAGCACGTGTACTGCGAAGCGCCGATCGCGCACACGCCCGAGGACTGCGATGCGATCGTGGCCGCGGCATCCTCGGCCTCCACAGTGTTTCACGCAGGATTTCAGGCGCGCTCCAACCCGCTCTACCGCCGTGCGCTGCTTGCGGTCAGGAGCGACGGCGTGCGCGACCTCGTTTCCTTCTACGCGCAGCATCACCGCAAAACGACGTGGCGCTTTCCGCGCGCCGAAGGCCAGGAAGCGCAGGCAGCGAACTGGCGGCTGAACCCGGACATCTCGATCGGCCTGGCCGGTGAGATCGGCAGCCACCAGTTCGACGTGTTCACATGGTTCCGGGGGCGCGCGCCCACCGTCGAGTCCGGAACGGGCACGATCCGCTTCCACGACGACGGCCGGCGCGTCTATGACACGGTGCGCGCTTCACTGGCATGGGATGACGGCGTTGCGCTGCAGTGGCAGGCCACACTCGGCAATTCGTACGGCGGCGAGCACGAGATCGTGTATGGCAGCAACGCCGCGGTGAAGCTCGCGGGCACGCACGGCTGGCTGTTCAAGGAAGCGGACTCGCCGACGCAGGGCTGGGAAGTGTACGCCACCCGGCAGCAGTTCCACCGCGACGAAGGCATTGTGCTCGTCGCCGATGCCACGCAGCTCGCCGCGCAGGGCCGGTTGAAGGAAGGCGGCGGCCTCGAGCACCCGCCGCTCTACTACGCACTGGCAGACTTCGCGCGCAGCTTCCTCGAGGGCGCCGACGTGGCGTGCACCGCGCAGCAGGGCGCGGACGCCACGAAGCTCGGCATCGAGGTCGCGCGCCTCATCGGCCACGCACCCGCCTGATTCTCATGCGACGCGCCGCCCTCCCCTTCCTCGCCCTGATCGCCGCCTGCGGCAACGCAGGCTCCGCAGGTAATGCGTTCGTCGTGCGTGATAGCGCCGGCGTCCGAATCGCGGAGAGTAGCACGGCCGCGTGGCAGGAGGGTGACGCATGGATTGTCGAGCCCGAGCCTGCGCTCCGCATCGGCGTCGTCGATGGCGCACCCGAGTACCTGTTCCAGACGATTCGTAGTGTGCGCCGCCTGCCGGATGGGCGCATCGTCGTGGCCGACAACGGCACGGCGCAGCTCCGCTGGTACGATGCGAGCGGCCGTCACCTGAAGACGGCCGGCGGTCATGGTGGCGGTCCGGGCGAGATGCAGTTTCTCGATGGTGCGCTGCTCGCGGGTGATTCCGTCGTGGCGTACGACTATCAGCTCTCGCGCCTGCTGCTGTTCGACAGCAGCGGCACGTTCGTGAGGCACTGGCGACTCGAATGGCCGACACAGTTCGCGCCGCCACCGATCGCGGGCCTCGACGACGGCACGTGGATCTCCCGCGGAATACTGCAGACACCCGAGCTCGTGCTCGGTCATGTGCGCTACACGGGCGCGCTCTTCCGCTTCGACGACGACGGAGCTTTCATCGACACGCTCGCAACGTTCCCGGCAGGGGAGGCGTACCTGTCGGCGGTCGGGCCGAACAATCAGGGTGTGCGGAATGATGGACCCATCTACGGGCTGATCGGCAGCAGCGCGGCGGCGGGTTCCTTCGCGTACGTAGGCAACGGCGACGGCTACGACATCCGCGTGCACGACGTGCAGACCGGCGCGCTGGTGAAACGCATCCGTCGCATGGTCGCACGTACGCCCGTGACCGATGAGAACGTCACGGAATACCTGGGCTGGCTGTATGCGCGCTATCCGGAGGAGCGGCAGCCCGAGATCCGCCGCATCATGGCGGACGTGCCCGCCGCCGACAGCCTGCCCTCCTACGTCTCGCTACGTCTGGACGAGGACGGCAACCTGTGGGTCGAGCGCTACCGCGCACCGTGGCAGGAGATCCCGCACTTCGATGTGTTCGATCGCGACGGCCGCTACCTCGGCGAGGTAGTCGCCCCGCGGCTCCTCGTGATCCACCAGATCGGCCCCAACTTCGTCACCGGCACCACCACCGACGAAAACGACGTCCAGTTCGCCGTGATGCACCGAATCAACAAACCCGACTGAAAACCCGCCGTGTGTCGCCCGCCGTGTGTCGTCCGCCCCACGTCGCCCGCCGCACGTCGCCCGTCCGTAGTCGCCCGATCACCGACGCGCTGGCCTAACCACGATATTCCGGTACTGCACCCCACTATGATCCCCCTGCAGCATGATCGGGCCCGGTCGCTCCTCGTATGAGTCCAGCGCACCGCCGGTGATCCCCGGAATCTCCGCGTTGTAGACGATCGTCACGCCGTTCAGCGCAATCGTCACGTAGCGGCCGATCAGCGTGATGTCGAGTGTCTGCCACTCGCCCGCCGGCTTCGCGGGCAGCGCGACGGGTGCAACCTGGCCGTAGACACCCGCCAGTCCGCGCGTGTGAGGCGTGTTGCCGTAGTCATCCTGAACCTGCACTTCGTGGCGTCCGCGCAGATACACGCCGCTGTTGCCGCCCTCGGGAACGTTGAACTCGATGTGCAGGTGGAAGTCGTCGAACGTGTGCTCGGTGATCAGGTCGCTGCTGGGCGGCGTATTGATCAGCACGCCGTTCTCGACGCTCCAGCCGTTGCGATCCCCGCGCGCGCGCCAGCCGTCCAGCCCGTCCGCAAGCAGGTCGATCGGCTCGCCCCAGCTCGCGGGTGCGGGGCGTGAAAGCTCCGGTGCACGGCGTCCCTCGACCGCGATGCGCCGCCCATCGGGATACACGAGCGACGCGGCCAGCCCATCGCCGCTCGCGCGCGCCTCGAAGCGCGGCGGGTTCTCGCCCCCGAGGGTGAAATGGAAGCCGTCGCCCTGAACCTCGAGCCCGGCCACCGGGACAGCATGACCGAAGCGGCCCTGCAGCCGCGCGCCGGCCGGCGGCCCCGGGACTACTTCCACCCACATTGGATAGTCTCCGCCCGGATCCTTCACCGTCAGATCCCAGCGCCCGAACACCCCCTGCCCCGCGACCGGTGTGGAAAGGATGACGAGCAGCAACGCAAGCCCGACCCGCATGACCCGCCTCCGCAGTTCCCAGACTCCAGACCCCAGACTCCAGACCCCAGAGACAATGGGCTTCGACCCGGATGCGGGCAACCGCAGACTGTCGGACCCCACCCCTACCTTCGATAACGCCAACGAAAGGAGCCCCATGAAGACGACGCTCCGGCTCGATCACGAGCCGACCCCGATCGGACACGTCGTACGCGCGCTGCTGCGCATCGAAGCGGAGCCGCGGACGGAGCCCGGCCGCACGCCCCTCGACCTTGCCGTCGTGCTCGACCGCTCGGGTTCCATGCACGGCGCGAAGCTGGCCGCCGCGCGCGACGCCGCCGCCGGGCTCGTCCGCAGGCTGCGCACGGAGGATCGGCTCGCCGCGGTCGCCTACGATGACAGGGTCGACACGGTCGCGGCGCTCGGCACCGGTGACCAGCAGCCGGACCTCTCGGCGCGGATCCTCGGGATCCAGTCGGGCGGCTCGACGAACCTGAGCGGCGGCTGGCTGCGCGCGCGTGAACTGCTCGAACGCACGCCGATCGAGGGCCGCGCGCGCACGATCCTGCTGCTGACCGATGGCCTCGCAAACGTCGGCATCACGGATCCGCAGCAGCTCGTCGGGCTCTGCAGGGCTGCACGAAGCCACGGCATCCGCACCACGACGATCGGCTTCGGTGAAGACTACGACGAGCGGCTGCTGCGCTCGATGGCCGAGGCGGGTGGCGGCGAGGCGTACTACATCGAGCAGCCGGACCAGGCCATCGCGATCTTCGCCCACGAGTTCGAGGACCTCGCCTCGCTCGCGGCGCAGAACATCGCGGTGCTGGTCCGCGCCACCGGCGCCAGCCTGACCGCGGTGCACCACACGTACCCCCGAACGAACTCGGCGGACGGTGTGCGACTCGACCTCGGTGACCTCTACGCGCGCGAGCCGCGCTCCCTGCTGGTCGAGTTCTTCGTGGACGGCACCGACACGCAGCCGATCGCGGTAGGCGCACTCACCATCAGCGGCGATGTGATCGCGGCGGACGGCTCGATCTCCCGGCAGGAGATCCGGCTGCCGATCACCTTCTCGCCAGCGGATGGACCCTGCGTCGACGATGAGGTGCGCCGCGAGCTGCTGCTGCTGGAAAGTGCGCGCGCCCGCGACGAAGCACTCGCTGCGCGCGAGCGCGGTGACTTCCAGGGTGCCGCCATGCGCCTCGCCGAGGCCGCCCACGCACTGGCGGATGCCGGGCTCGATGACGCGGAGCTCCGCCTGGAGTCGGAGGAGCTGCGGCTGATGGAGTCGAAGCTGGCGTACGGGACGTTCGATGCGATGGACGCCAAGTACATGTTCCAGCACGCGCACGATCGCGGGCGCGGCCGCGTCGCATCGAAGATGGATCTGATTCGCCGCAGGAAGGACCGACAGGAGCAGTAGCAACGCAACGGGGCGGCTCTGCTCAGCGCAGAGCCGCCCCACATCACAGGAAGACCGTGTGAATCAGGCCATGCGCCGGGCCGCCGCCGCCACGACGCCGCGCAGCTCCAGCGGCTCGACGACTTCGGCCTCACCGCCGTAGCGGAGAACGTGCCTCACCAGCCAGTCCTCGTCCGCGACCGGATGCTCGAGCACGAGCGTCCCGTCCGAAGCAGGCGCAACACCCACGGCCTCGGCCACCCAGCGCGCGACGACGGGCGAGTAGCGTACGCGCACCGTAGCCGGCTCCGCCGCGGCGAACGGCGCACCATCCGCCGTCGTGTAGTCGCGCGGATCGAAGTCGTCCGGCACCTCGAACCGATCGGCCGTGAGATGCGCCTCGAGGATCCGGTCAAGGCGGAAGATGCGTACGGATGCGCGCACTTCGTCACGCGCGATCGTGTACCATTGGCCCGCCGAGTACACGAGCCGGTACGGCGCGATCGTACGCTCGGAAGGCATCGCATCGCTCGGCTTCAGGTACACGATCACGCAGCGGCGATGCCGCTCGACCGCCTCCGCCAGGACATCATCGACGGTCGGCGGCGGCGCTGGCGGTACCATCGCATCGTGCTCGGCCGGTGGTTCGGCGAAGCGCGCACGCATCGCAGACACGTAATCGGCACGCGACTCACGCACGTCATATGCAGGCATCCGCTCCGCAACCTCCCAGATAGGCGGCGCGGTGAGCTCCCGTTCGAGACGCAGCGCCAGCGCGAGAACCTCCTCCCGGCGCTCCGGCGTGGACTCCGCTGCGAGCGCGCGCAGCGCCAGCCCCAGCGCGAGCGCCTCGAGCGGCGCCAGGCGCGACGGACGGCGGAACTGACCGGTCGTCCAGATCTGAACACGGTCGCCGTCGACCGCGATCTGGAAGGCATCCACGCTCCCGGCCGGCCAGTAGTACTCGCGCGCGGTCGCCTCCTCCAGGTCGCTCATAACATCGGACGGCTCGCAGCCGAGCTGACTCGCCAGCTCGTCGATCGTGATGCCACCGTCGCGACATGCGAGCGGGATGATCTGGAGCAGTCGCTGAAGCCGGACTTCCGCCGGATCAGCCGGCATGCGCACCTCCATGCCGACGCGCGACTTCGGTTGCGAGCCTGCGAAGTTCGTCCTTCATCGATTCGGGTGTGAGCAGCTCCACGTCTCCGGCAAATCCCAGCAGCCAGCGCAGGAAGGGACCGACCTGCTGCACATCGAACGCACGCACTACCGCACCTCCCTCCTCTTCGCGAACCATGACGCCATAGCCGTTGCGCTCCGCCCACACCGACCGCGGAAAGCGGAACAGCGCCTCCGCTCGCACCGGCGGATCATCGCCCAGCTCCCAAGCCTCGCGCCCCACGTAACGGTCCAGGCTGAAGTCCTCCGGCGGCTCGAAGTCCGGCTCCGACATCCTCCCCCGATTCATCTCCACGTTCTCCATGCGCGCGACCCGGAACACCCGCACGTCCTCGCGCAGCCTGTCGTGGCCGATCAGGTACCAGTGACCTTTCTGATACAACAGCCCGTAGGGCGCTACATCCCGTTCCGTCTCCTCCCCTCGATGGATTCCGTGATACGTGAACGTCACGCGCTTCCGCGATACTACCGCATTCGACAGCTGCCGCAGCCGCGCACGCAGCTCCACACTCTCCGGCTCCGCGCGGATGAACTGCGGCTCCGCTCCCGCCTCCGGCACAGGCGCCAGATCGAACGTCAGCTTCCGCAGCGCGGACCGCGCCTCCCCCTCCAGCGGGAACGAGGGAACCTCCGACACCCGCCGCAGCGCCTCCACCGCCAGCTTCGCCTCCCCCTCGCCCAGCTCCACCGCCCCCTGCGGTACCCGGCCTTCCTGCCCGAGGAGACGCAGGTACGGCAGGTAGAAGTCCCGGCTGTCCACCCGGTACCCATCCACCTGCTCGAGGCCGAAGTTGATCGAGTACCGGACCGTACGGATCGGTATCCCCGCCCGGCGCAGCTCGTCCTTGTCCCGCTCGAACGTCCGCCGCGCCGTCGCCTCCGACGTCGGGTCCCCGGCCTTCGCCGCATACGCCGGGATCTCCCGCATCAACTCCTCGACCGGGACCGGCAGCTTGCGCCCGACCAGGTACGCAATCAGATCCAGCCACCGCTGCAGCTTCGTGATCTCCGGCAATCCATCCTCCTGCTGGGAAACTCCGTCGAATATCGCGGACCCCTCTGACAGTCTCGGAGTCGAGACTCGGGAGTCGGGAGTCGGGACCCGAGGAACGGCGGGGCTACAACCCTCGACTCCCGACCCCCGACTCGCCTATCTCCATCGAGCGCCTCAGGGCCGACCCCGCCGAACGTACGGCCGCAGCGCCACCCGCAGATCCTGCCGCATCCACGACTGTGCCGGCCCCTCCTGATGGAAGCCCCAGGACAGCAACGACCCGCCGATCACCGCCTCCACCAGCCGCGCCAGCGACTTCGTATCCGTTTTGGATTTCAGCTCTCCGACCGCCACCGCTTCGTCGAGCAAAGTGCGGATTCCATCCCGCGACGCACGCGCCTGCGCCCGCGAATGCTCGTGAAACTCCGGATCCGTAAAATCCAGTTGCAGGTACGACAGGTGATGCGCCAGGCCCGCGGGCGTCGACGCCATCGACGCCATGCAGTCCGCGTACGCACGCACCACCGCCAGCGGCGAGCGCCGACCCTTCCTCAGACTCGCGAACAGCGCCTCCGTTCCCTCGGCCGCACCCTCGAACAGCCGCAGCATCAGCGCGCGCTTCGAGCCGTACCGCTGCACCAGCGCGCTCGCCGTCACCCCCGCCTCGCGCGCGATCTCCGCCAGCGTCAGCTCCCCCGGCCCCGCCCGCTGCATCACACGGTACGCCGCCCCGAAGACCTGCTCGTCGCTTACCTTCCTCGGCCTCGGACTCATCCCTCTTGACGGTTTCTAAATGCTCGTTTAGTCTTGGCCATTAGTTAACCGTCGTTTAGTATTCACCATGAGGACCGGGCGCGCCAGCCCGGCCGCGGGTGCATCCCCAGCCGAGGAGGTCGCGATGCGACGGATCGAGTACTCGGTGGCATGCAGTCTGGACGGCTACATCGCGGGACCGAACGGGGAGTACGACTGGATCACGATGGACCCGGAGATCGACTTCGGGGAGATCATGGGGCGGTACGACACCGCGCTGATGGGGCGGAAGACGTACGCCATGTCCGGGGGCGGCGGCGGCGGCAGCGGGATGAAGACGCTCGTGTTCTCGCGCACGCTGAACCCATCGGAGCATCGGGGCGTGGAGATCGTTTCAGACGACATAGTCGAGAGGCTCCATGCCCTCCGCGCGGAGCCCGGCAAGGACGTCTGGCTGTTCGGCGGCGGCGAGCTGTTCCGGAGTCTGCTGGCGCTGAACCAGGTCGATGTGGTGAGCGTGGCGCTGGTGCCCGTCCTGCTCGGCGGTGGCATCCCGCTCCTTCCATCGCCGGCCGCACGCGCGCGGCTGGAGCTGACGCAGCACCGAGTGTACCGGAAGAGTGGCATCGTGTCGCTCGAGTATGTGGTGAAGCCAGCCGCGAAGTCGCGGCGCGCGTCGAAGTCGAAGAAGAGCGCGAGCCGTTTGCCCGCCGCGTAGATGCGCACGGTGACCTGGGGCGCCGGGTGCAGCCTGGATGGCTTCATCGCGACTCCGGACGATGGGGTCGACAGGCTGCACTGGAGCGACGATGTGCAGTCGCTCTCGCATGCGTACTGGGCGACGATCGACACCGTGCTGATGGGCCGCCGCACGTTCGAGGTGGCGGGCTCTCCCTATCCCGGCGTACGCGACGTCGTGTTCTCCCGCACGCTCGCCGCAACGCCCGGGATCGAGGTCGTGCGTGACGATGCCGCGGACTTCGTGCATGCGC
>CAYUIG010000033.1:4519-18941 GCA_964444685.1 uncultured Gemmatimonadaceae bacterium | reverse complement strand
CATCGCCTGACCGGCGCCCGCTTGTCGGGGCGACGTAGACGCGTCAGCTTCGTCGCATGTTTTCCCTTGCCGTCGTCGTCGAGACATCCGGCCGCGTAGCGGCCACCTCCGGCCGCCTGGAGAAGATCCGTCTGCTCGCGGAGCGTTTGCGGGCGCTCGGCCCGAGGGAAGCGCCGCTGGCCGTGGCGTACCTGAGCGGTGTGGTTCCGCAGGGCCGCATCGGCGTCGGTCCCGCTGCGATCCGCGCCGCTTGGCCCGGGGAATCGGCGAGCGAGCCGTCGCTCGAGCTGCACGACGTGGATGCCGCGTTCACCGCGATGGCGGCCGAAGCCGGCGCGGGTTCCACGAACCGTCGCCAGAAACTCCTGCACGAGCTGCTGCTGCGCGCCACACGCGAAGAGCAGGACTTCCTCGGCCGGCTGATTTTCGGCGAGCTGCGGCAGGGTGCGCAGGAGGGCGTGATGGTCGACGCGATCGCGCGCGCGGCCAATGTTCCCGTAGCCGACGTGCGCCGCGCCCTCATGCTCTCCGGCGATCTCACACTCACCGCGCGCCGCGCATTCGAGGACGGCGTCACCGGACTGCACGCGATCGACCTCCAGCTCTTCCGCCCGCTCCAGCCGATGCTCGCGGCATCGGCCGACGACGTGTCCGAAGCGATGGATCGCCTGGGCGAGGCCGCGGTCGAGTACAAGCTGGATGGCGCGCGCATCCAGGTGCACCGCTCCGGTGATGACGTGCGCATCTACTCGCGCCTGCTCAACGACGTAACGCCGGCGGTCCCCGAGATCGTGGAAGCGGTGCGCGCACTGCCCGCGCGCGAGCTGGTGCTGGACGGCGAGGCCATTGCGCTGCGGCCGGACGGCACGCCGCTCCCCTTCCAGGAGACCATGCGACGTTTCGGCCGCCGCCTCGATGTCGCTGAATTGCGCACGCGGCTGCCGCTGTCCGCGTTCTTCTTCGACGTGCTGCGCGTCGATGACGACACGCTGCTCGACCGCGCCGCACGCGATCGCTTCGCCGCGCTCGATGACGCACTGCCCGCTGCGTTGCGCATACCGCGCATCATCGCGGCCGATCCGGAGAGCGCCGCGACGTTCCTCGATGCCGCGACCTCCGCCGGCCACGAAGGTGTACTCGCGAAATCACTCGACGCCTCCTACGAGGCCGGCCGGCGCGGCCGCGGCTGGATCAAGGTGAAGCGCGCGAACACGCTCGACCTCGTCGTGCTCGCCGCCGAATGGGGCCACGGCCGCCGCACCGGCTGGCTGTCCAACCTGCACCTCGGCGCGCGCGACCCGGAGAACGGCGGCTTCGTGATGCTGGGCAAGACGTTCAAGGGTCTGACCGATGCGCTGCTCGAGTGGCAGACGAAGCGGCTCCTCGAGCTGGAGATAGGCCGCGAGGGCCATGTCGTGCACGTGAAGCCCGAGCTTGTCGTCGAGATCGCGTTCAACGAGGTGCAGGCCAGTTCGCGATACCCGGGCGGTGTGACGCTCCGTTTCGCGCGCGTGAAGGGCTACCGTCCGGACAAGCGCGCTGCCGATGCCGATACGATCGACACGGTCCGGGCCATCCACCTGCGGTCGCTCTCTTCAAGCTGAAATTCATTTCACCGCGGAGGCGCAGAGAGCGCAGAGCCCCGACCCACCCGTCCACGAGATGTTCAAATTCATTTCTTGGGCGGCGTGGAGTGGCTCTGTGTTCCCTGCGCCTCTGCGGTGAATGAATTTCGCAGACTGGCGGAGCCGCGAAGGCACACCCATTCTCAAGACCATGACACCTGAAGAGATCCTATCCGCCAGAGAACGCATCGCCGACGGCATCGTCGAGACACCGTGCATCCGCGCGCTCGGACTCGACGGCCTGCTTCCCTGCTCGCTCCACCTCAAGCTCGAGAACCTCCAGCGCACCGGTTCGTTCAAGGACCGCGGTGCGCTGAACCGGCTGCTGGATCTCTCACCTGCGGAACGTGAGCGCGGGGTCGTGACGGCGAGCGCGGGGAATCACGCGCAGGCGGTCGCGTATCACGGGCAGCGGCTCGGGATACCCGTGTCCGTCGTCATGCCGGAGGGCACACCGCTCATCAAGGTCGCGAACACGCGCCGCTTCGGCGCCACCATCGCGTTCCGCGGCGCTACGCTCTCGGATGCGATGCAGGAGGCGCGTCGCATCAAGGAGGAAGATGGCCGTGTGCTCGTGCACGCGTTCGATGACGAGCGCGTGATCGCAGGTCAGGGAACGATCGGCCTCGAGCTGCTGGAGCAGATCCCGGATCTGTCGCTGCTGGTCGTACCCATCGGCGGCGGCGGGCTGATCTCGGGGATTGCGACGGCCGTGCACGCCGCGAGACCGGACGTACGCATCGTCGGTGTCGAAGCAGCCGCTGCACCGTCCGCACTCGAATCACGCAGGGCGGGCGAGCTCGTGCACATCGAAACGCAGCACACGATTGCCGACGGCATCGCGGTAAAGCGCATCGGCGAACGCACGTTTCCGATCATCGAGCGCCACGTGGATTCGATCGTGGCCGTGTCGGAGGAACGAATCGCCAATGCGGTGCACGTGCTGCTCGAGCGGCAGAAGGTCGTGGCCGAGGGTGCGGGCGCCGCACCGCTGGCCGCGCTGCTGAACGGCGACATCGCCTGCGCTGCGGACGATCGCGTCGTGGTCGTCATCTCGGGCGGCAACATCGACATCAACATGGTCGAGCGGATCATCGGTCGCGGCCTCGTAGCGGATGGGCGGCTCGCGCGCCTCATGATCAAGGTGCGGGACCGTCCCGGCGAGCTCGCACGTCTCACCGAGCTCGTGGCCGGCGCGGGCGCGAACGTCCTCGAGATCGCACACCGGCGCGCGTTCGCCGACATCTCGGTCGGCGACGTCGAGATCGTGATGCACCTCGAGACGCGCGGCCGCGATCAGGTGGAGGAGATCATCCGCCTCTTCGAGCGCGACGGTCTGCCCGTCGAAGAGGACGTCTAGAAGACGAAGCTGAGGCCGCCAGTCAGGTCGAAGGTGGTGCCCGTGAAGGGGTCAACGCTGCGCAGCCGCCCCTCCGCCACGAAGCCGATGGCCCGGTCGAGTCGCGCACGCACGCCGGCCGACACGGACATCGTCAGATCCGAATCGCTGGCATCACCGTGCTTCGCATTGGCGAAGCCCGCACCCGCACCGATGTAGGGCCGAACGGTCCCGCGCAGGATTTCGAGCTGGAGCTGCGCCTCGGGAAACAGCAGCGTCGTCGGATCGTCGCCCTGCGTCTCGTAGCGCATCCACGTTATCCCCGGCTCGAGGATGAGCCATGGCCCGAAGGCCAGGCCGACGCGCGCCGCAATGACCGGCGCCCAGCCGGTGCCCGACAGATCGTAGTTGGCGGCGCCGGCGGCGAGCGTCACGATGCCGCGCCGGTCCTGCGCCGCTGCCTCGCCCGCCACTACCAACGCGAGCGCGGCCGCGCACAACACAACTCTTCTCATTCCGAACGCAGTGCCTCCACCGGATCGAGTTTCGCCGCGCGGCGCGCAGGCAGCCAGCTCGCAATCGCCGCCACCGCCGTGAGTCCGACGGCCACGCCGGCGAAGGTGACCGGATCCACCGGCCGCACGCCGAACAGCATGGAGCTCATCAGCCGTGTGAGTCCGAGTGCCGCCACCAGGCCCACGACTACGCCGATGGCTGCAAGCACCAGGCCCTTCCCCAGCACCATGCCCGCCACGCGGCCGGACTCGGCGCCGAGCGCCATGCGCACGCCGATCTCGCGCGTGCGCTGCCCGACCACGTAGGAGATCACGCCATAGATGCCGACCGCGGCGAGGAAGAGCGCCATCCCGGCGGCGATCGCGAGCATCACCATGAGGAAGGACGTGCGCGCCGTCGCACGTGCGAGCAGCTCCGTCATGGGCTGCACGCGCGCCAGCGGCAGGTTCCGGTTCAGGTCGAGGATGGCCGACCTGAGTCCCGGCGCTGCCGACATGGCCGGACCGCTCGTGCGCAGCGCCACGAAGATGGTGCGCCGCGCATAGATCCCCGTGGGCACGCCGTTGGCGTCATCGCTGATGCCGACCAGCGGATTGAAGACCGTGGGTGGCGGATCCTGGTCGAGACCTTCGGAGCGCGTATTCCCCACGACGCCGATGACGTAGGACCATTCGCCGACCGGGCTCTGGCGGATACGCTTGCCGACGGCGGCCTGCGGCTCGCCCCAGTACTGTCGCGCCAGCGCCTCGTTGACGACCACGACACGGGCGCGCGCGCTCATGTCGGCCGGCTCGATCGAGCGGCCCGCGAGCAGAGGGATGCCGAGGGTCGGGAAGTAGTCGCCGCCGATCCACAGGGTCCGGAGGACGGGTGGCACCCCGCCTTCCTGCACGTCGTGACCTTCGAGCCACGTGCCCGTGTGGGATGCGTTGTCCCAGAGCGGCACCGATGTCGTGAGGCCGACCGACTGTACACCCGGCAACGCACGCAGCCGGTCCAGGATCTGGTGGTGCATGACTTCCACGCGCTCGTACTCCGGGAAGTCTGCCTCCGAGATCGCGAGCTGCGCCGTGAGCAGCGTTTCGGGCGACTCGAAGCCCGGGTACACGTCGCGCAACGCCGCAAAGCTGCGCAGCATGAGGCCGGAGCCGACCATGAGGACGAGGGCCGTCGCAAGCTGCGCCACGACGAGCGAGTTCTGGGCTCGGTGGCGATCGCGCCCTGCACTCCCGCCGCGGCCGCCCTCCTTGAGCGCCGACACGAGCTGGAGCCCGCGGTAGCGCAGCGACGGCAGCACGCCGAGGAACATGCCGGCCAGCAGGGAAATCGCGAACGTGAACAGCACGACCTTCCCGTCGATGCCGATCTCCATGAGCCGCGGCAGGTTCTGCGGCTCCAGCACGCGCAGCCCCCGCATGCCCGCCCAGGCGAGACCCAGACCTGCGACGCCGCCGAAGAGGGAGAGGATCACGGACTCGAGCACGAACTCACGCGCGATCGCGCCGCGTCCTGCTCCGAGTGCGGTCCGAACGGCAACCTCGCGCTGCCGCGATTCCGCGCGCACGAGGAACAGGTTCGCGACGTTCGCGCACGCCACGATCAGCACCAGGCCGACCATGCCGAAGAGCACCCACAGCGACGAGCCGACGTCCTCCACGACGTCTTCCATCAGCGGGTGCACGTCGCCCGTGAACTGCGCCTGCTCGAGCATCGACCGCTGAATCGGGCCCGCAAAACGATCCGGAATCTCGAATGCGAGCCGCGTCACTTCGTTCGTGGCGGCCGCCATGTCCACGCCCGGCGCCAGCCGTGCGATTCCGTTGAAGTTGAAGTTGCCGGTGTTCACGTTCGCCGGATCGAAGCCGGCGGTCATGAAGAGGTCGGCCGTGCGGTTGCCGAACACGAAGTCGCGAGGGAGGACCCCGACGATCGGACGCTCGACGCCATTTACGCGCAGCGTCTGACCGAGCACGCCGGGATCGGCACCGAAGCGGCGGCGCCAGAGACCGTCCGTGATTACGACTGCACCAGTCGAATTCGGCGCGTCATCCTCTTCCGTGAAACCGCGCCCGATGGCCGGCGACACGCCGAGCACACGGAAGAAGTCCGCCGTCGCGCGCGTGGCAAGTACGCGCTCGGCGCGGTCGCCCCCCGTCAGGTTCACCTCGGTGTTCCACATCACGGCGAACGACTCGAAGGAACGCGCGGTCTCGCGGTAGTGGAAGTACTGGGCATCGGTGAGGTTGACTACCGGAATCCCGATGCCGTCCGCGGTGTGCCACACGCCCACCAGCCGATCCGGCTCGCGGTAGGGCAGCGGCTCGAGCAGCACACTGCTCAGGATCGTGAAGATGGACGCGTTCGCGCCGATGCCCACGGCCAGCGTGACGAGCGCAACCAGTGTGAACAGCGGCGTGCGAATCAGTCGCCGGAACGAATGCCGGATTTCGGTGGCGAGCGGCGGCACGGAGCCTCCAGGATGCAAGGTCAGTTCTGCCGCATCCTACGCTGCCCGTTGAACCGGGGTTTCAGGCCGGTCAGTCCCTCGGGACGTAGTGGCTCGTGCCCCGGAAGATCTCGAGGTCCGCGGGATGCCTGACGCTCATCCGCGGCGGCTCGGCGGCGACCGCCATCTGGGCGCAGCCGTACTCCCCCGCCCTGTTGATCGCCACGAACTTCTCGGACGGGACGTAGTCGAGGCCCACCGCGCGGTAGCGGCCCACGATCATCTCGATCGCGTCCTCGCACGCCTGCTGTGGCGTCCGCCCCTCACGCATGCGCATCACGATGTAGTACGACGTGCACGACTTGATCACATCCTCGCCGCGTCCCGTCGCCCCCGCCGCACCGACCTCATTGTCGACGTACAACCCCGCACCGATGATCGGCGAGTCGCCGACGCGGCCGTTGATCTTCCACGACCGCCCGCTCGTCGTCGTGATGCCGGCGATGTTCCCGTCCCGGTCCACCGCGAGCACGTTCGTCGTGCCGTACGTCTGCTCGATCGGGCCGTCCATGCTCATGTCCTGCGGCAGCTGCGCACCATTCTCCGTTGCACGTCCGCGCAGATGCTCCGGCGGACCGTACATGTCGGTCTCACCGTGCTCCTCCCGCCACCGCAGCCAGATCTCGCGCGCTTCCGGCGTGAGCAGCTCCACTTCCTCGAAGCCGAACGACTTCGCGAACTCGAGCGCGCCCTTCCCCACGAGCATCACGTGGTCGGTCCGCTCCATCACGAGCCGCGCCACGGAGGACGGGTGCACGATGTTCTCGATCGATGCGACCGCGCCCGCACTGTACGTCTTCCCGTCCATGATCGATGCGTCGAGCTGCACGACGCCGTGCTCGTTGGGCAGGCCGCCCATGCCGACGCTGTGGTCCTCCGGATCGAGCTCGATGATGTTGGCACCCTTCTCGACCGCATCCAGCGCCGAACCGCCCGCCTCGAGGATCGCCCA
The DNA here is from genome assembly GCA_964444685.1 of uncultured Gemmatimonadaceae bacterium. Taxonomy (GTDB): domain Bacteria; phylum Gemmatimonadota; class Gemmatimonadetes; order Longimicrobiales; family RSA9; genus CAYUIG01. The sequence goes on along the minus strand of CAYUIG010000033.1, from coordinate 12,003 downwards.
TGCCTCGCGCATTGCCCGCTGGCCGGTCTCGTTCGGATGGCTCGTGATGATGAGCGGGATCCCGGCGCCTCTCACAGCGCCGCGCGCGGGAGCGAAACCGGCGGCGAGGGCACCGGCACCGGCGCCGATCGTGCCCTGTACGAAGTCGCGTCTCGTGATGCGATGGTTCATGAGGAGTCTCCGGGTGGCAAACGGGGTCCGGGCCACAACCTTGCGACCCGGACCCCGCCACCGCAACGACGCACTAGCGTCCTCGCCCTCCACCGGTGCCCGTGAACACGACCGCGTCGTGCGGCACGTCGAGCCGGGTGAGCTCGTCGAGCACGCTGTCGATGACGCGGCGCGTGCGCACCGCGATCACGATGCGGTTCAGCTTGAAGTCGATGTGCAGCGCAGCCACGCCGTCGATGCGCAGCACCGGCTCGGCGTTCGACGCCCACCGCTGCAGCTCGTAGTACGTGAACTGCCCCTGCGCCGACCGGACATCGAGGGACTCGACGCAGCCGCGGCCCACCAGACCCGACACTGCTTCGTAAACGATCTGGATGGCCTGCTCCGCCTGGGACATGTCGGTGAGCACGACCACGATCGTGCAGCGCGACTGACGGTACAACCCGCCGAAGCCCGGGATCTCCGCTGCCAGCCGCTCGAAGAGCTGGCTCCCGCCGCCCCCGCCCGGCCGATCCGAATCCAGCGGCGACGACGCCACCGAGATCTCCGTGTCGATGGCACCCATCGCGTACGATGCCGCTTCCGGTGCCACGCTCTCCACCGCTTCGCACGCCGTCAGCGCCGTCACCAGCGTCAGCGCAAGGCCGAATCCGCGCATGCTCATGGTCCATCCTCCCATCCGGGTACCGACGGCACGGACCGCCCACGCCGTCCTGTACCTGCAATCCCCGGGGTGCAATCTTTCTGACACGTCAGAACCCGCGCGCCCCGCGGATTCCATTCGTGATGAGCACACTGCGATACCTCACCGCGCTGGCGCTCGCGCTCGCGCCCGTGCCGCTCGCGGCACAGGGAACGATCGCCGGCCGCATCGTCGACTCGGGCACGGGCCGCCCGATCGCCTCGGCGTACGTCGTCCTGCGCTCGCTGGACGGCCACGTGCTGGTGCACGACGGCGCGGTCGTACCCGAGCGCGCGATCGAGACCGGCGCGGATGGCGCGTACCGCTTCGCTGCGCTCGCACCCGGACGCTACGAGCTGCACGTGCGCCACGTCGGCTACCGTGAGGCCACCGTCCAGGTGAACCTGCTGCGGCCCGCCGAGGCTGCGGTGTCGATCGCACTCGTGCTCCAGCCCTTCCGCCTCGTCCCGTTCGAGATCCGGATCGAAGACCGCGCGCCGCTCTTCCTGCGCGCCTCGTACCGCGACGACGAGCTCGATGACGTGCGCGTACGCAACGAGCGCGCGCGCCAGGAGCGATTCATCGCGCCCGATGCGCGCGTCCTCACGTGGGCGGACATGCAGGACGGCGTGACGCTCGGAGAACGAGATGTCTTCCGCGCGCTGCACCGGTTCCCGGGTGTCGGCACCCGCGACGACTACACCGCCGAGCTGTGGACCCGCGGCGCACCGTGGACGCACACCGCCACCACCTTCGACGGCGTGCCGCTCTTCAATCCGCTGCACGCCATCGGTGTGCTCTCCGCCATCGCACCGGACGTACTCGGCGCCGTGTACTTCCACCCCGGCGTGCGTCCCGCGTCCGTCACGGGTGGTGCAGCCGGCGTGGTCGACCTGCGTTCGCGGCCCGCACTCGGCAACGGCGCCATCGGCGGCGCGCTCGACCTCTCGATGGCCGGCATCGGCGCAACGGCGGAGCAGCGCGTCGGCGAACGCACCGGCTGGCTGTTGTCGGCGCGCCGGTCGCATCTCGACTTCTGGGCCGATGGCGCGGATGCGTTCGGCGTGAACGATGTGGATCTGCCGTACGTGTTCGAGGATGTGACCGCACGCGCCGACGTTCCGCTCGGCGGACGCGCACGCGTGGAAGTCAGCGGACTGTGGGAACGCGACCGCATCTTCGGCGACGTCGACGCCGTGCTCGAGCGCACCGAAGCCCGCTGGGGCAACACCGCGGGACGCGTGACCCTCCACACGGGAATCGGCGGCTTCGATGTCGCGCATTCCTTTCGTGCGAGCCGCTTCGACGCGCACACCGACGAGCGCCGCATCCGCACGCGTCCCGGCACCCAGGACTGGCACGAGCCCGCGGCCGACAACACGATCGACTTCCTCCAGCTCGCGGGTGAGGTGACGCCGGCCAGTAACGACATCGCGACGTGGTCGCTCGGCTGGGACGTCGCACGTCAACAGCTGGACTACGACGGCCCGCTGCCGCGCTACCACGCCGTCAAGCCGGACACGGCCGGCCGTCTGCTGTACGCGCGCGAGCTGACCCTGGCCTCTGCATGGGCCGAGCTGCGACACACGACCGGCCGCTTCACGTTCGAACCCGGACTGCGCGTCGGTGCCGGCGAGGACCTCGCCGATGCGCCGGCGTTGCGGCTCGCGCCGCGGGTCGCCGTACGCTATGCACTGTCGCCGGATCACACCGTGGCGGTCGCGGCCGGCCGCACGTGGCAGTACACCCAGGCGATCGGCCTCGCAGGGCCGAGCATCCACCCCGCGTTCCACGCGAGCCACTTCTGGATCTGGGCGGACGATCGCATTCCGCCCATCCGCTCGGACATCGCGAGCCTCGGCACCGAACGCTGGGTCGGATCGTGGCTGCTCTCCGCGAACGCATACGTCCGCCGCGCTGCCGGCGTCGCTGCGCCGGACCCGGCGCCCGGTGACCTGCTGCGCCGGCCGGTCGCGATTTCCGCGGAGAATCGGGCACGCGGACTCGAGCTCGGGATCCGCCGCATCGGCACGTCGTGGTCCGCGTCACTCGGATACTCGATCGCGAAGTCCGAGCTCGTGAGCGACAGTCTGCGCTATCCGTCACCGGCGGATCGGCGGCACGTCATTGACGCGATGGCCGCCGTACGCCTGCCCGCTGGGTTCCGACTCTCGGCGGCATACACCGGCATGTCGGGCGCGCCATTCACGCGCGCCGTGTCGCGCCGTCCGGACGACTGCGAGCTGTTCGGGTTCGGCTGCAGCGACCAGAACGCGCGCATCCAGTCGCCCAACGCAGAACGGACGCGCGCGTATCATTCGCTCGACGCATCACTGCACTGGGGGCGCCGCTTCGGCAACGTGTCCATCGGTGCGTACGCGCAGCTTCGCAATGCGCTCGGCCGCGCGAACGATGTCACGTACTCCGGCAGCGTCGCGCACGCGATCCGCACGCGTGAAGGGCGCACCGAGATCGTGTGGGACGACCTCTTCGAGGCCGGACTGCCACGCATGCCACTCTTCGGCCTGCGCGTCGGGTTCTGATCATGGACGCCGCCCGCCTCTTCGAGGAGCATCACGGCGCACTGTTCCGCTACCTCGTGCGTCTCACCGGTGACCCGGACCTCGCGCACGACGCCGCACAGGAAGCGTTCGTCCGGCTGGTTACGAAGCCGCCGCGGGACGAACAGCCGCGCGCATGGCTCTTCACCGTCGCCACCAACTGCGTGCGCGCATGGGCGAACGCACGCAAACGGCGAGCGCGGCTGCTCGAGAACGCGGCCGCGCGCGTGCCCGCGGGTGATGCGCCAGCAGCACCCGACGACTTCGCGGCCACGCAGGAGATGACCGCGCGCGTGCGTGACGCGCTGGCCGGACTGAACGAGAAGGAACGCACGATCCTGCTGATGCGCGAAGAGGGATTCACACATCGCGAGATCGCCGAAGCCGTCGGCACCACTACGGCTTCGGTCGGCACCATGATCGCGCGCGCACTCGACAAGCTCGCCTCCGCTCTGCCCATCGATCCGGAGGCCGCATGATGGAGACTCCGATGAACCCCGGCGGAGAACGAACCGTGACCGATGCCGAGCTGATCCGCTACCTGGACGGCGAGCTGGACCAGACCGAGACCGGTCTCCTGCTCGACCGCATCCGCACCGAGCCCGCGAGCGCCACGCGCCTCGAGCAGCTGCGCGCACGTTCGCACGCGCTCGGCGCGATCCTCACCCATGCCGATCCCGACGACCTCGCGACGCGCCGCTCTGCCGATGCGATCCGCAGTGCCATGCGCGACGCACATCGTCCAGCGCGCTCGCCCGCGCTGCGCGCCGCCGCCGTCATCCTTCTGCTCCTCGCCGGCGCGATGGCCGCGCCCCCGCTGCGCGCATGGATCATCGAACGCGCGCGCACCATCGCGGAGGTGGTCGGCATCGTCGCGCGCGAGCCGGCTACGCCCGCGCCAGCACCTACGCCGGCGGAAGGTGCCGCGCTCAGCGTCACCTTCGCCGTGATCGGCGACGCGTTCGAGATCCGCGTGCCCGGACCGGGGGGCGTGCTCTCCGTCCGCCGCGAGGCCCGCGACGACGGCACGATCCAGGTCACGGGCGCCAGCATCACCGAACACCTCGTGCTCGTCGAGGGCGTACGGCTCGAAGGTGAAGCGACGGCGAACGCGCGCTACGAACTGGTGCTTCCGGAACGCGTCGCCACGATCGTGGTCCGTATTGGCAATGATGCACCCACGACCCACGCGCTCACTGGCGCGCTCGTGGAACTGCCTTTGTGAGGTATTACAGGTCCCGCGGGATCAGACGCGGCGAGGTAGAGAGCGAGAGCGCGCCGAAATGACGGACGTCGAGCGTGGCGATCGCGGACGCACGCAGCCGCTCCGCGATCGCCGCCACGACGCCGTCGACGAGACCCATTTCGAGGGACGGGTACCTGAGGTCGAGCTCGCGCGCACGTACGAAGTCCGCGGGCACACCAACTTCGATCGGCCATGCCCCTTCGGCCAGGTCCTGGTGGAATGCGCGCTGAACCGGAGCACCGAGGTACTTGCCGAGCAGGTAGTCGACTTCCGGGAGGATCGCCCAAGGCAGCACCCAATCCCCGTCGTCCGCCTCCCACGCCGCGCGCACCACCTCATGATGCGCGTCATCCGCGTTGATCAGCGCAACGATCACCGAAGTGTCGGCTACCGTCACTTCTCCTCGCCGAATCCGGACAGCAGGGATTCCGCCTGCTCCGCCAGGTCCTTACGGCCCCGCCCGAGGCCCACCGTACGCGGGCGGACGCCGCCGCGCCGACCCACGTACTCGGCCACCGCCTCCCGCACCAGCTCGGCTGCCGTGCGGCCCTCCGACTGCGCGATCTGCTTCAGCCGGCGGTAGTCCGCCGCGTCCAGATAGACGGTCGTCTTGGTGTTCGTATCCATGTGGTAACCATATATGCACGCCAGCCTCCTGTCAAGGTCATTGCCACGAGTCTCCGACGATCGGTGCGGCACCGGGGCGATGGAATGGCTGGACGGGACAGGCTTGCCCGGTGGATGCCCGGAGGTTCAGCTTTTCGGCGGTTATCGCGCTCCCCGCATTGCCCCGGCGAAGCCGCCGGATCGAGGGTTCGATGCGACGCACGAGTCGCCCTTCCGTTGCCGTCCTCGGCTTCCTTTCGCTCCTCACGTTCGCGCCCGCGTCCGCGCAGGAATTTCCGCCGATCGAGCCGGGCAAGGCGGTACGCGGGACGTTGACGCGCGATGAGCCGTCGTTCCGCGAGACGCCGTTCAGCGCGTACGCGTTCGAGGCGGCGCCCGGGAAGTCGTATCTGCTGGAGCTGCGGTCGCGTGATTTCGATGCGTTCCTGACGGTGGGGCGCATCGTGCGCGGGCTGACGGAGTACCTGGTGCAGAACGACGACGCGGAGGGGACGGACTCGCGCATCTATTTCCGTCCGGACGAACCGGGTCGTTACGTCGTTGTGGTGGCGGCGACGGACGGGATGGCGGGTGGTTTCGACCTGATGCTGGACGAAGCGGTGTCGCGTGCTGCGCGGCCGCAGCCGATCGCGCTGGGCGCGAGCGCGGATGGCCGGCTGGGGCGTGAGAGCGGCTTCGACACGGAGACGGGCCAGTTCTACGACCTGTACGTGGTGGAGCTGACGTCCGGACAGGAGCTCGTGGCCGCGCTGGATTCGGACGTGTTCGATGCCTACCTCGGCGTGGGCAGCATGACGAACGACGCGTTCGAGGAGGTGGCGGGCAACGATGATGCGGGTGGCACCAACTCGCTGCTGCGCTGGTCCGCACCTTCGGCCGGGACATGGTACCTGCGCGTTTCCGCGCTGGGCGAAGGCGGCACGGGTGCGTACAAGCTGACGGCGATCGATGGCGCAACGAGCGGCAATGCACCGCCGACCCCGATCACGTCCGGGGCATCCGTAGATGGAACGCTCGAACTCGCGGACCGCTATTCCGAGGAGTTCGGCTACTACGACGACTACGCGTACGATGCCATGTCGGTGCATCGCCTGCGGATCGACCTCTCCTCCGAGCAGATCGACCCGCGCGTGTACATCGGACGCATGGAGAACGGTGCGTTCGTGACGCTGGCGGAGAACGATGACGGCGAGGGGCTGAATTCGCGCCTGCGTTTCACGCTGCCGGCACCGGGCCGCTACATCGTGCGCGCGTCATCGAGCGGCGCGTCCCAGCGCGGGCCGTACACCCTCGCGCTCGCGGAGCTGCCACCCGCCACGCCACGCGAGACGCGTCCGGTCGCGGCGGGCGTGGATGCGCAGGGAATGCTCGACGATGGCGACTACGATGAAGATGAGGAACGTGCGTTCGAGCAGTGGCGCTTCAGCGGTACGGCCGGTCAGTCCGTGGTCGTTCGGGCCCGCTCGTTCGAGTTCGACACGACGCTCAGCATCGGCCGGATCGAGAACGGCGTGTTCACCGAGACCGATTACAACGACGATGGTCCAGCCGGCACGGATTCGGAGCTGCGGGTGACGGTCCCCGCCTCCGGCGAGCTGATCATACGCGTGTCCGGCTTCAGCGGCGCGGCGGGGTCTTACACGTTACGCATTGATCCGTAAACCAGACTCCAGACCCCAGACTCCAGACTCCAGACTCAGCTCCTGATATCGACCACGATCGACCGCCACTTGCCCTGGCGGAATCGCACCACGCTGAGGATGCAGCGGGTGACGTGGCCGAGCAGGATCGCGAGCCAGATCTCCCACGGCTCGAGCACGCCGAAGCGCTGAAGCGTGAAGCACAGCCCGATCGGGATCACCACCTGTGACACGATCGAGATGTAGAGCGGGCTGCGCGTGTCACCGGTTCCCTGCAGCCCGCCGGTGTACGTCAGCGCCACGGCGATGAAGAAGCCGGAGAGGCTGAGGAAGCGCAGGAGCTGAACGCCGATGGCCACGGCGGCCGGCTCGGTCATTCCGAACAGGGCGAGCAGCTGTTCGGGAATCAGGAAGAACAGGCTGCCGAAGATCGCCGCACCCAGGAGGCCGATGCGCGCCGCGGAGTGCACCGCCGCCGTCGCGCGTTCCGGCTGCCCCGCGCCGAGGTTCTGACCCGCCACGGTTGCTGCCGCACCCATGAGCCCGACCGACGTCCA
>CAYUIG010000033.1:0-4419 GCA_964444685.1 uncultured Gemmatimonadaceae bacterium | reverse complement strand
AGCCGATCGGGGCCAGGATGAAGAGCGAGAGCCCCATGGCGGTGATGAACGCCTGATAGACGGTGCGATTCACCTTGTCATGGTCGCCCGCGCCGGCGAAGCGCGCGACCAGCACGCTCATGCCCGTCATGAGTGAGGCGACGAACACGATGACGACGAGGAAGATCTGCCAGCTGACGCCGATGGCCGCGTTCGCCGTGTAGCCGACGAAATTTCCGACCATGACGTGGTCCACGATGCCCTGCAGCCCGCCGATCATGTTCTGGAGCATGGTCGGCCACGCGATCTTCCACACCGCGGGGCCGAGCGGACCTTCGACAATGGAGCGGTCGAAGCGGCGTCCTCCCGGCGACGTCGGCGGCGCACTCACGGCCGCGGGCGTGGCGTTGACCGCGGCCGCTGGCCGATCCGCATCGCCCGATGAGCCCGTGGTCGCGGAAGCAGTGGAATCCAAAGGCGTGTGCTTGCGTGGGAGGATCGGAGTCCCCGTCCGGGGTGGCCGCGCAAGTTGATGCCTGCGCCTGCGCGCGGCAAGGCATTCGGGACGGCTGTTTTGACCGGACGGGCGATCGTGGCTAACCTTCGACCATGCAGAGACTTGTCGAAGAAATCCGAGCCCTGAGGGAGGAACGCGGCGCCGCGATCCTCGCGCACAACTACCAGCGCCCCGAGATCCAGGACCTGGCCGACGTCGTGGCCGACTCCCTGAAGATGGCGCGCGCCGCCTCCACCCTCGACGCCGACGTGCTCGTAGTATGCGGCGTCCATTTCATGGCCGAGACGGCTGCGATCGCCAACCCCGAACGCACCGTCCTCCTCCCGGAGCTCGCCGCCGGCTGCTCCCTCGCCGAGACGGTCGCGGCCGATGACATCCGGCGCTGGCGCGAGGAGCACCCCGGAGGTGTGGTCGTCTCCTACGTCAACACGAGCGCGGCCGTGAAGGCGGAGTCCGACTACTGCTGCACCTCCGGCAACGCGCTCGCGGTCATCGAAGCGATCCCCAGGGACGTGCCCCTCCTCTTCACTCCCGACTTCTTCCTCGGCAGCTACCTGCGCCGCGTCACGGGCCGCGAGATGGACGTGTGGATGGGCGAGTGCCACGTGCACGCCGCCATGACCCCCGACCTGCTCGATGGCCGCCGTCGCGAGGAGCCCGACGCGGAGTTCCTCGTCCATCCCGAGTGCGGCTGCGTCACCAGCGCGCTCTACTACGCGGAGACCGAGGGCGACATCGCGAACGGCCGCGTGAACATCGTGTCCACGGAGCAGATGATGCAGCGCGCGCGCACGTCGGAGTCACGCCGCTTCCTCATCGCCACCGAGACCGGCGTGCTGCACCGGCTGCGGCACGAGAATCCGGAGAAGGAGTTCGTGGCCGTGGCGGAGTCCGCGGAGTGCCGCTTCATGAAGGAGATCACCCTTGAGAAGCTGCGCGACTCGCTGCGCGACATGAAACACCGCATCACGGTCGATGCGGACACCGCAGCGCGCGCGCGCCTCGCCATCGACAGGATGCTCGCCATTGGCTGACGACATCCGCGCCGTCGTGCGTCGCGCGCTCGCCGAGGACCGCGCAACGGAGGATGCAACCACGCGCCTTCTGGGCGTCGCTGCCGACTCGGTTGCCGAGGGCGTGTTTCGAGCGGAGGCTGATTGTTTGGTCGCGGGGATGGAAGCGGCGCGCGTTGCGTTCCTCGAGCTCGATCCCGACGCATCGTTCCACATCACCCGGGGCGACGGCGCTGCCGCACGCGCCGGCGACGTGCTCGCCACCGTGCGCGGCAAGGCGCGCGCGCTGCTCGCGGCCGAACGCGTCGCCCTGAACTTCCTCCAGCGGCTAACGGGTGTTGCGACGTTGACACATGCAGCGGTTCGGGCTGTGGAGGGCACGGGTGCGCGCATCACGCACACGCGCAAGACTACACCGGGCCTGCGTGCACTGGAGGTCGCGGCCGTGCTGTCGGGCGGCGGCGTGCCGAACCGCGCATCGCTCGCGGACGCAGCGATGTGGAAGGACAACCACTGGGTGCTCGCTTCTGCCGCGGGACTCTCGCTGCGCGACGCACTGGCCAAAGCGCCGGAAGGACTGCCGGTGATCGTGGAAGTCGAGACCGAAGCGCAGCTGGAGGAAGCACTCGCCGCGGGCGCGCGACATCTGCTCATAGACAACCAGAAGCCCGACGTGCTGCACGCGTGGGCGCAGCGCGCCGGGCCCGGTGTCACGATTCAGGCGTCCGGTGGGATCACTCTCGCGAATGCGGGCGACTACGCGCGCGCCGGCGCGCACCTCCTCTCGCTCGGCGCGCTCACGCACTCCGCCGTTGCCATTCCCATCTCGATGGAGCTACGGATCGGCGTCACGACGCCGGCGTGACCGGCACGCGCACCTCCGTCCGCTCCCACCGCATCACCATCGCGCCATCTTCGAGCGTTATCGTGAACTGATCGACAGGCTCGGCGAGTGTGCTCGACGGCACGGTCACGCGCAGCACGTCCCGCGATTCGTCGTACGCCGGGGTGACCTGGCCGGTGGCAGGATCGAAGATGTTCGTGCCATCCAGTCCGAGCTGCGGGCTGATGCGGATCTCCCATTCGTTGGCGCGCGGTACCGTGAACAGCGAGTACGTTCCCGGCGCGAGCCGCTGCCCGGCGATCGTCACGGGACCCGTCACGGTCAGCTCCGTCGCTTCGTTCGCGCCGGTGCGCCACACCTCGCCGAACGGAACCAGGGAGTTCGCGCCATCGCCGAAGATCTGACGGCCACGCATGTACGGCCGGCCGTACGTGATCTTCACGTACGCGTCGCCCATGTGCGTACGTGCAATTCCGATCGGGCTCGGCCGCCGCGACGGGTGCAGATCCTGTGCGGACGCCGGCAGCGCCGTTCCGACGGCGGCGGCCGCAATCAGCAGCGTTCCAACGAGTCGATCCCGAATCACATGACCTCCGGAAGTGTTGGGTATGGGCGGAAGCTCAGCCGCCCAGGTGTGTACGAAACCACTGCACCGTGAGCGGCCACGCCTGCTCGACCGCGCGACGGTTTGCGCCCTCGCGTCCCTCCTGCGTACGCGTGAAGCCGTGCCCCGCGCCCTCGAACGTGTGCGCCTCGAACGTGCGGCCTGCCGCCTTCAGCGCCGCTTCGGCCGGCGGGACGGTCGCGTTCACGCGCGCATCATCGCCGCCGTACAGACCCAGGATCGGCGCGCGCACGCTCGTCAGCCGCTCCGTTGCGGGCGATCCGCCATAGTAGACCACGACCGCACCGAGCGACGCCGGCGCCGCAACCGCGTGCGCGAACACCGTCGAGCCGCCCCAGCAGAATCCGACGATGCCGTACCGGCTCGTCGCGCCCGGCAGCCGCGTGCCCCACTCGCCGAACGCCTGGATGTAACGGTCGCGCGTGGCCTGATCGACCTGGCCGATCTGCGCGCGCACCCCCTCCAGCTCCGACTCGCCGTCCGGCCGGCGGGGCACATCCAGCATCGACAGCATGTCCGGCGCGATCGCGATGAACCCATCCGCCGCGAGCTGGTCCGCCACAGCGCGGATCCAGTTCGACATGCCGCGGTTGTCGTGCACCGCTACCACCACCGGCGCGTTCTCCCGCCGTTCCGGATACACGACCCACGCCCGCACACTGTCCGCGCCGACCTGGATCGTCACCCACTCCGCCTGCCGCTGCGACGACGCCAGCCGCTCGTTCGCCTCATCGCCACTCGGCGGCAACGACTGCCCCGCCGCACCCGCCGTCGCCACCATGCTGCCCACCGCCAACACCCCCATCATTCGAACGAGCCGCATATTTCCCCCCAGTGCAGATCCGCGAGACCCGCATGATCCCCCCCGCCGTCCCCGCCGTCAATGCCTCCCGCCGTTCCCGCAGTCCCGCCGTTCCCGCAGTCCCGCCGTTCCCGCAGTCCCGCTGTTCCCGCAGTGAGTCGCCCGCCATAAGTCGCCCGCCCCAAGTCGCCCGCCTCACGTCGCCCGCCCCACATTGTTATGTTCAAGCCCCATGAAAGAATCCCCCGGCCCCAACCAGGGCCCCGACTTCCTCCGCCAGCTCATTGCGGACGACCTTGCCGCCGGCCGGCACGAAAGCATCGTCACGCGCTTTCCGCCCGAGCCGAACGGCTACCTGCACATCGGCCATGCCAAGTCGATCGCGCTCAACTTCGGCGTCGCGGCCGAGTTCGGCGGCCGCTGCCACCTCCGCTTCGACGATACCAACCCCGAGACGGAGGAGCAGCACTACGTCGATGCGATCATCGACACCGTCCGCTGGCTCGGCTTCGACTGGGGCGAGCACCTCTACTTCGCCTCCGACTACTTCGATCGGATGTACGCCTTTGCGGAGACGCTCATCCGCAAGGGGAAGGCGTACGTGGACTCGCAGAGCGAGGAAGCGATCCGGGAGGGCCG
>CAYUIG010000032.1:0-39481 GCA_964444685.1 uncultured Gemmatimonadaceae bacterium | reverse complement strand
AGCCTCTCCGCCGCCCAGAACCCGATAAACGTCCCGATCCCGTTTCCAAGCGCACCAATCAGCACCGCCGGCAACACCAGATCCCCTCGTCCGAGACTGCGCGCCAACGCCAGCGCCGACGTACTCCCGCCGATGTTCGCTTGCGACGCCACCGACGCCACATCGAGATCCATGCGGAACGTTCGAGCCACTCCGTAGATCAGCGTCCCGTGCACAAGCGCCAGTACGCCGGCAAAGACCAGCAGCGCAACACCCAGTTCACCCAGCGAAGCCAGCTTCCGCACGTCGCAGAACGCACCGATCACAGCCAGGAACAGATACACCGCGAACATCCCGATCACGCGCGTTCCGCGCAGCCGTGACATCCCGGGGAGCTGAGCTATCAGAAGCGCGAGAGCTGTCAGCACGAGAATCGACGGCAACCCTGACAAAGCAGAAGCAATCAATCCCGAAATCCACACCGCGAAGAACCCGAGAGCCAGCAGGATCCCGAGATCCAGAGGATGCACCGTCTCGGTATCGTCCTCGATTCCGGTGATCAGCGCTTCACGCCCGCGCGTGACGCCCACCCCGCGCCACAAGGGCGCCAGGAAACGTGGAGCAGCAAGCGTCGCAACCATCCAGATCGTTGTGATCACGTTGTCGACGGCCACGGCACCTGCGAACAGCACTCCCTCACGCATGACGTCATAGCCGATGGCAACCGCGTTGAAGTTGATGCTGCCACCGATGTAGGTACCGACGAACATGCCGCCGATCGCGTGATACAGAGGCCCGATCGCCTCGGAACCGCCCACCACCCGCATACCAACGAAAGCACCGAGGACGGTCCCGAGAGAACCGACGAGAAACAGCCCGATGATCGGCAGTCCCGCCCGCAGGATGTCGCGCAGGTTGACCTGGAGGAGCAGCCAGAAGATCGCGAGCGGCGCCACCCACGCGAAGATCCCGTCGTAGACCGGCACCGGCGCCTCGACAGTCGACCCCGCCGGCAGTAGCCCGACATTGGCCACCAGAGCGGTGACCAGGATCACCATCAGGGCGGTCCCGACATGGCGCAAGACCGTCCGTCGCACCAGCCACTCGGACAGCACCACGATCGCGCACAGCCAGGCCAGCACGTACATCGGATCGGCCGTCATGACCCACCGGGGCTCGAGGAACGCCGCAATTTGCCACGCAGGAGGAAACCGGCCAACATTCCCGACCTATCGCGCGTCCCCTAAGAATCCGGCGCGCCGTTTCCCGCGCCCGGTCCACCCCCAAAAACAGCACGAGGAGGCGTCGCAATGCGCTTGGCGACGGGTCCCTGGACCCTCCGGCTACTCCCCCTCGCCCTGCTCCTCGCCGTCACACCGGCGACCGCCCAGCAGGACGAAGAACCGCCGCCACCGATCAACCAGTCCGACGACCCGCTCCTGCGCGGCTTCGTCTGGCGCTCGATCGGACCCGCCGGCCAGGGCGGCCGTGTGGATGACATCGCGGCTTCCTATAGCGATCCCAGCACATGGTACGTCGGCTTCGCTACCGGTGGCCTTTGGAAGACCACGAACAACGGCACGACCTTCGAACCGATCTTCGACAGCTACGGCACCCATTCGATCGGTGACATCGCCATCGCGCCGTCAAACTCGAACATCCTGTACGTCGGCACCGGCGAGCCCAACAACCGCCAGTCGTCGTCCTTCGGCGACGGCATGTACAAGAGCACCGACGCCGGCGCGACCTTTACGCACATCGGCCTGCGCGAGACGCAGTCGATCGGCCGCGTGGTCGTGCACCCCACGAACCCGGACATCGTCTGGGTCGCTGCCGTCGGTCATCTGTTCGGGCCCAACGCGGACCGCGGCGTCTACAAGACCACGGACGGCGGCGCCACGTGGCGCAAGGTGCTGTACTTCGACGAGAACACCGGCGCCACGGACATCATCATCCACCCCACGAACCCGAACACCCTCTTCGCCGCGATGTACGAGCGGCAGCGGAGCGCGTACGGCTTCGTGAGCGGCGGCCCGAACGGCGGCATCTATCGCAGTGATGACGGCGGCGAGACGTGGACCCGCGTGACGGGGAACGGCCTGCCGCCGGGCACCATGGGCCGCATCGGCCTCGACATCTCGATGTCGAACCCGAACATCATCTACGCCCAGATCGAGGTGGGCCCCGACCGCGAGCCCGTGACCGACACGCCGCCGCAGCCGGGGCAGGGCGGTGGCTTCGGCGGTGGCGGCGGCGGCCAGAACCAGCCGCCGGACGACAAGATCAGCGGCGTGTGGCGCTCGGAGGACGGCGGCCGCACCTGGCAGTTCAAGAGCAATCAGAACCAGCGGCCGATGTACTACAGCCAGATCCGCGTCGACCCGTCCAACCCCGACATCGTCTGGGTCGGCGGCGTGAACGCGCAGAAGTCGGTCGATGGCGGCGTCACGTGGACCAACGTGCAGGGCAACATGGGACACGTCGACAACCACGCGATCTGGATCGACCCGTACAACGGCAATCACGTCATCTACGGGAACGACGGCGGCATCGACGTGACGTACGACGGCGGCGAGACGTGGGAGTCCATCCGCCTGTGGGCGGTCGGGCAGCCGTATCACGTCTCCGCCGATATGCGCCGCCCGTACTACGTCTGCGTCGGCTTCCAGGACAACGGCAGCTGGTGCGGCCCGAGCTCGGTGCGCGGCGGCAACAGCCTCAACCAGGACTGGTACCGCGTCGGCGGCGGCGACGGCTTCTACACGGCCGTGGACCCGACCGACTGGAGCATCGTCTACGCCGAGTCGCAGAACGGCAACGTCAGCCGACTCGACCTGAAGAACGGCACCTCGCAGTCGATCCGGCCGCGCGGTCCGGGCGGCGGCTTCGGCGGTGGCGGTGCCGGCAATCCGGGCAACATCGTGCCCACGCCTCCACCGGGCACGGCGTTCCGCTGGAACTGGAGTACGCCATTCATGCTATCGCCGCACAACCCGAGCACGGTCATCATTGGCGGGAACCGGCTGTACATCTCCCGCAACCGCGGCGACACGTGGACGATGACCGAGGACCTGACGAAGCAGATCGATCGCGATCAGCGGTCGATGCTCGGCATGCGCCTCGACCTGCCGAACTGCAGCCGGCTGCGCATGGGGCAGTGCATCCTCTCGCGCAACGACGGCATCAACCAGTACGGCACGATCATCAGCGTGTCCGAGTCGCCGATCATCCCGGGCATCCTCTGGGTCGGGACGGACGACGGCAACATCCAGGTCAGCCGCGACAACGGCGCCACATGGACCGAGGTGAGCCGCAACCTGCCGGGCGGCGGCTTCGAGTACTACGTCTCGCGCGTCGAGGCATCGTACTTCGATCCGGCCACGGCGTACGTCTCGATCGACGGCCATCGCAGCAACGACCTGCGCCCGTACGTCTTCGTCACCCGTGACTACGGTGCGACATGGACGTCGATCAGCTCGAACCTGCCGCAGTATGGCAACGTCAACACGGTCCGTCAGGACCCGAAGAATCCGAAGCTGCTGTACGCGGGCACGGAATTCGGCTTCTTCGTTTCGCTCGATGAAGGTGCGAGCTGGAAACCGTTCATGAGCGGCCTTGCCGTCGTCCGCATCGACGACGTCATGATTCACCCGCGCGATAACGATCTCATCCTTGCCACGCACGGGCGCAGCCTGCTGATCATGGACGACATCACGGCGCTCCAGCAGCTCACGGACAGCGTGATGGCCATGGATGCGAAGCTGTTCGAGCCGCGCGAGGCGGTGCTCTGGAAGTCCGACATCCGGATGCGTCGCAACGTCACGGGCTCGAAGAACTTCGAGGGTGAGAACGCGCCGCGCGGTACGACGATCTCGTACTGGCTCGGTGACGACGTCGATGACGACGACGTCGAGCTGACCATCGAGGACGTGCTCACCGGCGAGACGTTCCGCACGCTGGAAGCCACGTCCGAGCAGGGCCTGAATCGCGTGCACTGGGATCTGTGCAGCGACCGGCGCCCGATTCAGCCGGGCCAGGGCGGCTTCGGCGGCTTCGGTGGCGGCGGCTGCGGCGGCTTCGGCGGTTTCGGCGGCGGCCAGCAGCAGGGCCCGCCGCGCGTCGCGACACTCGCACAGCCCGGCATCTATCGCGTGACGCTGAGCATCGACGGCCGCGAGCAGTCGCACCTGGTGCGCGTGCTCGAGGACGTCTGGATGAATCCGGAGTAACCTTCGGTGCCCCGGTCGCCGCACGGCGCGGCGGCCGGGGCGCTTCTTCACCGTGGAGGTGTGATGCGTCGCCTCGTCGTCGTAGTCCTCGCCTCCATCCTCGCCGCGCCCGCGTCGGCGCAGCGGCCGGATGCGCCCCAGGGGATCGGCATGGTCCGTCCGCCGATCGTGCCCGGCAACAAACTGTACTTCTATCTCCCCACCGACCTCTTCGCGCCGCCCGACGCAGTCGCCCCGATCGACAGTCTCGTGTTCGTGGCCGGCGTACCGTCGGTCGATGCACAGGGTCCGCCGTGGCTCTCTCCCGAAGTCCTGAAGCTCGACTACGAGCTGCTCTGGTTCCGCGCACGCACGCTCATGCAGTTCTGGATCGAGGTCGAAGTCAATCCGCAGGGCGATCGCCGCTGGCTGGACCGCGCAGCCGTCGAGTTCCTCGCATGGCCCGAGTTCCTGCTCCAGGTCTTCGCGGTAGAAACCGCCGACCCGGAGAACAACCCGGTACGCGTCGCACCCGACGCGACGGCTCCGCCGCTCGACCTGTCCACCGAGGTCATCCTGCGGCCGGCCGGCATCCGCGGTGAATGGATCTGGGTGGAGATCATGCCCGACATGGGCGCCAACCCGACCGCGAACGGGTGGCTGCGCTGGACCGACGGCGCACGCCTGCTCGTCCAGTACTCGCTGCTCAGTTAAACGAATCGCACGCGTCGCGCGTCCATTATCTCCGTATGCGACTGCGTGCGTTCCTGATCCTCGCCCTCCTCCTCCTTGCGAAGCCGGTTGCGGCCCAGGAGGACATCCTGACCGGCCGGGTCGTCGACCCGGCGGGGAAAGCTGTCGCGGGTGCCCGCGTCGAAGCGATCTCCGTCGAAACCGAGATCAGCCGCTCCGTCATCACCGATGCGAACGGCCGCTGGATGATGATCTTCCCGGATGGCGGCGGCCGCTACGTCGTGCGCATCACCTTCATCGGCATGGCCGACATTGTCCGCCCGCTCATACGCGAGGCCGAAGAGGAGCTGCTCGTGCTCGATGTCGCCATGGCCACGCAGGCCATCGCGCTCGAGGGACTCACGGCGCGCGCACCGCCGCCGCCGCCCGGACAGGGCAACACCGCGGAAGTGGCGACCCAGCTTCCGCAGGAGCTGCTCAACCGTCTGCCGCTGCCCGACCTCGACCCGAACACGGTCGCGCTCCTCTCGGGCGGCGTGATCGGGACCGGTGCCGACTCCGTCAGCGGACGGATGGGCTTCTCTGTGGCCGGCATGAGCGAGCTGCTCAACCAGATCACGCTCGACGGCATGATCATCGGCGCCGACGGCCTGGCCGTTCCCGAGGAGGGCGTGCGCCAGACGCGCGTGACGACCAGCACGTTCGACGCGTCGCGCGGCGGCTTCGCGGGCGGCGAGGTGACGATGACGAGCGCGCGCGGCGCGAACCGCACGGCGGGCTCGCTCTCGTATCGCCTCGATGATGACGCGCTACAGATGAACGCGAACGCGACCACGAACGCGTTCACGCGCCACAACCTCGGCGCGTCGATCGGCGGCCCGATCGTCCGCAATCGGCTCTTCTACAACGTCTCGTTCCAGCTCGGCCGCAACGTGAACCACCGGTTCGCACTCGCGCCCGACGATCCGCTGGCCGCAGAGCGCTCCGGCGTGAACGTCGACTCGATCGGCCGCTTCGTGGACATCCTGGGCACCCGCTGGAGCGTTCCGATCGAGGGAACGGGTCCGTACAATCAGCTCAACGAGGACCTGCGCGTTCAATCGCGCTTCGACTGGAACATCGCGCAGGGACGCGGTACGGCGCAGACGCTGTCCGCACGCTTCAACTGGAACGTGCGCGACCAGGACAGCACGCGCATCAACACGCTCGACATCGGCCATCACGGCGGCGACACCGAGCGCGACGGCCGTTCCGCGTCGCTCGGGCTCACGTCCCGCTTCGGCGGCAACTGGACGAACAACCTGCGCGCTTCCTTCAGCGAGGATTTCAACGACGCGTTCCCGTTCATCGAGATGCCCGAGGGCCGCGTGCGCGTGACGTCCGAGTTCGAGGATGGCACGCGCGACACGCGCAGCCTCATCTTCGGCGGCAATCGCAGCATGCCGTCCGAGGGCTACTCGCGCGACCTCCAGCTCTCGGAAGACCTGTCGTTCCTGCTGCCGATCGGCGCGCAGCTCCACAGGCTGAAGGTCGGCGGCTCGCTCCAGAAGTCGCGCAACGTCTCGCGCTCGACCGACAATCTGTTTGGCAGCTTCACGTTCGGCTCGCTCGAGGACTTCGAGGCGAACCGGCCCGAACGTTTCGACCGCTCACTCACGCCGCGCGAGTCGCGCACGGGCACCATGAACGCCGGCCTCTACTTCGGCGACACGTGGCGCGTGAGCCGTCCGCTCGAGATCACGCTCGGACTGCGCTGGGACCGCACCGTGCTCGATCAGAAGCCCGCGTACAATCCGGAGATCGAGCAGGCGTTCGGCCGGCGCACCGACATCGATCCGATCTCGTCCGGCCTGAGCCCGCGCATCGGCTTCAGCTACCGCCTGAACGAGCAGGGCGAGGCGGCGAAGTCACTGACCGGTGGCATCGGCGTGTTCGCGGGCCGCGCCCCCACGAACATCTTCTCGGCCGCCGTGCGCCAGACGGGTCTGCCCGATGCGGAGCAGCGCCTGATCTGCATCGGCGACGTCGTACCCGTACCCGACTGGGACCTCTACCTCCAGGACCCGTTCGCGATTCCCGACGAGTGCGCGGATGGCGGCCCGGGTGTGCCCGACGCATTCTCGCAGCGCGCCCCGACGGTGACGCTGATCGATCCGGACCAGTCGCTGCCGTCGTCGCTGCGCTTGAACCTCGGCTATCGCACGCCGCTGCCGCTCGGGCTGCGCGGCAACTTCCGCTACAGCTGGTCGCGCGGCACCGGCCTGTGGGGCTACCGCGACCTGAACCTCGACGAATCGAAGAGCTTCATGCTCGCCGGTGAGGGCAGGCCGTTCTTCGGCGACCCGTCGGCGATCGTCGAGGAAACGGGGGCGGTGTCGATGTCCGCGTCGCGGCTGTTCGAGGAGTTCGGCAGTGTGTACGACGTGACGTCATCGCTGGAGTCCTCCTCGCATCAGTTCACGAGCGAGGTCCAGGGAGTGCTCCTCGACAAGGTGACGGTGCGGTTCAACCACACGCTGTCGTTCTCGCGCGATCAGGGCTCCGGCTCGTTCTCGTCCGCCACGACCGCCGGCAACCCGAACGAGCGCGAGTGGTCGCCGAGCGGCAATGACCGCCGCCACTCGCTCAACCTCGTGCTGTCGTATCCGATCTCCGAGGAGGTCGAGCTCACCGCGATGACGCGGCTCCAGTCCGGGACACCCTTCACGCCGCTGGTCGACCGTGACATCAATGGCGACGGCGCTCGTAACGACCGCGCGTACGTCTTCGATCCGGCTTCCGCCGATCCAGCGATCGCGGAGTCGATGGACCGCCTGCTCGCGAGCGTGCCCGGCCGCGTGCGTGACTGCCTCGAGTCGCAGTTCGGCTCGATCGCGGATCGCAACTCCTGCCGCAACGGTTGGACGCAGTCCCTGGATCTGCGACTCGGCATCCGACCCAACCTGCCGCAGCTCGGACGTCGTCTCACGATCTCGCTCGATACGCGCAACGTGCTCACGGGTCTCGACCAGCTCTTCCACGGCCGCGACGGCATGAAGGGGTGGGGCGAGGGGCAGCGCGCGGATGCCACGCTGCTGGAAGTGCGCGGCTTCGATCCGGTCGAGCAGCGCTTCCTCTATGAAGTGAACGAGGGCTTCGGTCAGACGCGGCGCGGGCCGAACGCGTTCCGCAATGCGTTCTCGGTCACGCTCTCCGCGCGTGTGGCGATCGGCGGTCAGCCGAACCGCAACGATCGCGGCTTCGGTCCGGTGCGTGGTGCGGATGTGGCCGCGGAGTTCCGTGAGGCGCTGGCCGCGCGCGGCGGTGCAGGCGGTGCAGGGCAGGGAGCGGGTGCCCGCGGCGGCTTCAATGCGGTCGGCATGATCGACCGCCTGCTGGCGAATCCGATTCCGGTGCTGCTCGAGCTGAAGGACACACTCGGACTGTCGGCGGAGCAGGTCGCGCGCGTGCAGGTCGTGTCCGATTCGCTACAGCAGAAGCTGAGCACGCGGCGCGAAGAACTCGGCGGCCGCTTCAACGCGATCGAGCCGGGCCAGCAGGGCCGGATCTTCCAGGAGATCCAGCCCCAGATCCAGGCGACGCGCGTCGAGGTGATGGACGCGCTGCGTCAGGTGCAGGCCATCCTGACCGAGGACCAGTGGTCGAAGGTCCCCGAGCAGATTCGCAATCCCTTCCAGCCCCGGCGCGAGCGCAGCTAGAAGCGCGGTCCCAGCCTCACGAAGAAGCGCATGTCGCGGTCGTCGCCCTTGAGCGGGACCGCGCCGTAGATCCCGAGCCCGCCGAGCACGATCCCCGCACCGACGTCGTACAGCATCCCCGTGTCGATCTCGGAGCCGTCCGCCGAGTACGCCCAGCCCTGGCCCGCATCGAAGAACACCGTCCACTCGAGGCCGGTGTCGACGTGCCAGTCCCTGTCGTTCCATGGATCGAAGCGGAAGTCGAAGCCGCCGCGGAACTCGGCCTGGAGGAGCGCGAAGCGGTCGCAGCCGAAGGAAGGATAGAACACGCGCGGTGTCTCGGCGTCGTCGTCGCCACGGGTGACGAAGGCGCTGCGCGCGCCGCAGTCGGCGCTGAACAGGCTGTAACCCGGCAGCGAACCCGCGCCGCCGAGTGCGTGCTGGAACTGCGGAGGCAGCGGTGCTTCATCGATGCCGCCGCCGGCGATCGCGCGGAGTGCGAGAATGCCCGAGCGGCCCGCGCGCTGATAGCGACGCAGGTCGACGAGCGCAGTCGTGAAATCGCTCGCGAATGCGAGCTCTTCACCCGCGGCCGGAACGACGAGGTTCGCGTCGAGCGCGTGGCGCACGTCGGCGCGCAGGTACCATCCGCGGCGCGCGAACTCGCGGCCGCGCGTCGCATCGAATTCGGCTACGCCGCCGATGCTCCGGATTCGGCCCTCACCGACCAGCGGCTGCTCGCGCCAGCCGCGATCGCCGTTGAAGAGCGTCCACGGGTCGCGTGGCGCGAGGCTGGCGTGGTCCTCCTCGCGATACTCGACCGTGAGGTCCACCGGCGAGCGGCGCGGTGCGAAGCGCGCGTACGCGCTCCAGCCCTCGCGCTCGAAGTAGTCGCGCTGGTCCTCGTGGAACAGCCCCGCCGCCAGCGACGCCTCGAGGTCCGTCACACTCCACGTCTCGATCGGCGTCGTGACCGACAGCAGCCGCCCGCCCACGCGCAGGGCGCGGCTGCCCAGGAACTGCTCGAGCCGCACGCTGTAGCCCATCGGCCGCGAGTTGGTCAGCGGGCCGGCGTCCGTGCGCCAGATCGCCAGCGCCTCGAGCCGCGTCGGCATCGAGCCGCCCGTCCGGATGTCCGGCCCGAACGCCACCGGCAGACCTTCCACACGGTTGTAGTTGCCCTCGACACGAACGTCGAAGCGCGCATGGCCCCAGTCCTCGTCGCGGCCGTAGCGGTCCCAGTCCTCGTCATCGTCGTGCGTCCACGCCGCGCGGTCCCAGAGCGACGGGTCACCGTCGTACACGGTCACCGACCCGTGCAGCTCAGCCACGTCCTCGCCTGTCACGAAGCCCCGCACCACGGTGATGTCCCCCTCGACCACGGCGCCCGAGCGGAAGACGACGTCCGCGTCCACCGCCACGATCTCGCCACGCACCGTGCCCTCGACCGTCAGCGTCCCGGACGTGATCACGACGTTCCCCGTGATCGTCCGGCCCGCGAGGATCGTGGTCGAACTCTCGTAGCGGTAGGTGGAGCCGTCGCCTGCAATTCTCTGGAGGTGGTCCTCGATCGAGGCAGGTACGCCGGCGTGATAGAGGTCGAGGTCCTGGGCCGCCGCCGGCGACGCCGCCAGCAGCAATAGGAGGAGGCGAAGCGCGCGCATCATCGTTCTCCTGTGGGATCGATCCGGATACGGAGCCCCTTACGCGTGCGCGCGCGGGTCGGTTTCAGGTCTCTGGCTCGCGGAGGGGTGCGGTCGTGCGGTGAACCCTACCCCAACCGGGTGGCTCTCAGGGGCTGGGCACATTCCGACCGCTCCCTGCGCTGTGAGAGGTGCCCCGGTCATGCTGCGCGTCGGGTCGGGGCCGCTCTCACTGCGCCATGCGCGGTCGATCCGACCCCACCATCCCGGTGGGGTAAGGTTCACCGCGGACCTCGCCCGGAGCACGGAACCCTCATAGACTGCCGGACATGGAATTCCACCCGACCACCACGACCTTCCGCCCCGGCGCCCGCACCATGCCGGGCGAGGTCTATACATCGGCCGAAATATTCGGCCGGGAGCAGGACCGTATCTTCGCCCGCCACTGGTGCCTGGCCGGCCGGTCGGACGCGCTGGAGAACCCCGGCGACTACGTACTCCGGACCATCGCCGGCGAGTCCATCATCCTGCTCCGCGACCGCAAGGGCGAGCTGCGCGCGTTCTTCAACGTCTGCCGGCACCGCGGCACCCGGATCTGCGTGGAGGAG
Organism: uncultured Gemmatimonadaceae bacterium; assembly: GCA_964444685.1. Classification (GTDB taxonomy): domain Bacteria; phylum Gemmatimonadota; class Gemmatimonadetes; order Longimicrobiales; family RSA9; genus CAYUIG01. The sequence goes on along the minus strand of CAYUIG010000032.1, from coordinate 28,673 downwards.
GCCGGCCGTTTCTCCGAGACGATCCAGTGCCCGTACCACGCCTGGACCTGGACCACGGAGGGCCGGCTGATCGGCGCGCCGCACATGCCGCCCGATTTCGACAAGGGCGACTATCCGCTCCATACCGCGGCCGTGGCCGAGTGGAACGGCTTCGTGTTCGTGAACATCGCGGAGCACCCGTCGCCGTTCGACGAGGAATTTGCGACGGTGCTGCACCGCTTCGACCGCTGGCGGATTCCCGATCTGGTTGTCGGCCATCGAGTGCGGTATGACGTACGCGCGAACTGGAAGCTCGTCTTCCAGAACTACTCCGAGTGCCTGCACTGTCCGCTCATTCATCCCGAGCTGTCGACCGTGCTGCCGTACCAGAGCGGCGCGAACGATCTCGTCGAAGGCGCGTTTCTCGGCGGCTACATGGAGCTCACGCCGCCACACGTGAGCGCAACGATGAGCGGAGGCGCGGCAGGTCACGTACTGAGCGACGATCTAACCGAAGAGGATCGGGGGCGCGCGTTTTACTACTCGCTGATGCCGAACATGCTGCTCAGCATACATGCGGATTACGTGAACTACTACGTGCTGCATCCGATCGCGGTGGATCGCACGATCGTGGAGTCCGAGTGGCTCTTCCATCCCGACACGCTCACCGATCCACGCTGGAATCCGAAGGACGCGATCGAGTTCTGGGATGTCACGAATCGGCAGGACTGGGACATCATCCAGCGCGGCCAGCTCGGCATCGCGTCGCGCCGGTACTCTCCCGGCCCGTACTCGCCGCGCGAGAGCATTCCCGCCGCGTGGGACCGGCACTACCTGAGCCTCATGGCCTCCTGACGCCTTTCATGCGACGTCTCACCGCACTCCTGCTCGCGCTCTCCGCCTGCGCGGACGCCGCACCGTCTCCCGCCGGCGAGGAGCGACGCATTGTGGTCGTGACGCACGGACAGTCGTCCGATCCGTTCTGGTCCATCGTATCGAACGGTGCGCACGACGCAGGCGAGGAGCTGGGTGTGCGCGTGGAGTACCAGGCGCCGCCGAGCTTCGACATGTGGCGCATGGCGATGCTCATCGACGCCGCCGTTGCTTCGCGCCCCGACGGCCTGATCGTGTCCGTTCCCGATCCCGATGCGCTCGCGGGAGCGATACGCGCCGCGATCTCGCGCGGGATACCTGTGATCTCGATCAACTCGGGTGATGCAGCGTGGCGCGACCTCGGTGTGCTCGCGCATATCGGGCAGACCGAGTACGAGGCCGGTTTCGGTGGTGGTGAGCGCCTGGCCGCTGCGGGTGCACGTCGAGTGCTGTGTGTGCATCACGAGGTGGGCAATGCGGCGCTCGATCTGCGCTGCAACGGCCTGCGCGACGCCGTCGCCGCGGCCGGTGGCACCGTTCGCATCCTCGCTGTCGACCTCGCCGATCCCGAGGATGCGCGCCAGCGCATCGGCCGCGCGCTCGCCGCGGACAGCACTCTCGATGGCCTGCTCGCCCTCGGACCCAACGGTGCCACCCCCGCGCTCGCCGCCCTGCGCGAGACGGGTGCGGCCGGGCGCGTCGCATTCGGCACGTTCGATCTCGACCCGGACGTCCTCGAGGCCGTACGCGACGGCGAGGCCCTCTTCGCGATCGACCAGCAGCCCTACCTCCAGGGCTGGCTCGGCGTCGCATTGCTCGCCAAGTACCTCGACACCGGCGCGATCCCCGGCGGCGGCCAGATCGTGCGCACCGGTCCCGGCTTCGTCACGCGCGAGAATGCCGCCAGTGTGATCGAAGCCGCCGAGCGCGGCGTGCGTTGAATCTGCGACGCGTCGCCGCACGCCCCGAAGCGGCGGCCGCCATCGGCGCGGCGCTCCTCTGGATCGCGTTTGCTCTCGCTGCCGGTCCCGCGTTTCGTAGCCTGGACGGCCTCGCCGCCGTCCTGAATGCTGCCGCTCCGCTCGGCATCCTGGCCGTTGCGGTGGCGCTGCTGATGATCGGCGGCGAGTTCGACCTCTCGGTCGGCTCGACGATCGGCGCGGCCGGCATGTGCCTGATGCTCCTCACCGCACACTACGGCTGGCCCGTCTGGCCCGCGATCATCGTGACAATGCTGCTGTGCGTTGCCATCGGGCTGGTGAACGGACTGATCGTCGTGCGCACCGGCCTGCCATCGTTTCTAGTCACCCTCGGCATGCTCTTTGTCCTGCGCGGACTGGCGGTCGCCATGCCGCGGCTGCTGACGAGGCGGACCCAGCTCGGCGGTCTGGATCGCTCGAGCGGTTACGATTCGGCGCATGCGTTGTTCGCATCCGAGCTGTTCGGCGGCACCCGGATCGGCATCGTGTGGTGGCTCGCACTCGCGGGAATCGCTACATGGATTCTGCTGCGCACCCGTACTGGCAACTGGATCTTCGCCGCGGGAGGCGCTGCGCGCGCCGCGCGGGAAGCGGGCGTGCCGGTCGCACGGGTAAAGGTGTCGCTGTTCGTCATGACCGCACTCGCGGCCGGACTGGTGGCGGTCATCCAGGCGGTGCGCTTCACCGGCGCCGACGCGCTTCGCGGCGAGCTGATGGAGTTCCGCGCCATCGTCGCGGTCGTGATCGGCGGTACGCTGCTGACGGGAGGCTACGGCTCTGCGATCGGTGCCGTGCTCGGCGCGCTGATCTTCGGCATGCTTCAGCAGGGGATCGTGATCACGGGCATCGACGCCGACTGGTTCCAGGTCGTGCTCGGCATCCTGCTGCTCGCCGCCGTCGTGCTGAACGAATGGCTGCGGCGTCGCGCGCTGGAGGTGCGATGATCCTGGAGGCGGTCGGGCTCCGGAAGTCGTTCGGCGGCGTCGTCGCATTGGACGATGTGTCGGTGTCCGTGGAGGCAGGAAAGGTGACCTGCCTCCTCGGCGACAATGGTGCCGGCAAATCCACCCTCATCCGCATCCTCTCCGGCGTGCTGCCTCCGGATGCCGGAGAGATCCGGTTCGACGGGCGCGTAGTCCGGTTCGAGACCCCGCGCGCTGCGCTCGACGCCGGCATCGCGACGCTTTACCAGGACCTCGCGCTCGTACCGCTGATGTCGGCATGGCGGAACTTCTTCCTCGGGCGCGAGCCGACGAACGGACGCGGACTGCTCCGGCGCATCGACGTCGCGCGTGCACGCAGCGAAACCACGCAGGCCGTGTCGAGGTTCGGTGTGGCGCTCGACGATCCGGATCGGTCCGTCGGCACGATGTCGGGTGGCGAGCGCCAGTCGCTCGCGATCGCTCGTGCGCTGCATGCGGGCGCGCGTGTGCTTATCCTCGACGAGCCGACCGCCGCGCTGGGCGTGAAACAGGCCAAGCGCGTCCTCGAGGCCATTCGCAGTGCAAGGGAGCAGGGAAGCGCGGTCGTACTGATCACGCACAACCCTGCACACGCGCTGGAGGCAGGGGATGCGTTCGTGATCCTGCGGCAGGGAAGGGTATTCGCCCGCTACGGTCGCGACGAGGCTACCTTCGAGCGACTCGCGGCCGCCATGAGCGGAGTCGCTTCGTAGTCAGGTCGTCGGCCGCTCGTGCTTCACGACCCGGCCGCCGTGCATCACGAAGAACACGCGCTCCGTTGCCGTTATGTCCTCGAGCGGGTTGCCCGGCACCGCCACGAGGTCGGCCAGCTTCCCGGCCGCGATGACCCCGCGGTCGTCCTTCCCCAGGAGATCCGCCGCATTCACCGTGGCCGTGCGCAGAGCCTCGAGCGGCTCCATTCCGAGCTGAACGTAGACCCCGAACTCGTGCGCGTTCTCGCCGTGCGGATAAACGGCCGCATCGGTCCCGAACGCGATCTTCACGCCTTCCGCGATGGCCCGGCGATGGCTCTCGCGCATGATCGGTAGCACGGTCTCCGCCTTCTGTCGGATGTGCGGCGGCAGGACGTCGAGCGGGATCCGATCCGCGAGGTAGGTGGTCGGCACGAGGTACGTGCCGTGCTCCTTCATGAGCGCGATCGCCTCGTCGTCCAGGATCGATCCGTGCTCGATCGATGCGACGCCCGCGCGCACCGCCGCCTTGATCCCCTCCGTACCGTGCGCGTGCGCGGCCACCCTGATGCCGTGGCGCGCCGCCTCGTCCACCATCGCCTTCAGCTCGTCGTACGTGTACTGCTGCGCACCGACCGGGCCCTCCATCGACAGCACGCCCGCGGTCGCACACGTCTTGATCACCTGCGCGCCGTGCTTGATCTGGTAACGCACCGCTTCGACGACCTCCCACGGGCCGTCTGCGACGCCGTCCTTCGGACCGGACTCCATCACACCCGGCACATAGCCGGTGACATCGCAGTGGCCGCCCGTGATCCCGAGCGAGTACCGCGACGGCACGACCCATGGGCCCATCACGTCGCCGCGCTCGACCGCCTTCCCGAGCGCCACGGTCGTCTGGCCGCCGAAGTCGCGCACCGTCGTGAAGCCGGCCATGAGCGTGATGCGTGCGTTCTTCACCGAGGTGAACGCCGCATCCACCTCGGTCTCCGTGACCGGCTCGAGCATCATGTTCGCACCGATCTCGCCGGCGAGGTGGGTGTGCGCGTCGATGAAGCCGGGCAGGAGCGTCGCATCTCCGAGATCGATGACGTTCGCGCCGGCGGGCAGCGATGATGGGTTCACCGCCGTGATGCGGTCGCCTTCGACCGCCACGCGCGCGTCCTGGATCATCCGGCCGCTCTCGACGTCGAGCATCCGCGTGGCGCGGACGACGATGGTCTGCTGTGCGGAGATCGGAGCGGCGAGCAGGAGCAGCGCGATCGCGAAGCGACGCGGCGTGATGGCAGGCATGCCGGACCTCGTGCCTTGGGGGTTGTTTGCCGGGTCAGAATGCGCCACCATGCCTCGACCCGCAATGCGTGGAGGCTTCATGCGTATCGCTCCGCTGATTCTCGCCCTGTTGTTGGCCGCCGCCTGCGCGGCCGGTGATCGCGCCGCCGATGCCGAACTGGATCGCTGGAGCCTCGCCCCCGAACTGCGCATCGGTGCGGTCGATGATCCAGAGTACGCGCTGACCACGGTCGGAGGCGTCCTGCCGGGCCCGGACGGCACCATACTCGTGAGTCAACCGCAGGAAATGACGATTCGTGTCTTCGATGCCGAGGGCCGGGTCGTTCGCAGCATCGGCCGGTCCGGTGAGGGCCCGGGGGAGTTCCAGGGTCTCGACAGAATGGGTTGGCGCGGCGACACGCTCTATGTGACCGACTACCAACTCCGCCGCATCAACTACTTCCTGGCCGACGGCACCGCGCTCGCGTCCGTGCGCGTCGCAGCCCCGGCGCTCGAACCGCCGTTCGTTCCGACGGTTCCACATTCGTTCATGCGTGACGGGTCTGGAATCCTGACACCTGCCTACTTCCTCCGCATGGGGTCGATCGATTCGGTGCCGCTGCTCCGCCTCGGTCCGGGCGATGCTCTCGACACGCTGCTCTGGATGGATCGCCGGAACAATTCCCTCGCCGTGACGATCGGATCCAGTAACATGTATGCCACGCAGCCGTTCACCGATCACGACATCGAAGCGGTGGCCCCGGACGGGAGCATGATCGTGATCGTGCGTCGCAACGCCGCCGACGCAGTTCCCAGTGCTGAGTTCCCCGTCACCGCGATCGATGCCGGGGGCGACACACTCTGGTCGGTCACGATCCCGTACGCGCCTGTGCCCTTGGCGCAGGAAGTCGTGGACAGCGTCCTCGACGACAGGACGAAGGACTTGGGGACGGAGAGGATGCCCGGACCCGAGCTCCGGTCGCTCTACGCCCAGGCGATGTACCGTCCGGCGACCTGGCCTCCTGTCAGCCGCGTGCTGGTCGGTACGGGCAACACGATCTGGCTTGCCCGGGAGGCTGCGCCTTCCGACTCCACACGCTGGCTGGTTCTCGATTCGAACGGCTCGCCGCAGGCCGAGCTGAACGTCCCTTCCGACGTTTCCCTGCGTTACGTGGACGGCGACGTCCTGTGGGCCGTTCAGACAGACGAGTTCGACGTGCCGTACGTGCTCCGCTATCGCCTCCAGCGCGACTGATTTCGGCTCATCCCGCCATTCCAATGCCCCGGCGCACGCACGATCGTGCGCGATGCGCTACGATCCGGACGCGGCCCGCGCCGCACTGAAGCGACACTGGGGCTACGACGCGTTCCGCGGCGGCCAGGAGGACGCCGTCCGCGCGATCGTCTCCGGCCGCGACGTGCTCGTCATCCTGCCGACCGGGGGAGGGAAGTCGCTCTGCTTCCAGGTCCCCGCACTCCAGGTCGTCGGCCTCACGCTCGTGATCAGCCCGCTGATCTCGCTCATGAAGGACCAGGTCGACGGGCTCATCCGCCGCGGCGTTCCCGCCGCGTTCATCAACTCCAGCCTCTCACGCGCAGACATCAAGGAACGTCTCGATCAGGCCGCACGCGGTGAGCTGAAGGCTACCTGCGCATCGCCGACGTGCGCGGCGAGGTCGGGTGCGCGATGATCGCGCGGCAACGCCCGACGTACGGCGCGACGTCGCACGCAAACTGAAGCTGCGCGACCCGCTCGCGCGTCCTGGATCATGCGACCGCTCTCGACGTCGAGCATGCGCGCGGCGCGTATGATGGTCGGTGCATCCTGCGCGTTCAGAGGCGAAGTCGCCAGGAGTGCGGCCAGCACCGAAACGAACGGATACGTGCGGATCATGAGGGGGTCCCCCGGAGTCGGAGTGCGAAGTGGATGATGCGGCCGGGGGCTCAGCGGGCGCAACGCGATGCGGCCGGCCCCGCCTTGCAATGACGGAGGCCGGCCGCTACCGGGACTCAGTAGTACAGCGCGAACAGATCGTGGACGGGCCAGCTCGTGACCGCACGCAGGGCCGGGCGCAGATCCGGCCGCGGGCCAGGCGGTGTCATGTTGAGCACCAGCGCGTACGTGGTGCCTTCGGCGAGCCGGTGCAGATCCGCGAACGCGCCGTCAGCGAGGCCGGCGTGGTTCCAGCTCAACCCGCCACCCTCGGGTACGATGTCCCAGAACATGCCATAGTAGTTGCCGGCGGCCGGATAGAACGCGGGCCGGGCGGTCATTGTCGTGATGGTCTGCGGCTGGAGGATCCTGGCGAGGCCGCCCTTGCCTTCGACGGCGTTCACCAGCCGGACCAGGTCCACCGCGCGGCCGATCCAGCTACCGGCTGCGCCGTAGTAGTCCATTGCGCCGTCGTCGATGTCGGGACGCGTGCCGTCCGAGCGATGATATCGGGCCTCGTTCGGTTCGCGAGCGCCGAGTGCGGTCTTTCCGAATTGCATGTCGGTGATGCCGATCGGATCGAGGATGTTGTCCCGGACCCACTGCTCGTATGACAAACCGGTTCTGTGCTCAATCAGCTGGCCGACGGCCTGCGTCGCATAGTTCGAGTAAGCGTACGTCGTCCCGGGATCCGTCGCGAGCGGAATCTCGCGCCCGTACCTGAAGAGCTGATCAGCCTGTCGCACACCGGATTCCCAGACCGCGCGCCATACACGGTCGTCCACATCGCGGTTCGCGTTCCAGCCGCCCGAGTGATTCAGGAGCTGACGTAGTGTGATGGTTTTCAGACGCGGGTCCTCGGCTGCGCCCTGGATCGTCGGGAGATGTGCGAGGATCTCGAACGGCTTGTCGTCCAGGTTCAGCACGCCCTGCTCGACCAGTTCGAGCGCCGCGATCGCCGTGATCGGCTTCGATACGCTGCCATAGCGGAAGACCGTCGTGGGCAGCGCAGGTGTCTGCGACGTCGGGTCCGCATAGCCGTAGCCGCGCGTGAGCACCAGCCGCCCATCGCGCACGACCGCCAGTGACGCGCCAGGGATCTGGTACTGCTTCATGAATGCGACGAGTGCCCGATCGACACGTTCGAGTTCGGGCGCACCCCTGCCGCTGCCGAGGAATACTTCGAGCGGCACTGACGCGTTGACGCTACCCGCGGCCGCGCGGACTGTCGTCCGGCCCGCGGCCTTGCCGACCACTCTGCCGTTGGCGAGTACATCGGCCGTAGCGGATGCAGCGGTCGACCATGTGATCTGCTGGCCGCTCATCGTCTGGCCGTACTGATCGCGCACAATGGCCGTTACGGCAATGGTATCGCCGGTCGCGATGAATGCGCTGTCGATCGAGATGTCGACAGTCGTCGCCACCGGTGGATCGGGATCACCCTCCTCTTCCTTCTCGGGGCCGGTAGAGTCGCCGCCGCCGCAGGCAGTCAGCACGATGAGGAATGCAGCAGGACCGACGAAACGATGCATGAACTCCTCCGGATCGATGGATAGCCTGTGGTGCAAAAGCGCAGGAATCCGCCTTCAGGGCTCATCATGGTCCAGAAGAATCAGGAATGGCGGCGTCCAGTACGAGTCCCGTAGACGACCACTGCTGTGCGGAAACGGGCGCTCGTGTGCTGTGCGGTCCAGACCGCCAGGGCGCGCTAAGCCGATCGTGAGCAGTCAGTTGCAGCGATCGTCGGGTTCAGGCATGAGGTTTCCATTGCCGGTCGCAAACCGCAACTTCAACAGGACGCCTTCATGGGCTTCGCCACGGACCTGCGTTTCGCCGCGCGCAACCTGCGCGCGAGTCCGGCATTCGCGATTGTCGCCATCGTGACGCTCGGCCTCGGCATCGGCGTGAACGCCGCGGTGTTCGGCGTGCTCGACGCAGTTCTGCTCCGGCCGCTGCCGTTCGCCGAGCCGGCACGGCTGGTTGCGGTGCAGCCGATTCCTGACGGTTCGACATCGAAGCGTACACTGCTGGCGTTGCGTGAGCGCACGCGCGCGTTCGATGGACTGGCCGGCTGGAGCTGGTGGGGCTTCACGCTCACGGGGCGGGACGAGCCTGCGCTGCTCATGGGAGCGCGTGCGACGGCCGACCTGTTCGACGTCCTCGGCCCCAGATGTACAGGCCGTTCTCGCAACACACCATGAACGGCGGCGTCCTCGTGGTCCGCACCGCCGGTGCACCACCCGCCGGCATCCAGGCCGATCTCCGGCGTGCGGTGTGGAGCGTGGACCCACAGGTGCCGATCCACTCGATCCGCAGCTTCGCCGACGTGATCTCGGATTCCGTCTCGCAGCCGAGGTTCGTTGCGTGGCTGCTCGCCGGCTTCGGTGCGCTCGCACTCATCCTCGGAGCTGTCGGTATCTACGGTGTGATGGCGTATGTCGTAGGCCTCCGCACAAGAGAACTCGGCGTGCGCATGGCGGTCGGCGCCACGCGCGCCGACCTCGGCCGGCTCGTTCTCGGCGATGCACTCCGCATCACCGCGTGGGGCGGAACGCTCGGGATCCTCGGCGCGGCTGCGGCCGCGCAGCTCCTGCGCACACGGCTCCACGAAGTGGCACCGCTCGATCCCGTCACCTTCGCAGCGTCCGCCGTGGTTCTCGGCGTCGTGGCCGTGCTCGCCGCGGCTGTGCCCGCACTGCTGGCGATGCGCACGGGGCCGCTGGAGGCCATCAGCCGCGAGTGATGTCGGCGCATCGCGCCATTCCAATGCCCCGCTGGCCGCATGATCGTGCGCCATGCGCTACGATCCGGAGGCGGCCCGCGCCGCACTGAAGCGACACTGGGGCTACGACGAGTTCCGCGGCGGCCAGGAGGACGCCGTCCGCGCGATCGTCTCCGGCCGCGACGTGCTCGTCATCCTGCCGACCGGGGGAGGGAAGTCGCTCTGCTTCCAGGTCCCCGCGCTTCTCGTCCGCGGCCTCACGCTCGTGATCAGCCCGCTGATCTCCCTGATGAAGGACCAGGTCGATGGCCTCGTCCGCCGCGGCGTTCCCGCCGCGTTCATCAACTCCAGCCTCTCGCGCGCGGACATCGATGCACGCCTCGATCAGGCCGCGCGCGGCGAGCTCAAGCTCCTGTACGTCGCACCCGAACGCCTCGAGAGCCGCGGCTTCCGCGAACGGCTGCCCGACCTGAACATCGGCATCCTCGCCGTCGACGAAGCGCACTGCGTCTCCCAGTGGGGCGACGAGTTCCGCCCCAGCTACCTGCGCATCGCCGACCTGCGCGGCGAGGTCGGGTGCGCGATGATCGCGCTCACGGCGACCGCCACGCCCGACGTGCGCCGCGACGTCGCGCGCAAGCTGAAGCTGCGCGACCCACTCGTTCTCGTGCGCGGCTTCGACCGCCCCAACCTGTCGTGGCACGTTGCGCACGTGCCCGATGCCGCCGCGAAAGACCGCGTGCTGCCGTCGCTGCTGCGCAGGGTCGAAGATGGCGTCGCTATCGTATATGCGCCGACGCGCCGCGTCGTGGATGCCGTCACCGACCTTCTTCGTCGCCGCGGCCTCGCCGCGGTCGCCTATCACGCCGGCGTGCGCGGCGACGAGCGCCGCCGCATCCAGGACCTGTTCATGGAGGCGCGCGCACGCGTCGTCGTAGCGACGAACGCGTTCGGCATGGGCATCGACAAGCCCGACGTGCGGCTCGTCACGCACTACGCGATCTCGTCCTCGCTCGAGGATTACTATCAGGAAGCCGGCCGCGCCGGTCGCGACGGCAACCACTCCGACTGTCTCCTCCTCCACGCCCCCGGCGACCTGACCACGCGCGAGTTCCTGCTGGAGCAGGCCATCCCAGATCGCGCCGTGCTCACCGCTGTCTACAATGCGCTTGCACGGATGGTCGATAAGGAGGGCGTCGCACGTGCCACGCTGCGTGACGTTGCACGTGCGGCGGGGCCGGATTGCCGCGGGGAGAAGCAGGCGGAAGCCGCGCTCCGTTTGCTCGGCCGCTTCGACACGCTCCGCGTCGACCCCGGCGACGGCGCTGCGAGCGTTCGCGTGCTCGCGACCCGCGCACGTCTCCGCCGCGAGCTCGCGGATGCACCGGTCGAGTCGCGCATCATCGAGGCGCTGGAGCGCAGCGATGGAACCTTCGAACTCCGGTGGCTGACGCGCGCGGCCCGGGTGAACGGAGACGTCGCCTCGATTCTGGATGGTCTGCGCGAGCGCGGGCTCATCGACTGGACGCCCGCGACGGCCGTGCTGCGGATTACCCTCGCGAAGCCCGGGGCGCTACCTGCGGTGGACTGGGCGGCTCTCTCAGCGAGACGGACGTCGGAGGCGGGGCGGTTGCGCTCGATGGAGGCGTACGCCCGGCACCGCGGCTGCCGGCGCGCCTTCCTGCTCCACTACTTCGGCGACGTCGCCCCCGAACGTTGCGGCACCTGTGACAATTGCCTGCTCAGCGCAGGGGTACCGGTGCCGTTCGCATCCCAGCGAGGCCGCCGGTCCGCGCTCCCCTTTCGAGGAAACCCGCACCGGGCTTAGGTTTCCGGACTGTTTGAGGCAGGAACATGCAGTCCGGGAGCCATGAGTCCGTACTTCGACGAGTCGCACGAGCAGCTGCGCGAGCAAGTCCGGGAGTTCGCCGAGCGCGAGATCGCGCCGGTCGCGGGCGAGCACGATCGGGAGAGCCGCTTCCCCTGGGAGAACGTCGCGAAGATGGCCCGCATGGGCCTCTTCGGCGTCAACGTGCCCGTGGAGTACGGCGGCATGGGACGCGATTACATCTCGTACATGCTGGTGATCGAGGAGCTGGCGCGGGTGGACGCGTCGCATGCGATCACCATCAGCGCACACTGCACCCTCGGCTCTTCCCCGATCCAGAACTTCGGCACGGAGGAGCAGAAGCGCCGCTACCTGCCGCTGCTCGCATCGGGAAGCGTGCTGGCCGGATTCGGGCTCACCGAGCCCGGAGCCGGCTCCGACTCCGCCGGTACGCGTACGACCGCGGTCCGCGAGAACGGCGGCTACCGCATCTCCGGCGGCAAGATCTTCATCACGCACGCCGGCGTCGGCGAAGTCTTCGTGGTGACGGCCGTGACCGACCGCGCGAGCGGTCCGAAGGGCATCACGAGCTTCATCGTCACGAAGCAGACGACCGACCGCGAAGCTGCCGAGCGCGTCGGTGTCGGCCATGCGACGTCGCTCGAGCCGTTCACGCCGGGTGTGCGTGCCGGCAAGAAGGAGGACAAGATGGGCTGGCGCGCGTCCGACACGCGCGAGCTCATCCTGGAGGATGCGGTCGTCCCCGCGGAGAACCGGCTCGGCGGGGAAGGCGAGGGCTTCATCAACTTCATGAAGACGCTGGATGCCGGCCGCATCGGCATCGGTGCGCTGTCGCTCGGCCTTGCGCAGGGTGCGCTCGACCAGGCGCTGGCGTACTCAGGCAGAAACGAAAGGGACGACACCCCGATGCGCGATGCGCAGGGCGTGCAGTTCACGCTCTCCGACATGGCGACCGAGATCGAGGCGTCGCGCCTGCTGGTCTACAACGCGGCCTGGCTCAAGCAGCAGGGCCGTCCATTTTCACGCGAGGCCGCCATGGCCAAGCTCTTCGCGAGTGAGACCGCGATGCGCACGACGATGCGCGCGGTCCAGGTCCTCGGCGCGCACGGCTACTCGGCCGACTATCCGGTCGAACGCATGCTGCGCGATGCCAAGATCGGTGAGATCGGCGAGGGCACGAGCGAAGTGCAGCGCATGGTGATCGCGCGCCACCTGTTCCGTGAGGCCGGCATCACATGACCGGCCGGAGTCCATGAAACGAGAGATCCTGATCACTGCGACGCCGCAGGAAACGCGCGTCGCGATCCTCGAGGACGAGGTCCTCGTCGAGCTGATGGTCGACAACCCCGAAGCGGAACGCATCGTGGGCGACATCTACATCGGCGAGGTCCAGGCCGTCCTCCCCGGCATCCAGGCCGCATTCGTCGACATCGGCCTCGAGAAGGCCGCGTTCCTGCACGCGTCCGACGTGGTCGCCCCTTCGGACGAGGACGAGGAGGAGTCCGAGTCGGAGCGGGCGCGGCGTGCGGCGCCGATACAGGACCTGGTGAAGAAGGGCCAGACCCTGCTCGTGCAGGCGACGAAGGAGCCGATCGGCACGAAGGGGTCGCGCGTCACGGCGCACATTTCGCTGCCCGGCCGCTTCCTCGTCTATATGCCGGACTCCGATCACATCGGGGTGAGCCGGAAAATCGAGCAGCGCGACGAGCGCACGCGCCTGCGCGCGATCGCACGCGAGGTCATCCCGTCCAATTCCGGCGGCGTCATTATCCGGACTGCTGGCGAGGAGCTGACGCGCGAGGTGTTCGAGCGCGAGTTCAACACGCTGCGCGAGACGTGGTTGAAGGTGCAGAAGCGTGCGAAGGGCGCGCGTCCGCCCGCGCTCATCCACCGCGAGGCCAAGCTCACGAGCGGCATCATCCGCGACGTGTTCACCGAGAAGGTGGACGCGCTGATCATCGACAACCGCGAGCTGTACAACGAAGTCCGGAAGTACCTCGAGGGCGTCGACCCGGATCTGCTCGAGCGCGTCAAGCTCTACACGGATCCCGTGCCGCTCTTCGACAAGTACGGGATCGAGGACGCGATTCGCGAGGCGTTCCAGCGGCGCGTGGATCTGCCGAGCGGCGGCTACATCATCATCGAGCCGACGGAAGCGCTCGTCTCGATCGACGTCAACACCGGCCGCTACACCGGCCGACGCGACCCCGAGAAGACGATCCTGCGCACCAACCTCGACGCCGCACGAGAAGTCGCGCGTCAGCTGCGACTGCGCGATGTCGGCGGCATCATCGTGTGCGACTTCATCGACATGGAGTCGCGCTCGAACCAGGACAAGGTGCTCCACGAGCTGCGTACACACCTTGCCCGCGACCGCGCCCGCACACGCGCGTTCCAGGTGTCGGAGCTCGGCCTGATCGAGATGACGCGCCAGCGCGTGCGGCCGTCACTGTTTCATTCGCTGACGGAGCCGTGCTCGCACTGCGGCGGCAGCGGCCGCGTGTTCCGCCCGGATACCGTGGTGCGCCGGATCGAACGCGCCATCCGCCGCGCCGCCGTGCAGAAGTCGGAGAAGGAAATCACCATCCGCGTCCACCCGCAGGTGGCCCTCCACATCCTCGAGGAAGAGCCCGACTTTCTGCGACGCCTCGAACGCAGCTACAGGCTCGATATCGACCTGCGCGACGATCCGCTGATGCGGCAGGATGAGTTCCGGCTGCTGGCGGGGCCGGCGGAGTCGGACGTCACAGGGAAATACGCGATCGGATAGGGTTTCTGGGGTCTGGAGTCTGGTGTCTGGTCTCTGGTTTACGACGGAGGTCCCGCTGTAAACCAGACTCCAGATACCAGACCCCAGACTCCAGACTCAATTCCTGACAGTAGGGTAGCGGATGCCCAGCTGCTCCAGATAGGAGTCGAACTTCGTTTCGTCGTAGTAGAAGGGCTTCAGCTTCGGCGCGAACTCCTGCATGATCTCCGCGTTCAGATGGATCGGCGGAGGGTCGTTCGCGGTGATGAACGGCTGATACTTCTCATCCTTCGTCTGCACATCGTTGAAGTACGCCCACGCCTGCTGGACGAGCTGCGGGCGTGTGAAGAACTCGAGTGCGGTGCGCGCCATCACCTTGGCGCCGGCCGTCGCGCCCTTGTGCGCGATCGGCGTCGCCATCGCGATCGCGGCCGACCAGTGGTGCGCGGTCGTCCCCGGGATGTTCGACGGGAAGCGCAGCGTCACCGTGGGTACCACCCAGGAGACGTCGCCGATGTCATCGGAACCGCCGCTCGAGCGCCGGCCCGGTCCGGTCAGCGAATCGATTTCCGTCGCGAGACCGCGTTCGTTCTGACCCAGCTCGCGCTGCACCGCGCGTGCGAGCTGCTGGTCCGCCTCGCTCCACTCCGGCAGCCCCACCGCATTGATGTGCTTCTGCATCGTCTCGGCAACCGTGCGGTTGAAGTGCCGCGGGTACGCCGTACCGAGAATGCGATGCGACACCTTCGTGTCGGTCATGAGCGCCGCACCCTCGGAAATCCGCTTCAGAATCTCGAAGTTCTCGCGGATGTCCGGCGCATCGATCTGGCGCACGTAGTACCACACCGCCGCGGTCGACGGGACCACGTTCGGCTGGTCGCCGCCGTCGGTGATCACGTAGTGCGAACGCTGGTCGGGCTGCAGATGCTCGCGGCGGAAGTTCCACGCCGTGTTCATGAGCTCGACTGCGTCGAGCGCACTCCGCCCGCGCCACGGCGAACCCGCGCCGTGCGCCGCCTCGCCTTCGAACGTGAACTCCGCCGATACGAGACCGGTCCCGCTCGCCGCGCCCCACGTCACGCCCAGGTTGTTGCCGACGTGCGTGAAGAAGACCGCGTCGACATCGCCGAACATGCCGTCGCGCACGAACCACGCCTTCGATGCGACGAGTTCCTCCGCCACACCGGGCCACAGGATCAGCGTGCCCGGGATGCCCTCGCGCTCCATGATCTCCTTCAGCGCGATCGCCGCGGTCACGTTCACGGCCTGCCCCGAGTTGTGGCCCTCGCCGTGGCCGGGCCCGCCCTCGACGATCGGGTCGTGATACGCGACGCCCGGCTTCTGACTCGCCTTCGGAATGCCGTCGATGTCGCTGCCGAATGCGATCACCGGCTTGCCGGAACCCCACTTCGCCCACCAGGCGGTCGGGATGCCGGACACGCCGGTTTCGACCTGGAAGCCGTGTTCACGCAGCAGGCCGGTCAGGTAGCCCGACGTTTCGACTTCCTGGAAGCCCAGCTCACCGAAGCTGAAGATCTTGTCGACCATCACCTGCGTGAGCTTGCGGTTCGCTTCCACCTTCGCGGTGACTTCGTCGAGCAGCCGGTTCAGATCCGCATCGGAGATCGTCTGCTGCGACGCAGCAGGGCGGGGCAGGAGGGCCGTGGCGAGGAGCAGCGCCGCGGCTCCGACTCGCATGTTCGTCATCGCCATTCGGGGGGTTGGAGGGTTTGCGATCGGCCCAAGGCATACGCCGCCGCTCCCGCCCATGCAAGTCCGGCTGCGCTGGATCCGGCATCTCGACGTGTCGTGCGCGTCGAGCCGATTGCCGGGCCATATTCCCGGAGGTAGCTTGGAAGGTCCTACCGCATGGAACGCAGGATCATGGAAACGAACCGATTCGTTGCCGCGCTCGGCACATTCCTCGTCGCGCTGTTCGTCGGCGCGGCCGCTGCACCTCTGCACGCCCAGGAGGTGGGGCTATACATCACGCGCGGCAGTTCGAACCTGCCGGAGTTCGGATCACCCGATGCAATGGGCCTGTCCTTCCGCGTCTTCCCTACGGCCAACCTCGGTGTGCGGGTGGCCGCGCACCGCGGTACGCACCGGTACGCTACGTCGTCGCGCGTCTGCCAGCAGTACATCCCGCCGCTTACCTGCGGCATCGAGGGCGTCGACCGATCCACGACGCTCCGGCGGCTGGAGCTGTCCGGCTCCTTCCGCTATAGCCCCATCGATTTCCTCGAGTTCGACGTCGGGGCCGGCGGGACCCTGAACGAGATCAACGGGTCCGATGATACCGTTTCGGGCCGGCCTTCCGCGCTTTTCGTTCGTCAGACCATGCAGGTCGGCGGGCTGCTCATCGCCGGCGTTCGGGCCCGCCCGGCGCCCGGCTTCCCGCTCGTCCTCGAAGCCGGCTTCTCCCAGCACTTCACGAATATGGACGCCTGCGCCTTCGAGGAGTATCAGGACGACCCATACTGCGGTACCCTGAAGCTGCGGGAGTTCCGCCTGGGTCTGGCCTGGCGGTTCGGCAGCTGAGCCTCCTCAAACGCTGGCCACGACCGGGTTCGGCGGGTTGACAGGTCTGCGCCACGACCGCACATTTACCAGTCTGTATCACAACGACTGAACCAGGCCATGTACGCAATCTTCCGCAGCGGGGACAAGCAGTTCCGTGCCGAACCGGGCCAGATGGTCCGGGTCCCGTCGCTCGACGCAGAGGTCGGCGACCAGGTGACCTTCGACCAGGTCCTGCTCACCGCCGGGGACGACGGCGTCAACCTGGGCGCTCCCACGGTCGACGGCGCGTCCGTCGTAGGCGAGGTGGTGCGCCACGGCAAGGACAGGAAGGTGATCATCTTCAAGTGGAAGCGGCGCAAGAACTACCGCCGCAAGAAGGGTCACCGCCAGGGGTTCACGGAAGTCCGGATCGGCGAGATCCGCGCAGGCTAGAGGAGGGAAGAATGGCTCATAAGAAGGGCGTCGGCTCGAGCCGTAACGGCCGCGACTCCAATCCGCAGTTCCTCGGCGTCAAGGCCTACGGCGGAGAGACGGTGACGGCGGGCAGCATCATCGTGCGCCAGCGCGGCACCCGCTTCCATCCCGGCCGCAACGTCGGCCGCGGCCGCGACGACACGCTGTTCGCGCTGATCGACGGCGTCGTCACGTTCGAGCGCAAGGACCGCAAGCGGCAGCAGATCTCGGTCTACCCCGCCGCCTGACGCGTCCCATTCCGACATGATTTTCGGAGGCCCCGGCAGCGCGAAGCTGCCGGGGCCTTCTGCCATCCCGTTCCTCGTTTTTCCCCCATCGGGTTCTGTTCGCGGGAATTGTTGGTCGGCTTTTCGTGGCCCGGCCGCACGTTGAGCCGCCCGTCGGGTTCTGTTCGCGGGAATTGGGGGTGATTCCAGGGTCCGAGCCTGGCAGCTGCAACACACAGACGCCGCACCGACAGAACGGACCAACAATTCCCGCGAACACAACCCGAGGTGTGTGGAACGGGAGATGGTGCACACCCGACGGACGCGAAAAGTTGCCCGAACGCGCATGTCTCAATGAGACGTGATCTCCGACAGCCGGCGCGACAGCGGACCGCTCCAGCCCACCTTCGACCCCTCGGCTCTCGACCTCTCGACTCTCGACCCATTCAGACATGGCCCCGTTCCTGCACCCGCGGGCCCGCATGGAAGAGAAGTCGAGACAGGACAAGCGCGAGCGCGACCGGGTCGTGCACGCGGTGCGGGACACGGACGTGGATCCGTATACGGCGCTCCGG
The DNA here is from genome assembly GCA_964444685.1 of uncultured Gemmatimonadaceae bacterium. GTDB lineage: Bacteria > Gemmatimonadota > Gemmatimonadetes > Longimicrobiales > RSA9 > CAYUIG01. The sequence goes on along the minus strand of CAYUIG010000032.1, from coordinate 10,884 downwards.
TGGGTCGGGACGCTGTTCAAGGCTGCGGCGGTGTTCCTGGCGGTAGCGCTGCTTGGTGAGTTCATCGCCGGGCTGCAGATGGACGGCACGCAGGCGCTGCCGCAGCTGCTCGGGCAATCGGCTCGCACGATCGTGCTTGCGGTCGTGTTGTGGGGAGGCGGGGACCTGGTCAGGCTGCTGATCCGGCTGGGGAACGACGTGCGGGCCGAGCGCATCCTGCTGTCGCGGCTGGTGCATCGCACGCCGGCGCCGTCCCATCGGCAGCGGCCCGGCGAAGTCGAAAGCGCCGCCGGGGACTGAAGCGTCAGGCCGCCACGGCCTCGCGCTCCGGTTCCTTCGTGAAATCGTGCGTGTGTGCCGCGTCCTGCGGACGCGTGGCGAGGCTCACGACGATGAGCACGGCCGTGTTCACGATCACGCCCAGAATCCCCTCGTGGATGTCGAACGGTCGCAGCTCGGGCCGCACCAGGAAGAAGATATTGGTCGCGATGCCGGCGGTCAGGCCGGCGAGCACGCCGGGCGTCGTCGCACGTTTCCAGAAGAGGGCAGCGTACACCGGCGGCGCGAACTGGTCCACGACGCCGTAGGCGGTGAGCAGCAGCCAGACGAGCGACTGCTCCTGCACGATGGCCAGGTAGTAGGCCAGAGCACCCACCGCCAGGACCAGCATCTGCATGAGGCGGCGGCGCGTCGATTCGGACAGCGTAAGGAACGGGCGCACACCGTCCTCGATCGCGATCGATGCAGCGCCGTGCAGCAGGGCATCGCCGGTGGACATCGATGCGGCGAGTGCGCCCGCGCAGAACAGCCCGACGATGAGCGCGGGCATGCCGGTCTGCAGGATCATGTGGGGCAGGATGAAGTCGGCAGACGGCGGCGTGCTCGGGTAGAGCACACCCGCGAACCCGACGAGCAGCAGCGGCACGAGGAAGAGCTGGAACGTGGGGAAGAGCACGATGGTGCGGCGGAACGTTCGCTCGTCGCGTGCAGTGAACGACTTCATGAAGAGGTGCGGCCACATCGCGAAGCCGAGCGCGGAGGAGAGCACCGCGGTCGAGTAGGCGCCCCAGCTCCAGGGTGATCCGTCGGCTGCGAGTCCCGGCACGGTCAGCAGCTCGGGTCGTTCCGCGGCGATGCGCTCGAACATCGGACCAACGCCGCCATACAGCGCATTCGGCAGGTAGAGGCCGAGTCCCCACGCGACGATCATCATGACCGCGCCCTGGAACACATTGGTCCATCCGACCGCGGCCACACCGCCGAACAGCACGTAGATCACGACCACGCCGTAGGCGAGCAGTGCGCCGAGCCAGAACGGTACGTGGCCGGATGTCACCGCGTTCACGACGATGCCCGCGCCGCTCATCTGCAGCATCACGTAGGGCACGAACGCGGCGACGGAGAGCACGGCGAACAGCGCGGACAGCGATCGATTGGGAAATCGCCCGACGACGAGCTGGGCCTGCGTGACGTATCCGCGCTCCCTGCCCAGCCGCGCCGCACGCGGACCGAGGAAGTACAGGGGCGCGATGCCGAGCACGCCGTAGGCGAGGATGTAGTAGACGGCCGCGCCGCGCGAGTACGCCCAGCCGGGCCCGCCGAGGAATGCGAATGCGCTGAAGATCGTGCCACCGATGACGAAGTAGAGCGGCAGCAGTCCGAAGTGGCGGTCGGCCGCGACGTAGCCGGTGACGCCCTCACTCGTTCTGCGGCCTGCGAGCAGGCCGATTGCGAGCGACGCGGCTAGGTACAGGCCGACGACGACGGTGACCCACTGCCAGCTCACTCAGCCCCCGTTGCCGGCGTTGCGCGCATACACGCGATCGGCGAGCCAAAGTGCGATGCCGCCGAGCACGACCCAGAGGACGACCCAGAAGAAGTTGAAGGGCAGTCCGAGGATGAACGGGCGGATGCGGTTGAACGGGATCACGCCCGGCCAGAGCAGGGCGAGCGTGTAGAGCACGAAGGTGATGACGACGAGCCTGCGCGCGCCGCGTTCGGTCACGAAGACCTCGAGATCTCCCGCAGTGCGCGAGCGGTCGCGTCGAGCGACGCCGTGATTTCATCCACGAGCTCGCGTGTCGCGGCGAGTGTAAAGCCCTCGGAGCCGATCTGCCGCTTCAGCGAGCGGATCTTGCGTGCGGCGTGCTCGATGCGCGCGGCCGAACCCGCGATGCCCTCCTCGCCGAGATCACCGAACGGCTTGGGCCGGTCGACCTGGGTGTCGTCATCGCCGAATGGATTCTTCGCCATGGCGTCCTCCGGTCAGTGTCCCTGGAACTCGGGCGCGCGCTTTTCGAGAAACGCGCGCACGCCTTCCTGGCCGTCGTGGCTGCCGAACGCGGCGAGGAAGGCCTCGCGCTCGTGCGCGAGTCCGGCGGAGAGCGGGGCCTCGACGGCCGCGCGCACCGCCGCCTTGATGAGCTGTACCGCCACGGGCGACTGCGCCGCAATGGCGCGCGCCAGCTCGCGCGTGTACGTACTCAGATCGGCGTCATCGACGACGGCGTCCACGAGCCCGATCTGCGAAGCCTCTTCTGCGCTCACGGGTTCGCCGGTAAGCAGCATGCGCAACGCGCGGCCGGTACCGATGAGCCTGGGCAGCCGCTGTGTGCCGCCGCCACCCGGAATGAGGCCCAGCTTGATCTCGGGCTGGCCGAGACGAGCCGATCGGGCCGCGACGCGCAGGTCGCACGCGAGTGCGAGCTCGCAGCCGCCACCCAACGCATAGCCGTTGATCATCGCGATCGTGGGCTTAGGGTAGCCTGCGATCTCCTCGAATACGACACGCCCGCTCATCACGCGTCGCTGCTCGGACGTCGACCGCTCCGAGAACTCGCGCACGTCCGCGCCCGCGATAAACGCCTTGTCACCCGCGCCGGTGAAGATCACGACGTGCACCTCGGGCTCCGCACGCAGTTCGTCGAGCGCGGCCACGATCTCGCTTCGCACCAGCGCGTTCAGCGCGTTCCGCTTGTCGGGGCGGTTGATGACGATCGTGGCGATGCGATCGTCGATACCGACGAGCAGCGTCTCGAAGGGCATCCTACGCCTCCGTCCAGCGGTAGAAGCCCTCGCCTGTCTTCTTCCCGAGCTTGCCTGCGGCGACCATGTCCTCGAGCAGCTTCGGCGGCGTGAAGCGGTCACCGAGTTCGCGGGAAAGGTGACGCGCAATGTCGAGGCGCACGTCGAGGCCGACGAGGTCGGTGAGGCGCAGCGGCCCCATCGGATGGCGGTAGCCGAGCTCGAGCGCCTTGTCGATGTCTTCCGGCGTCGCGACGCCCTCCTCGACCATGCGGATGGCTTCGAGGCCGAGCAGCACACCCAGGCGGGACGTCGCGAAGCCGGGCGCGTTCCGCACCACCACCGACTGCTTGCCGATCCGCTCGATCAGCCCGAGTGCGCGCTGGATCGCGGCATCATCGGTCGCGACACCGCGCACCACCTCGACCAGCGGGTTGATGTGCACGGGATTGAAGAAGTGCAGGCCCAGGAAGCGGCCGGGCCGCGCGAGCGCTTGCTGCATCGTGTCGATGCTGAGACTCGACGTGTTCGTCGCGATCAGCGCGTCGGCTGGTGCAGCCGCATCGATCTGCGCGAGCACCGCATGCTTCAGCTCCATGCGCTCCGGAACCGCCTCGATGACGATGCCCGCATCCGAAACGGCATCATCGAGCTTCGACGATCCTCGGATGTGCGACATCGCTGCCGCGCGCGCATCGGCCGTAGCCTTCCCGCGCGCGACCGCGCCATCGAGGTTCTCGCGGATGCGCTGGATACCGCGCCGGACGAGGTCGTCCATGGTGTCGACGAGCACGACGTCGTAGCCGGCGATCGCGCAGACCTGCGCGATGCCGTGACCCATCGTGCCCGCACCGATCACCGCGACGCGTTCGCTCACGCCCCCGCCCCTGTCCTGCGGTTGAAGCGGGCGGCGCGCTTCTCGAGGAACGCGGTGATCCCTTCGCGGAAGTCGTCGGAGCGGAAGGCGCGCAGCTGCGCCTCGACCTCCGCCTCGAGAACATCGGACAGTGGCGCGTGCAGGCTGAGCCGGAGCGACCGTTTCGTCGCAGCGAGAACCTCGGCGGGATTGGCGGCGATCTGGCTGGCCATGCCGCGTGCCACCGTCTCGAGCTGCCCCGCAGGAACCACGCGGTTGAACAGGCCGATCTGCTCGCAACGCTGCGCCCCGATCATGCCGCCCGTGTAGACGGCCTCCGACGCGAGCGCGAGTCCGACCATGCGCGGAAGGAAGTAGCTCGCGCCCCAGTCGGGATGCAGCCCTACGCGCATGAAGGTCATGCCGATGGACGCGGCCTCACTCGCGATGCGCAGGTCGCACGCGAGCGCGAGTCCCGCGCCGGCACCGGCGGCCGGGCCGTTCACCGCGGCGATGGCCGGCTTCCGCATGCGCTCGATGGTCGTCACGATGCGCGCGCCCGTGCGCACGAGGTGCTCGAAGGCCTTGATGTCGTCCGCCTCGATCAGTTCCTGCATCACGCGGATGTCGCCGCCCGTCGAGAACGCGCGGCCCACACCGGTCACGATCACGCAGCGGATATCATCGTCCGCGTCGAACGCATCGAGCGCATCCGCGAGGTCCTGACGCATGGTGCCGCTGAATGCATTCAGCCGCTCCGGCCGGTTCAAGCGGATCCAGCCGACCGCGTGGTCGCGTTCGATCAGGATGCGATCACTCACAGCGCCTCCACGACCGTGGCAATACCCTGGCCCACACCGATGCACATCGTCGCGAGGCCGTAGCGGCCGCCGCGTCGTTTCAGCTCGTGCACCAGTGTCGTGAGAATCCGTGCTCCTGAACAGCCCAGCGGGTGTCCGAGTGCGATGGCACCGCCGTTGACATTGACGAGTGCTTCGTCGAGTCCGAGCTCCCGCACGCAGGGAATCGACTGCGCGGCAAACGCCTCGTTCAGTTCGATGAGCGCGAGGTCGCTCACGCCGATACCCGCGCGCTCGAGCGCGCGCCGCGATGCAGGCACCGGTCCCATGCCCATGCGGTCCGGCTCCACGCCCGCAACCGCCGTGGACACTATGCGGGCCATCGGCTCGAGGCCCAGTTCGCGCGCGCGCTCCGCCTCTACGATCAGCAGGGCGGCCGCGCCGTCGTTCAGCCCGGACGAATTGCCTGCCGTGACCGTTCCATCCCTGCGGAAAACCGGCCGCAGCTTCGCGAGTGCATCGAGCGTCGTATCCGGGCGCGGATGCTCGTCGGTGTCCACGACCGTCGTGCCCTTGCGTCCCGCGATCTCGACCGGCGTGAGCTCCGCGTCGAAGCGGCCGCCGCGCATCGCATCGGCCGCGCACTGCTGACTGCGCAGCGCGAACGCGTCCTGATCCTCACGCGTCACGCCGTACTCGGCCGCCACGATCTCCGCGGTCTCGCCCAGCGACACGGTCCAGTGTGCGTGCATGCGCGGGTTGATGAAGCGCCAGCCGAGCACGGTGTCCGCCACTTCGGGTGCGCCGCGCGGATAGCCTTCCTCGGGCTTGAGCATCACGAACGGCGCACGGCTCATGGATTCGACGCCGCCTGCAATGAAGACATCACCCTGGCCGGCGGCGATCGCATGGAACGCGGAGTTGACGGCCTGCAGTCCCGAACCGCACAGGCGGTTCACGGTCTGTCCCGGAACATCGATCGGCAGTCCCGCAAGCAGCGCGGCCATGCGCGCGACGTTGCGGTTGTCCTCGCCCGCCTGGTTCGCGCAGCCGAGGATGACGTCGTCGACGAGGACGGGATCGATGCCGGCGCGCGCGATCAGCGCGCGGATCGGGACCGCGGCGAGGTCATCGGGTCGGACGCGGGCCAGCGCGCCGCCGTGTCGCCCCACCGGGGTTCGCAGCGCATCGACGATCCAGGCTTCACGCATGTCCGCGCCGGTCCGCTCAGCTCAGATCGACCCAGACGCTCTTGACCTGGGTGTACAGGTCGAGCGCCGCGGCGCCGAGCTCGCGGCCGTGGCCGGACTGCTTGTAGCCGCCGAACGGCGACGCCGCGTCGAGCGGATGGTAGGTGTTGATCCAGACCGTGCCCGCCTCGATCTCACGAGCGAAGCGGTGCGCCTTCTTCACGTCCCGCGTCCAGATGGCGGCCGCGAGGCCGTAGAGCGTGCGGTTCGCGAGTGAGACGGCTTCGTCCTCGTCGCCGAACGAGAGCACGGCGAGCACGGGACCGAAGATCTCCTCCTGCGCGATGGTCATCTCCGGCGACACGCGATCGAACACCGTGGGCGCGACCCACCAGCCGCCGTGCTGGAGCTGTTCACCGCCGACGAGCAGCTCGGCGCCATCGTTGCGGCCGCGCTCGACGTAGCCGAGGACGCGCCGCATCTGCTCCTCGCTGATCACGGGACCCATGCGACGCTTCGGGTCCAGCGGCTCGCCCGGCTCCATCTGCCGGGCACGGTCCACGAGCCGCTCGAGCAGCTCCTGCTTGACCGACTCGTGCACGAGCAGCCGCGACCCGGCCGTGCAGGTCTGGCCGGAGTTGTAGTAGATCGCGTTGAACGCGCCGCGCGCCGCCGCTTCCATGTCCGCATCCGCAAGCACGATGTTCGGCGACTTGCCGCCCAGCTCGAGTGACACGCGCTTCAGCGTGTCGGCCGCGGCGCGCATGATGATCTTACCGACTGCGGTCGATCCGGTGAACGCGATCTTGTCGACGTCGGGATGCGCAACGAGCGCGGCACCCGCGGTCTCGCCGAAACCGGGAACGACGTTCAGCACACCGGCCGGCAGCCCGCACTCGGCGGCGATCGCGGCGAGTTCGAGCGCGGTGAGCGGTGTCTGCTCCGCGGGCTTCAGTACGACGGTGTTCCCGCACGCGAGCGCGGGCGCCACCTTCCACGCCGCCATCTGCAACGGGAAGTTCCACGGAATGATTGCACCGACTACACCGACCGGTTCGCGCAGCGTGTAGTTGAGCACGTCGCCGCGCACCGGGATGGTCTGTCCTTCGAGTTTCGTGGTCCAGCCGGCGTAGTAGCGGAACGCGTCGACCGTGCCCTGGATGTCGAAACGTGCTTCGCGGATGGGTTTGCCGTTGTCGAGCACCTCGAGTGCGAGCAGATCGTTCGCGCGCGCTTCGATCGCATCGCCGATCTTCCAGAGCAGCGCGCCCCGGTCCGCGGCGCTCATGCGCCGCCACTTCGGATCGCGGAACGCGGCGCGCGCCGCCTGGACGGCCGCGTCGACATCCTTCTCGCGCCCCTCGGCGATGCGCGCCAGTTCCTCACCCGTGGAAGGGTTGTACGTGGCGAACGTCACACCGTCGGCGGCGTCCACCCATTCACCGCCGATGAAGAGCCGGTCCTGCGCCCGGCGTTCGACCGGGATCGTGGCGGCCATCAACGCCCCTTGAACTCGGCCTTGCGCTTCTCGACGTACGCGGCGAGCCCCTCCTTCGCGTCCTGGCTCTGGAAGAGGAGCTGCTGCAGCTCGCGCTCGACGGCGAGCGAATCCTGGAACGGCAGCTCGGCGCCGGTCTGCACCGAACGCTTGATGTTGCCGATCGCCTTCGCGGCCGCGTTCGGCGTCGTGAACTGGCGCGCGTACTCGAGCACCTTCGTCATGAACGCGCCGGCGTTCTCGCTCTCCCAGACGTGATTGACGATGCCGCGCTGCTCCGCTTCATCGAAGTCGAAGGTGCGGCCCGTGACCATGAGCTCGATCGCCGCCGACTTGCCGACGAGCCGCGCGAGGCGCTGCGTGCCGCCCGTGCCGGGCAGCACGCCGAGGCTCACTTCGGGCAGGCCGATCTTGCCCGCGCCCTTGCGTGCGATGCGCATGTCGGCCGCCATCGCGATCTCGAGACCACCGCCGACGGTGTGTCCGTTCAGCGCGGCGATCACGAGCTTCGGCGTCTGCTCGAGACGGTTCAGTGTCTCGTTCGCGTGCAGGCAGAAGTAGTACTTGAAGGTGGGCGTTACCGAATTCAGCATCTGGATGTTGGCGCCCGCGCAGAAGAACTTCTCGCCGGCGCCGGTGACCACGATCACCTGTACCGCCTCATCCATGCGCGCCTGCAGGATCGCACGGTCGAGGTCCTGCATCAGCTCGTAGGTATACGTGTTCGCGGGCGGGTCCTGGAGCGTCAAGACGGCCACGCCGTCCTGCGCCTCGTAACCGACCAGTGTGTCCCGTTCCTCCATCACCTTCGCCATCGCTGCCTCCACGGTCGTCGCAAAAAGGGCTGGCACGTCGAGATCGGCCAGCCCGTCGCCGGTACATCCGCCCGGAATCCACCCTGTCTTCGCTCCGGATCGCCGAAGTCGAGGGCGGAAGGTAGGCCGCGCCTTCGGAACGGGTCAAGTGGCTGCGCCTCCGGCATTGCCGCCGCTGGGGCCGGCCGGTACGTTGCCGAGGAACGCGCCGGCCCGGCGCTGGTATCCCCAGACATGCCAATGAAACGCCGAGGCACCTTCCTGGTCCTTGCGACGATCGGGCTGATCGCCGCGTCCCTGCCCGTGCTGCTCCGGCCCTCGGCCGCGCCCGCACAGGCAGGCGGTGGTGCGCTCGTCTATCGCGTGCCGGTGCACGGGGTCATCGAGCTCGGCCTTTCTCCCTTCGTGCAGCGCAGCATCGACGAAGCGGAAGCCGCGGGCGCGCGTGCGGTCGTCCTCGACATCGAGACGCCCGGCGGGCGCATCGATGCCGCGCAGCAGGTCGTCGATGCCATCCGCAATGCGGAAGTTCCCGTGTACGCGTTCGTCAACCGGCGCGCGTTCTCCGCCGGTGCGATGATCGCGCTCGCCGCGGACCGCATCTACATGCGCACGGGCGGCGTAATGGGTGCGGCCACGCCGGTCACCGGGGAAGGCCAGAAGGCGCCGGAGAAGATCGTGAGCGCGATGCGCAGCGAGATGCGCGCCCTCGCGGAGGAAGCGGGCCTGGACCCGCGCGTCGCCGAGGCGATGGTCGACGAGGAGATCGAGATCGAAGGTCTCGTGGAGGCGGGCAAGCTGCTCACGCTCACCACCGCCGAAGCCGTGCGCATCGGCTACGCGCAGGAGGCGTCCGACCTGAACGCCATGCTGGCCGATGCCGGGCTCGCAGCCGCTTCGATTCAATCCACGGAGACGAACTGGGCGGAGTCCGTGGTGCGATTCCTCACGCACCCCGTAGTCGCGCCCATCCTGCTGTCGCTCGGCGTGCTCGGCCTCATCATCGAGATCAAGACGCCGTCGTTCGGAATGGCGGGCCTCGCAGGCCTCGGCTCGCTCGCGGCATTCTTCGGCAGCCACTACATCGTCGGGCTCGCCGGTTGGGAGGAGGTGATCCTGCTCGGGATCGGCCTCGTGCTCCTGCTCGTCGAGGTGCTGGTGCTTCCCGGCTTCGGGATTGCCGGCGTGGCCGGCATCGCTGCCATCGTCGGCAGCGTGTTCCTCAGTCTCATTGGAAACTTCGCAACCGGTGCGGACATGCTCCAGGCCGCAGGAATCCTTTCGCTTACCATCGTGGTCGTCGTCGTGGCCGGGTGGGCGGTCATCCGTCATCTGCCGCGCAGCGGACGGTTCTCACGGTCCGGGCTCATGCTCGGAGATGCGACGAGCCGCGAAACCGGATACCTTTCCGCCGCCGTACGCGCCGAGCTCGTCGGCGCCACGGGTGTCGCGCTCACGGACCTGCGTCCGTCGGGTGCGGCGCGCATCAACGACGAGCGCATCGATGTCGTGGCCGAGGCCGACTGGATCCCGGCCGGCACACCCGTTCGTGTCGTTCGTGCAGAGGGCTACCGCCACGTCGTGCGGCCGGCCGAATAGACTACCACTCCCCTTCAGAACGAGATCGCCCCATGGCCGGATCGATTGCATTGCCGATGCTCGCCCTGCTCCAGACCGAGGTGATCGGAGCGGCGCCGATCGTCATCGTCGTGCTGATCGTCATCGCACTGCTCATGCTCACCTGGGCCGTGCCGGTGCGCCTCTGGATCGAGGCGATCTTCGCCGGCGTGCGCGTCAGCATCGGTGACCTGATTGGCATGCGACTGCGAAAGGTCAGCCCCGCGTCCGTCGTGCGACCGCTCATCGCGGCCACGAAGGCCGGCCTCGACCTCTCCACCCGCCCGCTCGAGGCCCACTACCTCGCCGGCGGCCACGTCGATCGCGTCGTCAAGGCGCTGATCAGCGCCGACAAGGCGAACCTCGGACTCTCCTTCGAGCAGGCCGCAGCCATCGACCTCGCCGGCCGCGACGTGCTCGAAGCGGTGAAGGTCTCGGTGAATCCGAAGGTGATCGATACGCCCCGCGTGTCCGCCATGGCGCGCGATGGCATTCAGCTCATCGCCACTGCGCGCGTCACCGTGCGCGCCAACATCAACCGCCTCGTCGGTGGCGCCGGCGAGGACACGATCCTGGCGCGTGTCGGAGAGGGCATTGTTTCGACGATCGGCTCCGCTGACTCACACAAGGCCGTGCTCGAGAATCCGGACAACATCTCGAAGACCGTGCTCGCGAAGGGGCTGGATGCGGGCACTGCGTTCGAGATCCTGTCGATCGACATCGCGGACGTGGACGTCGGCAAGAACATCGGCGCCGAGCTGCAGACCGACCAGGCGGAAGCGGACAAGCGGATCGCGCAGGCGAAGGCGGAGGAGCGCCGTGCGATGGCCGTGGCGCAGGAGCAGGAAATGCTGGCGCGGGTCCAGGAGATGCGCGCACGCGTCGTGGAGGCGGAGGCGCAGGTGCCGCTCGCGATGGCCGAAGCATTCCGCAGCGGCAACCTCGGCATCATGGACTACGCACGCTACGGAAACGTGGTCGCGGATACGGAGATGCGCCGCGCGATCGCCGGCGGTGAAAGTACCGGCACGAAGGAAAGCGTCTGATCGTGGAAGACTTCTTCACCTTCCTGGTGATCTTCATC
>CAYUIG010000031.1:0-41331 GCA_964444685.1 uncultured Gemmatimonadaceae bacterium | reverse complement strand
TCCCACGAACCGGTGATCTGGTTCTGGTAGTAGAACTTCACCGACGTGAACGGCGTCAGGAAGACCGCGTTCTGGCCCGTGAGCGTAACGCTCAGGGTCGTCGCCGTCGGCGTAGCCGCGGTGCAGTTGTTCAGCGCCGCGTTGTTGCAGATCACAGCCGCCGACGGCGCCTGCATGACGAACAGGCCGTACAGCGCGTTGAGGCCGTTCGCCGTAACCAGGGCCGTGTACTGCGAGGTCACGAGCACGCCAGGCGTCGGCATGCCGGCCAGCGAGTTCGGCGTGATGTCAATGCTGCGCATCGAGCAGTTCTGCGTCGCTGCGTTGGACGGGTGCGCCGCCGGTGCAACCATCACCGGGCAGTCGCCCGCATCCGCATCCGCCGGAGCCTGCCACGGCGTCTGCACGTAGCGCAGCTGGAAGCCGGCCACGTCACGGATCCGGTAGTAGAGACCCGTCACGCCCACCACGGTACCCGTCGGCAGACCGGCGGCCGTCGTGGTCTCGAACGACCGCGGGAAGCCCGCAAGGTTCAGGGCACCCGTGCTCATCGAGTTGGCTGCGAGATCATCGGCATCCCAATCGCCGATCATCGTCGGCGTCCAGCCGAACCAGCCACCGCCGTTACCGTTGTCGAACTCCACGATCGGCGTGAGCTGACCCAGCTCGACGTTGTCCGTCATCGTCGCGTTCGCGGCGACCGTCGAGCCACCCGCGATCACGCTGGGCACCACCACGCCGCCCGTGAAGCTCGGAGCGGTGTGATCGCTCAGCACCAGGACGATCGACTGCGGATCGCTGGTGTTGCCGGCGGCGTCCGTCACCGTGACGGTGATCCGCCAGTAGCCATCCGTGCCCGGCACAGGCAGCTGCACCTGGCCGTCATCCGGCACCGTGGCGCAGTTCGCCAGCGGCGTGGCCGGAGCGTTGTTCGGGTTGTAGCAGGTCGTGCCCGCCGGCGTGACCAGCTCGAGGAGCGTGTTCACCGGGTTCGCATTGAAGCCCGACGGACCGCCACCCGTGGCCGGGTTGCCAGCGTCGATGAAGGCGATCGACCAGGAGTCGCAGCCCGTGCCGCTGACCGTGCAGTTCGCACCGCCGGCCGGGTTGAGCGTCGTCTCCGGGTTCGTCCACGTGTCCGGCATGCCCGTCAGCGTCTCCGTCGGGAGCGTCTGGTCGATGCCGAAGAGCAGCGCGCCGCCGGCAGCCGTCACGACGATCGTCGCGGTCGGCGAGGCGAAGACGCTGCGCGTGTTGCCCAGCGCGTCCTTGACGACGAGCTGGAAGAGGTACGCCGTTGCGCCGGCGCTCGACGGAGTCTCAGCCAGAATGCCGAGGCCCGCCGTCACGTCCACCAGGTTGCCCGTCGTCGTGCCCGCCATGAACACGGCGTTGCCCGCCTCGTTCTGACGGTCCACACCGTAGTCGACCGTACGCGCGCACGGAGCCGTGCAGGCCGCGCCCGTCGACGTAATGGCGTGGTTGGGAACCTGGAAGCTGTAGTACTGGCTCGGCCGCACGATGTTCAGCTGCGGGACGCGCGGCGCGAGGTTGTCAATGTTGACCGTCGTGGCCAGACCCGCATTGGCAGCCGTCGGGCCCGTCGGGCAGCCGAGGTTCTGCGGGTTGTTGACCGGGTTCGGGTTGATGCAGACGGGGCCAGGCTGGCCGCCGACCGTGACCGACGTGATCGCGAGCAGGAACGCATCCTCGACGCCGCCGACGCCGCCCGCCGCCATCGAGGCGTTGGTCGGGAAGGTGACCGAGAAGACGTTGTTGCCGCCGATCGTCGTGTTCTGCTGGACCGTGACGGCCGCGGGGCAGCCCGGCAGCGAGGTGCTGAACACGTTGCTGTACACGAAGCCACCAGCGCTCGTCCCCGTCACCGGGAACGCGCCGAGGCCCGCGCCACCCTGCGCCGGCCCGATCGTCGGGTCGGTCGCCTGGTTGCCCGTCGTGGTGCAGCCGCCCACGCCCGTCACGCCAGAGCCGGAGCTCGTCAGCGAAACCGTGGCGCTGGACAGGTTCTGGTCAGGCTGACCCTGAACCGTCCGGGCGTAGTTGACGCTGATCATGTTGACCGTGATCGCGCCACCGTACCACAGGAGACCAGGCTGCGCGACGCTCTGCGGCCCGTTCTGGCTGATCGCCGAACCGTTGCTGCCGCTGACCGCCGCGGAGATGAAGTTCTGGTTGTTGAAGATGATCTGCGTCTCGACCGTCGCCAGGATCTCACCATCCGGGGCGACCAGCAGCGCGCGCAGGATCTTCGGGCCGTTCAGGTGCGTGACCACACCCGTCGCCGCGTCCCACGCAGCCGAGTCGAAGCTGCAGACGATCTCGACGGCCTGGGCTGCCGCATCACCCTCCAGCGAGGCGCTGCCACCGCTGAAGCTCTGCGTGCAGACGGCCATCTCGGTGCCGCTCGTCACGTCCTCGACCAGCACCTGCACCGCGTCCACATCGTTGCCCGGAGGCACGTCCACGTTCAGCGTGACGTCGATCTGGCCGAACGCGTTGTTGATGTTGACCGGCGTGTTGGTGTTGAACTGCGTGATGCTCTTGATGCTGATCGACGGCGGTGCCGCCTCGGGCACGACCGTCACCGTCGACACGTCCTTCGCATTCGGGTCCGCCGTAGCGGTCGCCGTAATGGTCGTCGTGCCCGTGCCGTTCGCCGTCACGGTGCCCGTCGCGCTGACCGACGCGACTGCGTCGTTGCCCGACGAGAACGAGACGGTGCGAACCGTTTCGTCGTCGCCGCCCGAAACGACCGCTGCGAAATCGGCGCTCTCGCCGACCGCGAGCGTGATCGCATCGGGCACCAGGTTGACCGTGATGGGATCGCTCGGGTCGGGGATCACGACTTCCGTCTTGTCCTCGCACGCCGCCGTTCCCAGCACTGCCAGCCCGAGCGCGACACTCAGAAAGGCTGACCTGTGTGACTTCATGCTGACTCCCTCCCTAGGGTGGTTTGGGATCTTGCTGCCTCCTGCTCCCGTCGACTCCGGCTCGTATGACGCTCGCGTCCGCGAGGGACGCGAAGACCGGAACGCGCCCGGACGGGGTTACCGGAGGATCCACGGACGGCGATCCAGCCCCATCCCGGCTGTCCCGGGACATACGAACGCTTGTCGACAACTCGCCTGCGACTCGGCAGACGCGAGCGGGCCAAGCTACGGTTGACACTGGGGGGTGTCAAGAACATTCGGCCTGCTCAGCGCGGGGGGACGGTGGGACCGCGCCGACTGCCTTTAGCGGCGGCGCCATGATGCTTCCACCGGGGTCCCAAAGTCAAGCGTTTCGTTGCGTTGGCTCGTTCCCGTTCACGTGCATTCGCAACGCCCGTCCGGAGCGGCCCGAGGTCCAACGCATTGCACGCAAGCAACTTGGCTCAGTGCTGAAGGTCCAGGACCACACGTGCGGGGTCCGTGAGCGTGCTCGCCCGCAACGGGCGCCGGGTGGGTCCACCCGCAATCCAGTCGACCTGGCCCTCGAAGTCACAGACGAGGTCGAGGGAGAGCACAGTGTCGAGTCCGGGGCGTCGTGCGCGTTCCTGTACGGTGGGCCGGCCTTCGTCGGTGTGGGCGTGCGCCGGCTCGAAGTGGATCTCGAGGGCACTCGCGCCGGCGTGCTCGATCGTGTTGCCGGAGCCGCACTGGATGGGCGGCTCGTCGAGCCAGGCGATACGGTATCCGGGAACGCCGCCCTCGAATTCGAAGACGATGCGGTCGAAGCCTTCGTGTGCGGCGGTGCGCACGGCCACGAGCACCGCAGCTCCAGCGGCGTTGCCCCCGCCGTTCACCGGACCTCGCGTCCACCCCTCGTCCGCATCTGCGGGCGGCGCGGCCGGTGGCGGCGGCGGGCCCGCCGTGCTGTCCGGCGCAACGTCCGGCGCCGGCGCATCGACGCAGGCGAACACGAGCAGGATCACGATCCCTCCGATCGGGAGCCTCATGCGACACCTCTTCATGGTCATTGCCCTTGCCGTTGCTGCCGTCCCCGTGACGGCGCAGTCGGTGATGGAGCGGACGCCGAACATGGCGGGCGGCTGGACCGGACCTCCGGCCACTCTGCACTTCAACTTCCTCCACCGCTTCAATCAGAGCGGGCCACCTGCACGCCAGGTCGTGAACCGGCCGACCTTCCTGCTCGCCGGGTCGCCCGTCGACGCGCTCCTCGCCGGCGTACACTATGCCACCCGCTCCGACCTCGTGCCCGGTCTGCCCAATGAGTGGGAGTTCTTCGCACGCGGCGCGCCGCTGCGCGGACCGCTCGAGGTCGCGGTGCAGGCCGGCTACAACCACACCGCGGAGAGCTTCGATGCCGAAGTGGGCGCCGCGCACCGGTTCGGCCCCGTGCGCGCACTGCTCGCCGGGCGCGCGTTCTCCGCGTACGCCGGCGACTCGGCCCGGTTCGCCGTCGCCGGTGGTCTCATCGTGAGGCTGCGGCCGTGGCTCGCGCTCGCCGCCGATGCGGCCACACTCCTCGAACGCGAGGACAACGAGGAGGTGGCATGGGGCGCCGCGATCCAGATCGGCATCCCGTACACGCCCCACTCATTCTCGTTGCAAGCCACGAACACGAACACGGCGACGCTTCAGGGCGCCTCCCGCGGCGCCGACGAGATTCGCTGGGGCTTCGAGTTCACCGTTCCCTTCACTCCCGCACGCTACTTCGGCGGCGGTGATCCGGGCCGGCCGGTCGTGGAACCGGTGCCGATGACGCCGCTGCGCGGCGACACGGTGCACGCCGACATGCAGTCGCTCGCGTTCCGTCCCGCGTCGCTCGAGATCGCACGCGGCACGACGGTCGTGTGGACGAACCGCGACCAGGTCGCGCACACCGTGACCGCCGCGGATGGCAGCTGGACGTCCCCGTCCATCGGACCGAATCAGAGCTGGGCGCGCACGTTCACGGACGCAGGCACGTACGACATCGTCTGCACACCACACCCGTTCATGCGTGCACGCGTGACGGTCACAGGGGGCCGCCCATGACCCGCCGTAAACCAGACTCCAGACTCCAGACCCCAGACTCCAGACTCCGTCGCTCGCTCACGTTCCTTATACTGGCCCTGGTGGCCGCATGCTTCAGCGAGCGCAACGGCGTCGCAGGCCCCGATGGCGATGCGCTGTGCGTCGTACCGCTCGAAGCGCTCGGACCGAATCGCGCGTACGTCACGATCCGCGGCTTCGAGTATTCGCCCGACACGCTCACCGTCGAGCCCGGCACCACCGTCACGTGGATCAACTGCGAGGACGCGGGCGCCGAAGCGCACACCACGACATCGGACGATGACGTCTGGGGCTCGGGCCCGCTCGTGCGCGGCGACATCTTCGAGTTTCGCTTCGATCAGACGGGCACGTTCCCGTACTTCTGCGTGCCGCATCCGTTCATGCGCGGAGAGATCCGCGTTTCGGCTTCTGCGGGCACGGTTCCTGCCCCTGTACAGAGCAGGCGAAAGCCCGGATGAAACGAACAGGAGTAGCGCATGAGGACCCGAATTCTCGCACTGCTGGCGGCACCGGCCCTGGCGTTCGGCATCGCCGCCTGCGACATCGATCAGACGGAAGAGGGCGAGCTGCCGACCGTGGACGTCGAGGGCGGCAACCTGCCCGAGTACGACATCGATGCCCCCGACGTGGACATCAACCGTGACACCGTGACGGTCCCGACGATCGAGATCGATACCACGGATGACGACACGTCCGGTGTGAATCGCTAGGCTGACGGTGTTGCGCACGGAATGAACGGCCGGGGTGATCTGCCCCGGCCGTTTTGCTTGTCCGGGCTTGCCTGCGGCCGTCCATTCAACGAGTCTGGGGTCTGGAGTCTGGGGTCTGGTTTCTGGTTGTCGGCGGTTCGGCGCCGGGACCCGGCCGCGTCGCCTCGGCAGCGGAAACCATGCACCAGACTCCAGACACCAGACACCAGACCCTGACGAGATGACGAATCTGCGGGACATACAGGTAACCAAGCGCCCCCCACGCCTCCGCTTCGACGGCCGAGTCCTCTTCCTCGTCGATGACGAGAACCTCGTGCGCCGCCAGCTCGACGGCGAGGACATCGGCGTGGACGAGGCGCTGCGCGCGGGGCTGCGCGACCAGATCTCCACGGACGAGATCACTCCCGCGTACATCTGCTACTACTTCGACGAAACGCTGGGTGACTTCCCGTACCTCGGCCTGCGCGCGGGCGGCGAGTTCCCGGTCACGCGCGGCAGCGTGCGCAGGGGCGGATTCGTCTGCTCGGTCTCCGGCAAGCGGCGGGGCAAGGGCAGCTCGCGCGAGCAGTCGCCGTATGCGGAGATGATGGCCGGCATCCGTGTCGTGATCGCGGAGAACATCGAGCGCATCTACAACGAGAACTGCCAGAACCTCGGCATCCTCACATCGACCGACTTCTCGCTGATCGACCGCATCCGCGCCGGCGAGGAGATCGAGCTCTCGGAGTTCACGGCAGGCGTCGATCCGATCACGCGCGAGATCATCGAGTACGGCGGACTGTTCGAGTACAACGTCGCGCGGCTCCAGGGGAAGGTGTCGCTCCCGCCGGTCACGTCGCAGCTCGAAGCGGCCGGTGCAGTGGAACCCGACACCGGTGACCCGGACGTGGTGCGTCGCCTGAGAGGTGCAGGCGGCGACCCGCACCCCGACCGCTGGACGCCCGAGGACGCGGCGCTCCAGGTGGCAGCGACATCCGCGCCCTCGAACGAGCCGCCGCCCGATGGACCGCGCCCGCGCGCGACGCGCCGGCGACCGATGACGATCGCGGAGAAGATCTTCGCCGCGAACTGGGTCGTGGACGCGGCGCACGGGAAGTTCGGCGTGCCCTGGGTGCAGCCGGGGGACAGCGGCTTCGTGCGCACCGACCTGCGCTTCTCGCACGAGTACGTGACGCCGATGGCCGCGATCTTCTTCGAGGAGAAGCTCGGCGGCGACGCGCGCGTCACGGATCCGGACTCGATCCTCATGTTCCGCGACCACCTCACCTACCTGCACCAGGTGATGCCGCAGGAGCGCGTGCAGCTCGGGCTGCTCGACGTGGCGCGGCAGCTCGAGGTGAAGCAGCGCGAGTTCGCGGCGAAGCAGGGCATCCGCCTCTACGGCGAACGTCTCGGCGCGCGCCTCGGATCCGAGGCCATCTGCCACTCGAAGGTGCTCGAGTCCTACGCCGAGCCCGGGCAGCTCATCGTCGGCACCGACTCGCACACGCCGCACTCGGGCGCCGTCGGCTGCATCGCGTTCGGCGTCGGCACCACCGCGATCTTCAACTCGTGGATCACGAAGGACGTGCGCGTCTCCGTGCCGCCGTCGTTCAAGGTGATCGTACGCGGCCGCAAGCCGGAGAACGTCACGGCGAAGGACTTCATGCTGGAGATCCTGCGCCACCCGTACATCCGCGATGGCCACGCGATCGGGCAGATCATCGAGTATGCCGGCGAGGCGGTGGAGGCGCTGAGTGTGGACGAGCGCGCCACGATGACGAACATGGCCGCGGAGGTCGGTGCGTTCACCGGCATCGTCGCGCCCGATGCGCGCACGGTCGAGTACCTCGTCGCCGAACGCGGCATGGAGCGCGCGCGCGCGGAAGCGCTGTGCGCAGGGCTCGCGTCCGATCCGGATGCCGAGTACGTGAAGGTGATCGAGATCGACGCGGCGTCGCTGCGTCCGATGGTGGCGCTCCCGGGCGACCCCGGCAACGGCCTGTACATCGACGAGCTCGGCGACGAGCCCGTGCGCATCGATGTGGCGTATGCGGGCTCGTGCACCGCGGGCAAGAAGGAAGACATGGACATGTACGCGACGGTGCTGCGCGCGGCCGAGGCGCAGGGACTGCGCGTGCATCCGGACGTGAAGATGTTCATCCAGTGCGGCTCGCAGGAGGTGCGGCAGTATTGTGAGGAGAGCGGCTACCTTGCACTCTTCGAGCGCATGGGTGCCGAGTTCATCGAGCCGGGCTGCGGCGCGTGCATTGCCGCGGGTCCCGGCACCAGCGCGTCTCCTGACGAGGTCACCATCAGCTCGCAGAACCGCAACTTCCCCGGCCGCTCCGGCCCCGGCAGACTCTACCTCGCCTCGCCGTACGCGGTGGCCGCGTCGGCCGTGGCGGGATACGTCGTGTCGTGGACGCCGGGCACACCGATTCCGCAGCTCGAGACCGCGGGCGCATGACGGAAACGACGATCGACTCGCGCGAAGAGCGTGCGCGCCTGCGCGCGGCGTACGTGCGCGTGCTGATCTCCCAGGCGGCGGCCCTGCTCCTGCTGTGGGCGCTCCAGAGCGCGTTCACCCGCTGACATGCACTGGCTGAACTGGGCCATCGTCGGCGTCTATCTCGTCTACGTCATCTGGGACGGGATCCGTCGCTCGCGCGGCACCCACGAAATCGAAGGCTACTTCCTCGCCGGTCGCAGCATCCCGTGGTGGGCCGTCGGCCTCTCGGTCATGGCCACGCAGCTCAGCGCGGTCACCATGATCGGCACCACCGGCCAGGGCGCGACGGATGGCATGCGCTTCGTGCAGTTCTATTTCGGACTGCCGCTCGCCATGATCATCCTCACGCTCACCATCGTGCCGTTCCTGTACCGCTCGGGCGTGTTCACCGCGTACGAGTTCCTCGAGCGCAGGTTCGACGCGCGCACGCGCACGCTCACGGCGTTCCTGTTCCTGCTGTCGCGCGGTATGGCCGTGGGCGTGATCATCTCCGCGCCCGCGATCGTGTTCTCCGCGATCTTCGGCTGGCCGCTGCTCATGACCGTCGCGCTGATTGGCCTGCCTACGGTCCTCTACACCATGATCGGCGGCGTGCAGGCGGTCACGTGGGTGGACGTGAAGCAGATGGTCCTCATCGTCTTCGCGCTCATCGCCATCGTCGCCGTGCTCGTGCTCAACCTGCCGGGCGGCGTCGGCGTCGGCGACGCGCTGACCATCGCCGGCGGCACCGGCCGGCTGCGCACCTTCGACTTCAGCTTCAACATCAACGAGACGTACACGTTCTGGTCCGGCCTGATCGGCGGCACGTTCCTCATGATGTCGTACTTCGGCACCGACCAGAGCCAGGTGCAGCGCTACCTCACGTCGAAGTCGGTGGACGCCGCGCGCAGCTCGCTCCTCATGAGCGCGTACTGGAAGATCCCGCTCCAGGCGCTCGTGCTGCTCGTCGGCGTACTCGTGTTCGTATACTACGTCTTCAGCGCGCCGCCCATGCTGTTCAACCAGGCGCACGAGTCCGCCGTGGCGACGGACGCGGGGCCGCAGTACGAAGCGCTCCAGACCGAGTACCGCGACGCCCTCGAGCGCCGCCGCGCCGCAGCGTCCGGTGTGGCCGCCGCGCGCGAATCCGGCGGCGACATCGACGCCGCACTCGACGAGTTCCGCTCCGCCAACGCCGCCACCGAAGGCGTGCGTACGCGGGCGCTGGCACTCGCCGAAGAGGTCACGGGCGAGAACCCGCGCGACGTCAACTACATCATCCCGCGCTTCGTGCTCGAGGAGCTGCCGATCGGACTCACCGGCATCTTCATCGCCGCCGTGCTGGCCGCGGCCATGTCCAGCATCGCGGCCGAGCTGAACTCGCTGTCCACCGCCACCGTCATCGACTTCTACCGGCGACGCATCCGCCCGCAGGCCTCCGACGCGCACTACCTCACCGTCTCCAAGCTGGCCACACTGTTCTGGGGCGTGTTCGGGTGCGTCGTCGCGCTGTACGCGGTCGCGCTGGGTTCGCTGATCGAAGTCGTGAACCGCTTCGGTTCGTTCTTCTACGGCTCCATCCTCGGCGTATTCCTGCTCGCCATGATCCCCTCCGCCCGCCCGCGTGGCGCGTTCTGGGGACTGATCGCCGGCATGGCATCGGTGGCCGCGGTCAACTTCGGCGCCCCGTCGGTATCGTTCCTCTGGCACAACGTCATCGGCGCCGTCGTGGTCGTGATCGTGGGCGTTCTGCTAAGCGCCACCGATCGCCCGGCTGCCGCCTAGCCCGGGTTCCTCCGGCATTCGGATTTCCCTCCTGGAGCGCTCTGCGAACCGGTCTTTCTGAGTATCCTCGTGCAGCGCTCGGCGACCGGTTGCGCCTCGCTTCTGTAGTCTGCCGAACAGAAACGACCGCGTGGCGTTCGTGAACGCACGTTCGGGCGATAATGTTCGACACGCGAACACAAGCGCCCGCCTTCCTTCCGGTCCGACGGAGTCGCGGTCGATTCGCACCCGTTACCGATATCGAACCGACCCGCGGTCCGCTGAATCTCCCCGCGCGGTCGATTCGACCCGCCGTACAACCCGCCGCACAAACCCGCCGTAAGTCGCCCGCCCCAGGTCGCCCGCCACAGGTCGCCCGCCCCAAGTCGCCCGCATTTCCAACCCACAGGCACAAACCTTCCCCTCCCCCAACACATGATCAGAGCCGGAATCTCAGGCTGGAACTACACCGGCTGGCGCGGCACCTTCTACCCGAAGAAGCTGCCTCACCGCGAAGAGCTGGAGTACGCGTCGCACGCGTTCGCGACGATCGAGATCAACGGCACGTTCTACCGGCTGCAGCGGCCGGAGCACTACGAGGAGTGGCGTCGCCGGACCCCGGCGGGATTCCGGTTCGCGGTCAAGGGCAGCCGCTTCATCACGCACATGAAGAAGCTCCGGGATGTGGAAACCGCCCTCGCGAACTTCTTCGCGTCGGGGGTGCTGCGTCTCGAGGAGAAGCTGGGCCCGGTGCTCTGGCAGTTCCCCGCGCAGATGCGCTTCGATCCGGAGCGATTCGAATCCTTCGCGGCGCTGCTGCCTCGCACGACGGCGGCCGCGGCGGAGCTGGCGCTGCACCACGACCGCCGGGTGGGCGGCCGCGCGTCGACCCACGCCGACACGGAGCGGCCGATCCGTCACGCGATCGAGATTCGACACGACAGCTTTCTCGTGCCAGACTTCCTCGCCATTCTACGGAAACACCACATCGCGCTGGTGTTCTCCGACGGCGGGCCGGCGTGGCCCTACGTGGAGGACGTGACGGCGGGCTTCGTGTACATTCGCCTGCACGGCGACGAGGAGCTGTACGCCAGCGGCTACGGCGACGCCGCACTCGATCGCTGGGCGAAGCGGATCCGCGCGTGGTCCGAAGGCCGCGAGCCGGAGGACGCGATGCGCTGCGGCCCGCCTGCCACGAAGCGCGCGCAACGCGACGTGTGGGTCTACTTCGACAACGATGCGAAGGTGCGCGCGCCGTTCGACGCGCGTCTGCTTTCGCGGAAGCTGGGACTGGACTGGGAGGAGCGGCACCCGTGGCCGGACGGATCGAAGCGCTGAAGAAGATGCTGGAGCGGAACCCGGACGATGCACGCGTGCGGTTCGGGCTCGCGTCGGAGTACGAGAAGGAGGGTCGCTGGGAGGATGTCGTACGTGAGCTCCAGCTTTATCTGAGTGCCACCGACGACCAGGGCAACGCATGGGGCCGCCTTGCCGATGCACTGCGGAAGCTGGGACGTGAGGAAGAGTCGAAGGAAGCGTTGCGACGCGGAGTGGACGCTGCGCGTCGCCACGGACACCCTTCGATGGCGGCTGAATTCGAAGAACGACTGAACGACTGAGCTGAGGAAGACGGGACGATGGTGATGCCGACCCGGCGGGAGCGTGTGCTCCCGCGTCTGATCGAGGAGGAAATGCAGGAGTCCTTCCTCGACTATTCCATGAGTGTGATCGTGCAGCGTGCGCTGCCCGACGTGCGCGACGGTTTGAAACCGGTGCACCGGCGCATCCTGTACGCCATGCACGAAGCCGGGCTCGCGGCGAACCGGCCGTACAAGAAGGCCGCGACCGTGGTCGGTGACGTACTGGGCAAGTACCACCCGCACGGCGACATGGCGGTGTACGACGCGCTCGTGCGCATGGTGCAGGACTTCTCGACGCGTTATCCGCTCGTCGACGGCCAGGGCAACTTCGGCTCGATCGATGGCGACAACGCGGCCGCGTACCGCTACACCGAGGCGCGGCTGACGGCGCTCGCGGGCGAGCTGCTCGCAGACATCGACAAGGACACGGTCGACTGGGCGCCCAACTTCGACGACCGGCTGCGGGAGCCGAAGGTGCTGCCCGCGCGCTTCCCGAACCTGCTCGTGAACGGCAGCAGCGGGATCGCCGTCGGCATGGCCACGAACATTCCGCCGCACAACCTGCGCGAAGTGGCGTCCGCGGTGCGGCACGTGATCGAGAATCCGGACTGCACCGTCGACGATCTGCTCGAGCACGTGCCCGGTCCCGACTTCCCCACCGGCGGCTACATCCTCGGGCGCGACGGGATCCGCGACGCGTACGAGAGCGGGCGCGGCCGCATGGTGATGCGCGCGGTGATCCACAAGGAGACGCTGCGCGGCGGGAAGGAGCAGCTCGTCGTCACGCAGCTCCCGTACGGCGTGTCGAAGTCGAAGGTGATCGAGCAGATCGCGCAGGCGGCGCGCACGAAGCTGGACGAGATCTCGGACCTGCGCGACGAGTCCGACCGCGACGGCATGCGCATCATCATCGAGCTGAAGCGCGGTGCGCGCGTACCGCACATCCTCTCGACGCTGTACCGCCAGACGTACCTGCAGGCCACGTTCGGCGCGATCATGCTCGCGCTCGTGGACGGCGTGCCGCGCGAGATGCCGCTCAAGCAGATGCTCGAGCACTTCCGCGATCATCGCCTCGAGGTGGTGCGACGGCGTGCGCGTCACGATCTCGACGAGGCGCGCGCCGAGGCGCACGTCATCGACGGGCTGCTGATCGCACTGGACGCGATCGACCTCGTGATCTCACTGATCCGCGAGTCGAAGGATCAGGAGGAGGCGGCCACGGCCCTGCGCGAGGCGCTGGACCTCTCCGAGGAGCAGGCGAAGGCCATCCTGAACATGCGGCTCGGCCGGCTCACGAACCTCGAGCAGGAAGAGCTGAAGGCGCGGCAGCGCGAGCTGCGCAAGCTGATCCGCGACCTGGAAGCGCTGCTCAAGAGCGAGGCGAAGCAGCTCGAGGTCATCCTCGAGGAGCTGGACGTTATCGTGGAGAAGTTCGGCGACGAGCGCCGCACGCGCATCCGCGACGACGTCGAGGAGGTCGCGGTCGAGGACCTCGAGGCGGATGAGCAGGTGGTGATCACGCTCAGCCACCGCGGCTACATCAAGCGCGCACCGATGGCGCTGTATCAGCGGCGTGTGTCGCGCGGCGGTGCGATCGCCGGCATGGACAAGCACGAGGACGACTTCCTCGAGCACGTGTTCGTGGCCGGCACGAACGAGACGCTGGTCTTCTTCACGGACGCGGGCCAGGCGCACGCGCTGTACGTGCGGGACGTGCCGGAGGGCGGGCCGTCGTCGCGCGGACGTGCGCTGCCGCAGGTGCTCACCATGGAGAAGGGCGCGCGCGTGGCCGCGCTGCTGTCGACGCAGGAGTTCGAGGAGGACCGCGCACTGCTGTTCGTGACCGCGGGCGGGATCGTGAAGCGCACGTCGCTGGACCAGTTCGCGAACATCCGCGCGGGCGGAATCGTCGCGATCAAGGTGGCCGACGGCGACCGCCTGATCGATGTGCAGTTCTCGGAAGGCCGCAACGACGTCGTGCTCGTCACGCGCGCGGGTCGCGCGATCCGCTTCCCGGAAGCCGAGGTGCCGGTTCTCGGCCGCGCCACGCAGGGCGTGAAGGGCGTGGGCCTGCGTGGCGACGACGCAGTGATCGGCGTCGTCATCGTCCGCCGCGATGCCACGCTGTGCACCGTCACCGAGCAGGGCTACGCCAAGCGCACCGCGCTGGGCGAGTACCCGGTGCAGAAGCGCGGCGGTCTCGGCACCATCACGCTGGACGTGACGGATCGCACCGGAGACCTCGTCGCCGCCAAGGAGCTTATCGAAGGCGACGAGGTGATGCTCATCTCCGCGGCGGGCCGCGCCACGCGCGTGAGCGCGGAAGACATCCCGGAGCAGGGTCGCGCCACGCAGGGGAAGCGGATCGTGAAGCTGGAGGACGGGGACCGGATCGTGGAGGTTGCGCGCGTCGCACGGCAGCGGGATGAAGAACGGCCCGCCGCTACGCGCTCGGCGCAGGGCGGGCCACAGCTCGAGCTGATCGGCTGATCCTACGCCACGCGCGCCTCGGATGGCAGGCCGACGAGGAACTCCGACAGCAGCTGGTTGAACTCGGCCGGCTGCTCGAGGTTCGGCAGGTGGCCGGCCCCTTCGATCACGGCGAGTGTGGCGGGCCGGATCCCGCGCGCGAGCATGTCGGCCTGGCCGCGCGACGTGATCACGTCCTCGTCGCCCACGATCACGAGCGTGCGCACATCGATCTCGGGCAGCATCGCTTCGGAGTCGGGCCGCTCCGCCATGCCGAGCAGTGCGCGCGACATCGTGAGCGCACGCGTCTCCATCATCATCGCGCGCACGAACTCCACGGTCCCCGGCGACCGGCGCGCCGTATTCGGCGACAGGAGTCGCGGCAGCATGCCGTCCGCCACGGCCGCGGGTCCCTCCGCCAGCACGCGCTCGGCGAGGCGGCGCCGGGCCTCGGCGGCTTCCGGCGAGTCGCCGCCCGCGCGCGTGTCGCAGAGAACGAACGCGCGGATCCGGTCGCGGTGCCGGCGCCAGAGCGCGAGCGCTACGTAGCCGCCCATCGACAGCCCGCACACCACCGCCTGCTCGATGCGCAGGTGGTCGAGCAGGCGGGCGAGGTCATCGGCGAAGGCGTCCATCGAGGTAACTGATTCAGGAGGCCCCTCCGACGCGCCGAAGCCGCGCAGGTCCGGCGCGATCCCGCGCCAGCCCGGCGGCATGGCCGACAGCTGGGGGCCCCACATCGCCGAATGGAAGGGGAACCCGTGGACGAAGAGCACGGGGTCGCCCGCGCCGGCCTCCCGCCACTCCATTCGAACCTCACCGACCATCGCGCTCACCTGACACCTCCATGGGGATGGAGAGCCCCTGTCTGCGCGCAGGAAGGGTGCCGTCCTTCATTGCGGCCACGGTCGGCGCCCGTCGTGTGCCGCGGTGGGACGAATTTTCGGGGCGCCCGTCAAAATAGTTCAGGGTCTGGAGTCTGGGGTCTGGGGTCTGGAGTCTGGGGTCTGGAGTCTGGGGTCTGGTTTCTGGTTTCTGGTTTCCTGTGGGACTCGGGGTCGGGAGTCGAGAGTCGAGGAACGGCGGGTTCCTCGTCGAGTCCGATCCCCGCTGTTTCTCGACTCTCGACCCCCGACCCGACCCCGAGGTAAACCAGAAACCAGACTCCAGACCCCAGACCCCAGACTCGAAGACTCTAGATTCCGAGGGACGCCCGGATGATGGGATCGATCCGCTCGGGAGACCACGGCGGCTCGAACGTCAGCTCGACCTCCGCGCTCTCGACGCCCTCGACGCCCTCGATCGCGGCCTTGGTTTCGTCGATGATCTGCGGTGCGACCGGGCAGAACGGGCTCGTGAGGGAAATCGTCGCCTTCACGTGCGAATCGATGACTTCGATGTCGTAGACGAGGCCGAGCACGACCAGGTCCAGATTGAGTTCGGGATCCTTCACCTTGCGCAGTGCCTTGCGCACGGTCTTCACGTCGGGCATGGCTCCTCCTTCCATTCTCTGAGTATCGCGCAATCGCGCGTTCGAGGCGAGTCCGCGGCGCGTTGACAGCGGGGGAGGGGCGGGGCAGGTTACGCAAACATGCGTATCACGATCGTTTACTGCCGTCTCTGAAACTACTTTCCGCGCGCTTCCAGTCTGGAGGCACGGATCCGTTCCGAGTTCCCGGCTGCCGAGGTGGAGCTGACGCCCGGCGCCGGCGGCGTGTTCGAGGTGTCGGTGGATGGTG
Source organism: uncultured Gemmatimonadaceae bacterium (assembly GCA_964444685.1). Taxonomy (GTDB): domain Bacteria; phylum Gemmatimonadota; class Gemmatimonadetes; order Longimicrobiales; family RSA9; genus CAYUIG01. The sequence continues at coordinate 25,521 of CAYUIG010000031.1, read as the reverse complement.
AGCTGATCTTCTCGAAGAAGCAGAAGGGGCGCCACCCGGAGTGGGACGAGATCCGCGCGGCGCTGGAAGCGCGCGCGTGAGCGGCGGCGGGATTCGTCGCATCGCGCTGAACACGGGCGGCGGCGACGCGCCCGGCCTGAACGCGGTGATCCGTGCGGCCGTACTCGCGTCGGTAGCGCGCGGCTGGGAAGTCTGGGGCATCCGCCGCGGCTACGGCGCGCTCCTGGGCGAGGACGAGCTGGTGAAGCTGGATGTGGAGTCGGTGCGCGGCATCACGCATCTCGGCGGCACGATCCTCGGCACGTCCAACCGCGGCAGTCCATTCGAGTGGGCCACGAAGCAGCCGGACGGCACGGTCACGACCCAGGATCGTTCGGCGGAAATCGTCGCCGCGTTTCGTGAGCACGGCTTCGACGCGCTGATCGCGATCGGCGGCGACGGCTCACTGCGGATCGCGGCCGGCCTCGCGAAGCTGGGCGTGCCGATCGTCGGCGTGCCGAAGACGATCGACAACGACCTCGAGGCCACGCAGGTCACGTTCGGGTTCCATACGGCCGTGCAGACGGCCACGGACGCGATCGACAAGCTGCACTCGACGGCGCAGAGCCATGAGCGCGTGATGGTGGTCGAGGTGATGGGGCGCCACGCGGGCTGGATCGCGCTGCACGCCGGCATCGCGGGCACCGCGGACGTGATCCTGATTCCGGAGATCCCGTACCGCCTCGACAGCGTGTGCGAGAAGGTGGAGCGCCGGTACGCGCGCGGGCGGAACTTCGCGATCATCGTGGCGGCCGAGGGCGCAACGCCGCGGGACGGTGAAGCGTCGTACGTGGAGACGGGCGTACCGGGGAAGGAGCCGCGCTACGGCGGCATCGCGGAGCGGCTCGCGAAGGAAATCGCGGACGCGACGGGCCGCGAGACGCGCTCGCTGGCGCTGGGGCACCTCCAGCGCGGCGGTTCGCCGACCGCGTACGACCGGCTGATCGCGCTGCGTTTCGGCGCGGCCGCGGTGCGCTGCGTGGAGAATCGCCACTTCGGGTGCATGGTCGCACTCGATCCGCCCGGGATCCGCGCGGTCCCGATCGAGGAGGCGATCCGGCAGATCAAGCGCGTGCCGCTCGACTCCGACACCGTGCGCACCGCTCGCGACATGGGAATCTCGTTCGGCGACTGAAGCACCATTCACAGGAGAGACGGATGCGACTCCGAGCACTCGCCGCGGCCGCGGCGCTCGTTCCCGCCTTCCTCGCCGTTCCGGCATCGGCGCAGGACAACGGCTTCGAGCTCACCGTGGCGAACATCATGCGCGGCCCCGAACACGTTGGTGAAGGGCCGTCGTTCGTGCGCTGGTCGGATGACGGGCGCACGATCTACTTCCGCTGGAAGCCCGGCGGCGGCGCGTGGCACGAGGACGCCACGCTCTGGCGCGTGTCCGCGAACGGCGGCGAGCCCGTCGAGATCTCGGACGCCGCGGCCGACTCGCTCGCACCGATCCTGGCCGGCGGCGACATCTCGCCCGACAAGCGCTGGCGCGCCGTCTCCTCCGGCGGCGACCTGTACCTGATCGACCGTCGCAATCTGTCGATGCGCCAGCTCACGGCCACGCGCGCCGGCGAGGGATCGCCGACGTTCTCGCGCGATGGGCGCGCGCTCTACTTCTCGAGCGAGTCGAACGTCTTCCGCTACGATCTCGGCGACGGCTCGATCCGCCAGCTCACCGACCTCCGCACCGGCGCGGCACCGTCGGATCCCCGGCCGGCGCAGGGACAGCGCGGATTCCTCGCGCAGCAGCAGCTCGAGCTGTTCGAGCACATCCGGTTGCAGAAGGAGCAGGAAGAGCGGCAGCGCGCCGAGCGCGAGCGGCGTCAGGCCGCGGACCCGCTGCCGACCGTGTACGTCGGCGCGAACCGTCGCGTGCTGGGTGCCGGCATCGATCCGAGCGGACAGTATGCCGCGTTTTCGGTGATGCCGACGAGCGCGGGCAACGCGCGCCGCGTCGAGATCCCGTACTGGGTCACGGAGAGCGGCTACACCGAGTCGCGCGAGATGCGCACCAAGGTCGGTGACGACAGCCCGACCGATGTGCGGCACGGCATCCTCGCGATCGGTACGGACTCCGTCATCTGGATCGATCCGTCCGAAGCCGCGGCGGAAGGCGACAGCGCGAAGACGCGCGAGCTGGCGAACAGCCGCCTCGTCGGTTTCAGTGATGACGGCCGCTACGTGCTCATCGCCGCGAGCAGCTACGACGCGGAGGACTCATGGCTGTGGACCGTCGAGACGACGACGGGCAACCGCACGCTCGTGGCGAGCGATCACGATGACGCATGGATCGCGGGGCCGTGCAGTTTCTCGTGCGTCGGCTGGCTGCCCGACGGGCGCATCTACTTCGCGAGCGAGCGCACGGGTTACGCACACCTCTACACCGTGCGACCCGACGGCTCCGACCTGCGTGCACTGACGGAAGGTCCGTGGGAGGTCCATTCGGTCGGGCTGTCCCCGGAGAAGGACCGCTTCTACCTGACGACGAACGAGGGCAGCCCGCACGAGCAGCACTTCTATCACATGGGGCTGAACGGTGGCACGCGCACGCGCATCACGACGATGCCCGGCCAGCAGAACGTCACCGTATCACCCGATGGGCGACGCATCGCGTTCGTGCACTCCTACTCGAATCAGCCGCCGGAGCTGTACGTGGCGCAGAACCGCGCGGGCGCCGAGGCCACGCGTATCACGGTGACGCCGACCGAAGCGTGGCGCTCGTTCTCGTGGATCGCGCCCGAGATCGTGCACGTGCCCGCGCAGGACGGGACGCAGGTGCCCGCGCGCATCTACAAGCCGGAGGACATGGGCGCGCAGCCGAACGGCGCGGCCGTGATCTTCGTGCACGGCGCCGGCTACCTGCAGAACGTGCACAACTGGTGGTCGAGCTACTACCGCGAGTACATGTTCCACCACCTGCTCGCGTCGAAGGGCTACGTCGTCCTCGACATCGACTACCGCGGCTCGGCCGGCTACGGCCGCGACTGGCGCACCGCCATTTACCGCCACATGGGCGGGAAGGATTTGTCCGACCAGGTCGATGGCTCACGCTATCTCACGGCGAACTTCGGCATCGATCCCGAACGCATCGGCATCTACGGCGGGTCGTACGGCGGCTTCATCACGCTGATGGCGCTCTTCACGGCACCCGAGTACTTCGGTGCGGGCGCGGCGCTGCGCTCCGTGACCGACTGGGCGCATTACAACCACGGCTACACGGGCCGCATCCTGAATCTGCCGCAGGAAGACAGTGTGGCGTACAAACAGTCGTCGCCGATCTACTTCGCGGAAGGTCTCGAGGACCCGCTGCTCATCGCGCACGGCATGGTCGACACCAACGTGCACTTCTCGGACGTGGTGCGGCTCGCGCAGCGGCTGATCGAGCTGGGCAAGACCGACTGGGAGATGGCCGTGTATCCCGTCGAGAACCACGGCTTCGTCGAGCCGTCATCGTGGACCGACGAGTATCGCCGCATCCTCGAGCTGTTCGACCGTCACCTGGTGCCGCAGAACCGCCAGGCGGACGGTCAATAGGAGTTGCCTGAAGAACGGAAGGCGCGGGGGCGGTTCGCCGTCCCCGCGCCTTGCTATTCGGCGGGCATTGAGCGCAGCAGCTTCTTCGGGGCGGCAAGCCTGTAGCCGTCCACGATCAGCTCGGCCACGTCCTCCCAGTCGGACGCGAGCGGATTCGCGATCGATACCCAGCCGTGCTGGCCGATGTACGGCGTGCGGAACCACGGACCCCGTCGAATCAGTGCCGCCTGCGACGCATGGTCGGCCTTGATCGCGACATCGCCGCCCTGCTCTCCCATGCCGGCGATCACGAACGACTTGCCGCGCACCTTGAACGTCGTGTGACCGAATCCGTCCACGACCTCGTCGTACTCCGGCAGGCGCGCGCACACGGCACGCAGCGCATCGAGGAGCTTGCGGCCCTCCGGATTGTCGAGCTGTCCACCGTGCGACATCGATCCCTCACGATCCGTCGAACATCGACCGGCTGAGCGAGTCGGTGATGCGGTTGTGTGCTTCCGCGATCGCGCGGCAGCGGGCATCGCGAACACGCAGGGAATCCGCACGCGCGCTCCATGCGGCCACCGAATCGTTGTAGCCGCGGAACGCCTCGAGATATACGGCGTAGCTGTCGGCCGGCACGCCCCCCAGCTCCGGATCCTCGAGGCCGCGCACGCGGTCCTCGGCGGAGTCCAGCCGCGCGCGGTGCGCATCGAGCGTCGCGTTCTCGCGCTCGACTGCGTCAAGGCACGAGTCCGCGGTTGCGCGTAGTACGTGCAGCGAATCGCGCAGAAGTTCGTCCGCCGATGGCCCGGGGTCCCGCCGCAGCATCATGAGCACACTCGCGGCCACGAGCGCCGCCGCGATGAGGCCGAGCCAGGGTCGCATCAGGGCGTGCTGCCGATGGCGTAGCGCACGAGGTATGGGACATCGAGCTCGTCGCGCTCCATCCCCCACACGTGCGACCGGTCCGCCGCCATCACCTCGATGCCGCGCGGCAGCTGCACCTCACCGATCGGCTCGCCGTCGGCATCGAGCACCCACCAAGTGAGCGGCTCACCCCCGTGGTCTTCGCGCGCGAGCCAGATCGTGCCATCCATGCCCGGCACGACCTGCCGCACCGGCGGATGATGCGGCGGCAGGTGCAGCGCCTCGCGCGCGAGCTCCGCGCCGCGCTCGAACGTCGGCACCGGTGCCTGCATCCCGGGCGGGATCTGCTTCAGGAACCCCGCGAAGACACGCGAGAGACTGTCGGGCATGGCGGGATCGATCGCCCGCGGCCGATAGCGGAACGCGCGCGTAAACATCGTGTCGCCACCGTACGCCAGCTTCGTCACGCGGAAACTTGCGACGTCGGGTGCGCCGGCCGCCGGCCGCTCGACCACGATGACTTCGGACGCATGCTCCGCGAGCACGACCAGCGGCGTCTCCGAGAAGGGCTGATCCATGTAGGACTGGACGCCATCCCGGTTGGCCTCCGCGAGCCTCCATACAGTGCCCGCTACCGGCATCACGGCGATCGTATCGATGATGCCGCCCGCACTGTCGAAGCGGACGAACGGGACCTCCGTGATCTCGCCGTCGGCGATGCCTTCCGACCACGCCATCCCGACGCCCAGGATGCCGTGATCGGGCAGAATGGCGTACGGACGCGGTGTCGTTCCGTCGCGCACGTTCACGAGGAACCCGCGCGAGTCGATCAGTTCACCGTCGAGATCGAAGAAGGTGAAGCGGTACGTACTCGAGTCGAGCACCCACAGCGTGTCGCCTCGAATCCCGAGGTTCACGGGGGAACGGAACTCGCCGGGGCCCGACCCTGCGCGGCCGATCGTACGGACGAACGTCCCCGCGGCATCGTACATACGGATCTCGCTGCCCTGCCGGTGCAGCGTGTACATGCGGCCGTCCGGCGCGACCGCGACGTCGCGGAAGAATGTGAGCGCCGTCGCGGGATCGTTTACACTGCCGATGCGCAGCTCCTGCTCGGCGTGCAGTGCGGGCAGCGACAGGTCCTCGGCCGCATCTCCGGCTGCGCATGACGCCAGAATCAGTAGAGCTAGCGGATGCCGGCGCATGCGAGCCTTGCTGGATTCTCGAGAGCCGTAGTACCGAGACGCAGCGATGCGATCACCGGGCGGTGATCGGACGCCATCGTCTCCACACCGACGCGCACGGAGTCGACCAACCATGCATCGCGCGGCGACATGAATACGTAATCGATCTCGCGTGCGGGTTCGGTCGACGGGAAGGTGAAGCTGGCGCCGCGCGGCTTCGGTGCCTCCGTCGCAACACGACGGAACGACGAGAGGGTGCGTGAATCCGGAAGATCGTTGAAGTCACCGATCAGAATGAACGGACCTTCCATGGCTTCGAGCATCCCCGCGACGACACTCGCCTGAGCGTAGCGGAAGCCATCGTCCTGCACCCAGTCGAAGTGCACGTCCACGACGGTGAGCGCATCGCCGCCCGGCAGTGCGATGTCCGCGATGAGCGCGATGCGCGGCTCGTTGCCATCGGGCAGCCGGTACGGCTCGGCGCGGCGGATCGGGCAGCGCGACAGAACGGCCATGCCGTAGCGGCCACCCTGGTAGTCGAAGAAGCTGCCGAAGGCGTGGTGCATCCCGAGCAGTTCGCCGAGCCGCGCCGCCTGGTCGACACGGCCGCTCCGCTCGACGCGCTCATCGACCTCCTGGAGTGCGATGATGTCGGCATCGAAGCGCCGCAGCACATCCGCGATCCGCTCGAGATCGACCCGGTCGTCGAGGCCGCGGCCGTGATGGATGTTGTAGCTGACCACGTTCAGCGCGTACTCCGCTCCATCCGGCGCGGGTGAGCCGGTCCCGGAGTACGCCGTGCAGCCGACAATCAGGAGGAGAGGGAGCAGCCGCCAGACCATGCATGGGAAAATGGGACGTTCCCGCGGAAACGCCAACGATCCCAGGCGGCCGTGCGTGCGTCAGTCCCTCAGCGCATCCAGCGGGTCCACGCGTGTCGCGCGCAGTGCCGGTGCGAGACACGCGAACGCGGCGGCTCCGACGACGACGAGCGTTGCAATGCCGAACGTTGCGGCGTCCAGCGGCTGGATGCCGAAGAGCAGCGAGCGGAGCGCACGCGCGCTCACGGCTGCACCCGCGATCCCCAGCAACGTACCGATGGCGGCGAGGCGCAGCCCGCGCGAGAGGATCAATCCGAGCACGCGGTGGCGGCGGGCCCCGAGTGCCATGCGCACGCCGATCTCGCGCCGGCGCTGCACGACCGACTGCGCGATCAGCCCGTAGAGCCCCACGGCGGCGAGGAGAAGCGCGAGTGTGCCGAATGCGGACATCAGCATCGTCACGCCGCGCTGCGGTCCGACCGACGCCGCCACCACATCGTCCATGTCGCGCACGTCGTGGACGGGCAGCGCGGCATCGATCTCGTGCACGATCGCACGCACGCCCGCGATCACGGCGGCTCGCTCGCCACGGTGCCGGACGGCGAGCGTGATGAGGTTGGACGTCGCCTGGGCGAACGGCTCCCACAGCTGGGAGCCCGGCGCCTCCCGCACCGAACGATCGCGGATGCCCTGGATGACGCCGATCACTGTGCCATCGACCGGCGTGGGACCCTTCCAGAGCCGGATGCGCTGACCGGTGGCAACACGATCGGGGAACAGCGCGTCGGCGAGCACGTCGTTGATCACGAACACCGGCTCGCCGCGACCGTCGCCTTCCTCGAACGTGCGGCCGGACAGGACCGTCGCTCCCATCGTACGGAACCATCCCGCCGTGACCGCGGAATGCGACGCGATCCGCCGATCGTCCCCGTCGGCCGAGGCCTGCTCGAAACTTTCGGACGGCGATGATATGCGGAACCGCACGCCCATCTCGCCGCTCAATGGCAGGTCGTCACCGACGCCTGCGCTCATCACCGTGGGCAGTACCGCAACGCGCTCGAGCATGCGATCCGCGAACGCGACGCGCTGCGCATCCGTGCCGTAGCTCGCGAGCGGCAGCACGACCCGCTGTGTGACGACGTCTTCCGTCCGGAACCCGAGCGGGAGGTCGTACAGGTTTGCCAGGGTGCGCCCGAGCAGCGCGGCCGCGACCACGAGGACGAACGCGAGCGCGACCTGACCCACGAGCAGCCCGTTGCGAACGCGCAGACGATCCGGTGCCTCGCCTGCTGCCGATGCCTGCTGGAACCGGCGCCCGGATCGGGCGGCACGCAGCGCCGGCGGCAGCGCGAAGGCGAGGGCTGCCAGGGCGGCGGCCGCGGCCGTGAACGTCAGCACCGCCGCGTCGGGCGTGACCCGCTGCGTCGGCAGCATGCCGACGGGGAAGAGCGCAACGATGCCATCGATCGTCCACGCGACGACCAGCAGCGCCGCGATGGCGCCGAGCGTCGCGATGACCAGTCCCTCCGCGAGCTGGAGCCGCGCGAGGCGCGTTGCGCCCGCACCGATTGCGGCCCGCAACGCGAACTCACGTTCGCGCGAGCTGGCCCGCACGATCATCAGTCCGGAAAGATTGATGCAGCCGATCAGCAGCACGACGCCCGCTGCTGCGGCGAGCAGGCGGAGCGGCGTTCGCAGCGAACCGCTGAGCTGCTCCTGTATCCCGACCAGCCGCACGCCCGGCTCGCCCGGTTCGTACGGTCGACGCGCTTCATCGGCCGCGCGGATCGAGGCCTGCGCCGCGTCGATGTGCACGCCGGCGCGCAGACGTCCGATCGCGAGCGGACTGCTCGCGTTCCCGGTCGCGAATTCACCGACCATCGGCAGCGGGATCCATGCATCCGCGCCGACCGGCAGCTCGAAGCGCGCCGGCATGACGCCGATCACCGTGTACACGATGCCGTTCAGCCGGACGGTCTGTCCGAGAACGCCCGGGTCCCCGTTGTACTGCGCGCGCCAGAGCCCCTCGGACATGAGGAGCACGCGGTTCGCTTCCGCCACCGCCTCCTCCGGCGCGAAGTCGCGCCCGATCAGCGGCTGCGATCCGAGCGTCTGGAGGAACGTGCCCGAGACCTGCGAGACACGGATCCGTCGCGGTGCATCGGCACTCTCGAGGTTCGCACCGCTCGCTTCGTAGTACAGGGAGACGGACTCGAGTACCGGAGACTCGCGCAGCACGCGCGACGGCTCGAAACCTCCGGCACGGAGCGCGAGCGGCGGATTCTCGATGGCGACGATCCGCTCCGGCTCACCATACGGCAGCGAACGGAGCAGTACCGACCAGCTCAGGTCGAAGATGGCCGCATTCGCACCCAGTGCGAGCGCGAGCGTGGCCACCGCCGCGAGCGTGTACGTGGGCGAGCGGCGCAGGCCGCGCGCCGCGTAGCGGAGATCGGAGAGGAAGTCGCGCATGAGAGGACTCGCGTTCGGGATGCGCTGTCGCATGGAAAGCACCGTGCCGCATGCCAAGTACATGAGGCACCACGAGTTGTCATATCCCGCGCGGCCCGGGAGTGTTGCGGCTGCGGACGCTGGCGTCCCCGATCCGGTCAATCGTGCGTCATGAACGACAAACGCCGAGCCTGCTCTATCGCAGACTCGGCGTCCTCGGCGGTTGATGCTTTTTTTGCCGGAGGGTCAGCTCCCGAACTTCGCTCGCATCAGCGAGACGTGCTTCTCGCTCCGACCCTTCTCCACGAAGTCCGCGTACCCGTTGTCCGGATCCCTGCCCCGCTTCAGCATGCGGTCGACGGTACCGGGTCCGCGATTGTAGGCGGTGAGTGCGAGCTGCTCGTCGCCATCGTACTGGTCGAGCAGCTTGCGCAGGTACGTGAAGCCGACGCGCAGGTTGGTGCGTGTGTCGAAGAGCTGCCGCTCACCGATCCCAGGGACGAGCCACTGCGCGGTGGACGGCATGAGCTGCGTGAGGCCGATCGCGCCGACGGGCGATACCGCCTTCGGCCGGAAGCTGGACTCCGCGCGCACGAGACCGAACGCGAGCGCCGGCGGGATGTCCGCTTCGAGTGCAGCCGTGTGGATCTCTTCGGCGAGGTCTTCCGAGATGCGGAATCGGTTGGCGAACTCCGAGGTCATGCGCGAACGCTCGCGCTCCATGGCCTCGCGCTTCCACGCCTCCGCCACCACGTCGCGTGCGTGGCTCTCGACTTCCGCGGCGAGCTCCGCCGCAGGTTCTGCGTCGTATGTCGCCGGCTCGACCCGCGTGCGGGCCATGAAGCCCGCCGCAGGCGCGAGCAGCGCCAGTCCTGCCACCGTCCTGAGCATCGGCCGCCGCGCTCGTGCGCACAGCGCCCGCAACTCGGAGAGCTTCCGCATCGCGGCTCCTTCCGGGTTGGGGTGTTGTGTGATCTGCATGCGGCCCGGCCCGAAGGCGGGGCCCCATCACGACAGAACGCCCCGGAGGGCGCCCTCGAATCCCCTAAATCTAACACCCAGCACCACTTAACCGAACCCCTGCAGGGTCCGTTCCGGCGCTGGAACCGTGCTGTTTACACCGCCCCGGAACCGAAGGATCCCCGAAGACTCATCCGCTCAGCACTACGGTCGGCGTCGAACCCGGGCCCAGATCCACCTGGTAGGGACCGACCCTGCGCGACCCCGTCGTGCTCTGGCCGCGGATCTCGACTCTCGTGGCGCGCGTTGCGACGACGAACCGTTCCGTCCCGCCCGCCCTCACCGTGCCGAGCGTCCTCGGGCCCCCGCCATCGTCGTAGGTGACGATCAGGTCCTCGGACGTCCGGTTGTCGACATTGACCGTGTACGCCGGTCCGGGCGAGTCAATCATGGCCGCACGCGAACACCCGCCCGCCGCCAGAGCCGCCAGCCCTACCGCCATCGCACGCATCGTCTTCATATGCGCACTCCGTTCTCGGGTTCGCTACAAAATACGTGGCACGAACGAGGCCATCGAGTCTCGGCGATGAAAGGAGCGGCAATCACCGCGGAGCCGCGGAGGGCGCAGAGAACGGACGAGTTGGAAGTTGTTTCGTGCGTTGGATTTCGCGGGCGGCGACATGGACGCTCGGGAACCCCTCAGCGCCCACTGCGGCTGTGTGGTGAACTGTGGTTGTTTGCAGGAGGTAGCGACTAATCAGGGAACGCGAAGGAGCGCGCCGCCTCTTCGTCCGCCGGCCGCCCGGTCATGAGCTCGATGAGCGCACGCATCTCGGCGCCCAGGCGACGGACCCGGTCGAGCACGGAGAGGACATGGGCGTACTCGAAGTAGGACAGTACGGCCGGCTCGGCCGCGGGGTAGTGCGCGAGGATCGCGGAGTCCATCCGCTCGCGGATGTCCTCGTGCACGAACGTGATGGCGCGTTCGACGGCGCGCTGGTCGGCGAGGGTTTCGAGGGAGAGGTCGCCGGTCAGGCGCGGGACGAGGGCCTCGAGGTCGGCCACGACCTGAGGAGGCGCCGCCACACCACCGCCGTCGGACGTGAGCGCACGCTCGGCGGCGGCGCTGAGCGCCGTCAACTCCTCGAACGTGCAGTGCAGAATCATCTTCCGGCTCCGTCCGCGCACTCCCGGGCGACGCCGGGAGCGGCGCCGCCTCCGTCCATCAATACGCCGGAACCTGCAAAATGGGTTCCCGGTTCCTGTAGAGGAAACGCCTGGGGCCCCGGGACCCGGACGCTAGCGGAGCATCCGCGCCAGCAGGAACCCGGCAACGGCCGCGATCCCGACGGCCAGGACCGGCTTCTCGTCCACGAAACGTTCCACCCGCTGGCGCATTTCGTCCCAGTCCTGGTCGCGGACCGCGTCGCCCATGCGCTCCATCAGGTCACCCGCGCCGCGCAGCCGCTCGGCTCCGATCATGCCGCACCTCCCTTCAGGTCCTGCTTCAGCTCGCGCGCTTCCGCAGCCACGAAGTCGCGGTCCGCGCGCAACGACTCGATCGTCTCCTTCGGTGCGACGTCTCTCCGCCGCATCCGTGCGAGCGCCGACCTCGCGGTGAACGCACCCGCAGCGATCAGCACGACGGCCACGATGAGCGCGCTCGCCCAATATGCACCGATGAGCATGCCGAGCAGAAGGATCATCGCAGCGACGAGCGCGAGTGCGCCGGCTGCGCCCAGCGCGACACCGATGCCGATGCCGATCGAGTCGCGCGCGTAGCCCTGCGCGGACTCGCGCAGCTCGAGCTTCGCGAGCGAGATCTCGTTGCGGATCAGCTCACCGCTCTCGTGACCCAGCCGGCCGACGAGGTCGCGCAGGCTCATCCCTGTGCCGGCCGGTTCCAGCAGGCGCGTTGCGCCGTTGCCCGATTCGAGGAGCCCGCGGATGGGGCGTTTGCGTGTGGCCATGGGTTGCCTCCTTCTCTGCGCATCACTCGTGCATACCGCATACCTCGGCGTCTGAGCTTCAATTCACATGTTGTTCGCAGGAGGTTAGCGGAGAAGCCTGTCGCGCAGCACGAGACCGGCCAGGAGGTCGACACCGGCGTGCGCGACCATGGACGGCAGCAGACTGCCGGTCGAGAGGAAGGGAATGGCGAGCACCATCCCGAGGAACGCGGCACGGGCGGCACCACTGGGCTTCTGGTAGGCGTGCATCACACCGAACGCGCCGGAAGACACGATCAGTGCAAGCGCGAGTGAGTTCGTGACGGTGAGCACGGCGCCGAGGAGGAAACCGCGGAACACGAGTTCTTCGCATACGCCGGCGGTAACGGACAGCGCGGCGAAGGTGACCTTCTCGCGTCGCGTGCGCGGGAGCAGTGCGGCCACGAGCGGCGGTTCGCGGATGCCGAGTGCGCGCGCGACGGCAACGATGGCGAGCGCGGCCGCGAGCACGACGGCGGTCCAGCCGACGAGCTGGAGCACACCCGTCTGCACGAGCCCGAGTTCCTCGAAGCCGATCGACGAGAAGTACGCAGCGCCGAATGTGATCAGCGCGAGAGACCAGAGGCTCACCATCGACGACACATAGACCTGCATGCGCGGCAGCTCGTCCACCGAGGCGAGTGCGCGCGCCTGCACGACGAGCAGCGCGGGCACGGGCACGAGCAGGAGCGTCGTCCATGTGCGTGCGGCCAGCGGCAGATCGCGTGTCGCCAGCCAGACCATCAGCGTGGCTGCGGCAACGGCCAGGACCGAACCGGGGCGCGGATTCACGTGAGGCGGCGTCGCAGCAGTGGCGCGACCGCGGCGGCCACCGCGCCGAGCATCAGGCCCGCGACCGCATCGATGCCGTAGTGGAATCCGCCGTACACCGCACCGAGTCCGAGCCCGATCGTCAACACTCCGACAGGTGCCGCCCAGAGCGGCGCGAAGCGCGCGACCATGAGGGTCTGTGCGACGGACACGCCCACGTGCGATGACGGGAACGCTGCACCTCGACTGGATCCCGCCTCGAGCAGCCTGTGCGCGAGGGCGTACACGGGTCCCTGCGCACCGTCGGCAACAGGCGGCGGGAAGAGGTAGCGCGGCCCCTGCACCGGGTAGTAGAGGAAGAAGAGGTAATGGACGAAGAACGCGAGCATGAGAGCGAAGACCGTCGCATGAAAGGCTTCGCGCTTGCCTGCGAGCAGGAGGAGCAGCGGCGGCAGGTAGATGATGCCGTAGTACGCGACGTACGCGGCGTGCAGCGGCTCGCTGAGCCACGCCCACGGCATCACGGGCGCCCAGTCGCGTGCGGGCTGTGCGCCGAACAGCGCTTGCTCGAGTGCGATGATGCTGTCGTCGAAGTAATGGCCGCCCCACACCGCCACGTTGAGGATGGCCAGTTCGCTGTAGAGGAACGGGATGAGCAGCAGCGGATATGCGGCGCGCAGGAAGTCGGCGGCGCGCGGCGCGGCTGCGTGGATGCGTCGCCAGAAACCGCCGAGGGGAATCAGTCCGAATCCCGCAGCGGCAACGAACGCATGTGCGAGCAGCAGCAGCGGCCAGTACGACGGCCGGTGCGGACCGAGCAGTGCGAATGCGGACACGGCCGCATACGCGGCCACGAGCTTGTCGGCCGCGCGCGGGCCCAGCGTCACGCGATCAGCGCCCGCTCGTACACCCGATACGTGCGGTACACTTCGCCGCCGAGCCGTTCGAGGCCCCGGCGCATCTCCCAGTTGTCCTCGAGGATCCACGAACATTCGCCTCTAGGGTAGCCGCGGGGCGCGGCCCCGAGCACGAGGTGCAGGATGAGCATCGCGTCCAGCCCGCGGTGCCGGTATCCCGGCTTGAGCCCGAGCGTGATGACGCGGATCGCCTTGATGTTCCGTTTGTGCCAGAGGAGCTTCGCGACGCCGAACGGGAACAGCCGGCCGTTCACTTTCGCGAGCGCCTGATTGTAGTCCGGCAGACCGAGCGCGAAGCCGACCGGCTCGCCATCCACTTCCGCGATCAGCACGAGGTCGGGAACGACCACGGGCCGGAGCTGCATGGCGAGGTTCTGGATCTCCGCCTCCGTCATTGGCACGAAGCCCCAGTTCTTCTCCCAGGCTTCATTGTAGATGTCCTGGACGATGCGCACTTCGCGCTCGAACTGCTTCAGGTCGATCGGCCGGATCTCGACGCGTTCGCGCTTCTTCAGCCGCTCCGATCCGCGCACGAAGCGCGGCGGCGGCACGGGCAGGTCGAGCCAGATCGAGAGCAGGTCCTTCGCCTTGCTGTAGCCCGCCGTCTCGAGCAGGCGCACGTAGTACGGCGGCGTGTGCGCCATCATGATCGCGGGCCGCTTCTCGAAGCCGTCGATCACGACGCCGGGCGAGTACAGCTCGTCGTTGGTGGAGAGGTTGACCGGGCCGCGGATGATGCGCATGCCGCGCTCCGCCACCCACTGTTCCGCGGTCTTCAGCAGTGCGCGCGCGACCTCGACGTCATCGATGCACTCGAAGAGGCCGAAGAAGCCGCACGGCTCCTCGTGGAACTCGACGTGCGCACGATTGTGGATCGCGGCGATGCGTCCCACCACCTCGCCGTTCCTGCGCGCGAGGAAGTACTCGACATCCGCGTGGCGATGGAACGGATGCTTCCGATCCATCACCTTCTTCACGTCGTGCATCAGGGGCGGGACCCACGCCGGATCCCCGGCGTAGATCCGCCAGGGCAGCCGGATGAACGCGCGCTGGTCGGCCCGACCCGCCAGCGCGCGCACTTCGATCATATGACGGCCATGCGCTTCCCGACGACCGCGAGGGCGTCCAGCACGGCGTCGATGTGGTCGTCGGTGTGCGTCGCCATGAGTGAGATGCGCAGCCGGCACGAGTTCTCCGGTACTGCGGGCGGCGTCACGGGGTTGCAGAAGATCCCTGCTTCGAACAGCTCCTTCCAGAACATCATCATCCGCTCCAGCTCACCGATCTGCACGGGAATGATCGGCGTGTCGCTCTTGCCAATGTCGAAGCCGAGCGAGCGCAGCCCGTCCTGCATGCGGCGCGTGTTGCGCCACAGTGCGTGACGGCGCTCCGGCTCGCTCTCGATCACGTCCAGCGCGGCCAGCACACCCGCCACCGATGCGGCCGGATTGCTCGCACTGAAGATGAGGGGCCGCGCGTGATGCTTGAGGTAATGGATCACATCCTCCGGCCCGGCCACCACGCCGCCGATCGCGCCCAGCGACTTCGAGAACGTGGCCATGATCAGCGAGATGCGGTCCTCCATGTGGAAGTGCTGCGCGGTCCCGCCGCCGAACTCGCCGAGCACGCCGAACGAGTGCGCATCGTCGACCAGCACCTCCGCGCCGTAGAACTCGGCGAGCGCGGTGATCGCGGGCAGGTCGACGATCGTCCCTTCCATCGAGAAGATGCCGTCCGTCACGATCAGCTTGCCCTGCTCCGCGGGCGTGCGCGCGAGCTCGCGCTCGAGGATGCGCAGGTCGCCGTGCGGATAGCGGTGCACCGTACCCAGCGACAGGCGGCCGCCGTCCACGATGCTCGCGTGGTTCAGCTTGTCGGAATAGAGATGGTCGTCGCGGCCGACGATCGTCGCGAGCACGCCGAGATTCGTCTGGAATCCCGTGCTGAAGACGAGCGCGGCTTCCATGTTGAGGAAGCGCGCGAGCCGCTCTTCCAGCCGCTCGTGCAGGTCCAGGGTGCCGTTCAGGAAGCGGCTGCCCGTGCAGCCGCTGCCGTACTTGTAGAGTGCGTCCCGCGCCGCCTCGAGCACCTTGGGATGGTGCGTCAGCCCGAGGTAGTTGTTCGACCCGAACATCAGCTTCCGCTCGCCGCGGATGATGACCTCGGTGTCGTGCGACTCCTCGATCGGCACGAAGTACGGGTAGTACCCCGCCGCCATGACCTCACGGGCCTTGGTGAAGCGGTAGCACTTCTGGAAGAGACTCATGATTCCATCCCCATGGAGGGGCTCCCGGCACGACGCCCTCGCGGCGACGCGCTCACAGCCAGCCCTCGCGGCGATACCACTCCGCCGTTTCGCGCAGCCCCTCCGCGAGAGACGTACGCGCCGTGAATCCCAGTTCGACGCGCGCGGCGTCGGTTTCGCACAGCCATCCGTCGGCCAGCAGCTCGCTGGCCTTGTCGCGGTCGAACACACCCGGCACACCGCGCAGCCGCGACCACGACTCGCTCACCGCGCCGGCCGCCCGCACCATACCACCCGGAAGCGGCACGATGCGACCCTTTCGCCCGACCGCGTCCGACATCAGCGCCAGCACATCGCCCCACGCATGATCCCGCGGCTCCGCGATGTGGAAGATCCCGGTGGCGGACGATTCCGCCGCCTTCACGACCGCCTCGGCCAGGTCCCGCACGTGCACCATCTGGATCCGCCGCTCCGGACCCGTCGGGAGGGGAAGGACCCCCATCGCGGCGAGGCGGAAGAAGGTGAAGAGGTCGCGATCGCGCGGGCCGTAGACCGCGGGCGCCCGCAGCACCACCGTATCGATCCTGTCGGCGGCCGCGAGGACGATCTCCTCGCCTTGCCGCTTGCTCCTGCCGTACGCACCGAGCGGCCGCGGGGTGTCGCCGGCGCGGACCGGTCGTCCGCCCGCCGCCGGCCCGACGGCCGAAAGCGAGCTAAGGTACACCAGCCTGCGGGCTTCGGGGTCCGCCAGCAGTGCATCGACCACGTGCCGGGTACCGGCTGCGTTCACCCGCTCGAACGCCTCGGGCGACGGCGCGCGTGTCGCGGCCGCGAGGTGGACAACCACGCCGGCGCCCGCCACCGCAGACCGGAGCGACTCCGCGTCCTCCAGGGACCCGATCGCGAGCTCGACGCCGGCCTGCTTCAGCCGCGCGGCGCGCGCCTCGTCGCGCACCAGCGCCCGGACCCGCCAGCCGCCCCCGGCGAAGGCTTCCACCACGTGGGAGCCGACGAATCCCGTCGCGCCCGTGACCAGCACCCGCTTTTCCACAGCGCGAAGAGTAAGCTGCCCGCGGGTCCATCAAAAGGCAATGCGCCGCACGGGCTTGCCCGCACCGGCGGATCGGCGCATGATCCGCGCACCCGTCCCGAACGCAGGAGTCCCCATGGCCCTCCTCTCCGACGATCAGATCCGCCAGCGCATGGCCGCCCTCGATCAGTGGACCCGTAACGGGCAGGAGATCCGCCGGAGCTTCAAGTTCGACTCGTTCACCGCCGCCATCGGCTTCGTCACCGAAGTCGCCGGCTTGGCC
Source organism: uncultured Gemmatimonadaceae bacterium (assembly GCA_964444685.1). Classification (GTDB taxonomy): domain Bacteria; phylum Gemmatimonadota; class Gemmatimonadetes; order Longimicrobiales; family RSA9; genus CAYUIG01. The sequence goes on along the minus strand of CAYUIG010000031.1, from coordinate 8,446 downwards.
GAGGAGGCCGACCACCACCCCGACATCCTGGTCAACTACGACCGCGTGACGCTGTCCCTGTCCACGCACTCGGCCGGCGGGCTGACCGACAAGGACATGGATTTGGCCCGGCGCATCGACCGTCTGCTGGAGGCCTGAGGTGCGTCGCGTAATTCGAGTCGGGAGTCGGGAGTCTGGAGTCTGGAGTCTGGTAACTGCGGGAACTCTGGCGTTACCCCTGCTCCTCTTGCCCGGGTTGGCTGCGGCCCAGGAAACGGCGGCGTGTCCGGCGCCGGTGGCGGGGGTGGTGTTCGTGCGGGGCGAGGTCGAGCGGCCGCTGGATCTGCGGGCGGCAGACCTCGCGGGCATGCCGCGCGAGCGGGTTCAGGTCACGGACCGCGAGGGCGCTATAGTGGAGTACGAAGGCGTGCCCGTGCGGCACATCCTCGTGCAGGCGGGCGTGCCGATGGAGTCGCTGCGCGGCGGCATGGCCGCGGCGGCCGTAGTGGCCGAAGCGAGCGATGGCTACCGCGCGCTGTTCGCGATCGCCGAGCTGGACGAGTCCTTCAGCGATCGCATCACGCTGCTCGTCGATGCATTGGACGGCGCAGCACTGCCCGAGACCGAAGGACCGTTCCGCATCATCATGGACGGCGAGTCGCGCCACTCCCGCTGGATCCGCCAGGTCTCCTGCCTGCGCGTCGTCCGCCCCTGACTATGCGAGCGCCTCCTCGATCCGATCGAGCGCGAAGTCGAGCTGCTCGATCGTGATCACCGCGGGCGGTGTGATCGCGAGCACGTCGCCGGTGAAGGATTCCGTCACGAGCAGCACACCCTCCCTCAACACTCGATCGGCGACCTCGATGCCGCGCGACGCCGGCGACACGCGCACACCCTGGAGCAGACCGATCCCGCGCGCTTCGTCCGCGAGCCCGCGTTCGACCCACGACTCCGTCCGCTGACGAATATACCGGCCCAGATCCGCCGCACGTTCGATCAGACCCTGTCGTTCGATGGCGTCGAGCTGCGCCAGCGCAGCCGCACACGCGACCGGATTCCCCAGGAACGTGCTCGTGTGTATCGCCTCGCCCGTCGATACCGGCCATGCGTCCATCACCTCGCGCGTGCCGAGCGCGGCGCTCAACGGGAGTCCACCGCCCAGCGCCTTCCCTACTGCGATCAGATCCGGTGTGACAGCTGAGTGCTCGCACGCGAACCACTTCCCCGTGCGTCCGATTCCGGTGTAGACCTCGTCGAACGCGAGCAGTGTCGATTCACCATCACACAGCTCGCGCAGTGCACGCAGAAACGCATCGGGTGCAACACGCAGTCCGCCGCGGCCCTGCACCGGTTCGATCAGCACGACACCGACATCATCCGTGATCATCTCTCGTACGCGCGCGAGCGCGGATGCAACCTCGGACTCGGAAAGCGGAAACGGTGCGAAGCGCACGCCATCGAAGAGCTGCGAGACGAACGGCGCGCGGAAGTGCGCATCGAACGTGCACGCGAGTGCGCCGTACGTGAGGCCGTGGTACGCACCTTCGAACGCGATGATGCCCGGCCGGCCGGTCTTGATCACGGCCGTCTTTAGAACCGCCTCGACCGCTTCGGCGCCCGCACTTCCGAGGATGCCGACCTCCAGACCGTCAGGCGCAATCGAAGTGAGTCGTTCGAGCAAACGCACCTTCACGTCGGCGGGGTGCACGTCGCCGAGAGCGTGCGGCAGCCGCGCGATCTGATCGGACACCGCACGTGCGACGTCCGACGTCGCATGGCCGGCGGCGGAGACCCCGAAGCCAGCGGTCAGATCGATGAAGATGTTGCCGTCGGCGTCGGTGACGTTGGCGCCGCGCGCAGCGGTCCACACGACGGGACCGTCGGGTGAGATGCGTGTGATGTTGCGGGACTCGACGCGTGCGAGCCGCTCGGCGAGGGCGCGGGAAGCGGGGCCGGGGACGGGCGTGCGCAGGAGCGGCAGCGCGTCGCCCGGCGGCGGCCCGATCACGTCAGTCGCGGCGCAGCGCGATCACGGCGGCCACGGCGCCGAGCGCGACCGCGCCGATCGCGACGCCGCCGAGGATGGTGGCGCGGCGGCCACGTCCGCCATCGTCGCGCATGCCATCGACCGCGCGGGCATCCGCGCGTGCGATGTACGCCTCGCGGGCGCCGTCCACGTCCATGCCGTGATCGCTGCGGATCTCGCGCGTGGCGCCGCAGGAGAGACAGATGGCGGTGCCGGCCGCGCGCGCGGAGCGGTTGGCCCAGGCCAGCTCGCCGCCGCAGTCCGCGCATCGCTCGCCCGCGGGGAGCGGGCGCACCGCGTCGTACAGTGCGCGCCGGGACAGCTCGAGCCGGTTCGCGATATCCGCGACCGACGCATCACTCTCCCAGTACAGCCGGTTCGCTTCCACATGCGCGTCCATCGGCCCGCTCCGGTCGAGGGTACACCGGCAACATAACCGGCGCCCGCGCACGCCGCGACTCCTTCGTTTCCGGCCCGGCCGCGGCTACCTTGCCGCCATGCACGGAATGCTCAAGCCCGAACGGCTCCGTCCCGGCGCGCGGGTGGCGCTGATCGCACCCGCCGGCCCCGTCACCGAGGAACGAATCAGTACGGCGCTGGCCCGCTGCGAGGCGCTCGGCCTCGTCTCGGTGCCCGGCGCATCCGTCCGCGAGCGGCACCGATTCCTTGCCGGCACCGACGAACTGCGCCTGGCCGACCTCACACATGCCATGCAGGACCCGGACATTGACGCGATCTGGGCGCTGCGCGGCGGTTACGGCACCATGCGCCTGCTGCACGCCCTCGACCCGGCGCCGCTCGTGGCGCGGCCGAAGGCGTACATCGGATTCAGCGACAACACCGCGCTCCACCTCGCCTTTTCGCGCGCGCACCTGGTTTCTTTCCACGGCCCGCACGCGGGCGGTGACTTCCCCCCGCTCGCAGAAGAATGTTTCCGCCGCGTTCTCTTCCATGCGACGCCGCCCGGCGAGCTCCCCGTCGACGCGTCCGATCCCCCGGTGACGCTCGTTCCCGGTACGGCGCGCGGCCCGCTCGCGGGCGGCAACCTCTCGCTGCTGGCGTCGGCGTGCGGGACCACGTGCGGACTCGACGCGCACGGCGCGATCCTGTTCCTCGAGGAGGTTGGCGAGCCCGCATACCGCGTGGACCGCGCCTTGACCCAGCTTCGCCTTTCGGGCTGTCTCGATGGTGTGCAGGGGCTCGTGCTGGGCCGCTTCACGGAAGCGCCCGAGGATGGCGATGCGGAAGTCATGGATGTACTCGAGGAGTTCGCGCACGAGCTGGGCGTCCCCGCGATCGCGGGTGCGCCGATCGGCCACGTGCCCGACAACTGGACGCTGCCGATCGGCGTCGCGGCCGAGCTGCGCGCCGATGACGGCCGGCTGTCCATAACCGAGGCGGCGGTGCGATGAAGATCTACACGAAGCGGGGCGACGCCGGTGAGACCGGCCTGTTCGGCGGCGGCCGGGTACCGAAGTCTCACGTGCGCGTTGCAGCGTACGGCGAGGTGGATGAGCTGAACGCGTTCATCGGCTGGACGATCAGCCAGCTCGAGGATGAAGACATCAGCGGATTCCTCGAGAGCGTGCAGGCCGACCTCTTCGCCATCGGCGCGCACCTCGCCACGCCGCCGCAGAAGCGCGAACGCGTGGAGCTGCCGCCACTGCCGGCCGAACGGATCACGGTCATGGAGCGGCGCATCGATGCGGCCACCGCCGAGCTGCCCGAGCTGCGCTCCTTCATCCTGCCTGGCGGTCCCGCGGGCGGCGCAGCGCTGCACCTGTCGCGCACGGTGTGCCGTCGCGCGGAGCGCGCGGTCGTGGCGCTCGCCGCTGCCGACGCCGTGGACCCCGCGATCCTCTCCTATCTCAACCGGCTCTCCGACCTCCTCTTCGTGCTCGCACGCCTGGCCAATCATCGTGCGGGGACTCGGGAGACGCGGTGGGAACCGCTGGACCGGTGAACGATGTCCGCCGCGGCGATGCGATGGCCGAGCGCCTCGTGCGGGAGGCTTCGTTCGCCGGGATCGACGACAACGCGTGTGAGCTGTTGCGCGCGCTCCTGCTCGGTGCGCTCGGGCGGCGTGCCGATGCGGGCATGGAGGAGGACCATCCGGACTACCTTCACCCTGCACGCAGCGCGCTGATCCTGATCGAGGACGCGGGTGTCCGGGACGCGGATGTGCTGGCCGCGGCGCTGCTGCTGGATTCAGTGGACCCGGCTCTGGGGTTCACCGCTGCTGAAGCCCGTGACCTGGCGGGTGAGCGGGTGGCTGGACTGCTCGATGAGCTGCCGCCGCCGGACGCGGATCCCGAGGCGCGCCGCGAGGCGCTGGTCATTGCCGGCGACGACGCGCGCCGGGTCGCACTGGCCGAACGCCTCGACCATGCCCGCCACCTCCACTTCCGCGACCCCGCGGGGTGGCGGGATCTGCACAGCTCGGTGACGAACGCGGACCTGCCGGTTGCGGAGCGGTGGGAGCCGGCGCTGGGGCGGCGGCTGCGGCGCTGGGCGGAGGCTTTTTCACGCCGACGGCTGGGCATTCGGCTTGCCAGCGCGGAAGGCCGATTGCACCTTCCAGATGCTACAGCCGGAAACGACGATCCGAGGTAACGGATGCCTTACATCATAGCCGAGCCCTGTATCGGCACGAAGGACGCGAGCTGCGTGGAGGTCTGCCCCGTCGACTGCATCTACGAGGGCGAGGACCAGTACTACATCCATCCGGACGAGTGCATCGACTGCGGCGCGTGCGAGCCCGAGTGCCCCGTCACCGCCATCTTCCCCGACACCGACGTCCCGCCGGAGTGGACCAACTACATCGAGAAGAATCGCGCCCACTTCGGCACGTAGATGTCGAAGGGCGCGTCACCCACGCGAGGTGACGCGCCCCCAGGACGCATCCGCGGTGCTGTTTGCTACAGGCCGGCGGCGCGGATGGCGTCGAGTGGCTGCCCCGCCGGCAGTTCCCCGCCCGCCGGCACCAGAGCGCCGGAGGGATGCCTCTCCTGACGATTTCTCGTGAGGAGGAGGCTCGCCGCGATAGCGGCAACGGCCAACAGACTCACACTCAAGGCGCGGATAGGGGCCTCCTTTCGAGGGGTCAACGGAGCTGCCCGCTGAACGCCCGGGCCGGCGTCTGCGGTTCGCACGTTCCATGCCCCCTTTGATGTGGGAAATTGCGAGAGCGTCGCGCGCCGTAACACTCTGCATATACAACGAACAACAGCCTCGCGAAATGACAAATCGTTGCGAAATGCGATGCGCCTCCCGTCGCGCCTCGAGGACGATCGCGCGTCTCCTAATCGGGACGCTGGCGACGGCGTCGTGCGCAGGCGCGGCCGGCGATGCCGACCTCGTACTGACCAACGGTCGCGTCTGGACCGGTGTCCCCGGCGATTCGATCGCCGATGCCATCGCCATCCGCGATGGCCGCGTGATCCTGGTCGGGAGTGCGGCCGCCGCCGAAGGTGTGACCGGCCGGCGGACGCAGGTCCTCGATCTCGCGGGGCGGCTCGTCGTCCCGGGCTTTGCCGACGATCACACCCACTTCATGAGCGGCGGCTTCCAGCTCGCCAGTGTCGACCTGCGCGACGCGGCCTCGCCCGAGGAGTTCGCGCGCCGGATCGGTTCGTTCGCGGCCGACCTTCCTGCCGAGCGGTGGATCCTGGGCGGCGACTGGGACCACGAGCTGTGGCCGGGCGCGCCGCTCCCGCGGCGCGAGTGGATCGACTCGCTCACCTCCGATCGCGGCGTCTTCGTGAACCGCCTCGACGGGCACATGGCCCTGGCCAACTCGTGGGCGCTCGAGCGCGCCGGCATCACGCGCGACACGCCCGACCCGCCCGGCGGCGAGATCGTGCGCGACCCCGCTACGGGTGAGCCGACGGGCGTGCTCAAGGACGCGGCCATGGATCTGGTCGCGCGGCTGATCCCATCGCCATCGGACGACGAGCGCGACGCCGCGCTCGAGCGCGCCCAGGCGCATGCGCTCTCGCACGGCGTCACGATGGTGCATGACATGGGGAGCTGGGACGATCTCGCGACGTACCGGCGCGCACACGATGCGGACCGGCTGCGCATGCGCATCTACTCGCTCGTGCCCATCGACACCTGGCCGCGGCTCGCCGATCTCGTAGCCAGCGAAGGCTACGGGGATGATCAATTGCGCTGGGGCGGACTGAAGGGATTCGTCGACGGTTCGCTCGGCTCGACCACCGCGTGGTTCCACGAGCCCTACGCCGACGCGCCGCACACCTCCGGTCTCATGGTGACCGATACCGCAGCGTTGCGACGCGCCATCGTCAGCGCCGACTCCGCCCGATTGAACGTCGCGGTGCACGCCATCGGTGATGCCGCCAACGACTGGCTGCTCGATGTCTATGAGTCCGCGATCGAGATCAACGGCCCGCGTGACCGCCGCTTCCGCATCGAGCACGCGCAGCACCTCACGCGCGACGCGATCGAGCGGTTCGCGGCGCTGGGTGTGCTGCCGTCGATGCAGCCGTATCACGCCGCCGATGACGGCCGCTGGGCGGAGAAGCGCATCGGCCCCGTCCGGATCCAGACGACCTATGCGTTCCGTTCTCTGCTCGATGCGGGCGCGCGTCTGATGTTCGGCAGCGACTGGACCGTCGCACCTCTCGATCCCCTCCTCGGCATCCACGCCGCCGTCACGCGCCAGACGATCGACGGCGCCAACCCCGGCGGCTGGGTCCCCGACCAGAAGATCACCGTCGAGGAAGCGCTGCGCGCCTACACATCGGCGAATGCGTACGGCGCATTCGTGGAAGCGCAGCTCGGTACGCTCACGCGCGGCATGCTCGCCGACCTCGTCGTGCTCTCGAGCGACATCCTCTCCGCGCCTCCGGATGCACTGCTCGAGACGCAGGTCGACATCACGGTGGTTGGAGGCGAGGTGGTGTATTCGAAGTGAACTTCAAATTCACCACAGAGGCGCAGAGCACGCGGAGAACTGCGGGAAATGAATTTGTGAATAAGGCGGGGTGGGGCTCAGCGCCCTCTGCGGCTCTGCGGTGAATGCCGTTCGCAGCCCTAGCCGAGCACTCTCGGAATAACCAGCAAAGCGAGCACGACCGTCAGCGCGATCGAGACGAGATTCAGCAGGAACCCCGCCCTCACCATTTCCCGCATCGAGATGTAGCCGCTCCCGAAGACGATCGCATTCGGCGGCGTTCCCACCGGAAGCATGAACGCCGCGGAGGACGCGATCGCGCCGGTGGCCATGAGGACGACGGGTCGCATGTCGATGCCGGCGGCGGCCGCGGCGAGGAGGGGCATGGCCATGGCGGCGATCGCGGTGTTGGACGCCAGCTCGGACAGGTAGACGAACACCGCGGCCACGATGGCCAGCAGCAGCACGGGCGGGAGGCCGCCGAGGCCCGCGACACCGCTGCCGATCGCGGCGGTGAGGCCGCTCGACTCGAAGGCAGCGGCGAGGGAGAGACCGCCGCCGAAGAGGAGGAGGACGCCCCAGGGGAGGTCGCGCGTGGCGCCCCAGTCGAGTACGCGTGTCCCCTGCCGGTCGGTCGGGAGGAGGAAGAGTGCGAGTGCGCCGGCGATTGCGATCGTCGAGTCGTCGACTCCGGGTGCGAAGCTCGCGATCCCGGGGATCGTCACGGCGCCCAGCACTTTCGGCTCGCGCAGCAGCCAGCCCAGCACCATGAACGCGAACACCGCTGCGGTCGTGCGCTCGCCGCGGCTCATCGGGCCGAGGCTGTGTCGCTGCTCCGCGAGCGCTTCGGCGGCGCCGGCTCCCAGCGGGCCGGGGCGGTAGAGAACGAAGACCAGCAGCGCCCATGCGATCGGCAGCATGATGAGCGCGAACGGCAGGCCGATCAGCAGCCATTCCGTGAACGTGACGGAGCGGCCGAGGAGCTCACGGGCCGCCGCTGCGAACACCGCGTTCGGCGGCGTGCCGATCAGCGTGGCGATGCCGCCGATCGTCGCGGAGTAGGCCACGCCCAGCAGGAGCGCGGTCCCGAACGGAAAGGGCTCGTTGTGGTCATCGGGCCTGAGCAGCTCCGCGATCGCGATGGCGATCGGCGTCATCATCGCCGCGGTCGCGGTGTTCGACACCCACATGCTCACGAACGCGGTGGCCAGCATGAAGCCGAGTACCAGCGACTGCGGCTTCGTGCCGACCGCAGCCACGATCGCGAGTGCGACGCGCCGGTGCAGGTGCCAGCGCTCCATTGCCAGCGCGAGGACGAACCCGCCAAGGAAGAGGAAGATGACCGGGTTTGCGTAGGGCGACGCCGCCTCCCCCGGCGAGCGCAGCCCCAGCACCGGGAAGAGCACCAGCGGCACGAGCGCCGTGACCGCCAGCGGCAGCGCCTCCGTCATCCACCAGAGCGCCATCAGCAGCGCGACCGCCGCCGTCCTGCGGGCTTCCGGCGCCAGCCCGGGCAGCGGGATGAC
>CAYUIG010000030.1:41631-43910 GCA_964444685.1 uncultured Gemmatimonadaceae bacterium | reverse complement strand
CGCAGCCTCCCGAGCATCGCGGCGAGCGCCCAGCGACGCTCGTGCACGCGATCGGCCGCGGTCGTTGCGCGTGTGCCGAACTCCGGACCGGACAGCCGCCAGCGATCGTCATCGGTGAGCAGCGCCTGCTCCATGCCGGTGCCCGGGAAGCGCGACGAATCGAGGCCGACGACGAACGTGGCCTTCCGTCCGGAGAGCCCGCCGTGCTCGACGTCGGAGAAGTGCAGATGCGAACCCGATGACACCCACGGCGCCGCACCCTCGCGGTCCGGTGCGGGCACGCGCATGGCCGTGCGCTCGCGCAGCCAGCCAATCGCACCGCCCAGCGTCGTCTCACGTACGGCGGTTTCCGCGAGACGGTGCAGCCGCGCGAGGAGTCGCTTGCGCGCCGTCGCATCGACTTCGGAGCGCACCGGCACGCTCTCGAGCAGACACACCGCGCCGCGCGCGAGTGCCGCCGGCGACGTGCGCGGTTCAGTGGCGCCGCCATCCTCAGGCAGCGCAGGCGTGGCTTCGAGCAGTGGCCGCAGCACGGACACGAGTGCGTTGACCTCGCGCACTTCACGCTCGCGCCGGCGCGCGACTTCCTCCGGTTCGCGCTCGCCCTGTTCCGGCGCGAACGACTGCACGCGCAGCTCGGCACGGTCGAGCGACGCGAGCGTACGCGCGCGGCCGCGCCCGATCTTCATCTCGCGCAGCCTGCGCGCGAGTTCGGCGCCGCCCGGCGCATCATCTCCCGCAGGCGCGAGGTCGCCACGCTCGAGAAGTCCCCACAAGCGGTCGGCCGGGAATCCCTCCTCGACCCAGCGGAGATACAGGATCAGCGCGCGGCCCGGGCGCGTGCGCTCGATCGGCAGTCCGACCGCGTGCGTGACCTGGATCCCGAGGCGGCGGCAGAGGCCATCGAGGGCGACGCCGTAGGCCGTGGGATCCGTCGCCACGATTTCCACTTCGTCCCAGCGCAGCTCCGCGGCCATGATGCGGCGCAGCACTTCGCGCAGCTCATCCGCGGGCGATGCCGCAGCGAACAGATCGAGCGAAACGTCCGCACTGCCCGCGGGCGTTCGCTCGACTGCGTGCAGATGCGAGAGCGGCGACATGGGCGGGCCATACGGTCCGACGAGGCGGCTCCCGGGCGGTTCCAGACCGACGACCGGATCGGTTTCGAGAATCTCAGCGCCGCGCGCGAGCAGTCTTTCGAGCAGATGGCCGCCGAGGCCATCGCGGTCGTGGCCGGGCAGCAGGAAGACGCGGCCGGGCTCGGCACCCTGCTCGAGCGCGGCGGCGGCCATGCGGTACACGTCCGCGGGATCGACCAGCGAACGCTCCGCGAGCTTCTGCTCGTACAGCCGGAGCGTGGCCTCGAGCAGTGCGGACTTGTCGGCATCACGCAGCTTCGCACGCGCAACAATTTCCGGCGGCACGCCCGCGAGACGCAGCGCACGCACTGCATCCACGACGGCGCGCCGCAGGCCTGCGCCTTCTCCCATCTCGCGCCATGGGATGCCGATGTCGAGCGCGAGCGCTTCATCCAGAGACTCGTCGAGGATCGCGAGCTGCTCGAGGTCGTCCGCGAGTTGGCCATCGCGCGCGGCGAGCTCGTCCATCGCCAGCTCGTGAGCCAGCGACCACGGCGTCTCGACATCCCAGCCGATCCAGTGCACACCGGCCGACGCCAATGCACGCAGCAGCTCGCGCCCCTCGCCGCGCCTGCGACACACGAGCCGCTTGCGCTCGAGCTTGTGTGCGTCTTCCGCTTCCGCGAGGGAAACGAGCAGACGCGAGTGCGTCTCAACCTTCAGCATCGTTCCGGCTCAACTCTGCTTCCATACGTTCAGCGGTTCCCGTGCTGGGCCCGTACACTCCTGCATCGGCCGAAACGCCGAGCGAGGCATCCTCGATGCGCGCGTGCTGCGTCGCGGCGAGGGTGATATGGACGCTGGCGACTGCGGGGACCTGCGTGATGATCGCTTCCGCCATGCCGTGCGCCGCGGCCTGGAGCGTCGGGAAGCGCTGCTCCGTGAGCGACGCGATCAGCGCCGCCCGGCACTGTCGCCACTGCACCGCGTACGGCACTTCCGGCCAGCCATAGCGCCAGCGTGCGTCAATGGTCACGACCGTGAGTGCGGAGTCGTGCGCAGGCGGGTAGGTCCCCGCGCGCCGGCCGCCGAACGCGGGCGCGTCGCTCCAGAGAACCTCGAGGCCGGTCACGCCGGCTTCCACGTGTACACTGACGCGCGTGCGCACGGCCACGGCCTCACGGCATGCGTTGCCGCCGC
>CAYUIG010000030.1:32802-41531 GCA_964444685.1 uncultured Gemmatimonadaceae bacterium | reverse complement strand
GGTGACCTTCAGCAGCTCGATGCCCGACGCACCGTGTACGCCCCGGCGCAGCTCGACGGTCATTCGGTCACGGTGCCGGAGAGCTCGCGCACGAGCCGGTGCAGGAACTCGAGTCCCTCGAAGAACGCATCCACGCTGATGCGCTCGTCGCGGCCGTGCCAGCGATCGTCCTCGATGTCGCGGAAGATTCCGGACACGCCGTACACGGGAATGCCGGCGCGGCGGAGGTAGAGCGCGTCCGTTGCGCTGGCGCTCATGATCGGTACGACGGGCACGCCCGGCCAGAGGTCGGTCGTGATGCGCTCGATGGGTTCGAGCACTTCCCGCGTGAGCGGGGAGGGCGGACTCGGTGTGGCCTGGCCGATGGCCGAGATGCCGATGCGGTCATCGGCAACGACCGACCTCAGCGCGGCCAGCACCGCGGCAGGCTCCTGTCCCGGTATGATGCGGCAGTTGACCACGACACGCGCGGCATGCGGCGCCGCGTTCTGCTTGTGGCCACCCTCGAGCATGGGCGTGCAGGTGGTGCGCAGCATTGCGTTGAAGTACGGATCGCGCGAGAGGCGCTCGAGCGCCATCGAGTCCGGCTGTGGCGACGCGGCCGAGCGCATGTCGCTCGCGACCTGGCCGCGCTCGAGCTGCGCCATGCGCGTGAAGTACGCGCGCGTGACCTCGTTCAGTACAGCGGGGAAGCGGTACTGCTCGATGCGCGTCAGTGCGTCGGTCAGCGTGACGGTCCCGTTGTCCGAACCCGGCTGCGCGCTGTACCCGCCGGTGCTGCGCACCTCCAGCGCGAACGACTGGTAGACCTTCTCGCTGGCCTGCACCGCATTCAGCAGCCGACGTCCATCACGGATGTGCCCGCCGCCGCCCTCGTTGATGGCGTACGCCGCACTGATCAGCTCCGGCCGCTCCTCGAGCAGCCACGCCACACCGTTGTAGTCGCCGCCTTCTTCATCCGCAGTGAGCGCGAGGATGATGTCGCGATCGGGCACGATGCCGTCCCGCTTCATCCGGATCAGGTTGGTCACGAAGATCGCAGCCTGCGCCTTGTCGTCGAGCGTGCCGCGGCCGTAGTAGTAGCCGTCCCGCTCGATGAAGCGGAACGGGTCCATCGACCAGTCCTCGCGCAGCGCGGTGACCACGTCGAGGTGCGCGAGCAGCAGCAGCGGCTCGCGCGCGCCCGTCCCCTTCAGACGTGCGACCATGTTGTGCCGCCGGACATCCTCCCTGGGACCGATCACCTGTACGTCCGTGATCCCGGCCGCACGCAGCCGCGCTGCCATCGCCTGCGCCGCGCGCGTGGTGCCCTGCATCGGGCTCGTGTCGATCTCCACCAGCTCCGCGAAGATCTCGCGCGCCAGCCGTTCGTCGGCGCTCAGCGTGCTCTGTGCGGATACCGCCGTCGGGATCAGCGCGCACGCCGCGAGGGCGCACAGCCACTTCCTCATCGATCGTCCTCCATGTCGCGAAATCTGGGGAGAGGCGCTGACAGCGGGGGCGCGGTGCGGGCGCGAGTTTTCGAAGGTCAATATATACCCTCGACGCCCGGTCTCGACACTGGCTTCTCTCTACCACTCGTAGGGCACGGCGGTTTCCGCGGCACCGCCGATCGCTTTCAGGGCGTCGAGCGCAGCCTTCATCAGCGCCACCATTTCGGCCAGCTTCCTGGCATCCGTCTCTACGCCGCCGATTTCGTACTTCAGCTCCCGCGCGGTCTTCGGGCGCGGCTTCTTCACGCTCGGTTTCGTGATCCGGAACGTCCCCTTCGACAACGACTCCAGCCGCCCGCCCACGCGCGAGTCCATGAGCATCGAGCGCAGCATCGACTCGTTGTCCGTCTTCACGATGTAATCGCGGTCCAGCACGATGCGACCCGTGTGCACGTCCTGGAGGCCCAGCCACTTCCCGATCGCGTCGAGCGGGTTGCTCTTCCGGATCCGGAAGGTGAACGCCATGCGCGGCTCGAAGAGCGCACGCAGCCGCGTGTACGTGGCGGATGAATTGCCCGTCGAGACCGTGTACTTGTCCAGCACCACGACCCAGTTGTGGTGCGGGAAGCGCACGTGCTCGGCCTTGCCCTTCCGGTCCCGGATGACCGTGCCTCCCGAGGACGCGGCGACGGCATCCCAGGCTTCGTCCTTCGAGACCTTCTCGGGCTTGCGCTTCCTCGCCATTCCGCTTCGAGAGTCGGGAGTCGGGAGCTGGGTGAACGGAAACTTCGGGGTTGGGCTGGGTCGAGGCAAAGGTTGCGTTCGGGCGCTCTGCTGGCCCCCCGCCTTCACACTGGCTACACGATGGCGCTCCACATAGCTTCCCGCTCGCAGCTCCCGACTCCCGACTCCCGACTCCAGAAACCATGGACGAAGACACCTTCAATCTCGAGATCCGGAAGTTCCTCAAACACTTCGGTGTGACGGCGCAGCGCGAGATCGAGCGCGCGGTGCGCGAGGGTCTCGAGTCCGGCGCCCTCTCGGGCCGCAGCGAGCTCACCGTGCGTGCGCGGCTCTCCTTCGACGGACTGCCCGACGAACACGAGGTGGAGGGGCGGATCTCGCTCGCGTAGGACTGGCTCCCTTCCTGCAATAGTCGCCGGCGGACCCGGAAGGCGAGGAGACGATGGCGACGAAGAAGATGGGCCGAAAGAAGCAGGGCGAGGCGCGCGGCGCGCAGGATCGCAAACTCCAGAAGGAAGCGGACGAGCGACGCGCGTGGCGCGCGAAGAAGAAGGAGAAGAAGTCGTCGTCGCCGTACCAGCCGGAGGACCGGAAGCTGCCGGAGCCGCCGCAGCCAAAGCAGCGGCAGGCGAAGCCCGGGATCGAGGCCGACCTCGAACCGCGTCCCCGCTACGAAGCCCCCACCTACCGCGGATCCGGCAAGCTCGAAGGCAAGGTGGCCCTCATCACCGGCGGCGATTCCGGAATCGGCCGCGCGGTTGCAGTACTCTACGCGCGTGAGGGAGCCGACGTCGCCATCGTGTACCTCGATGAGGACGAGGACGCGCTCGAGACCCAGGCGGCCGTCGAGGCGGAGGGCCGGCGCTGCCTCGTGCTCCCCGGGGACGTCTCCGACTCCTCCTTCTGCGACGAGGCCGTGCAGCGCACCGTCGACGAGCTCGGCAGCATCGACATCCTCGTCAACAATGCCGCGTTCCAGCAGCACGCGCAGACCCTCGAGGACATCAGCGACGAGCAGCTCGAACACACCTTCCGCACGAACATCTTCGGTTACTTCTACATGGCGCGCGCCGCGCTCCGGCACATGAAGGAGGGCGGGGTGATCCTCAACACCGGCTCCGTCACCGGCTTCGACGGCAGCCCCCAGCTCCTCGACTACTCCGCCACCAAGGGCGCCATCCACACCTTCACCAAGTCCCTCGCCGCCAACGTCCTCGAGAAGGGGATCCGCGTGAACGGCGTGGCGCCCGGGCCGGTGTGGACGCCGCTGAACCCGTCGGACCAGACCGCCGAGAAGGTGGCCGAGTTCGGGTCGAACGTGCCCATGGGGCGGCCGGCGCAGCCCGAAGAGCTCGCGCCCGCGTACGTCTTCCTCGCCGCGCCCTCGGACTCCTCGTACATCACGGGGGAGATCATGTCCATCTTCGGGGGGCAGCCCACGTAGGCGCCCTCAGGGTCGAGGGTCGGGGGTCGGGGGTCGAGGCACTTCGGGTTGTCTTGCGGCCCCAATGCGGAAATCGATGCATCCCGGCGTCACGTGTTCCGTGTGACGGTCGGATAGCGACCCCAATCCGGAACGTGTGGGCTGAATGGGCTGACTTGTGCCGAATCCGGGCCGCATAGCGACCCCAACCCGGCACTCGTCCGCCTGACCGACGACGAGTTCCGAATCAGGGCCGCATCCGCCGACCCGGCCCACCGAAACCCCGGTCGACCCACCGTCGTAAGGGCAGAGGAAACTTGCTTGACCGGGCAAAGCTGTCGCCTTATTTAGTCACATCGAGACTAAACCACCCCGAGGACCCATGACAACACAACTCCCCCGGAACCGGCGATTCGCGGCGGCCGGATTGCGAAGCATGCTCCTCATCAGCTTCCTGCTGCTGCCGGCGACGGCGCAGGCCCAGTGGTTCCCGGACTCGGCGGACGTCCGGGTGATGCTGCGGTACCTGGTGGAGGACCAGGAGACGCCGGGGATCGTGCTGGGGTGGATCGATGCGGACGGGACGCCGCGGATCGCGTCCTATGGAAGCTCGGGCCCGGACTCTCCCCCGCTGACGGCGGAATCCGTCTTCGAGGTCGGGTCGATCACGAAGGTGTTCACGGCCGTGCTGCTGGCGGATGCGGTGTCGCGCGGCGAGGTGTCGCTGGACGATCCCGTGTCGAAGCACCTGGGTGTGCGCGTGCCGTCGCGGAACGGGCGAGAGATCACGCTGCTCGACATTGCGACGCACCGCTCGTCGCTGCCGCGCATGGCGGACGACATGGGAAGCTCGCCAGCGAATCCGTATCCGCAGTACTCGATGCAGCAGCTGCTCGACTTCATCGCACGTCACGAGCTGCGACGCGACATCGGCTCGGAGTACGAGTACTCGAATATCGCGGTCGCGCTCCTCGGTGAAGCGCTCGCGCGCGCGGCCGGGAAGCCGTACCAGGAGTTGCTGCGCGAGCGGGTGCTGGAGCCGCTGGGCATGACGTCGACGGGGTTCTCGATGGACGAGTTCCCGCGTCAGCGCACGCAGGGTCACGGCCCGGGCGGTGTCATGCCGTACCGCGGTTGGACGGAGCTGCCCGCCATGGGTGCGATGCGCACCACCGCCGGTGACCTCCTCGAGTTCCTCGCCGCGAACCTGCGCGAACCGCGCACGCATCTGGACAGCGTGATGCGGATGACGTGGTCGGAGGGGCGCGGGCCTGTGAGCGCAGGCGTCGAGATCGGGCTGCTCTGGAACATCCGCACGTTCGGTGACCGCCAGATCGTACTGCACGGCGGTTCGACGGCCGGCTACGACGCGCAGATCGCGTTCGAGCCGGCGCGCGGCACCGCGGTGGTGCGGCTCGCGAACGTGCAGCCGTTCGAGGATGACATCGAGATCGACGTGCTGCGTCGCGGCCGCCCGCTCGACGTTGCCGAAGTCGACGTTCCCCGCAACGTGCTCGCGCGGTACGAAGGCACGTACGGCCGGGGCAATAGCCGCGCGTACGTGCGGCTGGAAGACGACGGGTGGCTGACGTTCCAGGCGTCGCCGAACGTCCGCTTCCGGATGTACGCAGAATCCGACTCGAGCTTCGTCGTGAAGCGCACGCCGTGGCGCTTCACCTTCCTCTCGGACGCGAACGGCAACGTCACGCGGATCGCGGCGGATCTCGAAGGCCAGGCCGGTGAGCTGCCGAAGCTCGACGAACCGGTGCCGTCACCTGCCGTCGCCGCGCACAACGCGATACTCGAAGTCCCGCTCGCCGAGGCCGACATGGCGCCGTACGTGGGCACGTACGCGGTGTCCGTGGGTGCGCAGACGCTGACCGTGCGGGTCTACATCGAGAACGGTCAGCTGATCGGCCATCCGCAGGGCACGTCTCCCGAGCGGCTGGTCTACCAGGGCGATCACACCTTCGTGCCCGGCCAGGACCCTGGTAACCGCGTGATCTTCACTGTGGTGAACGGCCGTGCGGATCGCGTCGAGATCCGGGATGGCAATCAGTCGTTCACGGGCACGCGCGTCGAAGGCACCTGAATGCGACGTCGCACCGAACCCTCGCTCGCGGAGTTCGAGCTCCTCGTGATGCTGGCCGCACTGCGGCTGGGACCCGAGCGCGCGTACACGGTAACGATCGCGGAGGACATCGCGCGCCGTACGGGGCGGCGTGTCCGTCGCGCGAACGTGTTCACGACGCTCCAGCGGCTGGAAGCGAAGGGGCTGGTGTCGACGCGACTGGGCGAGCCGCGGCCGGAGCGCGGCGGCCGTCCGCCGCGCCTGGTGAAGGTGGAGTCCGCGGGCGTGCGTGCGGTGCAGGCCACCACGCGTGCGATCCGCGCGATGATCGGTGAACTGGCAGAAGTGCTTGGAGAAGCGCGATGAGCGCACCGCGGTGGGCGCTGTGGCTGCTGGAGCGACTGGCTCCGCCCGACCAGCGAGACGAAGTAGCCGGCGACCTCGAGGAGGCGCATGGCGCGCGCACGGCGCGAGGCGCACTCAGGGCGAACGTCGCCACGGCATTCGAAACGATCGACATGGCGTTCGCGCTGCTGCGCGTGCGCGCTTCACGACGAATTGAATTCCACGAACAGCTCGAGCGGGTGCTCGACAAGCCCGTGCACGGAACCCGGAGGAAGGACATGCGAGAGATGCTGGAGAACTGGGGGCGGGACTTCGTGCACGCGGTGCGCAACATCGGGCGTGCACCCGCGTTCGCGGCCGTGACGGTGATCACGCTCGGTCTCGCGATCGGTGCGAATACGGCGATCTTCAGCGTGGTGGATGCGGTGCTGCTCGATCCGCTCGGCTTCGACGAGCCGGACGAGCTCGTGGCGATCTATGGCGCGGCACCGGGGACGGACCTGCCGGAGGAGTTCGCGCTCGGCACGGAGTTCTATGTGCAGTACCGCGAGAATGCGACGGCACTCGAGGATCTCGGCCTGTACCAGGGTGGCTCGACGACGGTTCAGAATGCGGAGCACGCGGAACGGCTGTACGTGTCCGGCGTTTCGCCATCGCTGTTCTCCACACTGCGCGTGCAGCCGCTGATCGGCCGGTTGCCGACCGATGCGGACCCCGAGGGCACGGTCGGCGTGATCAGCCATTCCCTCTGGACCGATTGGTACGGCCGCGACCCGGGCGTTCTCGGCCAGACGATCCGCGTGAGCGGCCAGGACGTGACGATCCTGGGCGTGATGGGTCCGGAGTTCCGCTTCCCGGACCGGCGCGTCGTCTTCTGGGGGCACGATCTGCCGACCGAACCGATCCAGCCCGGCAACTTCGGCAACATCAATCTCGTCGGCCGGCTCGCGCCGGGAGCGGATATCGAATCGCTCAGGTCTCAGCTCGCCAACCTGGCGCAGCGTCTGCCCGAGCGGTTCGGCGGTTCGCCGGCGTACGCACGCATCATTGCCGCGCACGTGCCGGTCGTTCGTTCCCTCGAGGAGGACATGATCGGGAACGTCCGGCGTCCGATCTGGGTGCTGGCGGGCACGGTCGGTTTCGTGCTGCTCATCGCGAGCGCGAACGTGGCGAACCTGTTGATGGTTCGCGCGGAGAGCCGGCGTCGCGATTTCGCGGTGCGGCGCGCGCTCGGCGCAGGGCGGTGGTCGCTCGTCCGTTCGCAGATGGCGGAGTCGACCGTACTCGCGCTGCTCGGCGGCGTGCTGGGTGCGTTGCTCGCGCGCGCGGGCGTACCTGCGCTCGTCGCCGCAGCGCCGGAAGGGATCCCGCGGCTCGAGGATGTGGCGCTGAACGGGAATGCGCTGCTCTTCGCGGCCGGTGTTTCGCTCCTCGCGGCGTGCGCCGCCGGACTGCTGCCCGCGATCCGCTTCTCGAATCCGAGGCTCATGAGCCTGCGTGAAGGCGGACGCACGGTGTCACGTGCGGATCATCGCACGCGCGATGCGCTGGTGGTCGTGCAGACCGCGGCTGCGCTCGTGCTGCTCGTCGGCTCCGCACTGCTCGTGCAGAGCTTCCGGTCACTGATGAGTGTGGATACGGGTTACGAAACGGAGAACATCTTCACCTTCCAGATGGCGCCGGATCCCGAGCTGCGCGGGCTCGAGGACGGTGTGTCGCTGGCGCGTTACCACTACGACTTCATGGACCGTCTCGACCAGCTGGCGGGCGTGGAATCCGTCGGCCTCGTGGCCACGTTGCCGCTGGACGAGGGCGCAGGCTTCGTGCGCTTCGTCACGGACAGGACCGGCCCGGAGGAGGACCAGCAGCCGCTGATGCGCGTCACGTTCGCGAGCGCGAACTACTTCCCGACGATGGGCATCGAACTGCTGCGTGGCCGTGACTTCGAGCGCCGGGATCAGCCCGCGGCGGAGGTCGGTGCGATTGTGAGCCAGTCGGCCGCGGAGCTGCTGTGGCCGGGAGAGGACGCGATCGGCAAGCGGCTGCGACCGGCGCCGGTTGCGAATGCATGGACAACAGTCATCGGCGTGGTCGAGGACGTGATCCTCCAGGACTTCCGCCAGGGCGAGCCGGAACCGCTCGTGTACCTCCCGTTGGTGGGTGCGGAAGCCGACAGCTGGGGCGTAGGCACGCCTGCATACGTCGTGAAGTCACCGCGTGCGGAGGCGATTGCGCAGGACATACGCACGCTCGTGCGCGAGATCGCGCCGGAAGCGCCGGTGTATCGCACGTTCACCATGGAGCAGCTGGCCGACCGCTCGGTCGCGGCGCTGTCGTTCACGATGCTGACGCTCGGCGTCGCGGCCGCGCTTGGCCTGATCCTGGGCGCGGTGGGGCTGTACGGCGTGCTGTCCTACGTGGTGACGCAGCGCACACGTGAGATCGGCATCCGCATGGCGCTCGGCGCCGAGGCGGCGCGGCTCCGCCGCATGGTCGTGGCGCAGGGCGGGCGCGTCGTGCTGCTGGGCGTGGCGATCGGTGCGGCCGCATCGATCTGGCTCACGCGCATGCTCGAAGGTCTGCTGTTCGGCGTCAGCGCGACGGACATCCCGACGTTCGTCGCCATGGCGCTGGTGATGCTCGGCGTCGCTGTGGTGGCCAGCTACGTGCCTGCGCGGCGCGCATCCGCGGTCGACCCGATGCTGTCGCTGCG
>CAYUIG010000030.1:0-32702 GCA_964444685.1 uncultured Gemmatimonadaceae bacterium | reverse complement strand
TCCTCGATGCGATCGTGTGCCTGCTCCGCGGCCGCCGCCATCGAGTCGGGGCCGACCCGTGCGGCTGCCACCAGATCCGCGTGGATCGTGTCGAACAGCGCGCGCACGTGCGTCGCCGCGTCCGGTGGCAGCTCGAGGCTCTCGATCAGCCCATCGACGGTGAGCGGCTCCGGCCGGTCGCGCGCCAGCAGTACGTGCCTGTCGATGCCGATGCCCAGCACCAGACCCGCGAGCAACAGCAGCACGGCCGTCATCCCGGCCCGGATCTTCGGGCTCATCGTTCCTCCGCCGCGGCGCGCAACGCGATGATCGCGAGGACGGGATCCGCTTCGACTCCCGCCGCGCGCCACAGCGCTGCGGCCTCGCCGTCTCCCGCGATCACGCCGAGCGCAGGAGATGGAGGCTCGCCGGGATCGAGAAGGAGAAGCGTCGCCACGGATGCGGCAGCCAGCAGAGCGGCCGGCTTCCACCACGAACCGAGCAACGTCCACGACGCGCGGGGCGGCGCGGCGAGCGTCATGATGCGGGCCGCACGCGCATCCCACTCGGGTGCGTCTTCGGGCGGTGAAGGGTCGGGCAGCCAGTCCTGCGGCAGCCGTTCCTCGATTCGATCCATCATGGCTCCCTCTCTACGGCCAGCGCAGCGCGCAGTGCGCGGCGCGCGTAGTGCACGTGCGACCGGACGGTGCCGGCCGTGATTCCCATCAGCACAGCGATCTCCTCCGCATCGTAGCCTTCCACATCGTGCAGGCGGAACGCAGTGCGGCGCTGCTCGGGCAACGTGGATAGCGCGGCCGCGACGCGCGTGCGGGTGTCTGCGTGCTCCGCATCGGCGAGCGGGCCGCGGCGCGGCTCGACGATGTCATCCGCGAGCGGGTCCGCGTGCACGCGCGCGTTGGCCGCGATGCGATCGCGCGCGGTGTTGCGTGCGACCTGATAGAGCCAGGGTGCGAAGGGGCGCCGCGGATCGTAGCCGTCGATGCGTGCGATCGCGCGCAGGAAGGCCTCCTGCACCGTGTCCTCGACATCGGCGCGCTCGGGAAGGTACGACGCGACGACGGCATGGATGCGGCGGAGGTAGCGGCGCACGAGTCGCTCGAGAGCGGCGCGGTCACCGTTCTGCGCACGCCGCGCGAGCGCCTCATCGGCAGGCTCCGCGACGCCCTCCTTCACCTCAGTGCGAATGGCCGGGACCGTGCCCGCCTGCGCGGTGCTCTTGCCGCTGGAACGCGATGAACTCGTGGACCGCCGCGAGCGCTTCGGCGTCCCGCGTGATGATGCGGACCTGACCGCCGCGCGGCAGATCGCTGTACTCGTAGCGGATGGCCGCGCGCTTCGCTTCCATCACGTTGGCACCAGGAACCGACTTGAGATGCACGGCCATCGGCGTGCTGAAGTCGCCTTCCGCGAACATGCGCGTGATCGTGCGCAGGTGTTCACGGATCGCAGCGACGGCTTCCGGGTCGTGTTCGTCGCGCTGGAGCTCGATCCGGCCGCCGTCCGGGAGCGCGTCGAAGCGGTGGGTGGACGTGTTCTGGTCCACGCCCATGTGCTGCTCGCCGCGCACCTGGAGCGCGGCGAACTCCGCGTCGTTGGACGCGGATTTTCCGGCACATGCCGCGAGCATTGCGGCGCCGACGATCACGAAGGTCGTGCGGGTCCGAAGCATCCATTCCTCCTGCGCCGATGGTACGGCGCCACGGGTTCTTTTGCACGGCCGCCCGACCCGGACGGCTGACAGTCTCTACCGGCGAAGTGCGTCCGGCGTTGAATCGGTCCCGGTTGCACGGGCGGGACCCCGGGGCCACGTTCGACGGCAACCCCGACGGGAGGCGGCGCGATGAAGCGGCTTGCGATTCTCTGCCTTGTGTGTGCGGCGTGCGGCGCCGGCGACGCGGGCTGGACGGGCAGCATCGAAACGCTCGAGGGCGGCAGGGTTCGCGTTACGAACCCCGAGCAGGGTGTCTGGAACGCGGAATCGGGCTGGCGGCTCGTCCCGGAGCTGACGATCGGCGAGATGGAAGGCGCCGAGGAGTACGTCTTCGCGAGCATCTCCGGTCTCCAGGTCGATGGCGACGGCCGCATCTACGTCCTCGACAGGCAGACGAACGAGCTGCGCATCTTCGACGAGACGGGTGCGCACGTGCGTACGGTCGGCCGCGCGGGTGAGGGGCCGGGAGAATACCAGGCCGCGAACGGGCTCGTCTGGTTCTCGCCCGACACGCTGCTCGTCGTGGATCAGCGCGGCGCACGTTATTCGCTGCTCACGCGCGAGGGTGATTACGTGCGCTCCGTGCAACGCCGACTCGGATACTACGGCTGGGCATTCCAGGGTGGACGCGTCGGAACGCGCGTGTTCGAGATCAGCAGCGTGTACCGCGGCGACGACGATTCCTATCCCGCGATGTTCGCCACCGATCTCGGGGCCGCGGTCCCGTTGGAGTCGGAGGTCGAGGTCGATACCGGCGCCGCGGGGTTTACGCGGGCCCACAATGATACCATCCCGCTGCCGGTGCACGACGCGCCCCGGTTCGAGTCGTTCAGCATCCGCACCGAGCGGGGCGGCATGGTGATGGGCGTGCCGTTCGCACCGTCCTCGGTCTACTACCTCGACGAGCAGGGTGAGGTCTGGCACGGGCACGGCAACGAGTTCCGCGTGTTCCGGAGCACGCTCGCGGGGGACACGCGGATGGAGATCCTCCAGCAGGCCGTGCCCACGCGCGTGAGTCCCGAGGAGCGGGACGCGTGGGAAGCGGGGGAAAGCGTGCAGCGCTTCCGCGACATGGGTGGCAATCTCGACATGAGCCGCATCCCGCAGACGAAGCCGTACTTCGATGGGTTCGTGCGGGATGGTGATGGCTACCTGTGGGTGTCCGTGCCGGCGGCTCCGTACGAAATGGTCTTCGCCGTGTTCGATCCGGACGGCCGCTACCTCGGGCGGCTGCAGGCGAACGGTCTCAGCCGCACGACCTGGGTGCCGCCCGTGGTGCGCGATGGCCGGCTCTACGTGGTGGGCACGGACGAGCTGGACGTCCCGCGCATCCACGTGTTCCGGATCGAGAAGAGCTAGCGCTCAGACCTCGAAGCGGAGCCGTGCGCCGACGCCACCCTCGGCGTCCAGGCGCGGGCCGACCGTTCCGCCGACCTGTTCGACGCTCGCGCCCTGCTCGAGGGCCCGGTCGATCAGCCGTTCAGCGGCTTCGGGATCGGCGCGCAGGAACGCGCGCGAGACGACCAGCGTGTCGACCGCACCCGCGTCCAGCGCCCGTTCGGTAAGCTGAGCGCCCAGGCATGCGCGGCCCGCGGCCCGCGTGGTCTCGATGATCTCATCGACCAGCGCCTCGTGCAGCCGGGTCGACAGCGCGGACGCGGCCGCTTCGATGGCCTCCTTCAACACGGCGTCCGACGCGTCGGGGTCGATGCCCGGTGCGACGATCGCGTAGTCACGCGCGCGTTCCGGCAGTGCGCGCTCGATCTCACGCGGAGCCTCCGCGCGGCCGCCGATGACGAGCAGGTGCTTCTCCCGGATCGGCACGGCGAGCGCTTCGACGACATCACGGACGAGCCGGCGCACCGTCCTCTCCTCGACGCGCTGGGCGACATCGGTGCCGGTTGCACCGCGCACACCCGTGTGCGTCGCGGGGCGCTTCGAGAGCTGCTGGACATCCAGCTCGACCTCTTCGGCCGGAATCACGACCTGCTCGTGCAGCTCGCCCTCGAGGTATGCGACGATGCGCGCCTGACGCCGGTCGGCGACGACGGCGGTGACCGGTCGGGACTGCTTCAGTGCGCGGATCCACGGCGCCACGTGTGCGCCCAGCTCCCAGCGCACGAGGTCGGGCATCGGCGTGGGTGTCGGCCCGGCGTGCAGGAGTCCATCCGGCGACGCGAAGGCAACCCAGCCGCGCGACGGCAGATGGCCGTCGTACACAGTCAGCTCGCGCTCGATGTGTTCGGCCGCGGCGCGGAACGCGCGCTCTTCATCCTTCGGAAGTTCGGCGCTCGCACTGCGCAGCATCCCGTTCAAGCGTATGCGCCATGCGCGACGCTCCGCGGGATCGTTCTCGTCCGCATCGAGATACACGCTGACAATCTTCGTCCCGGCCGATTCCCGATTCAGCCGGATCGCTGCCTCGTGCGTCAGCATGGACTCACCTCCAGGCATCCGTTTACGGGTCGCATTGTCGTGACACCGGTTCCTGTCTCATGTTAGCGCACAACGCGCGCCGCATCTGTCGGGCGACCCCTCTCGCGCGTGTAGGGAGGTCTTTGAGCCCCGGCGGAACGGGCGTTCATCCACGTCGCATCGCGATCCGTCCCGGTCCGCTGGACCATTGCGCCCCTTCGTGGCGATGCTGGATTTCGAACTCCAGGGAGGGGCTCATGAAGGCGAGTAGGTCGGCCGCGTGGTTGCTGGTGCTGCTGTGCGGAGCACCGCTCCAGGCACAGACCGGTCCGAGCATGCCGGACGGCACAGCTGCGGGCCGGACGTATCACGGCCGCATGGGCCAGCACGAGGTGCAGGTGCCGCGCGCAGCGGCGGAGCTCGTGATGGACGGACGTCTCGACGACGCGGCATGGGCCGAGGCCGCGCTGCTCACCGGCTTCTCGCAGTACCATCCGGTCGACGGTGTCGCCGCCGCGGACTCCACCGAAGTGCTCGTTATCTACGGCGACGACGCCGTGTGGTTCGGGATCCGCGCGTTCGAGCCGCACGGCGGTCTCGTCGCCGCGCTCGCGGACCGCGACCGCATCGGCAGCAACGACCACGTGATGCTGATGCTCGACACGTTCGACGACCAGCGGCGCGCGCTGCTGTTCTCCGTGAGCGCACTCGGCGTGCAGAGCGACGGCACGTTCACCGATGCGCAGGGCATCGATCTGAACCCGGACTTCGTCTACGACTCGCAGGGGCGCGTGACGGAATTCGGCTACGAGGTCGAGGTGCGCATCCCGTACAAGAGCCTCCGCTATCCCGACCGGGACGAGCAGCGCTGGGGTCTCCAGATCATGCGGCGCGTGATGCACTCGGGCCACGAGCAGGTGTGGACGCCTGTCGAGCGCGGTGCGCCTTCGTTCCTCGCCCAGAGCGGCACACTCGCGGGACTCACGGGACTCCGGCGTGGACTGGTGCTCGACGTCAATCCCGTCGTCACCGCGCGCAGCACCGGCACGCCATCGCCGGGCGGCTGGGAGTACGACACGGACCGGCCGGAGTTCGGTGGCAACGTGCGCTGGGGCATCACCCCGAACATCTCGCTGAACGCGACGGTGAATCCGGACTTCTCGCAGGTCGAGGCGGACGTCGGCCAGGTGATCACCGACCCGCGGCGTGCGATCTCGTTCCCCGAGAAGCGGCCGTTCTTCCTCGAAGCGAACGAGAACTTCCAGGTCCCGAACGGCCTGATCTACACGCGCCGGATCGTGCAGCCCGAGGCCGCGGCCAAGGTGAGCGGCAAGGTCGGCAACACGAACATCGGCGTGCTGTCCGCGGTGGACGATGCGGATCTGGCGGGTGGTGAGAACCCGGTCTACAACATCGTGCGGATGCGCCGTGACGTCGGACCGCAGTCCAACGTCGGACTGGTCTATACCGACAGGATCCACGGCGACGACTACAACCGCGTGATCGGGGCGGACACCCGCCTCCTGCTCGGCCAGCGCTGGGTCGTGAACGCGCAGGTGGCCGGCAGCTTCACGCGCGCGCCTGGTATCGATTCACGTGCCCGGCCACTGTTCGACTTCCAGATCAACCGCACAGGTCGCGAGCGGGGATTCACCTTCCTCATCGAGGGGATGCACCCCGAGTTCGTTGCAGGCAGCGGCTTCATCCCGCGCACGGGCATCGCACACACGTACATCCAGCCGCGCTGGACCTGGTTCCCGCAGAGCGGTGCGATCGAGTCCATCACCTTCGGGCCGCACTTCGACGGCACGTGGGAGTGGGACCGCTTCACGCGCGGCACCGAGCCCAACGACATCAAGTTCAACACGCAGACGAATGCCGTGCTGCGCGGCGGCTGGCACGCGACGCTCTACACGTGGACGGAGAGCTTCAAGTATCCCGCGTACCTGTACGGCAGCTACTTCATCGAGCGGCGCGACGACGAGGGCATGGTGACGGACACCGTTCCCTACGTGGGCACGGACCGGCTGACGAACCTCGGCGTCATGGTGGCGCTCGGTACGCCGCAGTGGGAAAACTTCTCGGGGTCCGTCGAGCTGATCGGCGGGCAGGATGACAACTTCGACGAGTGGTCGTCGGCGTGGATCCTTTACTCGACGCTCCAGGCCACATGGCGGCCGACCGACCGCGTGCGCGTCGAGGGCCGCTTCCTCGAGCAGCGCGTGTACCGCAAGAGCGACGGGTCACTCGTGCGGCTGCGTACGATTCCCCGGCTGAAACTCGAGTACCAGCTCTCGCGGCCGATCTTCGTGCGTTTCGTCGGGCAGTACGACGGCGTGAAAGTCGATGCACTGCGCGACGACTCGCGCACCAACGATCCCATCCTGCTCCGCGGCCGCGATGGCACGTTCGCCCCCGCGAATGCGTTCGAGAGCGGCGGGATCCGCATGGACTGGCTGTTCGCGTATCAGCCCAACCCCGGCACCGTGCTGTTCGCCGGATACGGCTCGAGCATGGGATCCGACGAGCTGTTCGCGCCCGACGCACTGCGGCGCACCAGCGACGGCTTCTTCCTGAAGCTCAGCTACCTGTTCCAGCTCTGATCAACGGGCGAGCGGGTGCACGCGCACCCGCTCGATCCCCAGCTCGTCGAGATGACGGCCGAGGACGAAGTCGTCGCCGATCTGGAAGACGGTGAGACCCGCCGGCATCTCGACGGATCCGAGCCAGCGGCCGTCGGGCTCGAACACTTCCCACACACGCGCGGTTTCCCAGGGCAGGCGGTAACGCTCGACCCACAGATGCCCTCGCGCGTCTTCGAGGAGCGCGCGGTATGCGGGCGTGGAGTCGGGTACGGGCATCTCGCGCTCGTACAGCCGCGCATACTGCGGGCGTCGGTCCTCGTCCATGTCCGCGAGTGCTTCACTCACGAACCGATCCCAGATCTCCGTTCGGGCATGCCGGCCGCGCGCCGGCCATTCGATGCGGCCGGCCAGCGTGCCGTCGAGCGCACGCACGTCGATGGAACCGCCGTCATCCGCACCGACATACAGCCTCGCCGTCCCAGGCGCGACCACAGGTGCGGCGGTGAGCGGAATGAAGGGGTAGTTCGTAACCTGGCCGACCTGATTCACGACACGCGGCTGCGTCGGCACTTCCGCGAGTCGCACATCGTACGATCCGTCCCCGAGCTGGCGATGGTAATGCGACGTGCTCCGCAGGATCTCTCCGTCCGCTCCCTGGAGCGCGCCGGTTCCTGCCGGCGTCCACGTCAGCAGGCTGCCGTCCTTGAAGCAGCCGATCACACTCGGGGGGCGCGTGCCTGGCAAAGCTTCAGGCTTCAGGATCGTGCGGAAGGACAGATCCGAACCGAAGACGTTTGCGCGGTCGTTCGCGCCGTCCTCGACGAGGAAACCATCCGGCGTGAGACAGATGCGCAGCGACGAAAACTCGCCGAACTCACCAGGCCCCGCACCCACGCGGCCGACCGACTGGATGTGGCGGCCGGCTTCATCGTAAACGCGCACTTCCTGCGAGCCCGCGTTCCCGACGAGAATTCGGCCGTCCGGCATGCGCACCGCCGAGAACACCCGGAAGAGCTGATACGCCTCCTCGCCTTCAGCCACGCCGATCTCAACGATCGGAGCCGGGTCGACGGTGAAGCCCCCACGTTCTTCCCACGCCGGTGCCGAACTGCGCGCGATCCACACACCCGCGCTGTCCACCCGCTCGAACCCGACGGACGCGTCACCGGCGGCGCAGCCCGCGACGAACAGGAACACTCCCAGTCGTCTCAACCCTCGCATGTCCTCATCCCCGTTCCCGTGGAAGCTCTCCCATCCGACGATCCAGCCCCTCCGACATCCGTAACAACTGCGCGTACGTCCGCGCCAGCGACCGCGCTCCCGCACGCTCCAGCCGGTACCGCTTCCGCCGCCGCCCGCCGCGCGGATTCGCATCCCCGATCCAGCCCCGAACCCAGCCCTTCTGCTGGAGGCGATTGAGGGCCGTATACAGAGCCCCCGGCGCGAGCATCCGACCCGTCCGTTCTCTGACGATGTCCCGGATGCCAGGCGCATCCCCCTCACCGCCAAGCCGGGCCAACCCCAGCAGGACCAGCATCTCGAATTCTCCCATGCCGCAATATATAACTACATTGTAGTTTTTTCTCCGCGCCAGTTCTCGGCGCCCTCGGCGCTCTCCGCGGTGACGGCTTTTCCCTTCACAGCCGTTTAGGCCGCGGGAGCAAGCAAGCAGGTACTTGCATCCGAGCCCCGCGGCCCCCATCCTGCGCGCCCCATGAAGGACCCGAGAACACGAATCCTGGAAGCCGCCGCGCGCGTGTTTGCCGAGACCGGCTATCGCGGCGCTACGACGCGTCGCATCGCACAGGAAGCCGATGTGAACGAGGTGACGCTGTTCCGTCACTTCGGCTCGAAGGACGATCTGCTGCGGGAAGCCGTGGCCTACCGGTCGGAGCGCGCGCGTGTACCGGAGCTTCCGGTGGAGCCGAAGGATGTGCGCGCCGAGCTGGCTGCCTGGACGCGTCGCCAGCTCACGGAGCTGCGGGCGCACCGGACGATGATTCGGACGTGTCTGGGTGAGCTGGAGGAGCATCGGGATCTGATCTCGTGTGCGTCAGAGCACCCGACGAGTGTACACCGCACGCTGACCGCGTATCTGGAGCGGCTGGTGTCCGGTGGGATGGCGGATCCTGCGCTGGATGTGGACGTGGCGGCGGCACTGATCATGGGCACGCTGTTCTCGGACGCGATGGGCCGTGACTTCATGCCGGCCGCTTACGCGTTCTCCGTGGACGAAGCGGCCGCGCGATACGTGGACCTGTTCCTCCGCGCGATCGGCGCGGGGAGTGGAGTGTGAGGCACGTGCTACGGTACGCGGTGGTAATGCTGGTCCTGATCGCGGCCCCGGCCGCAGCGCAGGTGCAGACGCTTTCGCTGGAGGAAGCGCTGTCGCGTGCGGAAGAGGCGAGCGAAGCGGTGACGATCGCGCGCGCGGGTGTCCGGCGGGCGGAAGGAGAGCGACTGCGCGCGCGCAGCGAGTTCTTTCCGCAGCTCTTCGGCTCCGCGGGTTACACGCGGACGCTGAAGAGCGAGTTCGAGGTGCTGAGCAGCGGCGCCGACACGACGTCGACGTCGTCGGAGCCGTGCGGCGAGTTCGCGCCGGATCCGGGGCTGCCGCTGGACGAGCGTGTGGACTCGCTGGAGGCGGCGGTGCGCTGCATGTCGACGGCGAACCCATTCGCTGCGTTTTCCGATCTGCCGTTCGGTCGGGAGCATCAGGTGAACCTGGGGCTGTCACTGTCGCAGACGCTGTTCGCGGGCGGCCGGGTGCGCGCGCAGGCGTCGGCGGCGTCGGCGAACCGGAGCGTGGCGGAGCTGTCGCTGTCGTCGGCGCGAGCGCAGCTCGTGCTGGATGTAGCGGAGGCCTACTACAACGCGGCGCTCGCGGACCGTCTGTACGCGATCGCGCAGTCGACGCTCGAGCAGGCGGAGCGGACGCTGTCGCAGGTGCGGCTCGCATACGACGTGGGCAACCAGCCGGAGTTCGAGCTGCTGCGTGCCCAGGTGTCGCGTGACACGCAGGAGCCGCTGGTGATCCAGCGTGCGGCGGATCGCGACCTTGCGTACATGCGGCTGAAGCAGCTGCTGAACATGCCGCTCGAGACGGAGCTGACGCTCACGACTGAGCTGGGCGGCGCGCAGCTCACCCCGGTAGTGTCCGCTGCGCAGCGTGTGCTCGACCTGCCGCTGGACACGGCGCTGGATGCGCGTGCGGTGGTGCGTCAGGCGGAGCTCGCGGTCGACGCGCAGGAGAACCTGTTCACGGTGGCGCGGTCGCAGCGCTGGCCGGCGATCACGCTGTCTTCGCAGTACGGTCGTGTCGCGTATCCGACGAGCGGGATTCCGGAGTGGCAGGACTTCCGCACGAACTGGACGATCGCCGCGAGCCTGCAGCTGCCGCTGTTCACGGGCGGGCGGATCAAGGGCGAGGAGATGATGGCTGCGGCGGCGGTGGAGGAAGCGCGTGCGCGGCTGACGATGACGCGCGAGCTGGCCGCGCTGGACACGCGCTCCGCAGTGGAGCGGTTGCAGGCGGCCGAGGCGAGCTGGATGGCGAGTTCGGGGACGGTGGAGCAGGCGCAGCGGGCGTACTCGATCGCGGAGGTGCGCTTCCAGGAGGGCGTATCGACGCAGCTCGAGCTGGCGGATTCGCGGATCCTGCTGGAGCAGGCGCAGGCGAATCGTGCGGTGGCCGCGCGCGAGCTTCAGGTAGCGCGGCTGCGGGTCGCGCTGCTGCCGTGGCTGCCGCTGGGCAGTGCATCGGGCGCACCGGCCATGCAGCAGCAGCAGGCACCGCCGCAGGCGGCGCCGCGACAGACGACGCCGGCAGCGCCGGCGGGCAGCGTACTCACGAGGGGAAGCGGGCAGTTCTAAGCGAATGTCGAGGAGACGGGGAATGGGTCAGGGGATCATCCGAAGGTTTGCCGCAGCCGCGCTGCTCATCGTGGTCGCGTGCGGCGGTGATGGAGGAGCGGCGGTACCCGGTCCGCCGGAGCGTGCGATCACCGTGAGTCCGGCGAACATCGTGATCGTGGACAGCGCGCGCATCGAGAGCGGACCGTCGCTTTCGGGCACGCTTCAGCCGGGTCAGTCGGCCACGATCGTGGCGCAGGTGAGCGGACCGGTGACGCAGGTGGTCGCGGAGACGGGACAGAATGTGAATGCGGGTGCACTGCTGGCGCGGCTGGATGACGCGGGCGTGCGCGATGCGTTCCTGTCCGCGCGTTCGGCGGTGACGACCGCGGAGCAATCCGCGGCGCTCGCGCGTCGCGACCTCGAGCGCTCCGAGCGGCTCGCGGCCGCGGGCGCGATCGCCGAGCGCGATCTCGAGGCCGCGCGCATCGCGGCGACAGCGGCCGAATCGCAGCTCGCCGATGCGCAGGCGCGCTTCGCTCTGGCGCGCGAGCAGCTCGAGGACACGGAGATCCGCGCGCCGATCCGCGGCATCGTGGCGGATCGCGCGGTGAGTGCGGGTGACGTCGTGCAGCCGGGGATGCCGCTGTATACGGTCGTGGACCCGACGAGCATGCGGCTGGAAGCGTTCGTGCCCGCATCCGCGATCGCGCTGCTGGAGCGCGGCGCATCGGTCGAGTTCAGCGTGAACGGCTATCCAAGCCGCGTGTTCGCGGGCACGGTGGACCGCATCAGTCCGACGGCCGATCCGGCGACGGGCATGGTGACGGTCCTGGTGTCGATACCCAATGCAGGCGGCGACCTCGTGGGCGGTCTGTTCGCGGAGGGCCGCATTGCGGCGGAGAGCCGGCGCGCGCTTGTCGTGCCTGTGGATGCGGTGGACCGCACGGGCGGCAACGCGTCCGTGCTGCGGATCCGTGACGGCGTTGCGGAGCGTGTACAGGTTGCAGTCGGGTTGCGCGACGAGCGCACCGAGACCATCGAGATCCTGTCGGGTGTGGCTGCGGGGGACACGCTGCTGCTGGGCGCCGCGCAGGGGATCACACCCGGGTCGCCGGTCGTCGTGCAGTCGGCCGCCGAGACGAACTGAGGGAGGCGCTCGTGTTCATATCCGATGCCGCCATACGACGACCGATCGTCACGATCGTGACGATGATCGCGCTGGTTTCGCTCGGCGCGTTCGCACTGATGCAGTTGGAGCTGGACGAGTATCCGGACGTGACGAACCCGATCGTCGCGGTGACGGTGCCGTATCCGGGTGCGTCACCCGGCACGGTCGAGCGCGAGGTGGTGGACCGGCTGGAGGAGGCGATCGCCGGGATCGACGGCGTCGACCGGCTCCAGTCCACGTCACGTGACGGGCTCGCGTCGCTGATCGTGTTCTTCGTATTCGAGAAGAACATCGACCAGGCCGCGCAGGACATCCGGGACGCGATCTCCGCCATCCGCGGCGATCTGCCGCCCGAGATGGAGGAGCCGATTATCAGCCGCTTCGATCCCGCGGAGCTGCCGATCGTCTCGCTCGTGCTGACATCGCCGCGGCTGACGCAGGGGCAGCTCACGGCGATCGCGGACCCGATGATCACCCGCGAGCTGCGCTCGGTGCCGGGCGTGGCGGAAGTACGGCTGATCGGCGGTGCGGAGCGCGAGCTCACGGTCGAGCTGCGGCCGCAGGACCTGAAGGGTGCGGGCGTGAGCGTGGCCGATGTCGTCTTCGCGCTCCAGTCCCAGAACCTTGCCGCGCCCGTCGGCCGTGTGACGAGCGGGACGATGGAGCGGTCGATCCGGCTCGAGGGACGGCTGGGAGATCCGGAAGATTTCGAGCGGCTCGTCGTAGCGGAGCGCGGAGGGCGGATCATCCGCCTCGGCCAGATCGCCGATGTGCGCGATGGCACAGAGGAGCCGCGCAGCTCCGCGATCTACGATGGCCGCCCGGCGATCGGCATTGACGTGGTGAAGACGAAGGGCACGAGCACCACGACCGTAGCCGATGCGATCAAGGAGCGCGTGGCCGTACTGAGCGAGCGGCTACCGGAGGAGACCGAGCTGGTGGTCGTGAAGGATGCCGGTTACCGGGTCGAGGCGTCCGTGCACAACGTGCAGCGCATGCTGATGGAAGGCGCGGCGCTCACCGTGGCCGTGGTCTTCCTGTTCCTGAACTCGTGGCGCTCCACCGTCATTACGGGTCTCGCGCTGCCGATCAGCGTGCTGTCGTCCTTCATCGCGGTGTGGGCGTTCGGCTTTACGCTGAACGTGATGTCGCTACTCGGGCTCTCGCTCGCGATCGGCGTGCTGATCGATGATGCGATCGTGGTGCGCGAGAACATCGTGCGCCACATGCAGCTCGGCAAACACCACTTCAAGGCCGCGCACGACGGCACGGACGAGATCGGACTCGCGGTGACGGCCACGACGTTCGCGATCGTGGCGGTGTTCGTGCCGGTCGGGTTCATGTCGGGCGAGATGGGGCAGTGGTTCAAGCCCATGGCGCTCACGATCGCGTGCGCGGTGCTGGTGTCGCTGTTCGTGTCGTTCTCGCTGGACCCGATGCTGTCCGCGTACTGGTCGGACCCGCAGATCGAGGCGGGCGAACGCGGCAACCGGCTCGCGCGGCTGCTGAACCGCTTCAACGTCTGGTTCGAGGGCATCGCGGACCGCTACAAGAACGTGATCGGCTGGGCGCTGGACCACCGGCTCGCGGTCGTGTCGATCGCGGGTGTCGCGATGGTGGGTGCGCTGGTGATTCAGGTGATGTTCGGCGGCTTCGGCTTCGTCCCGGACGCAGACCGCGGCGAGATCAACGTCACGGTCGAGACGCCGCCGGGATCGAACCTCGAGTACACGGAGATCAAGGCGGAGGAGGTCGCGCGCATCATGCGGGCGCGGCCGGAGGTTGCTCACACGTACGTGACGGTCGGTGCGGCGAGCACCGAGTCGCTGTCCAGCGGTTCGGGTGTGGACGCGGCGAGCATCTACGTGAAGCTGGCCGACCGGGACCAGCGCGACCTGAACCAGTACGAACTGGCCGGCATCATCCGCGAGGAGATCCGCATGGTCGGTGGTGCGCAGGCGGTCGTCTACTCGGCGGGGTGGGGCGCAGACAAGTCGTTCCAGCTCGACCTGCGCGGACCGGACGCTGCCACACTGACCGCGCTGGCGGAGCAGGTCGCGGACATCGTGCGTACGGTCCCGAACGCGGTCGACGTCGGCCTGTCGACGCGCGGGCAGAAGCCCGAGCTGAACGTGGAGATCGAGCGCGGCGTCGCCGGTTCGCTTGGCATCACCGCCGGCCAGATCGCGCAGGCGCTGCGGCCGGCATTCGCAGGGCTGGATGCAGGTGACTGGGTCGACCCGGACGGTGAGACGCGTGACGTGATGGTGCGTCTCGCGCCTGAGGCGCGCGAGCGTGCGCAGGACATCCGGCAGCTGCCGCTCGTGCTGCCCGGTGCGCCGGGCGAGCCGCCGAGCATTATCCCGCTCGAGCAGGTGGCAAGTGTGGAGATGTCGCTGGGTCCGGCGCAGATCGACCACCTCGATCGCGAGCGCGTGATCACGATCGGCGCGAACACGCAGGGGCGGTCGCTGGGTGAAGTGTCGCGCGACGTGGAGGCGGCGCTTGCGGGCCTCCAGCTTCCGCCCGGGTACCGGCTGTCCCCTGGCGGCATGTACGAGCAGCAGAACGAGGCGTTCATCTCGATGTTCGCGGCCCTCGGCTTTGCCGTGCTGCTCATGTACCTGATCCTCGTGGTGCAGTTCGGTTCGTTCC
Source organism: uncultured Gemmatimonadaceae bacterium (assembly GCA_964444685.1). GTDB lineage: Bacteria > Gemmatimonadota > Gemmatimonadetes > Longimicrobiales > RSA9 > CAYUIG01. The sequence continues at coordinate 18,313 of CAYUIG010000030.1, read as the reverse complement.
TCGATCCGATCGGCATCCTGCTGTCGCTGCCGCTCTCGCTCATCGGCGTGGTGCTCGCGCTCCTGCTCACGGGCACGACGCTCAACCTGATGAGCATGATCGGCGTGATGCTGCTCATGGGGCTCGTTGCGAAGAATGCGATCCTGCTGATCGACTTCGCGAAGTGGGGCCGCGAGGCGGGCATGGAGCGGCGCGAGGCGATCATCGAGGCCGGCCGCACGCGGCTGCGCCCGATCGTCATGACGTCGTTCGCGCTCATTGCGGGCATGACGCCCGTTGCGATCGGTGCCGGCGAGGGCGGCGACTTCAACTCGCCGATGGGCCGCGCCGTCATCGGCGGCGTGATCACATCCACGCTCCTGACGCTGCTGGTCATCCCGACGGTCTACGAGATCCTGGACGAGTGGAAGGAGTGGTTCATGCTGAAGGTGCTCGGCCGCAAGCCCAGGCTCGGGCACGCGGCGGGCGGTCTCGCGGCGGAGGCGGGCGACTAGCTGCGGATCCGCAGCGTCCCGACCATCATGCTGAAGTGGCCGGGATAGAGACAGACGAAGAAGTACTCGCCGGGCGACGGCGCGTCGAGAACCATCTCGACCGTCTCGCCCGGCTTCGCGAGGTCCGTCCACGCGATCAGCTTGTCCCTCTGCTCGAGCGGAACGTATCCGGTGTCCTGCGCACGGTACGCCGCCTCGCCGAGTGCGTCGATGTCATCCTCGTTCTTCACGAGCACGACGTTGTGGGGCAGTGTGCCTTCGTTGATGAACTGGATCCGGAGGCGTGTGCCCGAGGGCGCGGAGATGCGTGAAGGCTGGAACTCCAGCGCGGTGCCGGAAGCGTAGATGGTGATGGTGGTGTCGGGCTCCTGCCCTGCCACGCCCCCAGCATTCGCCAGCATGATGAGCGCAATCGCGACCCACGCCGCCAGCTTTCCCGCCGTCCACTCGACCCTAGACACTCGACCCTCGATTCTCGACCCTGACAAACCGCTATGGTCCTATCGGCTGAAACAGTTCCGTCATCCCCCACCGCGCCGCCACGCGTGCAAGCTCCGGCGCCAACTCCGGTGACGCCTGTGCGGCCTGCACGAGCGCGTTGCGCTGTTCAGCCGTAAGCGTCGGCGGCGACTCCTCCGGCCAGCCACCCGGCGACCCGCGCCGACCCTCGGTCTGGGGCTCGCCCACGATGCCGACGAGCACGGCGGACGCAACCTGCGGATTCGCAGACGGCACTGCCGCGAGCAGCGCGACCGTGGCCGCAACGTCCTCGCGCGCCGCGAAGTGATGGGCCATCAGTCGCACGGTGCGCCCGATGCCGGCGTACCACGCGGAGTCGGCGTTCTGCGGCTGACGCCGCATGAGTTCCAGCGCCACGTCGGGCCCCTGCTTCACACCCGCGATCGCGGCCGCATCGGGGAGCCACGGATCGCGTGCGTTGCGCGGGACGCTCATGACCTCGACGATCGCCGCAGCAGCACGCTCCGACGGCGGCAGCTCGGAGAGCGCGAGGAGTGCGGTGAGCCGCACCTGACCGTCCGCATCCTGGAGGACGGCGCTCGGCACGGTGTAGTCGACCTCGTGCGGCGACGATCGGTCGGGGAGCAGCCCGGCATCGAAGATGTCGTTCATGAGGCGCTCGTCGCGCGGCAGGACCTGGAGTGCTGCGCGTCGCACGGATGCCGCCGGGTGACGCAGGGCCGCGCGCACGGCGTCCTGCGCTGCGCCATTGGATGCTATGGCACCCAGCCCGTCGAGCGTCCAGATCGCGTGCAGCGCGCCGGCGTTGAGGCCGAGCGGGTCCATGCTCCGATCCCGAACGAGCTCGATCAGCGCCGGAACGACGTCCTGCGATCCACGCTCGACGAGCAGTCGCTGCGCCGTGAGCCGCCAGAACATGTTGTCATCGCGCAGCGCCGCCACCAGCTGAGACGACGACGCATCCGCGAGGCTGCGACTCCCAGGAGCCGGAGCGTCGTCCGCAACGATGCGGTACATGCGGCCGTGCGCGCGATCGCGGTTCGGCGTCTCGTACGCGTTGCCCGCGCCCTGCTCCATTCCTTCCGGCGTGGGATTGTGCTGCGCCACGAGCGAGTAGAAATCCGAAACCCACACAGCACCGTCCGGCCCGACCTTCACCTGCACGGGCGCCATCCACCCATCGCGGCTGGCCATCAGGTTCCAGCGGTTCTTCGCGCGGAAGCCGCTGCCGTCCTGCGACAGATCGAACATGCCGACGACATGCGCGGTCGGCTCCGCGACGAACGCCGCGCGGTTCCAGTACTCGCGAGGGAACGCACGCGCCGTGTAGATCTCGTGCGCGGAGCCCGCGGTGTACATCCCGAACTGATCGACCTGGAAGATGTTGCGGACGGGAAAGACATCCTGCCGATCCGCGATGGTGGGCAGGGTCGGCGTCTGCCCGATCAGGTCGCGGTAGTACCGGCCCGGGATCGGCACGAAGTTGCTGGCGTTGCGATTGGCAGTGGAACCGAAGGCGTAGCCATCCTCGGTGAACCCGAAGCCCCACGTGTTGTTGCTGGTGCGCGCGACGTAGTCGAGGAAGGAGCCATCGGCGCCGAACCGGAAATAGCCCGCGCCCATCAGCACTTCACCGTCGCCGCGGCCGAACGTCACGCCGCCCACGGTACCGCGGAACCCGTTGTAGCCGACGGAGCCCCAGATCGTGTTGTCGAAGCCGTAGCGGAGGTTGCTGATCGTGCCGTGCGTATCACCGCGCGGCCAGCCGGTGAAGAGGATCTCCTTCGCATCCGCGCGGTCGTCGCCGTCGTTGTCCCTGAGGAAGAGCATGTGCGGCGCCTGCGCCACGACGACACCGCCGTTCGCGAAGGCGAGCGACGTGGCGAGGTTGAGTCCGTCGGCGAAGACCTTGGTGGCATCGGCGCGGCCATCCCCATCTCGATCCTCGAAGATCAGGATGCGATCGTTGCCCGGCTCACCCTCGGGCAGGACGTTGTTCGGATAGTCCGACGTCTCGACGCCCCAGAGTCGCCCGCGCTCATCCCACGCGAAGTCGATGATATTGCGAATGAGCGGCTCCGCCGCGTACGGCTCGACATGCAGCCCCGGCCGCACGGTCATCAGCCTGTACGAGTCTTCCGGTGAGAGCGCGACCTGCGCGGTATCGACCATGCCGGCGAGCGTATTCCACGGCGCGGGCGGCCGCTCGTAGACGGGCAGCGGCACCTCGAGCGTGGTGACCGCAGGGCGTGGTTCGTCGAGCGTCTGCGTGAGCGCCCAGTCACCGGCGGTCCACTTGATCGCCTGCGTCACGAGCTGCTGGAATCCTTCGTTCCCCCATGTGCGCTGGTCGTGGCCCCATGCCGTGTAGAAGATCCGCCCGTCGCCGTGGCTCCGTATCCAGGTCCACGGCTCGTCGTGCCCGTTCTCACGGCGCACCTCGAGCACGGTGCGATCCGGGTTGTGCTTGGTGTGGACGTACGTCTCGTCCCACGTCTCGAACACCGGCACACCGCGCACGACAGGATGATCCGGCTCCACGCGCACGGCGCTGAACGTGCCCGTGCCATGGCTCTTGAACGCCGCGCCCACGAGGCTGATGAACGCCTCGGAGTTCTGGAACGACGAAGAGGCGCAGTGCAGCACGACGAGCCCGCCGCCGTCCGCGAGGAAGGACGTGAGCGCGGCGAGCTGCTCGTCGGAGATCACCGGCTGATTGTTGTACAGGGCGAGAACGTGGTACCGGTCGAGCGTGGCGTCGTTCAGGTCTGCGGGGTCGTCCGTATAGACCAGGTCGATGCCGTTCCACGCCAGCGCGGGCAGGATGTCCTTCGCGCGCTGATACGGCCGGTGGTGGCCGTCGTCTCCGAGGAAGAGGACCTGCACGCGCCCGCCGTCCGGCGCCTGCGCGGCCAGCGGTGAAGGAGCCAGTGCGGCGACAAGAAGAAGGCCGATGGGAATGGCGCGCTCGAGGCGCACCGCGCGGTAGCCGCCGCGGCGGCGGTCGTTCATGTACATGACGCCGAACACGAGGATGAGCAGGAGAGCCGCGGGCGCCACGTAGCGGAACGACTTCTGTCCGCCGGACGCTTCCGCAGGCTGGAGTATGGCATTCGCCTCGCCCACGAGCGGCTCGTTCGGAATCGCCGTGGCCACGATGGCGCGCAGCGCCTGCGCGGTGGCGTCCGACTGAACGTCACCCTGCAACGCCGCACGCGTTGCGTCGAGCGCTTCCTGTACTTCCGCCTCGCGGTAGCCGAGCTGCGCGAGGTCTGTCGTCTGCCGGGCGCGTTCAATGTACGCCGGGAACCCGGCTTCGACGCGTCGCAGGAGATCCGCAGTTTCCGATGCCGGCAGCTCGGCGGCGAGGTATCCGTCGGCGAGGCGGCCCATCAGCGGCACGCCGACCGCGCCCGCCATGCCGAGACCGACGCCGGCCATCAGCACGATCCCGAGCGAACCCGTCTTCGGCAGCCGCTCGCTCACGGACCCGACCATGGTCGGGAAGAAGAACGCGACGCCCCATGCGAAGACCGTCGCCGCTGCGAGTGCGGACCAGAGGCCGGTAACGAAGCTCATGAGGAAGAGTCCGCCGCCCGTGAGCGTGGCCGCGAGCAGGAGCATGCCGGGCGGCGAGAGGCGCTCGACGAACTGGCTGGCCATCAGTCGCAGCACGACCATCCAGCCGCTGATCCAGACGAGCACGAGGATGCCGTGCATGCCGCCCGACTGGAGCACGGCCGGGATCCAGCGCATGGGTCCGAGCTCGAGCGATGTGGTGATGGCCATCATCGCGAGCATCAGCAGGAAGAGCGGGTGCGTCAGTGTGTAGCGGAACATCTCGCCGACGGGGATGCCCGCTTCCGCATTCTCGGTCTTCGGGAATTTCTCCAGCAGCAGCACGTAGCCGTAGAGCAGCACGGGGATGTACACGAAGCCGATCTGGAACGGCCAGTAGCCGAGCGGTCCGCCGTAGTTGGCGAGGATGAATCCGGCGAGGCCGCCGGCGATGATGCCGAGCGGGAAGAACGCGTGGAAGTAGTTGAGCCGCGTCGTCTTGCTGTCGGGATAAAGTGCAGCGACAAGGGGATTGCCGGTCACCTCGATCATGCCGTTCCCCATCGCGAGGATGGCGGCGCCGGACATCAGGATCCAGAAGGCGGACGGATCGCCGACGCGCAGCACCGCGGAGATCATGAGTGTGATACCGAGCATGTGTCCCGCGAACGCGAGGCGCGCGCCGTTCTTGAGTCCGAATCCCTCGAGCAGCGGGCCGAGCACGAGCAGTGACACGGCCATGCCCCAGAGTGCGGCACCTGCGATCAGCCCGACCTGGTAGTTGGTCAGGATGAACTCCTGTTTGAGCTGGATCAGCACGTTGCTGACCAGTCCGAACGATGCGCCGGTCGGAATCAGTGCGAGGCAGATGCCGGTGAAGAGCCGGCCGCGATGGACGTCCTTCGCTGCGTCGAGGGTCGTTGCCATGATCGCGCCTGTGCGGGGGGTCGCGCGTCGCCCGCTTGACGGTACGGGGCCGCGGGTCGGAGTATAATCCGCGAAAGCCCACCGCGCCGCCAGTCGGCGTCGCATCTGCCACGGAGAGCCATGAGCGCGCAGCCGCTGCGATTCGTGACCGACAGCGAGATGCAGGTCGAGACGCTGCCCTGGGGACCGCACGAATGGCTGTCGCGGCCGGGACTTACGGCCGTCGACGAGCTGCTGCTGGTGCGCGTCCTCATGCCGCCCGGCACCGGCCACGCATACCATCGGCACCCGTCGATGGAGGAGATCATCTACGTGATCTCGGGCACGGCGGAGCAGTGGGTCGACCGCGAGTCGCGCACGCTCGGAGCGGGTGAGATCGCGCACATCCCGCGCGACGTCGTGCACGGCACGTACAACGCCGGGACCGAAACGCTCGTCTTCCTCGCGATCCTCTCGCCCGCGACGGCCGACGGGCCGGCGCTCATCGACGTTTCCGACCAGGAGCCCTGGCGCTCGCTCCGGGGCCGGTGAAACGCACGATCCTGCTTCCCGGCACACTCGACACCAAAGGCGAGGAGTACGGGTACGTGCGCGACCGCATCGTCGCGCGCGGACACGACGTGCTGCTCATGGATCTCGGCGTGCGCGAGCCCATGATCGCTGCGGACATCCCGGCCGATGAGGTTGCACGCGCCGGCAACGGCGACCTCGAGGAGCTGCGCGCGCGCGGCGATCGCGGCTCCGCGGTGGAGGTCATGCTCGCGGGCGCGCGGGTGCTCACGTCTCAGCTTTACGCGCAGAAGCGGTTCGACGGCGTACTGGGCCTCGGCGGTGGCGGCGGCACGACGATGATCACGGCCGCGATGCGCGAGCTGCCGGTGGGCGTGCCGAAGCTCATGGTCTCCACCATGGCTTCGGGAAATACGGCGCCGTACGTCGACGTGAAGGACATCGCGATGATGTACTCGGTCGTCGACATCGCGGGGCTGAACCCGCTCTCGCGTCGGATCCTCTCTAATGCTGCCGGCGCGATCTGCGGCATGGTCGAGTCGTCCCCGGTTGAATCCGCTGGGGATCGGCAGCTCATCGCCGCGACAATGTTCGGCGTGACCACGCCGTGTGTGGAAGCCGCGCGGCGACGGCTCGAGGAGGCCGGGTACGACGTGCTCGTCTTCCACGCCACTGGCTCGGGCGGCCGCGCGATGGAGGGGTTGATCGCGGACGGCTACGTCTCCGCCGTACTCGATGTGACGACGACGGAGTGGTGTGACGAGATCGTGGGCGGCGTACTCACCGCGGGGCCGGACCGGCTGTCGGCGGCGGGGCGAGCGGGCATACCGCAGGTCGTGTCGGTCGGCGCGCTCGACATGGTGAACTTCGGCGCACCGGACACGATCCCCGACAAGTTCCGCGGCCGCACGTTCTATCGCCACAACCCGAGCGTCACGCTGATGCGGACCACGGCCGAAGAATGCGACGCCATCGGCCGCAGGATCGCGGAGCAATTGAACGCCGCGCGCGGCCCCGTGGTCCTGGTGCTGCCGCTGCGCGGTGTGAGCATGATCGACGCGGAGGGTCAGCCGTTCCACGATCCCGAAGCGGACCGCGCGCTCTTCGATGCGCTGCGCCGGGACGCAGGTCCGGGCGTGCGCATCGTCGAAGTGGATGCGCATATCAACGACCCGGTGTTCGCGGAAACGCTCGTGCGCGAACTGCTGGATCTGATTCCCTGAGGACGCATGCCCTTCATCGACTACAACGAATGTCTGCAACGTCTGCGTGCGCAGGTCACGGCCGGGAAGCCCATTATCGGCGCCGGCGCGGGTACGGGCATCTCGGCGAAGTTCGCCGAGCGCGGCGGCGTGGACCTGATCATCATCTACAACTCGGGCCGCTTCCGCATGGCCGGCCGCGGCAGCCTTGCGGGCCTCATGCCGTACGGCGATGCCAACGAGATCGTGGTCGACATGGCGCGCGAGGTCCTGCCAGTGGTGAAGGACACGCCGGTGCTCGCGGGTGTATGCGGCACGGACCCGTTCCGCCTCATGCGTGTGTTCCTGCCGCAGCTCAAGGCGATGGGCTTCGACGGCGTTCAGAACTTCCCTACCGTCGGCCTGATCGACGGCCACTTCCGGCGGGCCCTCGAAGAGACGGGCATGGGCATCCAGCTCGAGATCGACATGATCCGCCAGGCTCACGAGCTGGGGATGCTGACCTGCCCGTACGTCTTCGATGAGGACCAGGCACGAGGCTTCACCGAGGCGGGCGCGGACGTGGTCGTCGCACACGTGCACACGACGGTCGCGGGCTCGATCGGCGTGAAGGAGACCGCGATGTCGCTGGACGAAGCGGTGGAGCGCGTGCAGGCCATGCACGACGCTGCGAAGGCCGTGAATCCGGACGTCATCGTGCTCTGTCACGGCGGCCCGATCGCGCAGCCGGACGATGCGCAGTACGTGCTGGAGCGCACGCGCGGCGTCGCGGGCTTCTTCGGCGCGTCCAGCATCGAACGCCTGGCCACGGAGCCCGCCATCGAGGATCAGACGCGCCGCTTCAAGGCGATCCGGCTGCCAACGTGAGAATCGCCGTCGTTTGCGCCGCGCTGCTGCTCGCGGCGTTCGGTCAGCTGAACGCGCAGCAGGCGGACTCCGTCGTCTCCCTCGATCCGCTGGTGGTGACGGCCGGACGCGAAAGCACGACGCTCTCGTCTTCCACCGCATCGGTCTCGGTGATCCCGGCTGAACAGCTCGAGGACGTGCCGCTGCGTACGCTCGCGGATGCGTTGCGGCTCGTTCCCGGCTTTACGCTCGTCGACACCGATGGCCTCGGCCGCGATCCGCAGGTCATGGCGCGGGGGTTCTACGGAGGAGGCGAGGCGGAGTACGTGGTGGTGATGGTGGACGGCCGTCCCGTGAACGACGTGACTGCGGGGCTCGTTGCGTGGGAGCTGCTGCCGCTGTCGGACGTCGAGCGGATCGAGATCGTACGTGGCGGCGCCTCCGCGCTGTGGGGCGATGCGGCGATCGGCGGTGTCGTGAACGTGATCACGCGCACGCCGGGCGCAGGCAGCGGGAGCTGGAGCCTCTCCGGCGGGTCGCAGGGGTCGTGGCGCGCGGGAGTGAATGCGACGGGGCGCAGCTTCCATCTCTCGGGCAGCTTCGACCGTACGGATGGTTTCCGCGATCACGCGCAGCGGCATGCCGGCAGCGTGCGTGGCACCTGGCAGATCCCCGGCTCGCTGCGGCTCACGGGCAGGGTGCAGCGTCGCGAGTTCGATGAGCCGGGGCCCGTACCGGGGTCGCGGCTCGATGACGACCGGCGCGGTTCCGAGATCTTCTTCCGCTTCGACCACACGGTCGACGCGCGCTACGGCGCAGAGCTCGAGGGTGAGCGCGCGATCGGCACGCGTGCGTGGCTTACGGGCCGCGTCTCGGGTGAACTGCGCAACGATGAAGCGGTGCGGACCGTCGTGCTGGCGCCGGGCTTCGCCGACACGAAGGAGCGGGTGCTCGACACGTGGCGTGGCGGCGCTTCCGTGCAGTTCTCGGTGGACGGGACCGGACTTCCTGTGGCGGACCGGCTGGTTGCGGGGGTCGAGGCCACGCACGGGTCGCTGGATGCGAAGTACTACGCAATGCTGACGGGCGATGCATCCGCGTACGCCGGCGCCGATGGCCGACGTGGCGAGCTGGACACGAACGGAAGCGGTGCGCGCACGGCTACGGCCGCGTTCGTCCAGTACACGTTGCTGCCCACCGCGGCGGTGCGCGTTTCGGTGGGCGGGCGCGTCGACCGGCTGGACGATCGCTTCGACGTCCGCGCACCCGAGGATCCTGCACGGCTCGAAGCGACGCACACGGCGTTCAGTCCCCGCATAGGACTGAACGTGCAGTACGCGGATGACGGCAACGCGTACGTGACCGCGGGCCGCTCCTTCAAGGCGCCCACGCTCGATCAGCTCTTCGACCGCCGGCGGCTGCCGGTACCGTTTCCGCCGTTCGCGATCACGACGTCGAACGACTCGCTCGCACCGCAGTACGGCACGAGTGTCGAGGCCGGCCTGTACCAGCGCGCATCGGCAGGCGCGGTCTCCGCGCTGCTGTCGCTGTCCGTCTATCGGATGGACATGAAGGACGAGCTGGACTTCGACGTCGAGTCGCTGCGCTACGTGAACATCGGCCGCAGCCGTCATACCGGCGTCGAGGCAGGCCTCACGCTCGGCGTCGGCGCAACCGCGGCGTTCGCGAACTACACGCTCCAGCATGCGGTAGCACGTAGCGGCGAGAACGCGGGCCATCGCCTGAAGGCGATCCCGCGCCACTCCGTGACGGGCGGTGTCACCGTTGCGCCGAACGATCTCGAGGCTGCGGTGCTCGTCACGAACGCGCGCGGCATCTTCGTCGATGATGCCAACACGCTCACGCTGCCGGACTGCACGCGCGTCGATGCGCGCATCGGTTACGCCATCCGTGACGTGCGACTGACGCTCGACATTCGCAATCTCTTCGATTCGCGCTACAGCACGACGGCCTTTCCGGACCCCGCCGGTTCGGGCGAGCTCTACTACCGGCCCGCGGCCGGCCGCACACTCGAACTGGGCGTGAGCGGAAGCTTCTGAGGCTTCCGTCCCCACGCGGAATTGGAGCCCGTGGCGGCGCTGCGCGACTGACGCTCAGCCGTCGTCGTCGGGTACGACGGCGCCCTGGCGCTGCTGGAGGAGCTGCTCGAGGAAGCGCACCTGCTGTTGAAGATCCTGCACCTGCTGCTCGAGCTGTTCGACGTTCGGGTCGGGCGCAGGCCGTGCGGGTGGCAGCGGTGGGGGCGGCGGCGGTGATTCCGGCTGGAACGCGACGGCCGGGAGCGCGAGCACGTGATCCAGCACGCGTCGCACGAGAACCGTGGGCCGGAGCGACGGCTGGCTGGTCTTCGTCCCGGCGATCTGGGAGAGTGCGGACGCCAGCTTGTACGCGTCGGTGCGCGGTACGAGCAGCCGCCACTTCTGCGAGCCCGCGACGACGATGACGCGGCCTTTGCGCGGACCGATGCGCAGGCCGACGCGATCGATGTCGCTGGCCGAGACCTCCGCCTGCCGCCATGTCCGTCCGGCCGAGCGAAGACAGACAAGTCTCACATCGGTGATGACGATCAGCCATTTGCGGCGAGCCCAGCGGACCCGTCCGATGCGGCCGCGCGCGAGGGCGAGGACCTGCTCGTCGGGTTCGAGCACGGAAGGCAGGTCGCGCAGTTCGCGCTGATCCCACCATAGGGCTGCATCGCCCAGATTCCGGAGTTGGCGGTCGAGATCGCCTCGGTCGATGGCCATGTTGTCCCAGGATCGTCATACGGCTCCGGGCACGCAAGCGGGTTCGTGGCATGACAGACCGGCCTGCGTTAGCCTGAACCCATGCGGCGAACCGAATCCGCCGGTGTCGCGCTCTCGCTTTCCGCGTTCGGGGCCACGCTTTTCGCGTGGGCCGGACTCGTGCGGGTCACAGGAACGGCCGTCCGCCCCGAAGATCTTTCCTGGGCATGGCCGCGCGCGTGGACGTCGTACGCCACCACGCCCGACGCTCTCCGCCTGGCCGATCTACACGAGCTGCTCGGATTCCTCGCCCTCTTCAGCGCGTTTGCGCTCGCTGTCGCCGCCGTGGGTGCCATCGCACTGATCGCCGCGGCCGAGCGCGCACGTACGCAGGAGATGGCCGTGCGCGCGGCGCTTGGCGCATCGCCCGCCCGACTGCGCAGGGAACGGGTGCGACGCCGCGTACGCGAGGCCGCGCGCCGCGCTTTGCCCGCTGCCATCGCCGCCGGACTCGCGCTGCTGGCTGCGCTTCGACTGGGATTGCCGGCAGGACTCCGTTTCATCCGCGGTGTCGACCCCGTGATCGCCGCACTGGCCGTCGTCGCGCCCGTGGCCGCGGCGGCGATGCTCGCGGCAGTACCGTACGCGTGGCGCGCTGCGCACCGGCCCGCGCGCTGGCTGATGGCCGGCGAACGCGCTACCCGCGGCCACAGCGACGCGTCCACCGCCACGCTCATCGCCGTGCTCCAGATCGGGGCGTCGCTGGCGCTGCTCGCCAGCGCGGGACTGCTGCTGCGTCACGATCCCGGTGACGCACTGCCGGGCGTGCCCGCGACGCGCGGCACGGTGGCGGCGACCGTCCGACTCGCTGACGTCGACGCGCACGCGTTGCGTGCACTGCGCGACTCACTCGCACGCGATCGCGCGATCGTCGATGTCGCATTCGCGAGTGTCGGCACCGAGCTGGGCGTTGCCGCGCGCGACCGCATCATCATCGAGTGCGGACAGTGCTACCGCGGCGGGACGTACATGCCGCTGCTGCCTGCGTACGCGGCACAGTACGCGGCCGACGCTGCGTGGTTCGATGTTCGCGGCCTGCGCGTACTCGAAGGGCACGGGCTCGAAACGTCCGCGGATGAAGCCGTGGCCGTCGTCAACCGCACGCTTGCGCTCGAGTTCGAGCGCGGCCGGCCGATCGGCCGCAAGATCTGGCTCGATCGGCTGGATGGTGCGTGGGTGCGTGTGGTCGGCATCGTCGAGGACACGCCGGCCGCCGGCCTGGGCGCGAACGTGCCAGCGCGCCCAGCCATCTACCTTTCTGCGACGCACACGCCGCCGGCAACCGGCGTGATCCTCGCCCGCGGCACCGAAGCCGCGCGCATCGAGCGCGTGCTGCGCGATACGATCGAGCGTACGACACCCGATGCGACCATCGTTTCGGTGGAGCCGTTGGCTGCGCGCCTCGCGCGGGCGACCGCGCCACTGCAATGGTTCGGACGGCTCTTTCTCGCACTCGCACTCCTCGCGACCGTGCTGGGTGCGATCGGCGTGGCCGCAGCGCTCCGTGTCGAAATGCGCGTGCGCGCCCGTGAGATCGCCGTACGTGCAGCGCTCGGCGCATCTCCGCGCGCACTGCGCCGATTCGTTCTGCGCCGCACCTTCCGCCTCATCGGCGCCGGCACTGCCTTCGGCATCGTCGTGGCGCTTCTGATCGGCCGCGGGCTCCAGGAATCGCTCAGCAACGTGCCTCTCGCCGACGTGCCTGCGATGTTTGCCGCTGTAGCGATCCTCGGCGCTGCTGCAATCACTGGCGCGATTCCGGCCATGCGCCGCGCAGCAGCCATTTCACCCACGGAGGCCCTCGGGGAGTAGCGGCACGGGAGGTGCCGGTTGCTGCGTCATGACGTCGTACGAGCTGGCGCCCTGCCCGGCATGCGGCGCGGCGCGCGCGGACGAAATCGCGTCTGCCGAGGACGTGCGCGCGGAGTTCGAGCGGCTGTGGCGCCACCACTCGCGCCGGATCCGCCCCGACACGCCCGCGGAACGGCTCGTCGACCGGCTCGCATGCTCCCAGCGCCCTGCCGTACGCCTCGCCCGCTGCCTGCGCTGCGGTACGGTCTACCGAAACCCGCGCGAACGCGAGGCCGCACGCATCTACCGCGACGAGGACGTGTCGCTCGACGCGCTGCGCCACTCACACGACATCCAGCGGCCGGCGTTCCGAAAATCGGCGCGCAAGCTGCGCCGCATGGTCGGTCCGAATGCGCGAGCGCTGGAGGTAGGGTGCTTCGCGGGCGCGTTCCTGTCGGCCTGCCGCGATGCAGCGCTCCCGGTCGATGGCGTCGACATCAACGAGACGGCCGTCTCGTTCTGCCGCGATCTCGGCTTCGATGTCCGCCTCGCCCCGATCGAGGAGGTGCCCGAGGGCGAGGAATATGACGCCGTCGCCATCGTCAACTGCTTCGATCAGCTCCCCGATCCCGTGAGCGCCGCGCGCCATGCGCGCAGGCTGCTGCGACGCAATGGTGTGCTGCTGATCCGCGTGCCGAACGGCGCGTTCTACGACCGGCTGCGGGAGCACACGTTTGCCGACCCGCTCCTGGCCGCGAACAACCTGCTCTCGTTTCCGTACCGAACGGGATTCACACCGCGCTCGCTGCGCCGGCTGCTCGCGGGTGTGGGATTCCGTACGCTGTCCGTGCGGCCGGCCACGGTGCTTCCCAGTATCGCCGACGACACGCGGAAATGGGCACGCATGGAGGAGCGGCTGCTGCGCACGCTCTCGCGTCCCGCCGCGCCGTGGTTCGAGCTGTGGGCGCGCGCGGGGCCGCGGGTGCGCTAGAAGAGCGGGACGAGCGAGATGCTCACGCCGAACATGCTGCCGCCGCCGGTCTGGAAGACCTTCTGTCCGCCGATGTGCAGGTCGAGTCCGCGCGTGAAGAGCTGCTGGAAGCTGATGCCGTAGCCGACGAGGAAGTGCGGCGTCGACGTGTCGCGCGTGGCGCAGTCCATCTCCCACCCGAAGCCGGGTGACAGGAACGGCACGACGCGCACGCCCTGGAGGAAACCCAACGCGACCGGTACGGCCGCATCCATGGAGCATGCGTCCTGCCTGTCGAGCACGTTGGGCGCGTATCCGAACCCGAACTCGGTCGCGACCATGAGTGATGCGCTGTAGTCGTGGAAAGCGCGCCCGATCGTCGGTCCCGTGGTGAAGATGCTGATGCGCGCGCGTGCTCCAACGAAGCGGTGCGAGTCACACTCGAGTTCGGCATGCGTGCAGCGCTGCTCGCCGATCGTCAGACCTGCGATGGAACCGCCCAGCCACTGGATATCTGCGCCGACGGCGTACGCATCCAACCGCGCGCCGTCGACCCAGCGGCGTCCCACCTGTGCGCGGAAATGCAGATAGTGATGGTTGCGGCTGGCGGGCATGGGCGGACCCAGCGGCGGCAGCGCGCCGATGGGAGTGACGCCGATGCCGCTGAAGGGCAGGGGTTCATCCTGCGCTGTCGCGGGCCGTGCACACGCGAGCAGGACGACCACGAGAACCAGCGCCGCGCTTCTCACGACGGCTCCTCCAGCCAGCGCGTGTACGCCAGTCCACCCTCACCGCCGTAGCTGTACATGTACACCTGCAGCCGCACACCGCGATTGCGCAGGATGTCGAGGCGCATGAACCCCTCGCGGCGCTGCGCCACAAAGTAGCTCTCGCGGAGTCGCACGGCGCAGTCGGACTTCGCGTACGCGCCGGCGCCGCTCACGAGCACGTAGTCCGTGCTCGCCCCGCGCAGCACCTGGAGACTGTGGTCGTGGCCGGCCGCGTAGACGAGCGGCCGGTTGGGTTCGATCGCAGTCTCGATCGAATCGCGCATGCGCCGGTTGTCGCGCGACAGGATGTCCTGCTCCTGCCCGCCGAAGCGGTGGAACGGCATGGCGAGCCCGCAATATCCGCCGTGCTCGCCGCCGCTCATCAGCGGATGGTGCGCGGCTAGAATCACGATCCGGCCCGTGTCCACCTGCGTCACTTCGCGCAGCCGGTCGGTGACCGCGGGTATCGTCGCGGGGCAGTCCGTCGCGCTGTCGGCCACGATGTAGCCGTGCAGCCACCACTGCGTGTCGAGGAAGACGAGACGTGTGCGACCGACATCGAGCACGTCTGGACCCGGACACCCGTTCGACGGCCGCATCTCGATGCGCCGGCCGCGCGCGCGCGCCACGACGAGTTCGCCCTGGCGCCGGATCGAGTACAGTCCGTCGGGCTGATGGTACGCCCAGTCGTGGTTGCCCGGCACGAAGATGCCGTACGCGCCCATCGGGACGGCGAGGATCTGTACATCCAATCGCCGGATCGCGTCGGCGTACGATGCCGAACCCGGCTCGGGCACACCGGCGGGGTAAACGTTGTCGCCGAGGAAGAGGACGACGCTGCGTTCGGGGTGCGCAGCCATCTGCGCCGTGAGCGAATCGAGCGCGCCGCTCCGCTCGCGCGGGTCGGGCTCACCCGCGTCGCCGATGAGGAAGATCGTGGTCTCGATTTGGTCGGGATCGGGGTCCGGGATCGAAATCCCGGCACACCCGGCCGCCAGCATCGCCGCTGCCAACGCCGTGGTAACCCTCATCCTCCGCACCCGGTTCACATGCGCCGCGGCCAACGCAAGTTCCGCGCACACTCCTTCTGCGCAGTCAGCTCCGCCCGGCGGCCACGGTATCCAGGATCATGATCTTCTGCCAGATCTTGGCGGACAGGCCATCCGCCAGCTCCTCCACGTCGTTCACCGCCGCAAGCACGACCGGATCGTTCACCTCCTGGCCGTGCAGGGCGGCGAGCTTGCTCGTGATCGAGAGCAGCTCGGAGCAGTAATCGAGGTAGCGGCCGAGCTGGAAGCGGGTGAGCGAGCGCTCGGGAGAGGAGGGCGTGTCCCCGGTCGGCGTCAGCACCCGCTCCGGGTCCTTCGTGAGCTGGTGCATGTCGATGATGTGCGCGAGCGAGCGCAGCTCGTGCAGCGCGCCGATGACCGCGCGCCGCTTCAGCCGCATCTCGAGTGTCACGAGGAAGAACACGCCGATGCCAAGGAATACGATGTCGTTGACCAGCGTCTCGAACAGCTCGAACGGCGTGGTCTCGGCGAACACGTCCGGGTCGCGCAGCGACACCAGCGCTGCACCGGCGATCACCAGCATCGAGATCACGCCCGCGACGGTGGCGATGCGCGCGGGCCAGTGCGGCCGCCGCACTTCGGCCACGCGCGTCTCCGCTTCGCGCGCCACCGCTACCACTTCGGCAGCGACCTTGCCGAGGCCGGAGCCTGGAAACCGCTCGTCGATGCGGCGGGCCAGATGCTCCGCCGTGGCGAGGATCCGGCGCGGGTCGAGGATGCGGTATGGCACGGTCAGCGCACCTCGGGCGGTTCGAGCGGCACGCTCGGAGCCAGCAGATGGACGCCGAGGTCGTCGTTGCCGCGGCCGCCGCTGTTCGCGAGCACGACCACGCCGATCCTCCTTGCCTTGTCGAAGCCGATGAAGGTGCGGAAGCCCGCCGTGCCGCCATTGTGCCAGACGATCTCGCCCTCGGCCGCGCTCAGGATGTGCCAGCCCAGACCGATCCGCATGGTGTCACTGACGCGTGCCCGCGGTTCGTGCGACGCCGCCAGCGCGGCCCCGACCCTCGACACCGGCGGGTCGAGGTTCGCGACGAGGAAGTCGAGCATGTCGGCGGCGGTGGAGCGGAGCGCGCCGGCGGCTGCGAGTGCATCGAACGTCCAGTACGGCACGGGCTGACCGAGCGCATTGTGCCCGATGGCAAACCGGGACTCGAGCTCCGGTGAAAGGGTTACCGCGGTGTCATCGAGACCGAGCGGCTCCGAAATCCTGGACGCAACGGCGGCTTCGTACGTGGTGCCGGCCGCGAGCGCGAGCACGTGACCCAGCAGGCCGACTCCGAGGTTCGAGTACTCGTAGGCCTCTCCCGGCGCGCGTCGCAGCTGATGGCGCGCGAGGAAGGCGTACAGCTCATCCGCGCCGTACGCCGCGTACGGATCGGCCATATTCACGGGCTGGAGGTCGGGAAGACGCGGCAGCCCCGACACCTGCGTGGACAGTTCGACGAGCATGATCTCGCGGCCGTTCCACGATGGCATCTGCGTGCCCGGCGGCAGATGCGACGCGACCGGATCCTCGTACCGGACCCTGCCTTCTTCCACCAGTGCGGCGAGCAGGATGCCGGTGAACACCTTCGTGATCGAGCCAATCTCGAACACCGTGTTCGCATCGGGCACTCCGCGGCCCTCGCCGGCACTCCCCGCGGCAATGAAGCGGCGGTTGCCATCGGCGTCGAGAATGCCGACGACAATGCTCTCACTCCGATTGGCCGCGACGCGCTCGTGCAGAATGCGCTCGATCGTGGAATCGGCCGGGAACTGCGCGGCGCAGGGTGTGGCCGCGAGCAGCAGGATCAGGATGGCACGAAGCATGGGTACCTCAGGCCAGGAAGACGGCGAGAATGAAGATCGCGACCATCCACAGGATCGCGACGAAGAAGTAGGAGATGGTCAGTGCTACGGCCTTGCCCGTGGTAACCAGGCGGCCCTGGCGGTAGTAGCGACGCATCGCCAGATACGTGTATACGATGAACGCGATCAGTGCGATCGGTTCCATGATGTCCCACGGCACGAACCACGCGAGCATCGCGAGGAACGCGAACGAGTGGAAGTGCAGCGCGAATACGAAGTGCTCGGCGTACAGGCGGCGGCGACGTATGTAGAGCAACTTGAGCATGAATGCGTACACGGGCGGCAGGAAGAACACCGCCGTGGGCGCGCGCTGCAGGAACTCATCGAGGATCGCACCGGCCGGATCATCCGGGTTGCGCGCCATGATGTCGCGCAGCCGCGCCTCGAGCACCTGGTTGTAGCGCTCGGCGCCGAGATTCACGTTTACGTTCGGGACGCCGTTGCCGCGCGTGATCGCGACACCGTCGCCGGCGTCCGTAGTCGCTGCTGCCGAATCGGCCGGCGCGGCCGGGGCCACGCGGCGGTTCGCGCGGCCCACCCATGTGGCCACCGCGAGGGCGAGGAAGAAGGTGAAGCTGGCCATCAGGAACAGCCGGAACGGCGGGATGTAGCGGCGTCCCCGGCCCGCGACGTACTCGGCGGTGAGGAGGCCCGGCTTCAGGAACAGCGCGCGCAGCGTACGGGGCAGCGTCGCATCGAGGGAGAACTGATCCTCGATGATCTCGCGGACGAGCGCACCCATCGACACCACCATGGGCCCCTGCCGCTGCCCACACTCGGGGCAGAAGCGAATCGCGCCCTCGGCGCCGCAGTTGGTGCAGACGGTCCCCTGCGGCTCGGAGTCGGCCGGCGTCGCCGATTCGAGCGGTCGGCTCATGGGGCCAAGATGGGGTGTGGCGGGACGGATTGCATCATCCGGACTGGCCGCTGGGCTCACACCGGCTCATCATCCGCCGAAACGGTTCCCCGCTACGAGAGGCGAGCATGGCGAACGATTTCCGAGGCAAGTTCCTGTGGTACGAGCTGATGACGCCCGACCC
>CAYUIG010000029.1:39951-45684 GCA_964444685.1 uncultured Gemmatimonadaceae bacterium | reverse complement strand
GCCGCGGTGTGGAGTCTGGTCGAAAGCGGTGACACGATCGTCTCCGCGCGCATCGAACCGGCAACCCAGGCCGAGCTGCGCGACGATGCCGAGATCGCATCCGCGCGCGTGATCCTCGCCTGTACACTGCTCGCGCTCCTGCTGCTGGCCACCGCATGGCTGCGCGTGCTGGAAGGACAGGCGGCGCCGTGGCAACGCGCGCTGCCGCTCGTTGCGCTCGCGATCGCACTCACGATCGCGCGACTCGGTGGCGTACTCGGGCTCGAGGCCGTGTTCACGCCGCTTATGTTTGCGCTGCCGATTCCGGGCGACCCGTCCCTCGGCGACCTACTGGGTGTCCTCATCCCGCTCGCGGCTCTCGCGGCCGCGTCGCGTGCGCCCTTGGTGGCGACGCGTTCGCCGCTGCCATTCGCGCTCGGCGGTGCGCTCGCGGTGGCGATCGCGTTCCCGGCCGCGATCCGCATCGTCGTGCGCGCATCCGCGCCCGATGTGCTCGAGAGCAGCCGCTGGCTCTGGTTCGGGCTGCAGCCGGCCGTGACGCTGCTGATCGCGGTCATCGCGCTGCTCGGCATGCCGCGCGTGCATCAGACCGTGCCGCCGCTCGCTCGCAGGTCGCGCATTCTGCTCGTGGTCGGCGGGCTGGCCGCGAGCGCAGTCATGGGTGCCGTGCTCGTTGCGCGGCTGGATCCGCATCCACTGCCACCCATCCTCACGACGCTGCCATGGGCGGTCGCGTTCGTACCGGTCGCCATCGGCCTTGCATGGGCGCGGGGACGGCGCGGGGGTCTGGCGCGCTTCACCGCGGCCGTGTGGCTCGCGGCCACTGCGGTCGCGCCGAATCTGTGGTCCGTGAACACGTGGGCGCGGCTGCGCGCGGCCGAGCGCGAGCTGGCCACGCTCGGCACGCAGGCGCCACCCATTATCGATTACCTGCTGCTCGAGTTCGGGCGCGAAGTGCGCGCGCGTGCGGCCGCGGGTGAGACCGGACTGCAGCTGCTGCATCGGAGCTGGGTCGCATCGGGGCTCGCGCGCGAACCATGGGCGGCGCGCATCACGCTCTGGCAGGACGGCGAGCGCACACTCGAGCTGGACCTCGGACAGGGCGAGCCCGCGCCGTACGAGCTGTCGGTACTGCGCAATGTCGTCGAGCAGGCCACCGCCGATTCGGTCCCGCGTGTCAGCGACGTGAGCAGCACGCCCCTCATGGCGAAGTACGTGACCGCGCCGCTGCCGGACGGTTCCATCGTCACCGTGACCGTCCCGCCACGCCGTTCGCTCGCGCGCGAGGGCGTGATCGGTGTGTTCCTCGGCGACCCGGGCGGGCCCGATGCGCGTCTCACGCTCGTGGAAGCAACCGGTGAAACTCCGGCGGGGGTGCACTGGAACCGCACGGACGACGGCTGGCGCAGCGAAACCATCGTGCTGTTCCCGGAGGGTGACTATCACGCGCACCTCGAGGTGGTGACCACGCCGCTGGCGGTGCTGCTCGCGCGCGGCGTGCTGCTGCTCGCGTTCGACCTCGGCCTCGCCGTGCTGATCTGGTCGCTCGGATGTTTCGGGCGCGGCCGTTCGCCCGTGCCTGCCGGCGGACTGCGGCAGTGGACCGGCAGCTTCCGCGCGCGCGTCACCTTCGCGCTGTTCGGCTTCTTCCTGCTGCCGACCGCGCTCTTCGGCTACGTGGCGTACCGTGCGCTCGCGGGTGAGGTCGAACGCGCGGCGCGCATCATCGCGAGCCGCGCGGTCGCGCAGGCGGTGGTGGAGTGGCCGGATGCCGGCGGTGACCTGCGTGTGCTGTCCGAACGTGTCGGCGGCGAAGTACTGCACTACTACCGCGGCGAACTGGTCGATGCGTCATCGCCGGAAGGTGTGGACCTGGGCGTGTATGGCGCGTGGATGCCACCCGATCTCTACCAGCGGCTGGAGAGCCCGGAGGAAGTGTCATCGATCGAGCGGCAGTCCGTCGCGGGGCAGTCGTTCCTCATGGCGTACCACGCGCTGCCGCCTGCACCCGTCGCGCTGGCGGTGCCGACGCCGCTGACGTCCGGTGAGGCGGCGGATCGTCAGCGCGAGCTGGCACACCTCATCCTCTTCGCCGCGCTCATGGGCGCGCTGCTGTCGCTCGCACTGTCCGTGCAGGTCGGTCGCGCTCTCGCAGGACCGATCGGCCGGCTGCGGCGCGCGGCCTCCGCCGTCGGTGCGGGGCGTCTGAGCGTGCAGCTCCCCGAGACGACGGGCGAGTTCGGTGAGCTGTTCGCCTCCTTCAATCGCATGACACGGCGGCTGCGGCGTGCGCGTGCGCGTGAAGTGCGCATGGCGCGCGTGCTCGCATGGGGTGAGATGGCGCGGCAGATCGCACACGAGATCAAGAACCCGCTCACGCCGATCAAGCTGTCCGTGCAGCATCTCCGGCGCGCATGGCGCGACCGGAGCGATCAGTACGACGAGATCCTCGAGGAGAACGTGCAGCAGATCCTGCGCGAGATCGACAGGCTCACGGAGATTGCGCGCGCGTTCTCACGCTATGGCGCGCCGCAGCGGACGGACGGTCCGCTCGAGCCTGTGGATGTGGCCGCGGTCGTGCGCGAGGCGCTGACGCTCTATCGCGCCGGCGACGCGGCGGTGCAATACGTCGCCGATGTGGAGCCGGAGCTGCCGCCGGCGCGTGCGCGCGGCGGTGAGCTGAAGGAAGTGCTCTTCAATCTGATCGAGAACGCGCGCGCGGCGATGGACGGACCGGGTACGATCACGGTGCAGGCGCAGCGCAACGGCAGCGCACTGCTGCTGAGTGTAGTGGACGATGGGCCGGGGATCCCGCAGGAGCTTCTCGACCGCGTGTTCGAGCCGCACTTCTCGACGCGCTCCGCTGGAACGGGGCTCGGTCTCGCGATCGTGCGCCGGCTCGTGGAGAGCTGGGGCGGCAGTGTGACGGCCGAAAGCGGGCCGGGGCAGGGCACGGCCGTCCGCATTCGGCTGATCGCCGCGACGACGTTCTGAGGTCAGCGCACGCGGTAGTTGTAGATCGTCGGCGCCGGCTGTTCCTGACGCGGGTCCGCGGCCACGACCGATACGACGTCACCGCGTTCGACCGTGCGCGCGATCGCCTGCACGTCGTCCACGGTGTGCACGTCGCGGCCGTTGATGCTCACCACGACCCACCCGGACGGCACCATCCCCTGCGCGGGACCGAACGGGTCCACGTCGAAGATCTGCACCGCGCCGCCGCGCAATCCTGCGCGCAGCGCGACAGCGCGTGAGACCGGCGACACGGTGAAGCCGAGCAGTCCGCCGACGACCGGCCGCTCCGACTCGCGCGTGGCGACGCGCGGCGCGGGCTCGAACCGGCCCAGTTCGACGGTGGCCTCGAGCGACTCGCCGTAGCGGACGATGCCGAGGCGTACGCGCTCGCCCGGCTGGAGCTGCGCGATGCGTGTCTGCAGGTCCGAGACGTTGCGGATCGGTTCGCCCTCGACCGACACGACGACATCGCCCATGCGCAGGCCCGCGCGATCGGCGGGATCGCCCGGGCTCACTGATGAGATCTCCGCGCCCGAGACCGCCGGCAGGCTGTACATCTCCGCATCGGCCGCGTTTACGTCCTGGATGCTGACGCCCAGGCGCGGGCGATGGACGACGCCGTACTCGATGAGGTCGCGCGCGACTTTCGCGGCGAGGTTGATGGGAATGGCGAAGCCGGCGCCCGTGAAGAAGCCGGTCGCGCTCTCGATGGCCGCGTTCACCCCGATGACGCGTCCCGCCAGATCCACGAGCGGGCCGCCCGAGTTGCCGGGATTGATCGCGGCATCCGTCTGAATGAACGCTTCGAGCTGCGTGTTCTCGTTGTTGCCGAGGATGCCGAGGTTGCGGTTGCGCGCGCTCACGATGCCGGCCGTCACGGTGAACTCGAGGCTGAGCGGATTGCCGAGTGCGAGCACCCAGTCGCCGACACGCAGCCGGTCCGAGTCGCCGAGCGCCGACACGGGCAGCGGCTCGCCGTTGCGCGGCGCGATGCGGATGACTGCGACATCGGTGTCCCGGTCGGCACCGATCAGCTCGGCCTCGAAGTCGCGGCCGTCGGGCAGCACGACCAGGATCTGCTCCGCTCCCTGGATCACGTGGTGGTTCGTCACGACGTGACCCTGCTCGTCGATGATGAAGCCGGAGCCGCTGCCGAGCGCGCGCTGCGGCAGGTCGGTCGCCTGGAAGGGTGCGCTCGCGACCGTGGTCACGCGGATGGATACGACGGCGGGGAGCGCGGTCGCGGCCGCGGACCGGAAGGCGCCGGAGAGCTCCGCCGCCGATGCGGTGTCGCTCACGGGCGGCACGTCGCCGAGCTGGTAGCGCAGGTTGGGCGGATGCGGTTCCTCGGCCTGCCGCACCGACGTGGTCGTGCCCGGCAGTGCGTCACAGGCGGCGACGAGCAGCACCAGCAGCAATCCCCTCTTCATGCATCCTCCCGACCGCGGTACCCGCGGCAGGAACGGCTGCCCCGCCGCGCTACCACGATGCGGACATCCGTCCCTTCGCGCCATTCCTTTGCCCCGATCTCCATCCATCCTTTGAACGCGCAACGCACACCCCCGGGGGACGGATGCTGGCGCAGGTGATGAGCGGCGCGGTGCTGGGCGTCGAGGCCTTCCTCGTACGCGTCGAGGCGGACATCGCGGCCGGGCTGCCCGTGATCACGGTCGTCGGGCTGGCCGAGAGCGCCGTGCGCGAGGGTCGCGAACGCGTGGCGGCCGCACTCCACAACGCCGGCTTCTTCGTGCCGCCCAAACGCATCACGATCAATCTCGCGCCGGCGGACACGCGGAAAGAGGGAAGTGCGTTCGACCTGCCCGTTGCGCTCGCGATTCTGGTTGCGAGCGGGCAGCTCGACCGCATCGACGAGTCCGTGTGCTACCTCGGCGAGCTCGGGCTCGACGGCGAGCTCCGCCCGGTGTGCGGCGTGCTGCCCGTGGCGTTGCGGTGCGCGGAAGAGGGGATCCGCGCGATCGTGGTTCCACCCGCGAATGCGCGTGAAGCCGCGGTCGTGCCCGGGCTCGAGGTGCGTACGGCACGCATGCTCGGCGAGGTGGTGGATGCGGAGCGCGGCGTTCTCGAGCTGCCGGGACCGGAAGCGGCGGCTCGTGTGGTCCTGCCCGAGCCGGCCGGGCCGGACTTCGCGGACGTCCGGGGGCAGGAGCACGCGCGACGCGCGCTGGAGATCGCGGCGGCCGGGTCGCACAACGTGCTGCTGATCGGTCCGCCCGGCTCGGGCAAGTCGATGCTCGCGCGGCGGCTGCCTGGCATTCTGCCGCCCATGACGCCGACGGAAGCGCTCGAAACGACGAAGGTCTACTCGGTCGCCGGCCGTCTTCGTCCGGGTGCCGGTCTGATCGAGCGCCGCCCGTTCCGCGCACCGCACCACACCGTGTCCGATGCGGGATTGGTGGGCGGCGGGAATCCGCCGCGCGCGGGTGAGGTGACGCTCGCGCACAACGGCGTGCTGTTCCTCGACGAGCTGCCGGAGTTCCGGCGGCCTGCACTCGAGGCGCTCCGCCAGCCGCTCGAGGACGACAGCGTTCACCTCGTGCGCGCACGCATCTCCGTTACGTATCCCGCGCGCGTGATGCTGGTGGCCGCGATGAACCCGTGTCCGTGCGGATACCACGGCTCGGGCGACGGCCGCTGCATCTGCCATCCCGGACAGGTTCGCCGGTACCTGTCACGCGTGTCCGGTCCACTGCTCGACCG
>CAYUIG010000029.1:0-39851 GCA_964444685.1 uncultured Gemmatimonadaceae bacterium | reverse complement strand
CTCGGCCTCTCCGCGCGCGCGTACCATCGAGTGCTCCGGCTCGCGCGCACGATCGCGGACCTGGCGGGCTGCGACGACATCGGCACCACCCACGTCGCCGAGGCGGTGCAGTACCGGGGGCGCGACCGGTTCCGCACGCCTGCGCCGGTGTAGGTGTCCGGTCCGTGCGTTACCTTGACGCATGGACATCTGGACCGTCGGCCACTCGACACGGACGTTTCCGGAGTTCGTCGAACTCCTGCGCGCGCACGGCATCGAGCATCTCGTCGACGTGCGTCGCTATCCGGGTTCGCGGCGCCACCCCCAGTTCTCGAAGGAGTCGCTCGCGGCCGGATTGCGCGCGGCCGGGCTTGGCTACGTGCACGAGCCCGATCTCGGCGGCCGTCGCGCGACCTCGCCCGATTCGCCGAACACCGCGTGGCGGAACGCCAGCTTCCGCGGGTACGCCGACCACATGTCGAGCGACGTCTTCGCCGCCGCCCTCGGCCGTATCCTCGACCTCGCGGCCGATCGACGGGTCGCGCTCATGTGTGCCGAGGCGGTGCCGTGGCGCTGCCATCGCAACCTGATTGCGGACGCACTCGTCGCGCGCGGCGTGCGCGTCCTCCACATCCTCAGTGCCGGGCGCGCCGACGTGCACGCCCTCCATCCCGCGGCGGTGACGGACGGGGAGCACGTCACCTATCCAGCCGCCGGCCCGCAACTCGAGCTGGGGTAGCCGCTTGTTCGGAATCGCCCCCTCGTCTACCTTCCGCTCGTGAGTCACCCACGACCGGACACCGACTTGAACGAAGCGCGGGAGCGGCTGCACCGCCTGCTCCGCAGCTTCGATTCGATCTGCATCGGATATTCCGGCGGCGTGGACTCGGCGTTCCTCGCCGTCAGCGCGGCGCACGTGCTCGGTCCCGATCGCGTCCTCGCCGTGACGGGTGTGAGTCCTTCCGTCTCCGCCGCGCAGCTCGATGCAGCGCGCCGCATCGCCGCAACCCACGGCGTGCCCCACCTCGAGATCGCCACCGACGAGCTGAACGATCCGCGCTATGCCGCGAACGCGCCGAACCGCTGCTACTTCTGCAAGAGCGAGCTGTGGACGAAGCTGACGCAGGTCGCAGCGGAGCGCGGCTTCGCCGTGCTGGCGGATGGCACGAACGCGGATGATGTGGGGGACCACCGTCCCGGCATGCAGGCTGGCCGCGAGAACGCCGTGCGTTCGCCGCTGAAGGAGGCGGGCCTCACGAAAGCGGTCATCCGCGCGCTCTCGCGCGAGCTGGATCTCGAGACGTGGGATGCGCCCGCTGCACCGTGCCTGGCCAGCCGCGTTCAGCACGGGCTCGCCGTCACGGTCGATCGACTCCGGCAGATCGAACAGGCCGAAGCCGCCATCGCGGCACTCGGGTTCCGTGAGTACCGCGTGCGCCATCACGGCGACGTCGCCCGCCTCGAGTTCGATGAAGCGGAGACCTCGCGCGCGCTCGCGTGCGCGGACCGCATTGTTGCTGGTGTGCGCGCGGCGGGCTTCGAGCGCGTGGGCATCGATGTGCACGGGTATCGGCGCGGCAGCCTGCACAGGGGCGCGTTCGTGCAGCTCAATCCTGCTCCCGAAGATCGTTCCACGCTCGCGAGAGAGATGTTGAGCGCGGCCGGTATCCGCTTCGATCGCGCCGAGTGCGCGGGTGTGGATGAGGACGTGCTGTGGGTGCGTGCGCCACTGGATGCGCGCGCGTCGCTTGCGAACGTGGCGCCGGAGCTGCGCGCGGTCGGCCTGAAGTGGGTCGCGCTGGAGCCGCTGCCCTCGGCGGAGCGGAGGACGGCGTGAGAGCGTTCGTCGCCATCGTGCCGCCGCGCGAGGTGCAGGACGCACTGCACGACGCCGTGGCACCGCTGCGTGCGCGTGGGCTGCCGATCCGCTGGGTCGCGGCCGAGTCGTTGCACCTGACGCTGTTCTTCCTCGGCAACATCGATGAGGGACGCGTGCCCACCATCACCGCCGCCATCGGCGACGCGGCCGCCGCGCACGACCCCGCGGATCTCGTCATCGCCGGTGTCGGCGCGTTCCCGCGCCGGGGTGATGCGCGCGTGGTCTGGGCGGGTGTGGAGGCGTCGGATGGCGTGCTTGCACTCCAGCACGATGTGGCCGGCCGGCTCGAAGGGCTCGGGTTTCCGCAAGACGAGCGCGCGTGGTCGCCACACATCACGCTCGGCCGCGCGCGCCGCGATGCCGGACGTGTGGTCCTGCCCGATGCCGTGTCGCCTTTCCGCTTCGACTTCGCCGTGCGTGAGATCTTCCTGATGCGCAGTCACACGGGACCCGACGGCGCGCGCTACGACGCCGTCGCGGAAGCACCGCTCGGCGCGACTGCCGGCAGGGGCGTCTGACGTGCGCTGCCTCGGCCGGCTCATCCTGCTCTTCATCCTGGTCGTCGGTGCGGCCGCGGGCTGGCTCTTCCTGCGTGACGACGCGCGCCGCGTGTGGTACCGTGTCAGCGGGACGCCCGAGCCGGAGGTCGTGGCACCGTCGGAAGAGCTGGCGGCGGATGCCGCGACGAAACTCGATCGGCTCGCGAGCGGCGAGGCGGATCGCGCGACGCTGTCGTCGGTCGAAGCGGAGAGTCTGCTACTGTTCCGCTACGGCAGCATGTTGCCCGGCTTCATCCATGCGCCGCGCGTGGTATTCGATGACGGCCGCATCCGGTTGAGCGGGCGGATCCCCATCGATCGGTTGCCGTCCCTGTCCGATGTCGAGGAGCTGGAGGAGGTGCTCGCGCTAATGCCCGACACGACCTCGTTCGAGATCACGACTCAGCTGATCCCGCTCGACAGCGGCCGCGCCGCGCTGGCGCTCGATGGGATGGAGGCCGCGCGCATTCCATTGCCGAAGCGGCTTGCAGCTCCATTGCTGCGGCGCCTCGGCCGCCGCGATGAGCCGGGCCTGCCCGCCGATGCGGTCGCATTCCGCCTGCCGGCCGGCGCCGGTGCCGCGTACGTGCGCGGCGACTCGCTCGTGCTGATGCGTGCCGAGGCGGGGAGCTGAGGCATGGCGCGCATCCTCGTGGTCGACGATGAGGAGGGCATCCGCAAGATCCTCCGCCAGGTCCTCGAGTACGAGGGCCACGATGTCGATGTCGCCGCGGGCGGTGGTGAAGCGCTCGGCAAGTTCCAGGAGCTCCGCCCGGACCTGACCTTCCTCGATGTGAAGATGGCCCGCATGGACGGGCTCGAGGTGCTCGACCGCATCCGTGAGATGGATGAGGCTGCGACCGTGATCATGATCAGCGGTCACGGCACCATCGAGACCGCGGTCGAGGCGACGCGCCGAGGCGCGTGGGACTTCCTCGAGAAGCCGCTCGACACCGACCGCCTGCTCGTCACCATCCGCAACGCGCTCCAGCACCGGGGCCTCGAGCAGGAGAACGCGCGGCTGCGGGGCGAGGTCGAGAGCCGCCACGAGATCGTCGGCAAGAGCTTCGCGATCCGCTCACTGCTCGACAGGATCGAGAAGGTGGCGCCGACGGATGCACGCGTGCTCATCACCGGGGAAAACGGCACGGGCAAGGAACTCGTCGCGCGCGCGCTGCACAGACTGTCGGGGCGCGCCGACGGACCGTTCGTCGAAGTCAACTGCGCCGCGATCCCGTCCGAGCTCATCGAGAGTGAGCTCTTCGGTCACATGAAGGGGTCGTTTACCGGTGCCGTGGCCGACCGGGCCGGCAAGTTCGAGCAGGCCAGTGGCGGCACGCTGTTTCTGGATGAGGTCGGCGACATGAGTCTGGCCGCGCAGGCGAAGGTGCTGCGCGCGTTGCAGGACGGCGTCGTCACGCGCGTCGGTGGCGAGAAGCCGATCCGCGTGAATGTGCGTGTGATCGCCGCCACGAACAAGGACCTCGAGGCGGAGATCCAGGAAGGAAATTTCCGCGAGGACCTGTTCTTCCGGCTCAACGTCGTTCCCATCCACGTGCCGCCGCTGCGGGAGCGGCGCGAGGACATTCCCATGCTCGTGCGTCACTTCGTCGCGAAGGCGGCGGAGGAGCAGCGGCTGCCCGCCCGCGACTTCGCCCCGGATGCCGTCGAGCGGCTGAGTCGCATGGAGTGGCCCGGCAACGTCCGCGAGCTGCGCAACACGGTCGAGCGGCTGCTCATCCTGTCGCGCGGTGCGGAGGTCGATGCCGCGGATGCGGACCGCCTCGTCGGTGGCGGCCGCGCCGTGGATACACTCACCGCGGATCTGCTCGAGGCCGTCACGTTCGCCGAATTCAAGGATCGCGCGGAGCGCGCGTTCATCCTTGCGAAGCTGCGCGCGAACGACTGGAACGTGAGCGAGACCGCGCGCAGCATCGACATGCCGCGGTCGAACCTCTATAAGAAGATCGAGAAGTACAACCTCGTGAGGGAGGAGACCTGATCGGTCTCTGACAGGAGAAATGGCTGAGACGCTTCGGAACTTCATTGCAGGCGAGTGGCGCGACCCGGCCGAGGGCGCGTGGTTCGAGAACCGCAACCCGGCGGACACGCGCGACCTGATCGGCCGCTTCCCGCGTTCGACTGCCGCCGATCTCGAGCGCGCGATCGAGTCCGCACAGCGCGGCTTCGAGGTGTGGCGGCGCACGCCCGCGCCCGTCCGCGGCGAGGTGCTGCTGCGTACCGGTGACCTGCTGGCAGAGCGCAAGGAAGAGATCGCGCGCGCGATGACGCGCGAGATGGGGAAGGTACTGACCGAAACGCGCGGCGATGTTCAGGAAGGCATCGATACGGCGTACTATGCTGCGTCCGAGGGGCGGCGGCTCTTCGGACACACGGTCCCGAGCGAGCTGCGCGACAAGTGGGCGATGAGCTGGCGTCGGCCGATCGGTGTGAGCGGCCTCATCACGCCGTTCAACTTCCCGCTCGCGATCCCAACGTGGAAGATGTTCCCCGCGCTCGTGTGTGGGAACGCCGTCATCCTGAAGCCGGCCGAGGACGTCCCGCACACGGCGACGCTGCTCGTCGAGATCCTGCTCGAGGCGGGCCTCCCACCGGACGTCGTGCAACTCGTGCACGGCTTCGGTGAAGAGGTCGGCGCTGCCCTCGTCGCCGACCCGCGCGTGCCCGTGATCTCCTTCACCGGCTCGACCGCGGTGGGTGCGCGCATCGGCGAGGTGTGCGGTCGGATGCACAAGCGGCTGTCGCTCGAGATGGGCGGCAAGAACGCGCAGATCGTGATGGCCGATGCCGACCCCGAGCTCGCTCTCGAAGGTGTGCTGTGGGGCGCGTTCGGCACGACGGGCCAGCGGTGCACCGCCACCAGCCGGCTGCTGCTACAGGATGAGATCCATGATGAGTTCCTCGACCGGCTCGTCCAGCGCACCCGCTCGCTCCGGCTCGGCAGCGGCCTCGACGATGGCACCGACGTCGGCCCACTCATCAACGGCGACGCGCAGGAGAAGGTGAAGTCGTACATCGAAGTCGCGGCGGCCGAGGGCGACGAGGTCATTCTGGGTGGAGCCGTCCCGGATGGCGGTGACCTCGCCAACGGCTTCTTCTTCCAGCCGACCATCCTGCGCGGCGTGCGGCCCGGCAGCCGGCTCGCCTGCGAGGAGGTGTTCGGACCCGTGCTGAGCGTCATTCGCTTCCGCGAATTCGACGAGGCGGTCCGTATCAACAACGAGGTCGAGTACGGCCTCTCGAGCTCCGTCTACACGCGCGACGTGCGCACCGCCTTCCGCGCCCTCCAGGAGCTCGACAACGGCATCACCTACATCAACGCGCCCACCATCGGCGCCGAGGCCCACCTGCCGTTCGGCGGCGTGAAGAAGACCGGCAACGGGCACCGCGAGGGTGGCTGGGAGGTGTACGAGTTCTACTCGGAAACCAAGGTCGGTTACATCGACTTCTCGGGAAGGCTGCAGCGTGCCCAGATCGATACGTGGGATGCGTCGCCGTATTGACGTGCGACGCCCGCAACCGGATCGTGCCCGGGTGATTGACATGGACACCAGCGTTCCGTACCATGACCGCTGACGGACGCGTTCCGCATCACGACGGAAAGCATGGACAGCACGGACCGGGTCGGCGACTTCCTGTTCGTC
The DNA here is from genome assembly GCA_964444685.1 of uncultured Gemmatimonadaceae bacterium. GTDB lineage: Bacteria > Gemmatimonadota > Gemmatimonadetes > Longimicrobiales > RSA9 > CAYUIG01. The sequence goes on along the minus strand of CAYUIG010000029.1, from coordinate 33,789 downwards.
CGCGAGCTTGCCCAGCGCAGCTCTTCAATGCCGTCGGGGCTACCCAGGCCCGGCGCGCGTTCGGTGTCGCTGTACCTCGTGTCCCGTCTTCCGCTCTCCTGTGTTTCGTTCGAGTCCACCGCCGACTTCAGCCATTGACTTCGCTCGTGGTCCTTGTCTGCCGCCGGTATGCACCGGCATGGGCGCGCCCCGCTTCCCCGCGGCGCGCGCTGTCTCCCCTTCCGAGCACGTCGCTGCAGGGAGCGTCGCATGGGCTTTGACTCCAATCGACGGGGCGCCTTCGACGAGAGTTCTCTCGATCAGTACCTGAAGGAGATCAGCGCGTACAAGCTGCTCTCCAGACAGGAAGAGATCGAGCTCGCCGCACGGATCCGCGAAGGCGATGAGGAAGCGCTCGACAAGCTCGTCCGCTCGAACCTCCGGTTCGTCGTGTCCGTCGCCAAGAAGTATCAGAACCAGGGCGTCGCGCTCGGCGACCTCATCAACGAGGGCAACCTCGGACTCATCCGCGCTGCCCACAAATTCGACGAGACCAAGGGGATCAAGTTCATCTCGTACGCGGTGTGGTGGATCCGGCAGGCCATCCTCCAGGCGCTCGCCGAGCAGAGCCGCATCGTGCGCGTCCCGCTCAACCGCGCGGGCGCGCTCCACCGCATCGGCAAGCGCAGCTCCACGCTCCTCCAGGAACTCGGCCGCGAGCCGACCGTCGAAGAGATCGCCGACGAACTCGACCTCTCACACGAGGAGGTCGAGCGCACCCTCGCGATCTCGCAGTCGCACCTCTCGCTCGACGCGCCGCTCACGCCGGGTGAGGACAACCGCCTGCTCGACTACCTGCCCGACCAGCTCTCGTCCGGGCCCGACGACGAGACCTACGAGCGCGCACTCTCCGGCACCATCGACGAGGCCCTCGCCACGCTGAAGGAGCGCGAGGCCCGCGTGCTCCGCCTTTATTTCGGCCTCGACGGTCAGGACCCGATGACCCTCGAGGAGATCGGGTCGCTGCTCGGCATCACGCGCGAGCGCGTGCGTCAGATCAAGGAGAAGGCGCTCGTTCGCCTCCGCCACGCCTCGCGCGCGCGTTTCCTCGAGACCTTCATCAACCAGTAGGTCGGCGAACAGGTCGGCGAGCGCGTCGACTCGCCGGTCGGCGAGCTTGCCTCCTGGATCGGCTCGCTCGTGCTTGCAGTCGGCGAAGCTCGTCGGCTCGCAGCCGGCGAACCTCGTTCAGGACACTCCAGCCCGCTCGTCGTCCGCAGGCGAGGACAGCCGGGGGTCGCCGGCGTCCTGCGCTCCCACCGATTTCCTTGTCCCACAACGACTGCCGGTAGAGTCAGGATCCGGCACCCCGCGTGCCTTCCTCCTGGGGCAACGTTTCCCATGGAGGACCCATGCGACTGCTTCGTCTGCTGCTGCCTTGCGCGCTCATCACGGGCGGTGCAACTGCCGCACACGCACAGGAGGCCGCGGTCGGCATCACCCCGCAGGCCGGTTACATGTTCTTCGGTAATCACCTCGAGGGCCCGCTGGGCACGAGCCTGCGCAATGCAGCCGGCCCGATGTACGGGGCGCAGCTCGCGCTTCGCATTGCGGAACCCATCGCGCTCATTGCGAGCGGCGGCTACGCCGGATCCGATCTCCAGATCGGTTTGCCCATCGTCGGAGGTGTCGACATCGCATCCACCAGCGTCTGGCTAGCGGACGCAGGACTCGAGCTGCGACTCCCCACCACGGGCGCAGTCCGTCCGTTCGTGCAGGGCGGCGTCGGCATCATCCGCTACGAGATCGAAACCCCGATCCTCGACATCCACGCGACCAACCCCGCGTTCAATGCGGGCGTGGGTGTCGATCTCGGCATCGCACGCGGCATCGGTCTGCGGCTGCTCGCCAAGGACTACATCGGCGAATTCGACTTCGCCGAAGTGACCAGCTTCGACATCGATGGCGGTCTCAGCCACAACTTCGCACTGACCGCAGGTCTGCGGATCGGCTTCTGATCGATACCACAGCGATGCGTCGCTCCCGCTCGGTCGGGGGCGACGCATTCGCCGTGGCCGATGTCAGCGTCGTTCTGCCGACTCAGCGTCGTGCTACCATGAACACACGCACGCACGCACGCACGCACACGGGGACTTGACCTGCCAGCCCGGCCGTTCGGGCGCCCGTCTTCCGACACGCGTTCCCGCTGAATCGATCTCATGTCATTTCGGTACGGATGCCCCCGAAGAGCAGTTTTCCCCCGATTCGAGGGGCCCATCCCCGCTCCAGAAACCCCTACGGCTCTGTTCGCGAAACGGGTGGGTGAGGTGGTTGTACGAAGTGTCCCGTATCGCTATCCGAATCCCGTCGAGAGCGGCCAGGACAGGAGCTGAACCGGTATTCCCTGTCGGATCGGTCGATCGATCGAGCGATGCCACGCGAGGTAGTTGGTCAGGTACTTCGTCGCGACGCCTCGGAAGCGGGGCAGCCACTTGAAAAGGCGTGTCCGATACGCGCGCACGCGTTCCAGCCCGATCAGGTCGACATCGCGACGCGATCGGCGTGGGCGAGCGTCGCGATACAGGAGATTCCGTCGGATGGAGAACCGGGACGCAACGCCGTAGGGGCCTTCCTCCGCGAGTATTGCAGCGGGACCGGCAATTCGCTCATCGAGTCCGGCTTCGAGTTCGGCATACGTGAGCATCCGCGCATGCGCCCGGCCATGCACGTGGGTGAATATGTGGCCACCTCGATCACCGGCGATGAGCACGTTCACGCCATGGCGAGCGTCCGGCCAAGGCTCCCGCAGCGGGCGTCGGCGGGGCTCGGACAGGCCGCGTTTGCCTTTTTCAGAGTACGGGAGCCACGCGGATATGAGTTCGATCCAGCCACGCAGCATCTCGGCATCGCGCGCGCGAAGCGCTGACAGCTGGCGATGCCGCCAGCGGAAGGCAGTGCACGGATGGACGCCGCAACGGGTCGCGGCGCTGCGGACGGGTACGCACGCTTCCATGCACCGCGTGTAGATCGGCCAGGCCAGGATCTTCTTCGTATACGCTGCTGGTGTGCCGGTGAGGTCGTTGAAGGTCCGGCGGCACCCCTCGCACCGGTACCGCTGCCGCCCCCGGCCGCGGCCCCATCGGATACACCTTCCATGGCCGCAGCGGGGACACCGCACCCCCTCGCAGAAACGGGCGGTCCGGATATCCTTCAGCACTTCCTCGAGCTCCATGCGGTCCATGATTTCACCGCTATCGGGGCACCTCCATAGCGGATTGAGTCAACCCCGAACCAACCACCCGCTCCGCGAACAGAGCCCGACGGGGATTCGTGGGAGGATGGGTTCGGGGCCCCCGGGGCGAACGCGCCGCCTGACGGGGTTCGCCCAAATCGCGGATCAGGAGGCCGTGTCGGTGACGAACGAAACTCCGGGCGCCGGCCTGAGCACACTGCCGCCGCATCGGCCTGAGTGGGAATGCCGGGCGTCCTGACTTGACAGTAGTGGAGGGGCTTACCTATCCTTCAAAGCTGTCCCGCTTTGCGTCGGTTTCAGGATACGGGAGCATGAAGACCTATACGCCGAAGGCGCCGGAAATCGAGCGCCGCTGGTACGTCGTGGACGCCGAGGGCGTCGCGCTCGGCCGGCTGGCCAGCAAGATCGCGCGGGTGCTGCGCGGAAAGCACAAGCCGATGTTTACGCCGCACCTCGACACGGGTGATTACGTGGTCGTGGTGAATGCCGAGAAGGTACTGCTGACGGGCAGCAAGATGGATCAGAAGACGTACTTCCGGCACAGCGGGTACATGGGCGGTGAGCGGCACATTCCGGTGCGCACGATGCTGGAGAAACATCCGGAGCGCGTCGTGGAGCTGGCGGTGAAGGGGATGCTGCCGAAGAACAACCTGGGTCGACTGATGCGACGTAAGCTGAAGGTGTACGCGGGCGGGGCGCACCCGCACGAGGCGCAGCAGCCGCAGCCGCTGGAGATCTGAGATGGAAAACCAGTATCACGGACTGGGACGTCGCAAGACGAGCGTGGCGCGGGTCTGGCTGCGGCCGGGCTCCGGGGAGTGGAAGGTCAACGGCCGTCCGCTCGCGAATTATTTCCCGCGGCATTCGCATCAGCAGCACGCGCAGGAGGCGCTGGTCGCGACGGAGCTGCAGAGCCGTTTCGACGTGGTGGTGAACGTGCGTGGCGGCGGGCCGACGGGGCAGGCGGGCGCGGTGCGGCTGGGGCTGGCGCGCGCGCTGGCGAAGTACGACGAGACGCTGCGGCCGGCACTGCGAGAGCGGGATCTGCTGACGCGCGATCCGCGCGAGGTGGAGCGGAAGAAGCCGGGCCGTCCGGGCGCGCGGAAGCGCTTCCAGTTCTCGAAGCGGTAATCGACGGATAACGGTGGCGCGACTGCGCCGCCACCCGGATGCAGGGAGGTCCGGTACAACACACGTCCCGGGACGGTTTCGCGGGGTCCCCCGGCAAGGGGGCGACGAGCCGGACGAACGGGGCGGAAGACGAAAACCCCAGAGGAGCACGACAAGCGGATGGTCGAGACCCAACTGCAGGACCTGCTGGAGGCGGGTGTCCACTTCGGACACCAGAGCAGCCGGTGGAACCCGAAGATGCGGCGCTACATTTTCGCCGCGCGCAACGGGATCCACATCATCGATCTCAAGAAGACACTCCAGGCACTCGAGGGAGCGCAGCGGGCCGCGCGCGACGTGACGCTGCGCGGTGACCGTGTGCTGTTCGTGTGCACGAAGCGTCAGCTGCGCCCGATCATCGAAATGGAGGCGAAGCGCTGCGGTGCGTTCTACGTGACGGAGCGCTGGCTGGGCGGGATGCTGACGAACTTCGCGACGATCCGGAAACAGATCCGCCGGCTGAAGGACCTGGAGCGGGGGATCGAGGAAGGGTCGTACGAGTTCTACACGAAGAAGGAGCAGCTGCTGCTCCAGCGTGAGAAGGACAAGCTGGACAAGTATCTCGCGGGCGTAAAGGACATGGGTCGCCTGCCGGGTGCGATGTTCGTGGTGGACGCGAAGAAGGAAATGATCGCGGTGCGCGAGGCGAACAAGCTGGGGATCCCGGTGATCGCGATCGCGGACACGAACGCGGACCCGGACGTGATCGACTATCCGATCCCGGGCAACGACGATGCGATCCGGTCGGTTGCGCTGATCGCGGGCGCGATCGCGGATGCGATCGAGCAGGCGCGTCGCGAGCTGCCGCCGGAAGCGCGCCGCCGCGCGGACGAAGTCGAGGCGGTGACGTACTCGACGGAGGGCGGTCTGGCGCAGGAGGCCGCGAGTCCGGACGAGCAGCGCCGTCGGCGCCGTCCGCGCCGGAAGCGGCGGCCGCGTCCGGAGATGATCGCGACGATCCGGACCGAGCCGGGCTCGGAGGAAGAGGGCGGGGACACGGACGGGGAGGCGGGCTGAGCCGGCCGCCGCTCCAGCGCTGGAACAAGGCGCTGCAGCGCTGCATGCTCTGCAGCACTGCAGCGCCTTTCTTTTCAATGGCTGCGAAATGGGAACGCGGCCGGAATACCTGAGGGAGAGCTGAGGGGACGATGGCGATCAGCGCCAGTGATGTGAAGGAGCTCCGGGAGCGGACCGGAGCGGGGATGATGGAGTGCAAGCGCGCGCTCGAGGAAGCGGGCGGGGACATGGAGAAGGCGATCGACCTGCTGCGTGCGCGCGGTGCCGCGAAGGCTGCGAAGCGCTCGGGCCGGGAGGTGCGCGAGGGCGCGATCGGGAGCTACATCCACATGAACGGGAAGATCGGCGTGATCGTCGAGGTGAACTGCGAGACGGACTTCGTAGCGCGCAACGACGAGTTCCAGGGGCTCGTGCGCGACCTCGCGATGCACATCGCGGCGGCGAACCCGCTGGCGGTGACGCCGGAGGAGATCCCCGAGGAACTGATCGAGCGCGAGAAGAGCGTCTTCCGCGAGCAGGTGAAGGAGGAGGGCAAGCCCGAGAACCTCTGGGACAAGATCGTGGAAGGGAAGCTCAAGAAGTTCTACCAGGAGAGCACGCTCCTCCAACAGCCGTTCGTGAAGGACCCGGACAAGACGGTGGGAGAGCTGGTTGCCGAGGTCGCGGGCCGCACGGGGGAGAACATCGTGGTGCGCCGGTTCGCCCGATTCGCGCTGGGCGTCTGATGGCGGCTGAGCGGGCGGAGCTGCGCTATCCGCGCGTCGTGGTGAAGTTGAGCGGCGAGGCGCTCGCGGGCGAGCAGGGGTTCGGCATTTCTCCGCCCGTGGTGGACCGGCTCACGGACGAGGTGAAGCAGCTGCACGAGATGGGCGTGTCCGTCGGGCTGGTGATCGGCGGCGGCAACATCGTGCGCGGGACACAGGCGAGCCAGCAGGGCATGGACCGCGTTTCGGCGGATTACATGGGCATGCTGGCCACGGTGATCAACGCGCTGGCGCTCCAGGACCTGCTGGATCGCAAGGGCGTGGACACGCGCGTGCTCACGGCGATCCGGATGGAGGCACTGGCGGAGCCGTACATCCGCCGGCGCGCGCTGCGCCACCTCGAGAAGGGGCGAGTCGTGATCTTCGCGGGAGGTACGGGCAACCCGTACTTCTCGACGGACACGGCGGCCGTGCTGCGAGCCATCGAGATCCATGCGGATGCGCTGATCAAGGCGACGAAGGTGGACGGCGTGTTCACGGCGGATCCCGAGCAGGACCCGGCCGCCGAGTTCATTCCGGCGCTGAGCTACCACGATGTGCTGACGCGCGAACTGCGCGTGATGGATGCGGCCGCGGTCTCGCTGTGCAAGGAGAACGGGCTGCCGATCATCGTGCTGAACATCCATCGCCGCGGTGCGCTGGCGGATGCGGTGCGCGGGGAGCGGATGGGCACGCTGGTGAGTGCCGGCGGCGCGCACGGCTGACAGGAAGCGGCGCTGACACGAGGCCGCTGGTGAGAAGCGGCTGCTGCTGGTGAGGCTGTCGCGCGGGCGGTAGCTTGCGCGGGCCGGCGGCGGAAGCCGGCCAAGGGAGGATCGAGACGAGCGGAGGGGAAATGCCGACGCGGGTACAGGCGCGGGAGCAGATGGAGAAGGCGCTCGAGGCGCTGCGGCGCGAGTTCTCGAGCGTGCGCACGGGCAAAGCCTCGCCGGCGCTGCTGGACATGGTGCGGGTCGAGGCGTACGGGTCGCGGATGCCGCTCAACCAGGTGGCGACGGTGAGCACACCGGAGCCGCGGCTGCTGATCGTGCAGCCGTGGGACAAAGGGCTGATGGGCGAGATCGAGAAGGCCATCCGTACGGCCGAGCTCGGACTCAATCCGGCGAACGACGGCAACATCATTCGCGTGCCGGTGCCGGCCCTGAACGAAGAGCGGCGGCGCGAGATGGTGAAGCTGCTGCACAAGCTGGCGGAGGAGTGCCGCATCGCGATCCGTCATGCGCGGCAGGAAGCGAACAAGGACGTGAAGCATCGTCAGAACGAGCACGAGATGAGCGAGGACGATGCGCATCGGCAGCTCGAAGAGATCCAGAAGCTGACGGATGATTACATCGCGAAGGTCGATCACCTCCTGAAGGTGAAGGAGGAGGAGGTGATGGAGGTATAGGCTTGGAGAACGGAACGCCGGAACAGAACGCGGCGCTGGAGCGGATCCGCGCGGGGCAGAGGCCGGAGCACATCGCTGTCATCATGGACGGCAACGGCCGCTGGGCGCGGGCGCGCGGGCTGCCGCGTTTCCGCGGTCACCAGGCCGGCATGGATTCGGTGCGCGATGTGATCGAGGGCAGCGTGCAGGCGGGCATTCCGATCCTGACGCTGTTCGCGTTTTCGCAGGAGAACTGGAAGCGCCCCGCGGCGGAGATCTCCGCACTCATGCGGCTGCTGCAGCAGTACGTCGCGCGCGAGCGCGATGAGCTGATCGCGCGCGGCGTGCAGGTGCGCGTGTTCGGCCGGCTGGACCGCATGCAGTCGGGGCCGCGCTCGGCGATTGCAGAGATCGAGCGGGCGACAGCGAGCGGAAGCGCACTCCGACTGAATCTGATGATCTCGTACGGCGGCCGTGCCGAGATCGTACGCGCCGCGCAGGCGCTCGCGCGCGAGGCGGTGGCGGGGCGACTCGATCCGGATGCGATCGATGATACGCGCTTCGAATCGGAGCTGTACACTGCCGGCCTGCCGGATCCCGACCTGCTGATTCGCACATCGGGCGAGCAGCGCATCAGCAACTTCCTTCTCTGGCAGCTCGCGTACACCGAGCTGTACATCACGCCCGTGCTCTGGCCGGAGTTCCGGCGCGAGCATCTGTTCGAAGCGATCCTGGATTATCAGCGTCGCGAGCGACGCTACGGCCGGGTAAGCGCGGTCTAGCCCGATGGCGGCAGGCGAGCTCGGGCGCCGACTCATGGTCGCCGGGGTGGGCATCCCGCTGGCGGTGGTGCTCATCGGCCTCGGCGGCTGGCCGCTGGGGCTCGTCCTCGCCGCCGCCGCTGCCGGCGCGGCGATCGAGCTGTACCGCATGGCCGAGAACCGCGACATACGACCGTTCGCGACGCTCGGCGCCGTCGCGGCCGCCGGCATCGTGCTGCTCGCGACGTACACGCGCGACGCCGGGTCGCTCGCACTGTATGCATGGCCCGCCGCGTTCGGATTCGCGCTGCTGATGCCCGCCCTCGCGGTGTTCCGGCGCCCGCCGGATGCGCACCCGCTGGCTGCGGCAGCCATCACGCTGCTCGGCGTACTCTGGATCGGCGGCGGACTCGCACACGCGCCGCTGCTGCGCCACCTCGGCAATCCCACGACATGGGCCGGCTCGGTGCTGCTCGCGTTCCCGATCGCGCTCACGTGGGTCGGCGACTCGTGCGCCTACTTCGCGGGGCGTGCATGGGGGAAGCGGAAGCTGATTCCCGCCGTGTCGCCCGGGAAGACGGTGACGGGCGCGGTGGCGAACGCGGTCGGAACGGTGGTGCTGGGCGCGGTGTACGCGTGGCTCATCCTGGGCCCTGCGGGTCTGGCCGTGGGAGCGGTGGAGGGGGCGCTGATCGGCGCGGCGGTGACGGCGGCGGGCCAGGTGGGTGACCTTGCCGAGTCGCTCGTGAAGCGCGAGGCGGGTGTGAAGGACTCGGGCGGACTGCTGCCCGGACACGGCGGCCTGCTGGACCGCGCGGACTCCCTCCTCTACACGATCCCCGTGTCGTACTGGGCGCTGGTCCTCGCGCTGCGGGGGATGCCGTGATGCGCGGTGTCGCACTGCTCGGTTCGACGGGGTCGATCGGCTGTTCGGCACTGCGCGTGCTGGAGCGCCACGCCGATGAGTTCCGGGTGGTCGCATTGGCAGCGCACCGGAATGCCGAAGCGCTGGCCGCACAGGCAGAGCGATTCGCGCCGAACCTGGCGGTGCTGTCGAACGGCGAGGAGGCGCAGGAGTGGCGGGTGGACGTGCCGCTGCGACGGGGGCGTATCGGGCTGATCGAGGCAGCGACGCTGCCCGAGGCCGACATCGTGCTGAATGCGGTGGTCGGCGCGGCAGGCCTCGATGCGAGCATCGCCGCCCTCGAGGCAGGGAAGCGGCTGGCGCTCGCGAACAAGGAATCGCTGGTGGCGGGCGGACCGCTCGTACTGGCGGCCATGCATGCGGGCGGCGGCGAGCTGGTGCCGGTCGACAGCGAGCACAGCGCCATTCTGCAGTGCCTGTCTGCGGCGGGAGCGGCGCGGCCGCGGCGGCTGATCCTGACGGCATCGGGTGGGCCGTTCCGCGAATGGCCGGCCGCGCGGATTGCCGAGGCGACGCGTGCCGAAGCGCTGCGCCACCCGACATGGGAGATGGGAGCCAAGATCACGGTGGACTCGGCGACGATGGTGAACAAGGCGCTGGAAGTGATGGAGGCGCACTACCTCTTCGGGCTGCCGTACGACGCGATCGAGGTGGTGATCCACCCACAGTCGATCATCCACTCCATGGTCGAGATGGAGGACGGCTCGGTTCTCGCACAGATGGGGTTCCCGACCATGGAGCTGCCGATCCTGTACGCGCTCACGCACCCGCATCGCCTGTCCGATGCGGCGGCGACCCCGTTCGATCCGGTGCGCGCGGGCGCGCTCACGTTCGAGGCGGTGGACACGGCACGCTACCCGGCGTTCGCGCTCGGGCTCCAAGCGGCACACACGGGCGGAACGGCGCCGGCGGCGTACAACGCAGCGAATGAAGTGGCGGTGGCGGCGTTCCTCGACGGGCGGCTCGGCTATGCCGGAATCGCGGCGGTGATCGAACAGGTGCTGATGGGACACGAGCGCATGGACGTGACGGAAATCGAAGCGGTGCGCAGCGCGGATGCAGAAGCGCGCCGACTCGCCGATGCGGCGGTGGCGGCGGCATGCTGATCACACTGCTCGCGACCGCGGTCGTCCTCGGCGTTCTCATCTTCGTTCACGAGCTGGGCCACTTCGTGACGGCCAAGCTCGTCGACATCGAAGTGCCGCGCTTCTCGATCGGCTTCGGCCCAAAGGTGCTCGGCTTCCGTCGCGGCGAGACGGAGTACGTGCTGTCGCTCCTGCCGCTCGGCGGTTACGTGAAGATGGCCGGCCTCGAGGAGATGGAGATGATCGAGGGGCCGTCCGAGCCGGGCCACGAGCCCGCGCCCGGCAAGAGCGGCCGGCCGCGCGACTTCGAGTCGAAGTCGCTGCCCGCGCGCACGCTCGTGATCTCCGCCGGCGTAATCATGAACATCCTGTTCGCGTTCGTCGTGTTCGCGTTCAGCGCGCTGGTGTGGGGCGTACCCGAGGTGCCGGTTTCGAGCATCGGCAACGTCACCGAGGAGTTCCTGCCCGACGGCGCGGAAGCGCTCGCCACGCTGCCGCGCGGCACGCGCATCACCGGCGTGGGCGAGCGCGACATCGAGGACTTCAACGACCTCCAGATCGCGCTCTCGACCACGCGATCCGGTCCGCTCGAGTTCCGTTTCGAGGATCGCGCACCGATCACGATCGAGGTTCCTGCCGACGACTCGGCACGCGCGGCGCTGGCTGCCGCGTTCGAGCCGGTCATGGCGGTGCCGCCACGACTCGAGGAGGTCGTCGATACGGCCCCGGCCGGCCTCGCAGGTCTGCAGCCGGACGACCTCGTGGTCGAGGCGGACGGGCGCAGCGTGTCGACGTGGCAGGAGTTCGTGGCGGCCGTCGAGAGACGGCCGGGTCAGCCGGTTTCGGTCGTGGTGGAACGGGATGGCGAACGGGTCTCGACCACGGTCACGCCCGACGCACACACGCGCGGAAGCCTGACCTACGGACGCATCGGCGTGCGTGTCACGCCGCTCGACCTCGGCCTCGCCCGCGATCGCGTCGGACCCGGCGGCGCACTCAAGCACGCAGCGGTCGAGACGTGGGACATGATCGCGCTGACGGTGGACTTCCTGGGTGGCATCATCACGGGGCGCGAATCGGCGCGGAACGTGGGTGGTCCAATCCTGATCGGGGAGTTGAGCGGACGCGTCGCACGTGCGGGTCTCGAGAGCTTCCTCGGCTTCATGGCGCTGCTGTCGATCAACCTCGCCATTCTCAACCTGCTGCCGATCCCGGTGCTGGACGGCGGCCACCTCGTATTCCTCGGCATTGAGGCGGTGCGTGGGCGGGCGCTGTCGATCAATCAGCGGATGCGACTCAGCCAGGTTGGCTTCGTCATCATCCTGCTGATCATGGCATGGGCGATCGGCAACGACGTGCTGCGGCTGCTCGGCCTCTAGTCAGAGGAGCGTGAGCTGCTCCGGTGCGGCGCGCCGGCGCAGTGCCGCGACGTCGAGCGGTTCGCCCGGTTCGTCCTGCGCAGCCACCGACAGCACACCACGGAAACCCTTCCTGTCCAATGCGCGTTCGACGTGCCGGCGCGCGAGCCCCGCATCGTTGCAGTGCTTGCTCAGGTGCGCGAGCGTGACCGCGACGAGTCCCGGATGCATCACCTCTCGCGCGAGGTCCGCCGCCGCACGATTGGAGAGGTGGCCGTGCGTGGATGCGATGCGCTGCTTCACCGACCACGGATAGGGTCCGTTCCAGAGCAGTGACTCCTCGTGGTTTGCCTCGAGCACGAGCACGTGGCAGCCCTTCAGTGCAGCGCGTACGGTGGCCGTGGGCCGGCCCAGATCGTACGCCACGCCCATCTTGCAGCCCGTCTCCACATCGCGGATGGTCACGGCGATCGGGTCGGCCGCATCGTGCACGGTCAGGAACGGCGAGATCTCGAGCGCGCCGATGCGAAAGGTGCGCGTGGTCGCATACTCGCGGATGTGCTCACGGCCGGAGAGCAGCGGCGCGCACGCGGCGGTGGTGCGGCGCGTCATCCAGAGCGGGATGTCGAAGCGGCGCGCGAGCACACCCATGCCGCGGGTGTGATCGCCGTGATCGTGCGTGATGAGGATGGCAGCGAGCCGGCGCGGCTCGACGCCGACATCGCGCAGCCGGCGCTCGAGATCGCGCCCGCTGAAGCCGGCATCCACGAGCACGGCGACGCCATCCGATTCCACCAGCGTGGCGTTGCCTTCGCTCCCGCTGCCGAGCACGGTTACGATCACTTCGTACCCCGCGCAGCGTGCCAGGCGCGCGTGAGCATGCTGCGCACGTCGTCGCCGAGTTCGATGCCGCGGCGCGCCATGACGGTGCGCGCGGTGTCGAGAAACTTCTCCAGCTCGTAGGCCTTGAGGTCCCGGCCCTCGCACCACGAGAAGGGCGGCACGTACTTGGGCGGCGCAGCGCCGAACACGTTCGATCCCGCACCGATGACCGTGCCCGTGTTCAGCATCACGCCGATGCCGGTCTTCACGTGGTCGCCCAGCAGGCAGCCGAGCTTCATGAGGCCCGTGTCGACCATCCCGCGCGTGGTCTGAATGCGGATGGTGCCGTAGTTGTTCTTCAGGTCGCTGTTCGTCGTGAGCGCGCCGAGGTTCACCCAGCGGCCGAGGTACGCGTGACCGAGGAACCCATCGTGCGCCTTGTTGCTGAATCCCAGGATCACGGACTCCTCGACTTCGCCGCGCACCTTGCAGTGCGGACCGATGCTCACCGCCGAGATGGACCCGCCGAGCAGCGTGGTGTTCCTGCCGATCCATGACGGTCCGGCGAGCCGCGTGCCCGCGCGGATGACGACGCCGTCCTCGATGCGGATCGGTCCCGTACGCGCATCCAGCACGACGTGCGGCTCGAACTCCACGCTGCCCGCATGGATGGCGCCGGCATCACCGAGGACCGACACGTGTGCGGGCAACGCAGCGCCTGCGGCCTGACGGGCCAGGTCGGCCGCGATGCGTTCCGCATTCCCGGCGACGAGATCCCACAGGTGGTCCAGCCACGTCCCGGTCAGCTCTGCGACATCGCCGTGTGCCGGTGCCGACGCGCCATCGAAGAGCACGCCGGGGGCCGGCGCATCGGAACCCGCGGGGACGAACCAGCCGGCCGTGCGTCCGTCGACGACGAAGCGCGTGGGACCGGCGGGTGCGCGCCACGTGAACGGCTCGAGCACGACGCGCGCGTTCAGGAACATGCGTGCGCCGTCGCCCGGAACCGCAGTGATCACGGGCGGCGTGTCCTCTTCGCGAAAGCCGGCCAGCTGTTCCGCGGCGAGGTGTCCGGCGCAGCGGAGTCCGAGCGCACGCTCCGCACGCGCGCGCAGTGTGGTCGTGCCGAAGAGCAGCTCGCCCGCGGGGCGGGTGAGTGCGAAGGGCAGCCACTCGCGCGCCTGCGCGTCATCGAAGAGGTAGAGGTTCGGTTTGGTCATCCGTCCGGATGCGACAGACGTTCGGGCAGCTGTTCGAGCAGGCGTTTCAGCTCGGGCGCGCGTTCGCGCGGCGCCACGAAGGTGATGCCTTTGGTGCGGACGATCACGAGGTTGTCCACGCCGAAGCCGACAATGGAACCTTCGTCCGCCCACGCGATGCAGTCGTGCGCGTCGACGAGGTGTACGTCACCCTGCGCGACGTTGCCTGCGTCGTCCAGTTCGCGCGTGCGCGCCACGGCGTCCCACGCGCCGACATCATCCCACTCGAACGTTGCGCGCGCGACTGCGACGCGCCGGCTCCGCTCGAGCACACCTTCGTCCACGGACAGGTTGGGTGCGCGCTCGAAGAACTCGGCATCGCGACCGTCCGCGAGGAGTGGCAGCAGTGGCGCGAGCTCGGGCGTGCAGGCCGCGACCTCGTCGAGGAAGAGCTTCGCCGGCCACACGAAGATGCCGGTGTTCCAGAGGAACCCTTCCTCTACGTAGCGCTCCGCGACGGCACGCCCCGGCTTTTCCTCGAACTTCGCCACCTCGAACGCCTCGGTTTCTCCGGGCAGCGTTGGACCGGGCCGGATGTAGCCGTATCCGGTCTCCGGCCTCGTGGGCACGGCGCCGACCGTGAACAATCTGCGATGATGCACCGACATCGCCGCGATGCGCGCGATCTGATCGCGGAAGACCTGGGCCGGTGTGATGGCGGCATCGGCGTGCAGCGAGACCATGACGGCGCCGGGCGCAGAACGCTCGATGGCGTGTGCGGCCCAGACGAGGACGGGTGCGGTGCCGCGCGCGCGGGGTTCGAGCAGGAGTTGATCCTCGGTCCAGCCGTCGAGTGCGGCCAGGATCGGAGCGGCGAGCGCGCCGCCGGTGAGGATGCGCGTACGCTCCTTCGGCACGAGCGGTCCGATTCGATCGATGGTCTGGCGGATGAGCGGCGCCGATCCGGCGAGGGGCAGGAGCTGCTTGGGCCGTGCGGGCGTGGACACGGGCCAGAAGCGGGAGCCAATGCCGCCGGCCAGCACGACCGCCCAGAGTGCGTCAGGCGTCGAAGAGCTCGTCGATCCGGGCAAGGAGCTTCTTCGGGCTGAACGGCTTGATGAGGAAGTCGGAAACGCCGAGGCGCGCGGCACGCTCGCGATCCGCGTCGTGCCCCTTGGCGGTGAGCATGATGACCGCGGTCCGCGCGTGGTGCGGCAGCTCGCGCAGCGCCTCGAGGACCTCGAGGCCGCTCATGTGGGGCATCATGATGTCCAGCAACACCAGGTCGACGCGTTCATCCGTGCGCAGGCGCTCCAGCGCGTTCCGGCCGTCGTGGAACAGCTCGACGGAGTACGGACCGGTCTCCAGCTTGAGCTGGATGATCCGTCCGATGTACGGCTCGTCATCGATGACGAGGACGCGCCGCCTCGTGGCTGTCGGGTCCGGGGTCATGCGCCGGGGGTTCGACTCGTGCGGCCCGCGCCCGTCAGAGGGAGCAGAGGGCGCCCGCGGAGGTATCAAAGGATGGACGGAGAGTAGGCGGCGGGAGGCGGGAAGTCAATCGAGTTCGCCGTTGACGACCGTTCCGGGCGCCGGTACTCTAGACGATCTCGAGCCGCTGAAGGAATGACCGTGAGAAGCCGTTTCCTCTTCCCGCTGCTGTTCGCCGCGACTGCGGCGTGCGACGATCCGTTCGGACCGAACGCGTGGATCGCGATTCCGGATACCGTCGTTCTGTACTCCGCATCGCGCCCCGAACTGCTGGGCCTGCCGTCCGCTTTCGATGTCACGACGCGCAGCCGCATCGTCATCGAGACACCGACCGCATCGGGCGGCTGGGACTTCCTGCTCGTCGAGCAGGAGAGCGGGTTCTGGTTCGTTCCGATCGGCAACCTGCCCGGCAACGACTCGCGTGCGGCCATCGCACCCGCGGCTGCGCCGACGCTCGACGAGATCGCGCGGGCGCCCGAGTCCGGGTCTTTCTCGGATGAGCCGGTGCGCCTCCAGGTGGGCGACCTGCTGATCATGCGCTCGCGCACCGCGGTGTGCGGCTTCAGCGCGGGGGTGCGCTACGGGAAGGCGGAGGTGGTAGCGATCGATCCGGTCGAGGGCACACTCAGCATTGCCGCGATCACCAATCCCTACTGCAACGACCGGGACCTGATCCCCGCCAAGACACCGAACTGATGCTCGATCTGCGAATGGTCCGGGAAGAACCGGAGCTCGTTCGCGAGCGGCTGGCCGTGCGCGGCAAGCCGGAGCTTGCCGCGGCGGTCGATCGCGTCATCGAACTGGACGTCGAGCGCCGTCGCATCATCCGTGCGGTGGACGAGCTGCGCGCGCGGCGCAACGCGGTGTCGCCCGATGTCGGGAAGCTGAAGCAGGCGGGCCGCCACGAGGAGGCCGAGCCCCTCGTGCAGGAAATGCGCGCGCTCGGGAAGCAGATGGGCGAACTGGAGGAGCGGCTGGGCCAGATCGAATCGATGGTCGACGCCGTGATCCTCGAGATCCCGAACCTGCCCGAGTCCGAGGTGCCGCCCGGCGGTCCGGAAGACAACGTCGTCCTGCGCGAGTGGGGCGACGCACCCACCTTCGGATTCGAACCGCGTCCACACTGGGACGTGGCCGAAACGCTCGGACTGCTCGACTTCCCGCGCGGTGCGAAGCTGGCCGGCAGCGGCTTCCCTCTTTTCACGGGGATGGGCGCGCGTCTCGAGCGCGCGCTGGTGTCACTGATGCTCGACATGCATGCGAACGAGCACGGCTACACCGAGGTGTCGCCGCCCTACCTCGTCAACGATCAGGCCGTGCTCGGGACGGGGCACCTGCCAAAGTTCGGTGAGGACATGTACCACGTGCCCGAGGATGGGCTGTGGCTGATCCCGACCGCGGAAGTGCCGATCACGAATCTGTTCGCAGGCGAGCTGCTCGCGCCCGATGCGGTGCCGCAGCGCTTCGTCGCGCACACGCCCTGCTTCCGGCGCGAAGCCGGGTCGCACGGCAAGGACACGCGTGGACTGCTGCGCGTCCACCAGTTCGACAAGGTGGAGCTGGTGCGCTTCGAGCGGCCGGACGCGAGCCGCGCCGCGCTCGAGGAACTCACCGCCCATGCGGAGGCCGTACTGAAGCGGCTGGGCCTGCGCTACCGCGTGCTGCTGCTCGCGGGTGGCGACCTCGGCTTCGCCAACGCGCAGACGTACGACCTCGAGGTGTGGGCGCCGGGTGTGGGCCGCTGGCTCGAGGTGTCGAGCTGTTCGCTGTACAACGAGTTCCAGGCGCGACGCGCCAACATCCGCTTCCGTCCTGCGCCGAATGCGAAGCCCGAGTTCGTGCACACGCTGAACGGTTCGGGGCTCGGCCTGCCGCGCACGCTGGCCGCGCTGCTCGAGATGTACCAGCAGGCGGACGGTACCGTGCGCATTCCGGAGGCGCTCGTGCCGTACGTGGGCACCGACCTCCTGCGACCCTGACGGCGGGATCATGAGCCGCCGGTACCGGACCGCGGCGCTGATCCTGGCCGCCCTGCTGATCTTCGGTTCGTACCTCGCCTACACGCACGTGCTCGCGAACGCGCTGCGCCGCCAGGTGCAGCAGCAGTCGATCGTCTACTCGATCGTGCAGGAAGGACTGGCCGCGACGCGCGAGGACGCGCCGCTCGACGCGCTGGTGCGGCTGCAGGAGCAGATGCAGCAGCTCGACATCCCGATCGTCGTGCTGAACGCGCAGGGTGAACCGGGGCCCGTGAACAATCTGCCGTTCGTTGCCGATCTCACCACGCCGGAGGGGAAGCGCGCGGCGCTCGAGTTCGCCGCCGAGCTGGAATCGCGGAACCCGGCGAACAAGACGGTGATCCCGGGCTCCGCGAGCATCTACTACGGCGACCCGCCCTTGCTGGTGTGGCTGCGCTGGGTCCCGTACCTCCAGGTGGGTGGCGGCGTGATGATCGTGCTGATCACGCTGATGGTCGTGCGAGCGGACCTGCGCGCGCAGCGGGAGCGGCTGTACGCCGCGATGGCGCGCGAAGCCGCGCACCAGATGGGGACGCCGCTGTCGTCGCTGGCCGGGTGGATCGAGGTGCTCCGGCTGTCCCCGGAAGAGCGCGACAGCATGGCCTCCGCGTCCCACATTGCGAGTGTGATCTCGGCGGACGTCGAGCGGCTGGAGCGCGTGTCGCGCCGGTTCGAGCTGATCGGCCAGAAGCCCGTGCTCGAGAGCGTGGATGTGCGCGCGGTCGTCGATGAACTGGTAGGTTACTTCGCGCCGCGGCTGCCGCGGCTGGGGAAGGGAATCCGGCTGCGTGCGCGCGTGGCACCCGATACACCGCCCGTGCGCGCCAACCGCGTGCTGCTGGTGTGGGCGCTCGAGAACGTCGTGAAGAATGCGATCGACGCACTGAGCGGGCGCGGCGGCCGGATCACGATCGCGGCGCACGCCGGCCGCGATGGGATGGTCGACATCCACATCGGCGATGACGGTCCCGGTGTACCGCCCGGCCTGCGCGACCGCATCTTCGATCCGGGCGTGACCACGAAGGAAGGCGGCTGGGGCGTCGGGCTGTCACTGACGCGCCGCATCGTGCAGGACCTGCACCGTGGGCGTGTGGGCGTGCGCGGCCGGTCTTCGGGCGGCACCATATTCGACATGGCTGTACCGGCGGATGCGCCGGCGCAGGGCAGGAGTTGATGGATCCGAGAAGCGACATCCTCGCGACACTGAATCCCGAACAACGCATGGCGGTCGAGCACGTGACCGGGCCCCTGCTGGTCCTGGCGGGGGCGGGCTCGGGCAAGACACGCGTGCTGACTACGCGCATCGCGCATCTCGTGCAGGAGCACGGCGTCGATCCGCGTGCGATCCTGGCCGTCACGTTCACGAACAAGGCCGCCGGCGAGATGCGCGAGCGCATCCGCCGCCTGCTGGGCAGCGACCCGGCGGGGATGTGGATCGGCACCTTCCACTCGATCGGCGCGCGGCTGCTGCGCCGGCACGCCGCGCTGCTCGGCTGGGGATCCAACTTCACGATCTTCGACGCGGACCAGGCGGAGCGGGAGACGAAGCGCACGCTCGAGCGGCTGAACCACTCGCCCAAGCGGTGGAACCCGGGCGCCGTGCACTCCACGATCTCGAGCGCGAAGAACCAGCTCATCACTCCGGCCGAGTTCGCCCAGCCGGCGTTCGACCCGTTCACGCGCGTCGTCGCTGACGTGTACCCGGCGTACCAGGCGTCGCTGAAGGAGCAGAACGCGTTCGACTTCGACGACCTGCTGGTGATGCCGGTGCGGCTGTTCGAGGGCTTCGACAATCTGCGCGAGAGCTACCAGCGCCGCTTCCAGTTCATCCTGGTCGATGAGTACCAGGACACGAACCGCGCGCAGTACCGTCTGCTGGAGCTGCTGGCGCGCGGGCACGGCAACCTCATGGTCGTAGGCGACGACGACCAGTCCATCTACGGGTGGCGGGGCGCCGACATCCGCAACATCCTCGACTTCGAGAAGGACTTTCCCTCCGCGGGCATCGTGCGCCTCGAGCAGAACTACCGCTCGACCGCGCGCATCCTCGACACCGCGAACGCGGTCATCTCGCAGAACGTGCGCCGCAAGGGCAAGACGCTGCGGACGGACGCGCCGCCGGGCGAGCTGATCACGAAGCTGGAGGCGATGGACGAGCGCGACGAGGCGGAATGGATCGCGGACCGCGTGCTCGCGCGCATGGCCGCCGCGCCCGGTACGTCGCCGCGCGACTTCGTGGTGCTGTACCGCACGAACGCGCAGTCACGAGCGATGGAAGAGGCGTTCCGGCGGCGCGACCTGCCGTACCAGATCATCGGCGGCACGCGCTTCTATGAGCGGCGCGAGATCATGGACGTACTCGCGTACCTCCGGCTGATCTCCAACCCGCGCGATGCCGGCGCGTTCGACCGCATCGTGAACTATCCGCGCCGCGGCATCGGCGACACCAGCCGCACGCGGCTGCTCGACTGGGCGGCGGACCGGGGCCTGACGCCGCTCGCTGCGGCGGCGCGCGCGGCCGAATGTGCGGAGCTGCGCGGCGCGGCGGCGGGCGCATTCGAGAAGTTCGCCGCACTCATCGCGCATTTCACCGCGCTCGCGCGGCACACGGGTGTCGGCGAGCTGACCGAGAAGCTGGTCGAGGAGATCGGGCTGGCCGAGGCGCTGCGGCAGGAGGGGCCGGAGGGCGAGGACCGCTGGCAGAACGTAGGCGAGCTGATCGCGGGCGCGCACGAGTTCGATGCGGGGCTCGCCGCCGGCGAGTTCGACGAGGAGCCGGAGGATGCCGATGCGGAAGCGACTGCTCTCGACCGCTTCCTCCAGAAGGTGTCGCTCCTGGCCGATGTCGACCGGCACGACCCGAAGGCGCAGGCGGTCGTACTCATGACGCTGCACAACGCGAAGGGGCTCGAGTTCCCGTGCGTGTTCATCTCGGGACTCGAGGACGGGCTGTTCCCGCTGGCGCGCGCATTCGACGAGCCGGAAACGCTCGAGGAGGAGCGCCGGCTGCTCTACGTCGGCATCACGCGCGCAGAGAAGAAGCTCTTCCTCTCGCACGCCCGTACCCGCCGTCGTGCGGGCGACATCGTTGCGTGCGTGCCGTCGAGCTTCCTGCGCGCGATTCCGGATGGACTGCTCGAGGTGCAGCAGACCGCGGCGGTGGGGCGGATGCACGCGCAGGAATCGCGCTGGCGGACATCGTTCGCACCGACGGGCGGCCGGCGCGCAGGGAGTGCGTCGTTCGGGCGCGGCTTCGAGGATGATGGCGGCCGCTACCTCGACCTGAGCGAGTCGCAGGACGAAGTGCGGTTCGTGAAGGGGGAGCGGGTGAAGCACCCGCAGTTCGGCCGCGGCGTGATCCGCGAGCTGTCGGGCTTCGGCCGCGACCTGAAGGCCGTGATCGACTTCGAGCAGGTCGGCCGGCGCAAGGTCATGGTGCGCTTCGCCAACCTCGAGAAGGAGCTGTGATGGCGGTCACGCGCGCAGAAGTCGAGGCCGTCGCGGCCCTCGCGCGGCTCCGGCTCGAGCCGGAGGAGGCGGAACGGCTGACCTCGGACCTGAACGACATCCTCGACCACGTCGCCATCCTCGAAACGCTCGACAGCGCGGATGACGCGCAGCCGCCGGAGACGGGCGTCAGGCTGCGCGACGACGTGCCGGGCGCCGACGCGCTCGCCGCACCGATCGCGGAGATCGCGCCCGAATGGCGCGACGGCTTTTTCCTCCTGCCGCGGCTGCCGGCTCTCGAAGGGTGAGCGACGCGCCGCACCTCCGGCCGCTCGCGGACATGGCGCGCGCGGGTGGCGATGCCGCAGTGAGCGCGGCACTGGACGCGATCGCTCGATCCGATGCATCCCTGCACGCATTCCTGTCCGTAGCAGGACCCGAAGCACCCGCCGAGGCGCGCGCGGCGAAGAGTGGCCGGCTGCGCGGCGTGCCGGTCGCGGTGAAAGACAACATCGCGACGCTCGGGCTGCCGACGGCGTGCGGCTCGCGCATCCTCGAAGGGTACGTCTCACCCTTCGAAGCGACCGCGATCGCGCGGCTGCGTGCGGCGGGTGCGGTCGTGATCGGCAAGACGAACATGGACGAGTTCGCGATGGGCTCGTCCACGGAGAACTCCGCGTACGGACCGACGCGTCATCCCCTCGATGAAACGCGCGTGCCGGGGGGCTCGTCGGGCGGTTCCGGGGCGGCCGTTGCAGGAGGAATGGTGCCGGCGGCGCTGGGCACGGAGACCGGCGGCTCGGTGCGGCAGCCGGCCGCGTTCTGCGGCATCGTCGGCATCAAGCCGGGCTACGGCCGCGTGAGCCGCTACGGCCTGGTCGCGTTCGCGTCCTCACTGGACCAGATCGGCCCGTTCGCGCGCTCCGTCACGGATGCGGCGCTGCTGCTCCAGGTGATGGCGGGCCATGATCCGCGCGATGCGACCAGCCGCACGGACCCCGTGCCCGACCTCGTGACCGGCGCGCGCGATGGCGACCTGCGCGGGAAGGTGATCGGCGTCCCTGCGGAGTACTTCCCGCCCGGGCTGGATGCGGGCATCGCAGCGTGCTGCCGGGAGGCGCTCGATGCAATGCGCGATGCCGGTGCGGTCATCCGCCCTGTATCACTGCCGCACACGCGCTACGCGCTGCCCACCTACTACGTCATCGCACCCGCCGAAGCCTCCAGCAACCTCGCCCGCTTCGATGGCGTGCGCTACGGCGTGCGCGCGGCCGGCGTCGGGACGACCGCGGAGCTGTACGAGCGCACGCGGTCGCAGGGCTTCGGTGCAGAGGTGAAGCGGCGCATCGCCATCGGCACGTACGCGTTGTCGGCGGGCTACTACGACCGGTACTACCTGCGCGCGCAGCGTGCACGCCGCCTGATCGCGCGGGACTTCGCACGCACGTTCGATGAAGGCGTGGATGTGCTGTTCACGCCGACCACACCGACACCTGCATTCCTGCTGGGCGAGCGGAAGGCGCCGTACGGCATGTACCGCTCGGATGTATTCACGGTGGCGGCGAGCCTTGCGGGCCTGCCCGCGCTGTCGTTGCCGATCGGCACGAGTGCGGGGCTGCCGGTGGGCGGGCAGCTCATCACGCGTCGCAACGACGAGGAAGGGCTGGTGTCGGCCGGTGCCGCACTGGAGCGGGTGCTGGCATGACACTCGTGCCCGTGATTGGCCTCGAGGTGCACGTCCAGCTCGCGACACGCACCAAGATGTTCTGCGCCGACGTCGCGGAGTCCGGCGGCGACCCGAACACCCGCGTGTGCCCGGTGTGCCTCGGGCTGCCCGGTGCGCTGCCCGTGCCGAATGCACGCGCGATCGAACTGGCCGTGCGCGCCGCCCTCGCGCTCGGCTGCACCGTGCACGAGCACAGCCGCTTCGCGCGCAAGAACTACTTCTACCCGGACCTGCCGAAGGGCTACCAGATCACGCAGTACGATGCGCCGCTCGCGACGGGCGGCGTGCTCTCCGACGTGCGTATCCGCAGGCTCCACCTGGAGGAGGACGCGGGCAAGTCGGTGCACGACCGGTTCTCCGATGCCACCGCGATCGACCTGAACCGCGCAGGCGTACCGCTGATCGAGATCGTGACGGAGCCCGACATCACATCACCCGAAGCGGCGCGCGCGTTCCTGAACCGCCTTCGCCAGCTGCTCCGCTACCTCGATGTGAGTGAATGCGACATGGAGAAGGGCAGCCTGCGCGTGGACGCGAACGTTTCGGTGCGGCGAATCCAGGACCCGCCGGGGACGAAGACGGAGGTGAAGAACCTGAACTCGTTCTCGAACGTGGAGCGGGCTCTCGCATTCGAGATCGAGCGGCAGATGCGCGTCGTCGAACGTGACGGAAGCGTGCAGCCGGAGACGCTGCTGTGGGACGCGGCGCGCGGTGAGGCGCGTGCGATGCGCAGCAAGGAAGAGAGCCACGACTACCGCTACTTCCCGGACCCGGACCTGCCGCCGCTCGTTCTGGAGCGCGCGTACATCGACGACATCGCACGTGACCTGCCGGAGCTTCCGCTCGCGCGCGAAGCGCGCTTCGTGACCTCGTACGACCTGCCGGCGTACGACGCGGGCGTGCTCGCGGCTGAGCGAGCCGTCGCGGACTACTTCGAGGCCGTCGTGGCGGCGGGCGCGGAGCCGAAAGCGGCGAGCAACTGGGTGATGACCGAGGTGCTGGCGTGGTCGAACCGGCACGATGGTCACATGCCGATGGAGCCCGAGCGACTGGCCGGCCTGCTGTGCATGGTGGCGGACGGATCGGTATCACACAGCGCGGCACGAACCGTGTTCGCAGCGATGGCGGAGTCCGGCAGGAGCGCGGACGTCATCGTCGCGGAGATGGGGCTCGCGAAGGTGAGCGATGCGCAACGCATCGATGCCTGGATCGCAGCCGTCCTGCAGATGCACGCGGGGGAAGCAGCGCGCTTCCGTGCGGGTGATGCGAAGGTGCTGGATTTCCTGATGGGTCGGCTGATGCAGCGGTCGGAAGGGAAGGCGGACCCGCAGGAAGCGCGACGCCGCCTGCTCGCTGCGCTGCGTAGTTGATCAGCCGGTGGCGCGCCGCCAGTAGTCGAGACCGGATTGGGGCAGCGGGAAGAAGTCGTCCGCAATGTCCTCGAGCACGCGCGGCCGACCGAGCAGTCCCTCCCGCAGCGCGAGCCGCCGCACCTTCTTGGCGAGGTGCAGGTTGAAGTCTCCTGTGGGGTCGAGTGCGGCGGGGAGCGACTCGCGCCTGCGCAGCAGGTAGTCCACCACGAAATCGAAGGCGCGCGATACGTACGCGTCGATCGTCGGTCCCGTCAGCTCCCAGCGCGAGCTCTGGAGCACGCGGTCGAACGCGGACTTCCACCGCTCGTTGTCCTGCATGCGGATCATGCCGCGGAAGATCCGCCGGTTCGTCTCGAACGAGAAGATCGTCCCGCTCAGTACCCGGTCGAACAGCTCGTCCGCCTCCGAGTGGTCGTACTCGAGCACGACCGCGCGCGCCATCGCACCGTAGCGCTCGCCGAGCTGTGCATCCAGCCGGTGCTCCCAGTAGCCGTGCCCGAGCGCGCGCGTACTGCTCGTGAGCAGCAGCTGGCGCGGCACGAAGTAGTTGTGCGCGATCGTGTCGGCGGCAAGGTGGCTCAGGTAACCGTATGCGACGGCGCGCAGCCGATCGTTCTCCGCGCTCTCCAGGATCTCCTCGCCCACGTGCCAGAAATGGCAGTGCCGTCCCGCGGGCACGTACTTCTTCGCGAACGAGATGTCGGCCGCGACGGAGCCGTAGAGGAAACTCTGCGGGTAGGCGTGGAGCAGCGATGCGATGGACTCGGGGAGGAGGGCGAGAGTCTCGAGCAGCCGGCTGCCGAGAAAGACGTGCGTCGCGGGACCGAAGGCGGCAGCCGGCTCGGGCAGTACGACGAGGAGCCCGATCGCGCCGGCCATGACGCCGAGGAGCCGCGCGACGGTCACTCCGCCTCTTCTCCCGGCTGTGCCGCGGGCACGTCCGAGCGCGGGCCGCGCGGGATGCGGCGGCGACGTCCGCCGCGGCCACGGAGCGCATCCGCGGTGGTTCGGACGCCGCGTGCACGCGCGGTGGTGTCGACCAGCAGCTCCTCCGCTTCCTCGCTCACGACGTCGAGCACGGCGCCGAACTCCTGCACACGTCGCCGCGCTTCCTCGGTGCCGCGGCGCAGGCTCGTATTCAGCTCCTGGAGCGTGTCCGCGAAGTCGTCGGCCTGCTTGCGCAGCCTGCGACTGACGTCCGACACGTCGTCGACGACGCGACGGCCGGCATCGATCATCGGTTCGGCGCGCACGGACAGGCGGTCGGCAATCCTCTGGAGCTCGCCCATCAGGCGCTGCGCCGCGCGCATCGCCTTCCACGCGGCGAACAGCGCGCCGAGTCCCATGAGTGCGAGCAGGACCAGCGCGACGGCCATGATGATCTGCGCCCACGCAATCCGGTCGACCTGGGCGGCCAGCGCGGCGTCCTGGAGCAGCAGGAGCGGAAGCATCACGTTACCTCACGCGAACAGGTCGATGCCCAGGGTGCGACGCCCGAGCTTCGGGATCAAGCCCGGCCGCTGCCGGCGGAAGCGCGTGGCAGCCAGGCGCGCGGTCACGAGCCCGCGCGCAGTCTCGGGCCATGCGGCCGACTCGTCCAGACGCCGCTCGTAGAGGTTCCGCAGCCCCGCATCGAGCGCCTCGAGCCCGCCAGCCGCCGCGGCGACGCGCGCCGCTTCGGGTGACAGCTGCTCCATCGACATACCCGGGACCTCGGATGCGTAGAGGTCCCCGAGCGGGAGCAGCGACTCAGGCGGGAAGTCATCGCCCAGCAGCAGCTCCGTCTTGCACGCGGGGTGCGCCAGCAGCGCGCCCCGTCGGTGCGCTTCGATGCGGCCCTGCATGCGCTGCGTTTCGATGGCCTCGCGATCGTTCCCGGCCGGTGGCTCGATGCGTACGAGTTCGCCTGCGGCCTCACAACATCGTGCCGCGAACGCGCCGCATGCACCCCCATCGTCGAGCAGCACGACGCCGCGGGCACGCGCATCGCGCAGCGCGGCGCGCAGCACGCCCGCCATGACCGTGACGATCCGCTCCGTGCGCGCGTCGGTCACGGCGACTCAGCAAGCCGCAGCAGCTCGCGTGCAACGAGGAGCGGATCCTCATCGCGCAGATGCGCGCCCGGGCGGCGCGCGGCGTGCACCGCATCGCGGTTGAGGTCCGCCACGAGCGTGACCTCCTCGTCGTCGCCGGCTTCCGAGATCACGGATCCATCCGGCGCGCAGATCAGCGACCGGCCGGCGAAGGTGACGCCGCCCTCTACGCCCGTGCGATTGGCGAGCACGACGTAGATGCCGTAGAGCATCGCAGTGGTCTGCGCGATGCGGCGCCACGCATCGGTGGAGGCGAAGCGCGGACCGTCCGCGCGCACATCGCGGCCGGGCGCGGCGGCCATCACGAGCAGCAGGTCGATGCCGGCGGCGGCGAGTACGTAGGCGAGGCCCGGATGCCAGAAGTCCTCGCACACGAGCGCGCCGGCGCGCCAGCCAGCGGGCAGGTCGAACGCACGCACCGTACGGCCGCGGCCGAACCAGCGCGCTTCATCGAACATGCCGTACGTCGGGAGATACACCTTCCGATGCACATGCTCCAGTCGGTTCCGGAACAGCGCCGCGACGTTGTACGGAATGCCGTCGTCGCCGCGCTCGATCATGCCGGCCAGCACGGCGCCCGGCACACCGGCGAGTGGACCGGGCGCGTCGCTGCCTGGCGAAAGCGTACGCGCGAGACGCCACGCGTCATCGCGGACGTCATACCCCGTAACCGCGAGCTCGGGTGTGATCAGCAGATCCGCGCGTGCGTCGTGCGCGGCGGCGGCGATGTGGTCGAGATTGGCGTCCACAGCGCCGAGTGCGGGTGCGAACTGGAAGAGCGCGAGCTTCACGGCGTGGTCAGAGATCCTTCTCGCCCAGCTCCGGGGCGAGACCCACGACGCGCTCGACGGGCACGGTGAACGCGATGCCGCTGCCGGGGTCCTCGAAGTTGCCGCACGCCTCTTTCAGCAGCTGAATCGCCGCATCGACCTTCTCATCTTCACGGATGACGGAGAACAGCGTGACGTTCTGCGGGCGCGAGCGGGCGAGGAGCGTCTGGAGCCCCGCGAAGATGGGGATGTCATGCGACAGCACGCGCCCCATCCCCTCGCTGTGGATGACGGTCGCGCCCGTGATGCCGAGCTCGAGGAAGCCGGACAGAATCTCGTCCAGCTTCTCCTCCTGGTTGACGACCGCGATCAGGAGATGCATCAGCCGATCTCCGCTTCCGTGCGCTCGAGCCGCGCCACCAGCTCCTCGGGAGAGGAAGCGGACAGCAGCTCATCGACGAAGCCGCGCCGTGCGAGTCGTGCGATGCGCGCGAGCAGCTTGATGTGGCGCGCGGTCGCCTCGGGAGGGGACAGCAGCAGCACGACGATCCGGACCGGCGCTGCGTCGCCGGGGCCGAAGGGAACGCCGTCGGGTGCCACGCCGATGGCGATCACGGAGTCATCGAGCCCGGGCAGCGTGGTGTGCGGGACGGCGACACCGCGATCGAGTGCGGTGGTGTGCGCGGCCTCGCGGGCGAGCAGCGCCTGCACGAGTGCATCGGCATCATCGAGCTCGATCGAACGGGCGAGCTGATCGACGAGCGCGCGGATGGTCCCGGCCACGTCCGTGTCGGACAGTCCGAGGCGGACCCGTTCGGGCCCCACGTAATCGACGATGCGCATCGCGGCGGGAGCGTCCTCCAATGGCCGGGTCGCGGACGCGGGATGTTGTGCGCGGGCGCGCCGGGTGTCAAGCGGAACGGCCGTCGTAACCCGCAAATTGACGCGCGCTTCCGCGGCCCGGTATGTTGCGTGCGTAGGGCCGCGGAGACCGGTGCAAGGGAGCGGATGCCGAAGTTCATCGTCGAGGGCGGATACCCGATCGCAGGCACGATCCGGCCGGCGGGCAACAAGAACGCCGCCCTGCCAATGCTGGCGGCGACGCTGCTCACCGATGAGGAGGTGATCCTCGACAACGTGCCGGCCATCAAGGATGTGCGCACGCTGCTCGAGTTGATCGCACACCTCGGCGCCGAGACGGAGTGGATCGGTCCCAACTCGGTGCGCGTCCACGCCCGCGACGTGCGGGTGTCCGAGCTGGATACGGAGATGGCCGCGCGCATCCGCGCCTCCATTCTGCTGGCGGGGCCCATGCTCGCGCGGGCCGGCCGCATGGTGCTGCCGCCCCCGGGCGGCGACGTCATCGGCCGCCGCCGCGTCGACACCCACTTCCTCGCCCTCTCCCGCCTGGGCGCTGTGGTCGAAGCCGATCGCGGCTACACGCTGCGCACAGGCGGACTGCGCGGCGCCGATCTGTTCCTCGACGAGCCGAGCGTCACCGCTACCGAGAACGCGGTGATGGCCGCGGCGATGGCGAAGGGACACACGCGCATACGCAATGCGGCGGCCGAGCCGCACGTCCAGGACCTGTGCCACATGCTCGAGGGCATGGGCGCGTGCGTCCACGGCATCGGCACGAACATCCTCGAGTTCGAGGGCGTGGAGAAGCTGCACGGCGGGCGCTTCCGCATCAGCAGCGACCACATCGAGGTCGGCTCCTTCATCGGTCTCGCCGCCGTGACGGGCGGCGAGGTGCTGATCGAGGAAGCGGAGCCGCAGCACCTGGACTCGACGCTGCTCGCATTCGAACGCATGGGCATCGTGTGCGAGGTGCGCGGCCGGGACCTGTTCGTGCCCGCGAACCAGGACCGGCTGATCCGCACCGACATGGGCGGACACATACCGAAGATCGACGACGGCCCATGGCCCGCGTTCCCCGCGGACCTCACGTCGATCGCCCTCGTCGTTGCGACGCAGTGCCGCGGCACGATCCTGATCCACGAGAAGATGTTCGAGTCGCGCATGTTCTTCGCCGACAAGGTCATCAGCATGGGCGCGCGCATCGTGCTGTGCGATCCGCACCGCGCGGTCGTGGTCGGGCCGTCGCGGCTGCACGCCGCGGTCGTGGAGAGCCCGGATATCCGTGCGGGAATGGCGCTGCTGATCGCCGCACTCGGTGCGGAGGGACAGAGCCACCTGTTCAACGTCGGACAGATCGAACGCGGGTATGAACGGATCGACGAGCGGCTGCGTGCGCTCGGCGCGCGCATCGAGCGCGAGGACTCGAGAGGGGACTAAGGAGACGACATGGCGGATGAGAGCAGGCGGAGCGATCCGTTCCGCGAGGGCGTGCGTGCGGTGACCGGTTTCCTGGGCGCGCTGAAGGATGCGATCGAGGAGTCGTTCGACGATCTGCGGGAGAAGGGCGACCTCTCGCCCGAACGTGCGAAGGAGGCCGCGCGCTCGACGATGAAGAAGGCGCAGGAGACGATGGACGAGATGCGCGACCGTCTCGACTTTGTCACGCAGAAGGAGTTCGACGCGCTGCGCGACGAGGTCGCGGCGCTGCGCAAGGAGCTGGAAGCGCACCGCGCGGCGGGCGGCACGGCGCACCCGCACGACCACGGCACAGGCGAGAGCGGCGGTGGCAGTGGCGGCTTCACGGTCGAGGGCGGCTGAGGCCGTGCTGGCCCGGGTGCTCGAGATGCCCGGGCCGACCGGCTGGATGCACCCGGGCTGGGCGGCCGACATACCCTGGCTCGTGCAGGGAACCACCGGTGAAGACGCCGGCGACATGACGTTCTTCGGCACGTCGCCCGTACGCGAAACGCTCGCGCGCTGGCGGAGGCTCCGCGAAGCCACCGGCATCGCGCGCGCCGTGCACGGCCGGCAGGTACACGCCGCCGCTGTGGCGGTGCACGAGGGCGGGCCACCCGGCATCGTCCTGCTCGACGACATCGACGGCCACGTCACCGGCGACGCGGGTGTGCTGCTCACGGTGTCGATCGCCGACTGCGTTCCCGTCTTCCTCGTCGATCCGGACGCACGCAGGGTCGCGCTGCTGCACGCCGGCTGGCGCGGAGCCGCGGCGGGCATTCTGGACGCGGGCATGCGTGCGCTCGGATCCACCGCCGACCGGCTGCGCATGCACCTCGGCCCCGCGATCTGTGGCCACTGCTATGAGGTCGGCCCCGAAGTGTTCGAAGCCCTCGGCTTGGCAGGGCGAGGGAAGGGCATGCTCGACCTGCGGGAGTGGCTCGCGGCGCGTGCGCTGGAAGCTGGCGTGTCAGCGGACGCGATTACGATTTCCGGGCACTGCACGCGCTGCGGTCACGGGTTCTATTCTCATCGCGGAGGACGTGCGGAGCGACAGGTCGCATTCGTCGGGATCGGGACGGAAGCGTGAGCGCGGGCATCGGGCTGTGCGCCGAATGCCGCCACGAGCGGGTGGTGCGCACCCGGACGGGCTCGCAGTTCCATCTGTGCATGCGTTCGCGCACGGACGTGCGGTACCCGCGTTATCCGCGGCTGCCGGTGCTGTCGTGCGCCGGCTTCGAACCGGACGCGGAGGTCGTCGGCGAGGGGGGATAACGGGCCCGGGGCGGGTTGCGTCCGGTAGCGGATCGCGTTAGCTTTTCAACAGTTGGCGGCCGGATCATGCGGCCATGCGCCGGCCTCGGCCGGTCGGGAGAAGTGGGGGACGGACCCCCACTTTTTTATTGAGCCATGGGCGAACGGGAACTGGAACGCGAGATGGAGACCCGGCTCGAGGAGCTCGGATACGAGCTGGTCGAGCTGGAGCGCGCGGGATCCCGTGCGCGGCCCCTCCTGCGCGTCCGGATCGATCACCGGGGCGGGGGCGAGGCGGGGATCACGATCGACGACTGCGCACGGGCGAGCCGCGCGCTGGAGCCGTGGCTCGATACGATCGCGGAGCTGGGCGACCGCTACGTGCTGGAGGTGTCGTCGCCCGGTCTCGAGCGGCCGCTCGTGCGGCCGGCCGATTTCGAGCGGTTCGCGGGTCGCGAGATCGCGGTGCGTGGGACGCACCCGTTCGGCGATCGCGGCCGCCGGCTCGAGGGTGAGCTGCTGGGCCTCGACGAAGCGGCGCGTGTGCGGATCCGGCTGGAGGACGGCGAGGAGCTCGCGATCCCGCGCGCCGAGATCGCGCGGGCGCACCTGCTCTTCCGCTGGAACGAGCAGGACTGAACGCGGAGGACGGAGGATATGGGAAACGCCATGGGGGTGCTGGCCGCGTTCCGCGAGATGATCGCGAACAAGAACCTGTCGCGGGACGACCTGCACGACCTGATCAAGGACGGGATCATGGCGGCGCTCGCGCGTCGCTTCGGGGCGGAAGTGCAGGCGGAAGTCGAGATCGATGAAGAGGCCGGCGACATCAAGATCACGGTCCTGAAGGAAGTCGTGGCTGAGGTCGAGGATCCCGCGCGCCACATCTCGCTCGAGGAAGCCCGCTGGGACGACCCCGAGTTCGAGGTCGGCGACATCCTCGAGATCCCGGTCGACTTCACGCAGTTCGGCAGGAACGCCGTGATGGCGGCGAAGCAGCGCATCATCCAGCGGCTGCGCGAGGGCGAGCGGAACAAGATCCGCGACGAGTTCGCGAACCGCGTGGGCGAGCTGCTGAGCGGCGAGGTGCAGCAGGTGGAGCGCGGCAAGCTGGTGCTCATGCTGAACAAGTCGCGCGATGCGGAAGCGATCATCCCGTGGAAGGAGCAGAACCCGCGCGAGCGCTTCCGCCAGGGCGAGCCGATCCGCGCCGTACTCAAGAAGGTCGAGGAGACGCCGAAGGGGCCGCGGCTGATACTTTCGCGTGCCGACCCCCTGTTCGTCGCCGCCCTGTTCAAGCTCGAGGTGCCCGAGATCTATCAGGGCATCGTCGAGATCAAGGGGCTCGCGCGTGAAGTGGGCGGCCGCACGAAGGTGGCGGTGTCCTCGCGCGACGACTCGATCGATCCGGTGGGCGCGTGCGTCGGCCTGAAGGGTGCGCGCGTGCAGGCGGTCGTGAGCGAGCTGGGCGGCGAGCGCATCGACATCGTGCCCTGGCACCCGGATCCGGAGATCTACGCGCGCCGTTCACTCGCACCCGCCAAGGTGGCGAAGGTGCTGAGCGACTCCGCGCGCCGCGTGATCACGGCGATCGTCGACGAGGATCAGCTCTCGCTCGCCATCGGCCGCAACGGACAGAACGTGCGGCTCGCGAGCCAGCTCATCGGCTGGCAGATCGACCTGTACGGCAGCCGTGAGTGGCTCGAGCGCGGTGCGGATGCCGCACTGTTCGGCGGACCGGAGCCCGATTACGAGATCGCGGACTTCCCGATTCGTGAGCTGGATCTGCCGGTGCCGACACTGGCGATGCTGGAAAGCGCCGGATATACTAGCTTTCTGGACATCATCGACGTCGAGAAGGAGGACCTCCTCCGCGCCGGCCTGAGCGCGGAGGCGGCCGATGACGTGCTCCGCCTCATCGAATCGCTCACGGTCGAGGAGGGCTCCGCCGAGGACGCGGCCGCACAGGCAACCGACGACGAGATGGCCGAGGCCCGCTCCATCGCCGAGGACATCTTCGGCGTCAAGCTGCCGAAAGCCGAGCCCGCGTCCGACGCCGAGTCGACCGGCGACGATGCCTCCGCATGAGCCGGTGCTCCAGCTCCTGGGGCTCGCCGCTCGTGCGGGTGCGGTCGTAGCAGGAACGGAGCGCGTCCGCGAGGCATTGCGGGCGGGGAAGCTGAAGTTCGCGATCCTCGCCGGCGATGCGTCATCGAATGCGCTGGGTAAAGTGGTACCGCTGCTGGTGCATGGGGGTATTCCGCACCGGCAGGCATTCGACCGCGCGCTGCTGGGTGGCGCGGTCGGGCAGGCGAGTGCGAGCGCGGTGGGTTTGACCGATCCGCGTTTCGCGGAGCGCCTCGCAGAACTGATGGAAGTAGCCGAACCGGCCGCTGTGCCGGAGACGCCGCACGACGCACGGAGATAGATGCGCGTTTACGAAGTAGCGAAGGAATTCGGCCTCGAAACGGAGAAGCTGCTCGCGCTGCTCCGGGGGCTCGGCGTGCGCGTACGGAGCGAGGCATCGGCGGTCGATGACGCGACCATCGCGAAGCTGCGCGCGCGCTTCGAGCGCGAACGCCGCGCGGGCACCGGGGACACGGAGGAAGTCCTCGAGGTCGTGATGGAGGAGTCGCAGCCGACGGGGCGGCGGCGTCGACGCAAGGCGGAACCGGAGCCGGAACCGGAGCCGGTCGCCGACGAGCCGGTGGCTGCGGCGGCGGATTCGACCGCGGACGTGATAGCGGACGCGGCCGAGGCGATCGCCGCGGAAGCGGCCGAGGCTGCGGCCGTCGAAGCATCCGCCGAGGTGGTGGAACAGGCCGAGGCCGAGGCCGAGCCGGAGCTGTCGGAGGCCGAGATCGCGGCCGGTGCGGAGGAGCAGGCGGCGGCCGAGGTCGTAACGCCGCCCGCGGCGCCCGAGGAGCCTGCGGAGCGCGAGGTGCCGGCCGAGATGCGGCCACGGCTGCGTCGCGCGGCCGAGGTGCTCGGCAAGGCGCCGCCGCGCCCGGCCCCGGCAGCGAGCGCAGGCCCGGGCGGTCAGGTGCGCATCCAGGCCGAGGGCTTCACGTCCGACGGCCGGCGCAGCAAGAAGGACAAGCGCAAAAAGAAGCAGCGTCGTGTCGACCAGGGTGCGGTGCAGCAGAACATCGCCCGGGTCATGACCGAGCTGAAGACCGGCGGCCGGAAGCGGCGGCATCGCCGCGAAGAGGCGCCGGGCCGCGTCGAGGCCGCGGCCGAGCGGCAGCGCCGGGCGGAGGAGGAAGCACGCACGGTCCGCGTGAACGAGTTCCTCACGGTCGCGGAGCTGGCCGAGCTGATCGACGTCAGCGCATCGCAGATCGTGGGCAGCGCGTTCAAGAACCTCGGACTCCAGGTCACGATCAACCAGCGGCTGGACTTCGATCAGATCGAGCTGCTGCTGGATGAGTTCGGCTTCCAGGCGATGCGCGAAGAGGAGTACGGCGCCACGCTGACGGAGGAAGCGCAGGAGGAGGACAAGCCCGAGGATCTCGTGCCGCGTCCGCCGATCGTGACCGTCATGGGCCACGTCGACCACGGCAAGACGTCGCTGCTCGACTACATCCGCAAGACGAACGTCA
>CAYUIG010000028.1:37717-46825 GCA_964444685.1 uncultured Gemmatimonadaceae bacterium | reverse complement strand
CGGTCCAGAATGTTTTCCGGACCCCTTGCGTTTCGGTGCATCTTCGGGTAAGTTGTCTTCGGTTTCTTTTCGGCCCGGGTCATATCCCGGACCGGTTCCCGCTCGCCGCTCGAGGCCGTCATGCCGCTGACCAAGCGCCAGAAGGAGATCCTGGATTTCCTCGAGGAGTTCGTCGAAGAGAACGGGTACCCGCCGAGCTTCGAGGAGATCGCGGCCGCGTTCGGGTACAGCTCGCTCGCGACCGTTCACGAGCATCTCGAGAATCTGCGCCACAAGGGCTACATCCGGAAGAGTCAGAACGCGAGCCGCTCGATCGAGCTGGTGCCGATGGGTGTGCGCGCGTCCGCGGTGGAGCTGCCGCTGCTGGGCTCCGTCGCCGCCGGTCTGCCGATCGAAGCCGTGCAGGAGCAGGAGTCCGTGACGGTCCCCGAGGACTTCCTGATGCGCGGCGGCCAGCACTACGTCCTGCGCGTGAAGGGCGACTCGATGATCGAGGAGCAGATCCGCGAAGGAGACTACATCGTGGTGAACTCGCGGAACACCGCGCAGAACGGCGAGATGGTGGTCGCGCTCGTCAACGGTGATTCCGCGACCGTGAAGAAGTTCTACCGCGAGGGAGACGGGCGCATCCGCCTGCAGCCGGCGAATGCGGCGATGCCGCCCATGTTCTTCCGCGCGAGCCAGGTGATGATCCAGGGAATCGTGGTCGGCGTAATACGGAGGTACTGATGGAAGGGCGGCGGGCGTTCGTGGTGGGGCGGAGGACGAGGAAGAGCACGACGGTGGTACTGGTGCGGCTGACGGCGTGCCCGATCACCGGGCCGTGGACACTCAAGGCGGTGGTGTCGGTGAACTGAGGGCTGCGCGGAGCGAAGCGGTGCGAAGCCGCTCGAGAGCCGCGGTCCCCTTGCCTTCATCGATGGTGCGCGCAGCCAGCGCGGCACCATGCCGCAGGTCTTCGGCGTGGCCCGCCACGTAGAGGGCCGCGGCCGCGTTGAGCACGACGGCGGCGCGTGCGCCGCCGCGTATGGCGCCTTCGAGCACGGCGACAATGAGCTCGGCATTCTCCTCGGGAGAAGCGCCGGCCAGGTCGTCGGCATGGAGGCGTTCTTCGTTTCCGAGGATGTCCGCCGGATCCAGCGGGTATCGACGCAGCCCCGACGGTTCGACTTCGATCACATCGGTGATGCCGAGCGGGCTGATCTCATCCATGCCGGGCCGCCCGTGCACGACGAGTGCGCGCAGGTGCCCGAGCTGGTGGAGCGCGCCCGCAACGACGTCGAGGAGCGCGGGGTCGGCCACACCGACGAGCTGACGGCGCGCACCCGCGGGATTGGTGAGCGGGCCGAGCACGTTCATGACGGTGGGGACACCGAGCTCGCGCCGAACGGTCGCGACGTTCTTCATCGCGGGATGCAGCGTGGGCGCGAACATGAAGACGATGCCCGCCTGATCGAGTACCGCGGCCATCGCATCGGGCGTGAGATCGATGCGCACGCCGAGCGCGTGGAAGACGTCGGCGCTGCCGGACCGCGACGTGTAGGAGCGGTTGCCGTGCTTCGCGATGCGCGCGCCCGCCGCGGCGGCAAGCAGCGCGGCGGCGGTCGAGATGTTGAATGTGGTGACGGCTCCGCCGCCGGTGCCGCAGGTATCGACGAGGCTGTCCGGATCGGGTGCGCGGACGGGAATCATCGCGGCGCGCAGCGCTTCGACGGCGCCCGCGATCTCCTCCGGGGTCTCGCCCTTCACGCGCAGGCCGAGGAGGAGTGCGGCCACCTGTACGGGCGGCACGGCGGCGCTGATGATCGCGTCGAAGGCGGCGCGGGCCTGAGTGGAGGAGAGGTGCTCGCGCGCGGCGATGCGCGCGAGCAGATCGTTGAAGGAAGGGCCGGATGTTTCGTGATCCTGGATCATCCGGCCCTTCTCCATTCTCCCTCAGTTCTGTCGCTCGAGTCGGATCCCGCCCGAGCCGGTGTCGATGACGATGCGGCCGTTGCCGCGTCCGATGCGCCCGCTGAGATAGTTGCGGGTCTTTCGCTCCACGTCCACATCGAAGTCGGTGCGCACGCCGCCGCTGCCACTGTCGAGCTCGATGGTCGCATCGAGACTGGCGGGTGCACGCACGTTCACGGAACCCGAGCCGGTGTCGATGACGACGTTCTCGACCGTGCCGAAGAGGTCGGCATCCACGCCACCACTGCCGGTATCCACCAGGAGCCGGGGCGCCGAGATGCGACGGAGTCCAACCCTGCCGGAACCGGTGTCCACCTCGAGCCTGTCGGCGGTTACGCCGTCGAGCTGAACGGCGCCGGAGCCGGTGTCGACGAGGACGGTGCGGCCCTCGAGGCCGGAGCCCGTCACTGCACCGGAACCCGTGTCGACGGTGATGCGGTCGCCGCGCACGTCGCGCACGACGACGTTGCCGGAGCCGGTATCGAGGATGACGTCTGCCTCGGCTCCCTCAAGTTCGATGCTTCCGGAGCCCGTGTCCAGCGTCAGGTCGCCGCGCATGTTGCGCGCGCGGATCGGTCCGGCGTGGCTGTCGAGACGGATGCGGCCGTCGATGTTGCTCGCTTCGATCTCGCCCGCGCCGTGGAAGATCGCGAGCGTCTGCCCTGCAGGAACGCGGATGTGGAGATCGGCGTGCGCCTCGAGGCCGGATCCGGAGCCGCGAATCGTGACGCGCTCGCCGTCGCCCGAACCGAAGATGGCACGCAGCACGTCCCCGAAGCTCTCGGGATCGTCGCCGCCCCAGTTGCCGAACGTGCCGTCCGCACGGACGCGGAAGTTGGTGTTGTAGCTGCGGTCGCCCTGGCGATAGACGATCTCGTCGGCGGGATAGCGGACGCGCAGGACGCGCCAGCCATCGCGTTCATCGGAGTCGATCTCGAGGCGCGCGGCGTCGTCACCGCCGCGCGTGACTTCGACGACCACGCCGCCGCCCGTGCCGGGCTCGACCGTGACACGGCCGGCAAGGTTGAAGATGGCGACCCGGTCGCCGCCGAGAGAGAAGCGTTCCTGGGCGCCGGCCGGCGCGGCCGCGACGACGGCGGCGAGGGCGAGCATGGTGGGCGTACGCATTCCAGCCTCCGGATGGTGTCCGTGATGCGCGGCCCTACGGCGGCGGCGCCTCCGGGGTTTCGCGCGCGTGCGGGCTTGCGGCGACTCGGCTCGGCGGTATCCTACCCGGGCCGCGAGGCCGGGGCGAGCGCGAAGGACCGCTCCGCCGGCGGCGCAGCGGAGGCGTGAGATGGAGCGGATCCTCGTAACAGGTGCGCTGGGCCAGGTCGGCACGGAGCTGGTGCCCGCGCTGCGATCGATCTACGGCGAGTCGGCGGTACTGGCCACGGATGTGCGGCCGGGACCGGCGGATGACGGGCCGTCGCAGCAGCTCGACTGCATGGATGCGGCGGGGCTGGTCGAGGCGGTGCGGTCGCATCGCCCGGACACGATCTACCACCTCGCCGCGGTGCTGTCCGCGACGGCGGAGCGCGACCCGCAGCGGGCGTGGGCGATCAACATGAACACGCTCGTGAACGTGCTCGAGGTGGCGCGCGCGGAGGGCTGCGCGGTGTTCACGCCCAGCTCGATCGGCGCGTTCGGCCCGTCCACCCCGGGCGACCCGGCGCCACAGGACACGATCCAGCGGCCGACCACGATGTACGGCGTGACGAAGGTCGCGGGCGAGCTGCTGTGCGACTACTACCACGTTCGCTACGGCGTGGACACGCGCGGCGTGCGGTATCCCGGACTGATCTCGTACGTGGCGCCACCGGGCGGCGGCACGACGGACTACGCGGTGGAGATCTTTCATGCAGCGGTGCGCGGCGAGGCGTACCGCTGCTTTCTTTCGGAGGGAACGCAGCTCGACATGATGTACATGCCGGATGCGATCCGCGCCGCGATCGAAGTGATGGAAGCCGATGCGTCGCGGCTGAAGCACAGGAACGCGTTCAACGTGACCGCGATGCAGTTCTCGCCGGCGCAGCTCGCGGCGGCGATTCGCGTGCACGTGCCGGAGCTGGAGGTTCGGTACGAGCCGGATCCGGTTCGTCAGCGAATCGCGGATTCGTGGCCGCGGCGGCTGGATGATTCGGCCGCGCGTGCGGAGTGGGGCTGGCGGCCGGAATACGACCTTGCGGCGATGACGCGCGACATGCTCGAGAAGCTGAGCGCGGCCGCGCACGGGAGATAACGATGCCACTGGATCGTGTGAAGAGCGTGCTCGCGGAGCACGTGTCGAAGCTGGAGTCGCAGCGGACGGCGAAGGGCGCGGAAGCGGTGGTGGTGGAAGTGCTGCCGCCCTCCGGCAGGCGCGGCCCGCGCGTGCGGCTCGAGGGTGCGGGCGATCAGGAGTTCATCCGCATGAATTCGAACTCCTACCTCGGCATGTCGCTGCGGAAGGAGATCATCGAGGCGGAAGAGGCCGCGGCGCAAACGTACGGTGCCGGACCGGGCGCGGTGCGCTTCATCAGCGGCACGTACGCGCCTCACATCGCGTTGGAGCGCCGGCTGGCCGCGTTCCATCAGCGGGAAGAAGCGATGATCTTCAGCTCGGCGTACGCGACGGTGATGAGCACGATCGTACCGCTCACGACGGACCAGACCGTACTGATCAGCGACGAGCTGAACCACAACTGCATCATCAACGGCGTGCGCCTGGCGCGGCCGCTGGACAAGGCGGTGTACCCGCACCTCGACATGGCGGGGCTGGAGAAGGCGCTCGACGCTGCGGCCGGGAAGGCGCGGCGCGCACTCGTGATCACGGACGGCATCTTCAGCATGCGCGGCGATCACGCGCCGCTGGACGAGATCATGGCGATCGCGCGGCGCTGGGATGAGCGGTTCCCCGAGAACGTGGTCGTCGTAGTGGACGACTCGCACGGTGTGGGCGCGTTCGGCAGGACGGGCCGCGGCACGGAGGAGTACACGAACTCGCCGCCGTGCGATGTGCTGGTGGCGACGCTCGGGAAGGCACTGGGCGTGAACGGCGGGTACGTGACGTCGGATGCCGCGGTGATCCGCTTCCTGCGCGAGACGTCGCCCATGTACATCTACTCGAACCCGATCACACCGGCGGAGGCGAGCGCGGCGCTGACGGCGCTCGAGATGCTGGACAGCGCGCGCGGACGCGAGCTGCTCGACAACCTGCGCAGCCTGACGAAGCGGTTCGAGGACGGGCTGGTGCGGCTGGGGTACGAGGTGATCCCGGGCGAGCACCCGGTGGTGCCGCTGATGGTGCGCGACACGGCGCGCACGCGGGCGCTGGTGGCGCATCTGCGGGAGAACGGCGTGCTGGCGACGGGCCTCGCCTATCCGGTGGTGCCGCGCGGGGACGAAGAGATCCGCTTCCAGGTGAACGCGGACCACACCGAATCGGACATCGATGAGGTCCTGTCGGTTCTGGAACGCTTCCCGAGGTAGACCGGGCGTGCGGCCGGTCGTAGCTTTCCGGCGGCCGTGACTGTGGCGCGCGAGCCGGGCCCGGACGAGCACCGCATCCGGCTCACGCTGCACTATGACGGGGCCGCGTTCGCGGGCTGGCAGGTGCAGCCGGGCGAGCGGACCGTGCAGGGCGAGCTGGAGTCGGCGCTGGAGCGGTTGACGACGCGTTCGGCGCGCGTAACGGCGGCGGGACGGACCGATGCCGGCGTGCACGCGACCGGACAGGTGGTCGGCGTGTCGGTGCCGCAGAAGTGGAGCGCGCACGAGCTGCGACGCGCGCTGAATGCCGTGCTGCCGGCCGAGATCTGGGTGGCCGACGCGGCGGCAGCGGAGCCGGGCTTCCACGCGCGCTTCGATGCGATCGCCCGCGGGTACACGTACCGCGTGGGAACGGCGGAGATCTCGCGGTCCCCGTTCCTGCGGCGCTGGTGCTGGGCGCTCGCCGAGACGCTGGATGCCGGCGCGCTCGAGGAGGCCGCCGCGACGCTGACGGGGACGCACTCGTTCCGCGCGTTCGCGAAGGCCGGACAGGAGGAGCGCGGCGATGCGTGCACCGTGCACGTCGCGGAGTGGCGAGCCTGGTACACGGATGCGGGCGTGGCCGGCCACGAGTTCCGGATCGTGGCGAATCGTTTTCTCCACCACATGGTACGGTATCTGGTGGGTACGATGGTCGACGCGGCGCGCGGCCGGCGTCCGGTGTCGGACATGGCCGGGCTGCTGGCCGGAGCCGAGGGCCTGGAGACCTCGCCGCCCGCACCGGCGCAGGGGCTGTTCCTTACGGATGTGTTCTACGACGAGCGGGAGCTCGGGGAGCGAATCGCAAGGCGATGAAGCTGTTTCTCGATACGGCGGACCTCGGCGAGATCCGGGCGGCCGCGGAAGCGGGTCTGATCGACGGCATCACGACGAATCCCTCGCTGCTGGCGAAGGCGGCGGGCGCAGGCGAGGACCCGCGCGCGATCCTGGCGGAGATCTGCCGCACGGTGCCCGGCCCGATCAGCGCGGAAGTGGTGGCGACGGAAAAGGAGGCGATGCTGCGCGAGGGTCGCGAGCTCGCGAAGATCGCCGACAACATCGTCGTGAAGGTGCCGCTCACCGAGGACGGGCTGGTCGCCTGCCGGCGCTTCCGTTCGGAAGGAATCAAGGTCAACGTGACGCTCTGTTTCTCGCCCGCGCAGGCACTGCTCGCGGCGAAGGCCGGCGCGTCGTTCATCTCGCCGTTCGTCGGCCGGCTGGATGATGTCGGCCAGGACGGGATGGAGCTGATCGAGCAGGTCGTGCTCATCTACAGGAACTACGACTTCGAGACGGAAGTACTCGTCGCGTCGGTGCGCCATCCGATGCACATCGTGCAGGCCGCGATGATGGGCGCGCACGTGGCGACGCTGCCGGCGAAGGTGCTGCACCAGCTCGTGAAGCATCCGCTGACGGACAAGGGGCTGGCGGCGTTCCTTGCGGACTGGGAGCGTTTGCCGGAATCGCGGCGGACCATCTGATGGGGTCTGGAGTCTGGGGTCTGGAGTCTGGAGTCTGGTAACGGCATGAAGCGGGTTTGTCTGGTGCTGCTGCTGATCGCGTGTCAGCCTGCGGAGCCGCAGACGGCGGGAACGGACGCGGCCGGGGAGCGGGTCGTGTTCGAGACCGCGCCGCCGCTGGCGCAGATCGAAGCGCTGAACGACACGGTCGAGAGCACGCGGCGCACGGCGATCGTGCGTGCGGCGCAGCGTGTGGCCCCGGCGGTCGTGAGCGTCAACACGCTGCGCACGGAGACGGTGCGGCCGCGCACGATCTGGGACCAGATCTTCCTCGGGCCGGGCGGGCAGTCGCGCGAGGTACCCGGACTGGGCTCCGGCTTCATCATCGACGGCAGCGGTCTCGTGCTCACGAATGAGCACGTGGTGCGCGGGGCGAGTGAAGTGATCGTCACGCTTTCCGACGGCCGCGACTTCGACGCGGACATCGTCGGCATCGATGACGTGACGGACCTCGCACTGCTGCGCGTCCGCAACGCGCCGTCCGACCTGCCCGTCGCACCGCTGGGCACATCGTCGGATCTCGTGATCGGTGAATGGGCGGTCGCGATCGGCAACCCGTTCGGCTTCCTGCTGTCGAATCGCGAACCGACCGTGACGGCGGGTGTGATCAGCGGCCTTGGCCGCAACATCATCCCCGCCGGCGAGGAGAGGGGCGGCTACTACCTCGACATGATCCAGACGGACGCGTCGATCAACCCGGGCAACTCGGGCGGCCCGCTGGTGAACGCGGCGGGCCAGGTGATCGGCGTGAACTCATCGATCATCACGGGCAGCGGCGGGAGCATCGGCCTCGGCTTCGCGATTCCCATCGACCGTGCACGACGCATCGCGGCATCGCTGCTGGAGGAAGGGCGCGTGCGGCGCGTGTGGGTGGGCGCCGACGTGGAGCCCGCCGAGCCGAACCGCTTCGGCCACAGCAACGAAGTGCGCATCGCCTCCGTCGTGTCCGGCTCGCCCGCAGCGGAGGGCGGACTGGCCGTCGGTCAGATCGTGCGTTCGGTCAACGGCCGCTCGGTTCACAACCCGCTGGACTGGGAAGCGCGGCTGCTCGACTCGCGTGTGGGTGAAACGTTGACGGTCGTGGTGAGCGAAGGAGGCCGCGAGCGGCGGCTCCAGGTCGGCACGGCGGACCTGCCATCGCTCACGGCGGAGCGCGTGTCGGCGGGCAGTGACTTCCAGCTCGTGACGCTCACACCCGCGATCCGCGCGGAACGCGGCTTCGCGAATGAGCGTGGCGCAATGATCGCGGACCTCTCGCAGTCCGCGCGCTCTCTCGGACTCCGGCCGGGCGACCTGGTCGTCGAGATCAACAACGTCCCGGTGTCGAATGCGCAGGAGGTCGCCACCCTGCTCCGCCGGGTCGCGGCCGCACGCTCGCCCGTGCGCATGGTGTTCGAGCGGAACGGCAGGCTCGGCTCCGTAGCCTTCTACATCGGCGGGTGATGACGACCGACGCCACCTACTCGAACCCGCTGACGGAACGCTACGCGTCGGCGGAAATGAGCGCCGTTTTCTCCCCCGCGTACAAGTTCCGCACCTGGCGGCGCCTCTGGCTGGCGCTCGCGGAGTCGCAGCGCGAGCTGGGCCTCGACATTCCGGATGCCGCGCTGACGGACATGCGCGCGCATCTCGATGACGTCGACCTCGCCCGCGCGGCGGAACTCGAGCGACGCTTCCGCCATGACGTCATGGCGCACGTCCACCTCTTCGGCGAGGTGGCGCCCGCGGCACACGGCGTCATCCACCTGGGCGCCACGAGCGCGTTCGTCACGGACAACACCGAGCTGATGCAGCACCGCGATGCGCTGGAGCTGGTGCGACGGCGCCTCGTGGCCTGCATCCGCGCGCTCGCCGAGTTCGCGGAGAAGCACGCCTCCCTGCCGACACTCGGCTTCACGCACTTCCAGACCGCGCAGCCGACCACGGTCGGCAAGCGCGCGACGCTGTGGGCGCAGGACCTGCTGCTGGATCTGGAGGAGGTCGAGCACAGGCTGGGCACGCTGCGCTTCCGCGGGGCGCGCGGCACGACGGGTACGGAGGCGTCGTTCCTCGAGCTGTTCGGCGGCGATGGCGCGAAGGTGGACGAGATGAACCGGCGCGTCGCGGCGAAGATGGGCTTCGAGCG
>CAYUIG010000028.1:0-37617 GCA_964444685.1 uncultured Gemmatimonadaceae bacterium | reverse complement strand
GCGGCGGCGCAGTGGCTGGAGCGCACACTGGATGATTCGGCGAATCGTCGCATAGCCGTTCCCGAGGCGTACCTCGCGACGGACGCGGTGCTGATGCTGGTGCACAACGTGGCCGCCGGGCTGGTCGTGCGACCGGGCGTGATCGCGCGGAGACTGGGCGAGGAGCTGCCGTTCCTTGTGACGGAGGCGGTGCTGATGCGCGCGGTATCGCGCGGCGGCGACCGTCAGGCATTGCACGAGCGCATCCGCCAGCATGCCGTGGCCGCGGCGGAGCGGCTCAAGGAGGAGGGCGGCGCGAACGACCTCGCGGACCGGATCGCTGGGGACGGCGAGTTCGGCCTGAGCCGCGACGAGGTGGGCGCGCTCATGGACCCGGCCCGGCACATCGGCCGGGCGCCCGAGCAGGTGCACCGGTTTCTCGAAGATGAGGTGGCGCCCGTACTGGCCCGCTGGCCGGAACGGGAAAGCGCCCCCGAGCCGAGGGTATGAAGGTCATGAAGGCGATCGGAACGACCGAACTGCCGCTCCCGCTCGTTCGACGCGGCAAGGTGCGGGACGTGTACGATGCCGGCGACGATCG
The DNA here is from genome assembly GCA_964444685.1 of uncultured Gemmatimonadaceae bacterium. Classification (GTDB taxonomy): domain Bacteria; phylum Gemmatimonadota; class Gemmatimonadetes; order Longimicrobiales; family RSA9; genus CAYUIG01. Next base: position 37,037 of record CAYUIG010000028.1, on the reverse strand, counting down.
CCTGCTGATCGTAGCGACGGACCGCATCAGCGCATTCGATGTCGTGCTGCCGCAGCCGATCCCGTTCAAGGGTGCGGTGCTCACGCAGGTGACGGCGTGGTGGCTCGAGCAGCTCGGCGACATCGTGTCCAACCATCTGCTGTCCGCTCGCCCGGAAGTCATCGAAGCGGCTGTGCCGGCACTCGCGGATTCTCGCGATGAATGGATCGGCCGTGCGATGCTGGTGCGCCGGACCGACGTCGTGCCGATCGAGTGCGTCGTGCGCGGCTACCTGTCGGGAAGTGCGTGGAGTGAGTACCGGAAGAGCGGCACGCTGGCGGGAGAGCCGCTGCCCGAGGGACTGGTCGAGAGCGCGCGCCTGGATCCGCCGATCTTCTCACCTGCGACGAAGGCGGAAGAGGGTCACGACGAGAACATTACCTTCGCGCGCATGTCGGAGCTCGTGGGTGCGGAGCTGGCGGAGCGGCTGCGGTCCGTCAGCCTGGCCGTGTACGAGCGCGGTCGCGCGGTCGCGGAGCAGGCGGGCATGATCGTGGCCGACACGAAGTTCGAGTTCGGTCACGATGCGAGCGGTGAGCTGCTGCTGATCGATGAAGTGCTGACACCGGATTCGTCGCGCTTCTGGCCGGCGGAGACGTACGCGACCGGGCGGGGGCAGCCGTCGCTCGACAAGCAGCCGGTGCGCGACTACCTGGACGCGCTCACGACATCGGGCGCGTGGAACAAGGCGCCGCCCGCTCCCGATCTGCCGGACAGTGTCGTGCGCGAGACGTCGGAACGTTATCGCGCGCTCTTCCGACGGCTCACGGGCCGGACTCTCGAGGATGTGCTCGAGAGCGGAACGGGTGCCGCCACGGGCGCGGGAGATTGAAGCGCATGCGCCGGGAGCGGATCGTGACCGCGCACCGGCGCGGGAGGCGAGCGTGAACGGCCGGCTCCAGCGGGGCGTCATCATCCTGCCGAGCGCGCTCACGATCGCGAATCTGTTCTTCGGGATCTGGGCGATGGTTTCGGCAGCGCGCGGCGACTTCGAACGCGCCGCGTGGCTGATCGTCTTCGCTGGCCTCTCCGACATGCTGGACGGCCGCGTGGCGCGTGTCACCCAGACGGGCAGCCGCTTCGGTGAGGAGCTGGACTCGCTGGTGGACGCGATCAGCTTCGGCGTCGCGCCCGCGTTCGTCATCTACCATCTCTTCCTGCAGGACGGCAGCTGGAGCTGGGTCGCATCGTTCTTCTACGTGACGGCCGCCGTGATCCGGCTCGCGCGCTTCAACGTCGAGCAGGCGGGCCACGCCAAGGTCGCGTTCCACGGCCTGCCATCGCCGTCCTCGGGGATGACGCTCGCGACGTTCTATCCGTTCAGCCAGACTGCCTTCTTCCGCGAGTATCTCTCGGATTGGGCGTGGCCCGAGCTGATCACGGGCCTCATGGTCGTGCTCGGACTGCTCATGATGAGCCATGTGCTCTATCCCGTGGTGCCGAAGTTCGGGTTCCGCACACTGAAGGGCGTGCTCACGGGAGTGTTCCTGCTGACAATGATCGCGCTCGCGGTCACGATCCCGTCGCTCTACTTCTTTCCCGCGCTGATGGGGTACGTGGCGTACGGCGTCGGCAAGGCGCTGGTGCTGGGCTTCTTCGAGCGGCTGCCGGATCGCGATCCGCTGCTCGATGAAGAGCAGGGTGATGAAGCGGGTGCGGAGCTGCGCGAGATCGATTACACGGAACTGCGTCCGGGCGGGCGCAGGCGGCGGCTGCGCGGAAGGCGGCGCCGCGGCGAGGGGCCGCGGCTGATGATCACGAAGCAGAAGGGTACGGAGGGGGAGGAGTGACGACGTACGTTGCGGAAGTGCGGATCACGCCCAGGGCGGGACTGCTCGACCCGGAGGGAAAGGCGGTACTGGGCGCGCTCCGTTCGCTGGAATTCACGGAGGTCGAGGACGTGCGTGTCGGGCGGCTGGTGCGCGTGCGCGTGCAGGCGGAGGACGAGGCGTCGGCGCGTGAGCGGACGGAAACGATGTGCCGCAAGCTGCTCGCGAACCCTGTGACCGAGGACTTCGAGATCGCGGTCGAGGAGGTGGCCTGATGCGCGTGGCCATCATCACCTTCCCGGGCTCGAACTGCGACTACGACTGCTGGCACGCCGTGCGCGATGTCATGGGCGCGAAGCCCGTGTACGTGTGGCACCGCGAGACGTCGCTCGGCGACGCGGACGCCGTCGTACTGCCGGGCGGCTTCAGCTACGGCGACTATCTGCGCGCCGGCGCGATCGCGGGGCTGAGTCCGGTGATGGATGCGGTGCGCGCGTTCGTGCGCGACGGCGGACCGGTGCTGGGCGTGTGCAATGGCTTCCAGATCCTGTGCGAGGCGGGACTGCTGCCCGGCGCGCTGATTCGCAATCGATCCCTTCGGTTCCAGGGCGAACGCGTGCGGGTGCGCGTGGAGAAGAGCGACACGATGTTCACGAGCGCGTACGAGCCCGGTGCAGTGCTGCACCTGCACATCGCGCACGGCCTGGGCCAGTACGTGGCGGATGAGGCGACGCTGGATCGATTGGAGGTCGAGGGGCGGGTGCTGTTCCGCTACGTGGATGCGAACGGCGAGCCGACGGATGAGGGCAACGCGAACGGCTCGATGCGCAACATCGCGGGCATCACGAACGAGGCCGGGAACGTGCTCGGCCTGATGCCGCATCCCGAGCGCAGCGTGGAGGCGCTGCTGGGCGCGACGGGCGGGCGCGGCGTTTTCGAGTCCCTGGCCGCGTTCCTCGAGAGTCGAACGCCCGCGGGTGCGGGGAGGTCGTCGTGAGCGTGATGGACGCCACGCGGCGCCGTCGCGGTCCCGCGCCGCGTCCGGGGGATCCGCCGATCACGCCCGAACTGGTCCGCGATCACGGACTGAGCGAAGAAGAGTACGAGCGGATCGTACAGGCCATCGGCCGGGAGCCGACGTACACGGAGCTCGGCCTCTTCAGTGCGCTCTGGTCAGAGCACTGCGGCTACAAGAACTCGAAGCCGCTGCTGCGCCAGCTTCCGACGGAAGCGCCGTGGGTGCTCCAGGGACCCGGTGAGAACGCCGGCGTGATCGAGATCGGCGACGGGTTCGCGGTCGCGTTCAAGATCGAGTCGCACAACCACCCGTCGGCGGTCGAGCCGTACGAGGGCGCGGCGACGGGCGTGGGCGGCATCCTGCGCGATGTGTTCACCATGGGCGCACGCCCCATCGCGGTGCTCGACTCGCTGCGCTTCGGCTCGCTCCAGCGCCCGCGCGTGCGCTACCTGTTCGGCGGCGTCGTGAAGGGCATCGGCGACTACGGCAACTGCGTCGGGATTCCGAACCTCGGCGGCGAGGTTTACTTCGACGATGCGTACGAGGGGAACCCCATCGTCAACGCGATGGCGGTAGGCCTCATGCGCACCGAGGAATTGATTCGCGCGGAGGCCGCCGGTGTCGGCAATCCGATCATCGCGGTGGGTGCGCGCACGGGACGGGACGGCATCCACGGCGCGACGTTCGCGAGCGAGGAGCTGTCGGCGGAAACGGAAGCGAAGCGTCCGCAGGTGCAGGTGGGCGATCCGTTCACCGAGAAGCTGCTGCTGGAGGCGTCGCTCGAACTGATCCGGAGCGGCCACATCGTCGGGATTCAGGACATGGGCGCGGCCGGGCTCGCGTCGTCCTCGTCGGAGATGGCGGCGCGCGCGGGGACGGGCGTGGACATCGACGCCGCGCTCGTGCCTGTGCGCGAGGAAGGCATGACGCCGTACGAGATCCTGCTGTCGGAGTCGCAGGAGCGGATGCTCGTGGTGGCGAAGGCGGGGCGCGAGGCTGAAGTCGAGCGCATCCTGCGCAAGTGGGAGCTGGAGGCGGCGGTCATCGGGCGGGTGACGGATGACGGCATGTATCGCGTGCGCGAGAACGGCACGATCGTGTGCGAGGTGCCGGGTGAGCCGCTTGTGAAGGGCTGTCCGACGTACGTGCGCGAGGCGCGGGAGTCCGGAGAGGTGCAGCGGCTGCGTGCGTGGCGGCCCGAGGCCGCACACCTCGAGTCCGCGCAGGCGCATCCGCTGAAGGTGCTACTGCGGCTGCTGGGCAGTCCGACGATCGCGTCGAAGCGGTGGGTCTACGAGCAGTACGACACGAGCGTGCGCACGAACACGGTGATCGGGCCGGGCGGGGATGCGGGCGTGCTGCGCATTCGCGGCACGAAGCGCGGCGTCGCGGTCACGACCGACTGCAACGGGCGGTACGTGTACCTGAATCCGCGGCGCGGCGCGATGATCGCCGTGGCGGAGGCGGCGCGCAACGTGGCGTGCACGGGTGCCCGGCCGCGCGCGGTAACGGACAACCTGAACTTCGGCAATCCGCTCAAGCCGGAAGTCTACTACCAGATGCGCGAGGCGGTGCTCGGCATCGCGGACGCGTGCCGCGCGTTCGACACGCCGGTGGTGAGCGGGAACGTGTCGCTGTACAACGAGAACCCGACGGGCGCGATCTACCCGACGCCCGTCATCGGCATGGTCGGCGTGCTGGACGACGTAGCCAATCACGTGCGCGCCAGCTTCCCCGAGTCGGGCTCGATCGTGCTGCTGGGGCGGAATACGGACGAGCTGGGTGGCACCGAGTACCTGAAGGTGGTGCACGGATTGGTCGCGGGCGATGCGCCCGCGGTGGATCTGGCCGGCGAGCGTGCGCTCCAGGACTTGATGGTGGAGCTCGCTTCGCGCCGGCTGGTGACGAGCGCGCACGACTGTGCCGAAGGCGGGCTCGCCGTGTGCATCGCGGAGTCGGCCATGGCGTCCGGCGTGGGCGTGACGGTCGAGCTGGCCGATGCGCTGGCCGCGGCGCCGCTGTTCTTCGGTGAAGCGCAGGGCCGGATCGTGGTGTCGTGTGCAGATGCCTCGTCCGTGCTGAAGGCGGCGGCCGCGCATGGTGTCCCCGCGGCCGAGATCGGGCGGATCACGGGTCGCGGCGGATCGTTCGCGATGCGCGGGGCCGGTGTGGCGATCGAAGCGCCGATATCGGCGCTGACAGAGGTCTACGAGGGTGCGATTCCGCGGCTGCTGGAGCGGTCGGCGGCGGAGCACTGAGGGAGCATTCGAGATGTGCGGCATCGTTGGCGTAGCGGGCGTCGAGAAGGCGGCGGAGCTCACCTTCCTCGGGCTGTACGCGCTGCAGCACCGGGGGCAGGAGGCCGCGGGCATATGCGCGGTGTCGGACGGTCGGGCGCGCCTGCACCGGGCCGAGGGGCTGGTCTCGGACGGCTTCGTCGACGCGCAGCTCCGGCAGCTCCCGGGCCGCACGGCGCTCGGCCATGTCCGCTACTCGACGGCGGGCGGCCCCGGCCTGCACAACGCGCAGCCGCTGCTCGTGCGCTACCACCGCGGCGATCTCGCGCTGGTGCACAACGGCAACATCACGAACGCGCAGATGCTGCGCGACGAGCTGGTGCGCGAGGGTGCGCTGTTCCAGACGACGATCGACTCCGAGGTGATCGTGCACCTGATCGCGCGCTCGCACGCGCCGACGGTGGACGAGCAGGTGCGCGACGCGCTGTCGCGCCTGGTGGGGGCGTTCTCGGTAATGCTGACGGTCGGCGAGACGATGTACATCGCGCGCGACCCCTGGGGCTACCGTCCGCTGGTGCTCGGCCGTGCGCGCGGCGGCTGGGTGTGCGCCAGCGAAACGTGCGCGCTCGACCTGATCGGCGCGGAACTCACCTGCCCCATCGGCCCGGGCGAGCTGCTGAAGATCGTGGACGGCGAGGTGGTGGAGCTGGAGCCGCTGGAGAAGGTGGAGCGGCAGGCGCCGTGCATCTTCGAGCTTGTGTACTTCGCGCGGCCCGACTCGCGCATCTGGGGCGCGAGCGTGGACCGTGCGCGGCGCGCGTTCGGGCGCCAGCTCGCGCGCGAGCAGCCCGCCGATGCCGACTGCGTGTTCAGCGTGCCGGACTCCTCGAACTCCGCCGCGCTCGGCTTTGCGGAGGAGAGCGGCGTTCCCTACGAGCTGGGGCTGATCCGCAACCACTACGTGGGCCGCACGTTCATCCATCCCACGCAGCGCGGCCGCGACTTCCGCGTGCGCATCAAGTACAACGCGGTGCGCGAGGTGATCGAGGGGAAGCGGGTGATCGTGGTGGACGACTCGCTCGTGCGCGGCACCACCAGCCGGGGGCTGATCGCACTGATCCGTGAGGCGGGCGCGAAGGAGGTGCACTTCCGCGTGGCGAGCCCGCCGGTCATCTCGCCCTGTTACTACGGCATCGACATGCCGACGCGCGAGGAGCTGATCGGTGCGCGGCTGTCTGTCGAGGAGATCGCGCGCCACCTGAACGTCGACTCGCTCGGATACCTTTCGCTCGAAGGCATGCACGCTGCAGTGCAGGAGTACGGCCCGTTCTGCGATGCGTGCTTCTCCGGCCAGTACACCGCCCCGCTCGTCGATCTCGAGATGGGCCGGCCCGTCTCGTCGCACTGTTGAAACGGAGGTGAGGATGGCGAACCGGCACGTCTACTACTTCGGCAACGGTCAGGCAGACGGTCGGAAGGAAGACAAAGCCATCCTCGGCGGCAAGGGCGCGAACCTGGCGGAGATGACGAGCATCGGCATCCCCGTCCCGCCCGGCTTCACCATCAGTACCGAAGCCTGCCGCTACTACCTGCGTGACCAGCTCTATCCCGCCGGCCTCGAGACCGAAGTGGCGCAGGCGCTGCGCCGCATGGAGCAGGATACCGGCAAACGCTTCGGCGCGATGGACGATCCTTTGCTCGTATCCGTGCGCTCGGGCGCGGCCGTGTCCATGCCCGGGATGATGGACACCATCCTGAACCTCGGGCTGAACGACTGGACCGTGAGTGCGCTCGCCAGTGCAGCCGGCAACGAGCGCTTCGCATGGGACTCGTATCGCCGCTTCGTGCAGATGTACGGCGACGTTGTGCTCGGCGTACCCTCCGCCGCATTCGAGGATGAGATCCACGCGGTGAAGGAACGCAAGGGCGTGCACGAGGACACCGCGCTCGACGTGGAAGACCTGAAGGCGCTCACGGACCGCTTCAAGGCCATCGTGCGCGAGCGCACGGGCGACCTCTTCCCCGAGGACCCCGAGGTCCAGCTCTGGGGCGCGATCGAGGCGGTGTTCCGCTCCTGGAACATCGAGCGCGCCATCGCCTACCGCCGCGTGCACGGCATCCCGGACTACCTGGGCACCGCCGTGAACGTCTGCGCCATGGTGTACGGCAACATGGGCGACGACAGCGGCACCGGCGTGGCGTTCACGCGCAATCCGTCCACGGGCGAGAAGGTGTTCTTCGGCGAGTTCCTGGTGAACGCGCAGGGTGAAGATGTGGTGGCGGGGATCCGTACGCCGCTGTCGATCGAGCAGATGGCGGAGCGGCTGCCCGAGGCGTACCGGCAGCTGCTCGACGTGCAGGCGAAGCTCGAGCAGCACTTCCGCGACATGCAGGACCTCGAGTTCACGGTCGAGCGTGGTCGGCTCTACCTGCTGCAGACGCGCACGGGCAAGCGCACGGCCGCAGCGGCCATCCGCATCGCCGTCGACATGGTCGACGAGGGCGTGATCGATCCGGCCGAAGCGGTGCTGCGCGTGGACCCGCGTCAGCTCGATCAGCTCCTGCATCCGCAGGTCGACCCCTCGGCGGACGTCACGGTGCTCGCTACCGGACTGCCGGCATCGCCTGGCGCTGCGTCGGGTGTGGCGGTGTTCGATCCGGAGGCCGCGGCTGTCCGCGGCGCGACGGAACCTGTCATTCTCGTGCGCAACGAGACGTCGCCGGACGACTTCCCGGGCATGGTGGCGGCACGGGCGGTCGTGACCGCGCGCGGCGGCATGACCTCCCATGCGGCGGTGGTGGCGCGTGGGATGGGCAAGTGCTGCGTCGTGGGTGCAAGTGCACTGCGCATCTCTTCCGGTGTCCTGCACGCCGGTGGACGGGAGGTAAAGGAAGGCGAGTGGATCACGGTGGACGGTACGAGCGGACGCGTGCTGCTGGGGCGCGTGCCGACAGTGGAACCGGAACCGACCGACTACTTCCGCCGCCTCATGAGCTGGGCCGACGAGCACCGGCGGATGCGGGTGCGCACGAACGCGGACACGGCCGATGACGCCGCACGCGCGCGCGACTTCGGCGCCGAAGGCATCGGGCTGTGCCGGACCGAGCACATGTTCTTCGAGGGTGACCGCATTCAGGCCGTGCGCGAAATGATCCTCGCCGAAACTGCGGACGCCCGTGCGCGTGCGCTCGAGAAGCTGCTGCCGATGCAGCGCGGCGACTTCGAGGCGATCTTCCGCGCAATGGACGGATTCCCCGTCACCATCCGTCTGCTCGATCCGCCGCTGCACGAGTTCCTGCCGCACACACTCGAGGATCGCGAGAGCTTTGCGCGCGGGTGCGGTCTCACCATCACCGATGTGGACCGGCTCGTCGAGAAGCACCGGGAGTCCAATCCGATGCTGGGCATGCGCGGTGTGCGGCTCGCGGTCGTGTATCCGGAGATCGCGGAGATGCAGACGCGCGCGATCATGGAAGCGGCGGTACGGGTTGCGCAGGATGGCGTGAAGGTCGAGCCGGAGATCATGGTCCCGCTCATCGCCGATGGCGGCGAGCTCATGCTCCAGCGCACGCTCATCACGCGCGTTGCCGAGGAGGTCATGAACGAGGTCGGTGTGCGCGTGGCGTACCGCATCGGCACGATGATCGAGCTGCCGCGCGCCGCGGTGATGGCGGGCGAGATCGCCGCGGTTGCGGACTTCTTCTCCTTCGGCACGAACGACCTGACGCAGACCACGTACGGCATCTCACGCGACGACGCGGCGACGTTCCTGCCCGCGTACATCGAGAAGGGCCTCATGCCCGAGGACCCGTTCCAGGTGCTGGACCGCGAGGGCGTGGGCCAGCTCGTGCAGATGGCCACGTGGGAAGGTCGCCAGCGGAAGCCGCACCTCAAGGTCGGCATCTGCGGCGAACACGGCGGCGAACCGTCGAGCGTCGAGTTCTTCCACGAGACCGGCCTCGACTACGTGTCGTGCTCGCCGTTCCGTGTGCCGGTCGCACGGCTCGCCGCCGCGCACGCCGCACTGCAAGGTGAAGCCGGCCCCGTGAAGACGCGCGCGGCACGTGCCAAGCGTGCAGAATCCGACGCGTTGGAGAGGCTGCGGAGCGTGCGGCGCACGAGCAGCCTGGCCGGCCCCGTGTCGATGGAGGCCGGTGAGGTGTAGCGGGCGACGTACGCCGGGCGACTTGTGGCGGGCGACATACTCGGGCGACTTGGGGCGGGTTCTTGATGCGGGGGGTGGCGCCCGCATGTAAGCCCGCATTTCCCGCCGTTGGTCGCCCGCAAGTAGTCGCCCGTCGTTAGTCGCCCGCCGTACGTCGCCCGCGCATCCCCACCATGCCGCCGGGAACTGGCCCCCACCACAACACCCGCCTAGATTCCTGCCATGGGAGCCCCTACGTCCCAGAAGCGGATACGAGCGGCCGCAGCAGGGCCGCTCGCGTGCATCGGTGCCCTGCTCATCGGCTGCGCGCCGGCGGGACCGCCGAGGACGCCCGAGCCCACGGGGCCGCCTTCCCTGCTCGTCATCGTCACGTCGGATGCTGCGGGGCGCATCGCGCCGGTGGATGACGCCGGCCAGGCTACCGCAGCTTCGATTGCAACGATCAAACCTGTCGTCGATTCGCTGCGCGCCGCGCATCGCGGGCCGGTGATGGTGATCGATGCCGGCGGCTCGTTGGGCGGAAGCCGCATCGGCGACGCGCTCCGCGACGACCCGTCCGGTTCCGATCCCGTCCGGCGTGCGCTGGCCCGCGCGGGCTATACGGCCGCGATCGACGGGCCGGATACGGACGGCGCGGTGCGTATGCTCGCAGGACCGGAGCTTTCGACGGTAACGCGGCAGGACTCGCTGCCGGCCATGCTGTCGATGACGGAGCTGCACAGCCCCGACGCCGGCGCCACGGTGGCGATCATGCCGACGGAGATCCTCGGCACACCACCCGAGGCCGACCTCGCGGTGCGCCGTCCGGGTCCCGGGCTCATCGACGTGTACCGTGTACCGATGGGCGCGAGCGGCTCGATCGATCACGTGCGTATCGCGGCCACGCCGGCACGCGCCGATACGGGAATGCTGGACTCGTTCCGGCGGGAACAGGAGCGCGCGTGGCTCGCGGCCGGCGTGTCGCCCCATGGCGATCTAACGCGCGTGCGCATCCTCGCCACGGCCGACCTTCAAGGACAGCTCATACCCACGGTGGAGAGTGGCGGCGCGGCACGCCTCGCGGCTGCGTTCCGCGCCGAGCGTGAGGGTTTCCAGGGGCCATCGCTGCTGCTGGATGCAGGCGGCGCGCTGACCGGCGAACCCGCAACCGACTCTGCCACCACCGCGTTCCTGCGTCTCGCCTCGTACGATGCCACCGCGGCATCGAACGCGGTGATGGTGCTGGATGCCGGCGGCGCGCGCGTCGGTGTCCTTCGCATCGACGGCAACTACCAGGACATGGAAGTGAACAGCGCACCGGCTGCGCTCGACCGCTGGGTGCCGGCGCTGCGCGGGCAGGGTGCGGATTTCGTCGTCGCATTGATGAAGCCGGAGTGTGACGAAGGCGACACATGCGCGCGCACGATCGAGGAGTGGCTGCGTGCATCCTCGGCGCGTCCGGATCTCGTGATCGCGGCGGCAACCGGACGCGCGGAGCGGTTCGAGGCGGCAGGTGTGCCCGTGATTGCGCCGGGTATGCAGGGGCGCAGCTACGGCGTGGCGGACCTGCGCCTGACCGACGCCGCACGGCACGTGTGGGTGCGTGGAGTATACGAGCCGGAGACGTTCCTGCCGCCGGACACGCGTGTGTCGGAGCTGCTCGCGCGCCAGCTTCGGAGGAGCGACACCGGCGGCGCGGCGGTGCTGGGTGAACCGCTGGTACGCGGAGCGGGTGAACACACGCTCGGCCGCCTCGTGAGCGACGCGTATCGCTGGGCAGCGAGCGCACACGTTGCGATCGAACGCTCCGACGCGCTGGCCGCGGACCTGCCACCGGGCGCACTCACACAGGATGCCGCGGCTGCGACACTCCCGGCGAACGAGGAACTGGTGGTGCTCCGGTTGACGGGTGCGCAGCTCCGTCGCGCGATGGAAGCGCTGGTAACCGAACGGGTGCCCGACGTGCAGCTCAGCGGCGCGGTGGTGCACTACGACGCTGCCGCGGCACCGGGCTCGCGCGTGCTCACGATCCGACTGTCCGAAGGCCGCGTGGTTGGTGAAGGCGATCTCTTCACGGTAGCCGTCCCCGCGCGGCTGGCCGGATACGGACCGCTGGCGGAAGCCGTGCATCGCGCATCGGCGCGCGTGACGACGCGCGAAGCACTGCTCGATTACGTACGCGGTCTGCCACAGCCGGTGGCGGCGCCGCGCGATCCCCGACTCGTGCCTGCAGGTAGCAGCCAGTGACGCCGGTGACACGCGAGCGCGTGCTCGCACTGCCGAAGACGGACCTGCACGTCCACCTGGACGGCAGCCTGCGTACGGAAACGATGATCGAGCTCGCGCGCGAGTACGGGAAGCCGCTGCCCGCGTGGGAGCCGGATGCGCTGCGCGATCACATGGTCGTGGCCGATGCGCGCAACCTCGTCGACTACCTCGCCCGCTTCGAGATCACGCTGTCCGTCCTCCAGACCGCGGACGCCCTCGAGCGAGCTGCGTACGAGCTGGCCGCGGATAGTGCGAAGGAGAACGTGCGCTACGTCGAAGTGCGGTACTCGCCCGTGCTCAACACGCGCGAAGGGCTGTCGCTCGAGGAAGCCGTAGAGGCGCCGCTGCGCGGGCTGCGGCGCGCGGAGCGCGACTTCGGCATCCGCACGGGCGTGATCATATGTGCGCTGCGTCACATGGAGCCCGAAGTCTCGCTCCGTCTGGCGGACCTTGCCGTACAGTTCCGTGGCCGCGGCGTCGTCGCGTTCGACCTGGCGGGTCCCGAGGACCAGTATCCGCCGAAGCGGCACCTGGAGGCCTTCCGGCGCGTGTCCAAAGCGAACCTCGCGCTTACCATTCATGCAGGCGAGGCGTATGGACCGGAGTCGATCGGCCAGGCGATCCACACGTGTGGTGCGCGACGCATCGGTCACGGCACCACGCTGATCCGCGATGACGTGCTGCTGGAGTACGTGCGTGACTTCCGTATCCCCATCGAAGTGTGCCTCACCTCGAACGCGCAGACCCGCGCCGTCCCACACCTCGAGGATCACCCCGCACGCGCGTACTACGAGCGCGGCGTGACGATCACGCTGTCGACGGACAACCGCCTGATGAGTGGCACGACGGTGACGGACGAGTTCATGATCGCGCATGAGAAGCTCGGGCTCGATTGGGACGCGCTCTGCGACATCGCGCGCATGGGATTCGACAGCGCGTTCCTCCCCCTGCCGGAGAAGCGCGAGCTGCTCCACCGCATCGACGCGGAGATCGCCACCCTCTGATACCGGATGCGGAACCGCCCCCCAGCCGCACGGCCGGGGGGCGGTTCGCATACCGGTCGTACCGACCCGGTCAGTTGAAGTTGTAGCGGATGCTGAACTGAATCCTATACACGTCGTTCAGCCCCGCGGTCTTCTCGAACGTCTCCGACATGAGCTCGCCGCCGACCGCGCGGAAGCGGTGCCATGCCTGGCCCTGCGGGTCGGCCGGGCCGCCCTGGCTGCTGGACGGCACGATCAGCGGCTGGACGCTGACGAAGCGGTCACCCACGCCCCAGTCGCTATTCAGGAAGTTCGTGAAGTTGAGGATGTCCGCACGGAGCTGGATCGAGTTCCGGCGGCCGCCGAGGTCGCGGAAGATTTCCTGGGCGATGCTCAGGTCCGCCCGCCATGCCATGGGCATGAAGACGGCGCCGCGCTCGGCATACTCCCCGCGGTGCTCACGCAGGTAGTCGTCCTGCTGGATGTAGGCCTCGAACGCCGCGGCCTGCTCGTCCGCCGTGAAGGTCTCGCCGCCGGACGAGTACTCCTGGAAGTTCATCTCCGACATGTCGCGCGGGATGTAGAGCAGGTCGTTGCTCGTACCACCATCGCCGTTCAGGTCACCCTGGTACGTGTAGCTCGCGTTGCCCTGCGTGCGGCCCTCGAGGAAGAGCGACACCGTGGTGGCGCCGAAGTCGAAGTACTCGCGGCGCAGCGACGCCGCGCCGAAGACCCGGTGGCCGAGCGAGTTCGCGCTGTATGCGACGCCCGGGTTGTTCGGGTCACCGACGTGCTGGTTGTTGTTCCATGAACCGAACGCGATCGAGCCTGGATCGATGGTGTTCCGCGTGATCCCGTAGCTGTAGCCGGCCTTGACGAAGAGCCCGCTGTCGAACGGCTTCTCGAGCGAAAGCGAGCCCATCCAGGAGTAGCCCTCGCTCTGGTTCTTCAGGACGATGGCGCTCGTCACGTTGGGTACAATGCGATTGCCGGAGGTCCAGCGCGGCCGGTCGTCGGGTCCTGTGAACGCCGCGTCCGGGTCCGTCAGGTTCGCGTTGATGTAGTAGATCCCGTTCACGTCCCGGCTGTACAGGAACTCGGCGGTTCCGATCATGTCCCACGGCAGCCGCTGGTCCACGGCGATGTTCGTGCGCCAGATCTGCGGGAACTTGAAGTCGGTCTGTGTGAACGCGAGCCCGTACGAGGCTGCCGGATCGCCGGTCACGTTGCCGGGCTTGTAGTGGTCCGGATCCGGATGGAAGGGACGATCCGTCGTGTTCTCTAGCTGCTCGAAGCCGGTGAGCACGCCATTCTCGCCGATCTGATTCGAGATCCAGACGTAGGCCGGGCGACCGGTGAAGATCCCGGTGCCGCCGCGGACCTGGGTGCTGCGATCACCTGTCGCGTCCCAGTTGAAGCCGAGGCGCGGCGAGAACAGCAGGTTGGCGCCGGGCAGCTTGTCCGTCGCGTACTGCACGGCATCGCCGTTCTCGTCCTGGAAGGTCATGCCATCGACCTGGGCGTTGTCGAAGCCGGTATCACCGAACCAGGGCACGTCGAGCCGGAAGCCGGCGGTCAGCTTGAGCGCGGGCGAGACCTGGAACTCGTCCTGGGCATAGATGCCGGCCGAGAAAACCTCGAGCGGCTGGATCGGCTTGTCCTGCCCCGGGATGTTGGACCACCGGAGCTGGAACCGCCGCAGCGTGACCGGTGACGTGGTGCGGTTCGGGTTGGCCAGGAAGTCGTTCGCGTCCGTGTAGAAGTCGTCCAGCGACTCGTACACGTAGGCGCTCTGCGAGCCCGGGAAGAACACGTTCTCCGACTCGTAGCGTTCCGCGCTCACACCGAAGGTCCAGGAGTGGCGGTCGCCGAAGATCGAGAAGCTGTTCTGCAGGCTCAGGCTCTTGTAGCGCAGCTCGTTGTTCGGCGTGAACGGCTCGAAGCCGAACGTCGTGTAGGTGTCGCCGTCCTCCTTGATGTCGACCATGGGGAAGAACGCGCCGCCATGGGTGTCACGGCTCTCGTCGTGGCTCGAGTACGACACGATCAGGTTGTTGGCCATGTTGTCGCCGATGAGGCCGTTCCACTCGGCGGCGACCGACGAGATGTCTTCGAGAATGATGTAGTTCGAGTTCTGGAAGTTGAGCGCATCCGGGTTCGTGCGCCGGCCGCCCCAGCCGAGGGAGGACGAGTTCGACGCGAGCACATCCGTCTGCGAGTCCAGCATGTTGTAGCGGACGCTGAGCTTGTTCCGCTCGTTCAGGTTGTAGTCGAGCTTCGCGAGGAGCCGCCGGCCGGGCGTCTCGTGCTCGTAGCCCTCGTAGGGTCCGGTCGCGTAGTCGAAGTTGGTCGCGAGGAACTGGCTCAGCTCGTCGAGGTCTGACTTCAGCACACGCGTGACACCACCCTCGATCGGCTCGCTGCCGAGGTTGGCCCGGAACGTCGTCCCGGGTGCGTTCAACCCTTCGTCCTCGTAGTTGAAGAAGAAGAAGAGCTTGTCGCGCACGATGGGGCCGGACGCCCAGCCGCCGATCTGGTCGTAGCTGAACGTGCCGGGATCGAACGTTGCGCCCGACGCTTCGGTGCCGACGAGATCGTTGTCACGGGTGAGATAGTACAGGGACCCGGAGAACTCGTTGGTGCCGCTGCGCGTCACGGTGTTGACGCCGGCGCCGACGAAGTTGCCCTGGCGCACGTCGTACGGTGCGACGTTGACCTGGATCTGCTCGATCGCGGCAAGCGAGATCGGCGCGACGCCCGACGTCTCGCCGGGTACGTTGCGGAGGCCGAACGAGTTGTTGAAGGACGAGCCGTCAACGGTGATGTTGTTGAGGCGCGGGTCCTGCCCGGCGAACGACAGGCCGCCGGCGGACTGCGGCGTTAGCCGGACGACGGAGGCGAGCTCGCCCGTGATCGTCGGCAGCGTTGCGAGCGCTTCGCGCGTGACGGACGTGGCTGCGCCCGTACGGTCGGAGCTGAAGACGGCGTCGCGCTCGGCCTCGACATCGATCCCTTCGAGGGCGACAGCCGCCTCACGCATCGTGATCTCGAGGTCGGTCATCACGCCGAGGTTGAGGAACACGTTCTCCGCGACGTGATCGCCGAAGCCGATGTACGTGACGGTCACGCGATAGGGCCCGCCCACGCGCATGCCCGGGATCGTAAATCGGCCGTCGGCGCGCGTGGTGCCCCGATACGTCGTGTTCGAGGGCACGTGGACCGCGACCACCTCCGCGTTCGGCAGGGGCTGGCCGTCGGGCCGCCTCACGATGCCGCCCACCGACGAGGTGGTGACACCCTGCGCGTGCACGTCCGCACTGCCTACCACGAACAGCGGAACGAGCAACAGGGACAGGACGAGGAAACGCCTCATACGAGACTCCTGTTTATTTCGGGTGATGTGTGTCGACAAGGATGGAACGCACGAAAGGCAAGATCGCAACGGCCCCCACCCCGTCGTGAGAATTTGAGTCGTCGTGTCGCGCCGACATTGGCGTGTTCGACTCCGCGATACGTTCCTGGCCGCGACGCGTGGGGGGTCCGCGACCGGCTTCGGCGGCAGGAAGATCAGGGCGCCGCGACGGGCCGTCAAGGACCCGCGGTCGCCCGTTTCCGAACCGTTACGGGGGTGTGGTTTTCCACGACCGGCTGCGCCGGGATTTCAGCCCGCGGCCAGAGCCGGATCGGCGCGCAGGGCCTGTTCCGCCGCGCTCACGAATTCCGCGGATCCGATGTACAGCGGCGTGCGCTGGTGGAGCTGGTCCGGGACGATGTCGAGAATGTCCCGCGTACCATCGGAGGCGCGGCCGCCGGCCTGCTCGCAGATGAAGGCCAGCGGTGCGGCCTCGTAGAGCAGGCGGAGCTTGCCGTTCGGACTCTTCCGGTCCGCCGGGTACATGAAGACGCCGCCGTACAGCAGGGTGCGGTGGAAATCCGCCACGAGCGAGCCGATGTAGCGGGCGGAGAACGCCTTCGCGGACGGGTCGCCGATCCCCTTGAGGCGGTCGATGAAACGCTGCTGCCCCTCCGACCAGCGCGGATAATTGGCCTCGTTGCAGCTGTAGATCCGCTGCGGCGGGTCGGGGATCCGGATGTCCGGATGGCTCAGCAGGAACTCCCCGATGGACGGGTCGAGGGTGAAGCCGTGCACACCCGCGCCCGTCGTATACACCAGCATGGTGGAGGAGCCGTACACGACGTACCCGGCCGCCACCTGCTTCCGACCGGGCTGCACGCAATCCGTGAAGTCCCCGCGTGGTCCCGGCGACACCTTCCTGTGGATCGAGAAGATGGTGCCGATGGAGACGTTGGCGTCGATGTTCGACGAGCCGTCGAGCGGGTCGTACAGGAGGCAGTACTGCCCGGTCGGGAAGCGGTCCGGGATGGGCATGATGTCCTCGGCTTCCTCGGACGCCATGCAGCAGAGGTGGCCGCCGTGGTCGAGGGCCTTGAAGATCACCTCGTGCGCCCACTCGTCCAGCTTCTTGACCTGCTCGCCGTGGACGTTGGTGCGGTCGGTGCCGCCGAGGATGTCGATGAGCCCCGCCATGTTGACCTCGCGCGAGATCATCTTGGCGGCGAGCGCGATCTCGTAGAGGATGTTGCTGAACGCGCCGGTCGCCTCGGGATGCTTCCGCTCCTGGTCGATGATGTGGCGCCCGATCGTCACTACCGACTTCGTCATGTCGCACTCCCTTCGCTCGCCGGGTGCTCGGCCGCCCGGGCCTCGACCTCGAACGGGTTGCGGTCGTAACCGAATCGCAGATGGTTCCACACGTACAGGAACGGAAACGCCAGCGGCCGTTCCCGCCACTGTCGCACGTGCTCGAGCTCGTGACGCAGCAGCCTCGGCGTGAGCTTCGCGTCACGGTGGACGATGATGGTACTGCCCACCGTGACCGCGCCCATCGGGCGCCCGCCGCCGTGGATTCGGCCGGCCAGCGCGCAGAGCCAGTGGCCGCGCACGATCGCGACGTCGCTCGGCACTCCCGCAGGAGGCGCCGGGTCGGGACGGCCGAAGAGGCCGCGCATCAGGGCGATCATCGCGTGCGTGAAACCGTGACGCTGCCGTCGGCGCGGACGCGGAGCCGGAAGGATCCCTCTAGGTCGGTGCGAAGCACGCGCACGCCGTGGCGGGCGAGGCGCGCGATCACCGTCGGGTGCGGATGGCCGTAGCGGTTGCCGCGCCCGACGGGAACGATGGCCCACTGCGGGCGCGTCGCGGCAAGAAGCGTCGCACCCGTCGAGGTCCTGCTCCCGTGGTGGCCGACCTTGAGCAGCTCAACCTCCAGCTCCGGGCCGTGGCGCTCGACGAGCGCATCCTCCACCGCCTCCGGCGCATCGCCGAGAAAGAGCCCCTGGAACGTGCCGTAATCGAGGCGGAAGACGGCGCTAAGATCGTTCGCCCCTCCGGGACCGTCAAGCGCGGCCGAGTCCGGATACAGAAACGCCAACGTCACGCCATCGAACGAGATGGAGCGCCCCGCGCGCGCGGCGTACCAGCGCGCCGGCTCGCGCCGTGCGGCCTCCAGCGACTCGAGATAGATGTCCTTCAGCGTCGGCCGCGACGGTTCGATGACCATGCCGACATCGAGCACGTCGAAGACCGCCGGCACACCGCCGATGTGGTCCGCATCCGGGTGTGTGACAACGAGCGCCTCGACGCGCCGCGTCCCGTGCCGCAGCAGGTACGGTGCGACGCGCCGTCGTCCGGCATCGAAGCGATCCGTCCGTGGCCCGGCGTCCACCAGGATCCAGCGGCCGCGCGGCGTGCGGATCGCGATCGCGTCGCCCTGACCTACGTCGATCGCGTGGATCTCCAGGTCCCCGCTGCCGAACGCACGCGTGAGCGGTGCACTGGCGACGAGCACCGCCGCACCCGCCGGCAGCGCGAGCCACCGTTGCGACGACCGCACGCGCCCGGCCGCGAGAACGGCGGCGCCGGCGGCGGCGAGGAGGAACAGGACGCCCGTGGTGGTCACGGCGAAGTGACCACCGGGCGCGTCCGCCGCGATCCGCGCCACCGCGTCGAGCCCGCACAGGAGCAGGTCGGGTGCTCCCGCGAGGAAGGCGGCCGTGCTCGAGGCCACGCGATCCACGAGGAGCACGAGGCCCAGAGCGGGCACCGCGAATGCCACGATCGGGATCGCGGGCAGGTTCGCCACGATCCCGATGATCGAGAGCTGGCCGAAGTGCAGCGCCGCGATCGGTCCCGTCGTGAACGTGGCGGCGGTCCCCGCGGCGAGTGCATCGCGCAGCGCCTTCGGCATGGCGGGGAGCGCGCGGGACACCGGGTCGCGCCATGCGATGAGGCCGAAGATCCCCGCGAACGAGAGCTGGAAGCCCGCGTCGAGGAGTGCGAGCGGGTCGTACGCGGCGATCGCCACGCCCGCAGCGGCCAGCAGGCCGATCGAGTCGGCCGGCCGTTGGAGCAGCCGCGCCGCCAGCAGGAGCAGCACCTGGATCATCGCGCGCGCGGCCGCCCACGGCGCACCAAGGAACAGCACGTATGCGACGACGACGCCCGCCGCGATCCCGGCAGCGGGTCGGGGCGCCAGGCGCAGCACGCCCGCGAGCAGGACGATGGTGCCGGCCAGGAGCGTGACGTGGGTTCCGGAGATCGCGAGCAGATGCGCGAGGCCGGACTCGGCGAAGCGCAGCCGCACATCGGGTCCCAGCCCTTCCTTCCGCTCGAGCAGCAGCGCTTCCGCGAAGTTCGAGCGCTCCGGCAGCAGCGCCCGCAGCCGCGCCTGCGTGCGAACCCGTAAGGCCGTGATCGGGTCGGTCCCGTCCAGGGCCTCCAGCCGCGACGACACGAAGGTGCCCGCACGTTCGGGCGGCCGCGGCCACGGCGACTCCGCCGGGATCGACCACCAGCGTCCCTGCAGCTCGATGCGCTCGCCCGGCTCCGGCAGCTTCGCGCGCCGCGGGAGTCGGACGCGAAGCTCGCCGCTGCATCGCAAACCCTCCGACTCGAGACGCTCCGCGGCGAGCGGCACGGTGCCGTCCTCCCACGGCAGCGCCCGGAGCACGCCCACCGCACGCACCGCGGCACCATCGGGAATGCGCGCCCGGCAATCCTCGCGCGCACCGCGCGCAGCCTGGGCACCCGCGCACAATCCGAGAAGCAGGAATGACGCACTCAGCACGCGCGGCGTGATCGCGCGTGGTCGCATCACGATCGTGAACGCGAGCGCACTCAGTGCAACGGCGAGCGGCGTGGTCGGTGGCGCGTACCGCAGCCCGACGAGCGCGCCCGCGCCGCCCGCCATCGCGATACGAACGATGGACCTCACGCCGGCCCTGAAACGAGTTGAGTTGGGAGCTGCGAAACGATGTATTTCGCAGTACTTACGACCGGCGCCCTAAACCGAAGCGTGAACCCCTGCTGGCTCGCCGCGGAAGGTGGCGCCGGTGGTCGATGTGAGGGTGACGTGCAGGTACTGGCCGACGAGCGAGTCGTCGCCCGGGAAGGCGACGACCTTGTTCGTGCCGGTGCGACCGAGCACATCGCCGTCGGACTTCGCGGTGCGCTCGACGAGCACCTCGACGGTGCTTCCGACTTCAGCTGCCGTGATCTCGGACTGGATGCGGCGGTGGATGGCGATGATGCGCTCGAGCCGCTGCTGCGCCACGTCGTGCGCCACGAACTGGTCGCGCGGCAGCCGAGTGGCGGGCGTGCCCTCGCGGGGCGAGTAGCGGTAGAGGAACGCATCATCGAAGCGGACGTCCTCGAACAGCGCGACGGTGGCCTCGTACTCCTCGTCGGTCTCACCGGGGAAGCCGACGATGATGTCGGTGGACAGGGCGATGCCCGGCACCGCGTCCCGAACCATCCGGACCTTGTCCATGTACTCCGCGACGGTGTAGCGGCGCAGCATTCGCTTCAGGGTCCGGTCGTGTCCGGACTGAAGCGGCAGATGGAGTTGCGGGCAGACCGTCCGTTCCGTGGCCATGACTGCGACCAGCGCTGGCGTCACGTCGCCGGGGTGCGGCGATGTGAAGCGGACGCGGCGGATGCCGTCGACCCGGGCGACCGCGCGGAGCAGCATGGGGAAGTCCCAGTCGCCGTGGCGGTACGAGTTGACGGTCTGGCCGAGGAGCACGACTTCGATCGTCCCCTGCTCCGCGAGCCCGCGCACCTCCTCGAGCACGCGCTCGGGATCGCGGTTCTTCTCGGGCCCGCGCACGTACGGCACGATGCAGAAGGTGCAGCGGTGGTCGCAGCCGCGCTGAACCGGCACCCATGCGCTGACGCGCGACGCGCGCTCGATCCCGAGCCCTTCGTAGTTCTCGTCCGCCGCGAAGTCGATCACCGCGAGGCGCTGCGGGGATGACGTCGCCCCGAGCACCGGCAGTTCCCGCTTCCGCTGCGGCTCCGGCGCGTCCTGGACCCACTCGGGGCGGATGGTGCGCAGCGCGTCGGGCAGGCCGCGGTATCCGTCCGGCCCCATGACGAGGTCGACGTAGGGCGCGCGCTCGAGGAGGCGCTCCCCGAGCCGCTGCGCCATGCAGCCGGTGACGCCGATGACGACGTCGGGGCGGTCGCGCTTGAGCCGGTTCAGCTCACCCACCCGTCCGATCACGCGCTGCTCGGCGTGCTCTCGGATCGCGCAGGTGTTGACCAGCACGACGTCCGCATCCTCGAGGGTGGTCGCCAGATCGAACCCGGCGGCGGCGAGGACGCCCTGCATGAGCTCGCCGTCGCTGATGTTCATCTGGCAGCCGTACGTCTCGACCCACGCCTTCCGGCGGCGTGTGGAAGGGTGTGTGATCGTGCGGGGCGAGTCCATGGCTGTCCGGGACATCTTTTCTGCTACCCGGTTCAGCGGGAGAAGAGTGCGATCGAGAAGGTGAATCGCCAGAAGGACTCGGACAGCTCGGGCTGCGTGGCCGAGGCCAGGCCGGCGCGGCCGCCGCGCTCGAAGCCGATGTCGGCGAGCGCGGCCGGACTGGTGGCGTCGCCGGCGAGGCGGAAGCCGATGCCGGCGGATGCGGTCCACTCGGTGGGCGGCTCCTCGCCGACCTTGAAGTACGGCAGCTGTGCGAAGTGGGCGCCCAGCCGGAGCGGGAAGCTGCGGGTGGCGCTGCCGAGGCCCTGGTACTCGAACCCTACGCCGACGCGCCAGGTGTCGCGCGCACGTTCGTCCGCGAGCGCGGGCGCGTTGTCGAAGACGATCTCGTCGCCGGCATTCGCCCACTCGGCGCCGACGGTCGCCATCAGCACGCTGGACAGGATCGCGCTGCCACCGACCGTGAGGCGGACTGGCAACTTCGACTCGGCATCGGCACCACCGCCCTCGACGTTGTCCATGTCGAGCGTGCCGCCGAACGATGCGGCGGCGCCGAAGCGGAGGCGCGGATTCGGGTCGGCGCGCACACCGAGGACCGCGAGCGGGCCGTGGTACTCCCAGCGGAAGCGCGTGTCGAACGGCTGGAATCCGAGCGTGTCGGGGAAGAGCCGACGCACGCGCCGGTCGAGGTTGCCGGTGTAGAGGCCGGCCGCGGCACCGACGGAAACAGTCGGGCTGACGGCGAACGTCGCGCCCAGCCGCACCTGAGAGAGCCCGCCGACGGACTCGACCAGGTCCTGCACGTCGATGGTCTCGCCGCCGATGTCTTCGACGCCATCCAATCGCGCCGACCACGACTGCTCGAAGATCGAGCCGTACCCGAGATCGAGCGTGAGGCGCGGCGTGAGCGGGTAGAGGATGCGCACCATCGGGAAGCGCGTACCGCCGATGTCGCCGCCGAGCTCTCCGAAGTCGGCGGAGC
This sequence comes from uncultured Gemmatimonadaceae bacterium, assembly GCA_964444685.1. Classification (GTDB taxonomy): domain Bacteria; phylum Gemmatimonadota; class Gemmatimonadetes; order Longimicrobiales; family RSA9; genus CAYUIG01. The sequence goes on along the minus strand of CAYUIG010000028.1, from coordinate 14,804 downwards.
CGGTGGACGGCTGGAGCGCCGCGGCCACACCGCGCCGGCCGATGGCACCGGCCTCGGCCGGATTGATCATCGACGGATTGAAGCCGAGCAGGCCGACGCCGATGCCGCCGAGTGCGCGTGCGCGCGCATCGAGTGCGGAGACGGGCAGGCCGAGCCCGCGCGCCGCGAAGTAGCTCTGCGCTTCCGCAGCCGCGGGGAGCACGCACAGGAGCCCGGCCGGGATCAGAGCACGGAGTCTCATCGCAGATCCAGCTGCGAGGTGGTCGTGATCACGAGCCGCAGCCGCGGCGCGGGCGCGAACTGGACGAAGCCGAAGCGTGCGCCTTCACTCACCGGCAAAATCGCAAGCCAGTCGGAGATCGCCTCGCCTGCCGTGGTGTCGGAAACGACGGCACGCATGTACTCGGTGATCGGCAATTCGACAGGCGGCTGGTCTGCCTCGAAGCGCTCCGCCGGCAACGACCGCGGCATGAGACCGGCCACGCCGCCCAGCGGCGAGCGCAGGATCGGCACCGAAGGCGACACGATGGCCTCGCGCACGAGGAGCTGAACCGAGTCCTCCGCAAGGAAGCCGGGTGGAGCACCGTCGGGTTCGAGCACGAAGGCCGCGTACGCGACCGCGGCATCGCCCAGGCGTACGGTGCAGCCCACTTCACCACCCGCACACGGCAGCGAGAGCGTGTCGAGCCGCTTGTTCAGCTGCAGGAACGTCCGCCACGCCGGGATGCCGCTCGCCCGCAGCGCCGACGACGTGCGCTCGATCGGCGGGTCGAAGATGAACGTGAACTCCGTCGGCGTGATGTCGACGGTTACGATCGTGTCCTGACGAATCGAAGGACGCGCGTCGGCATTCAGCTGCAGGCTGCCGATGCGCAACCGCGTGTCGGGCGTCGCCGATGCGATGAGCGCGCCGCGCGCGGTGGTTGTGTCGCGCCAGAGCGCGAGCGTCGCGGAGTCCACCTCGAAGATCAACGAATCGGTGCCGCCCTCCCACGTGGCCGTGCTCACGAGCGACGTCGTCGTGCCGCCCGGATCGGTCCAGGGGAGCGAGACATCGCCCGTGTCGACGCGCATCGTCCACGTCGCGCTGGCGGGATCGAAAGGCTCGGCCAGCGCGTGCAGCTCGAACTCGATCGGCTGTTCGCCATCGATGCGCGCCGTGTCGAGCGTGATGACAAGGCGGCCGGTAAAGAACTGCGCGAGCGAATCGGAGCGCGTGACGCCCTGCGTGTCGCGCACGGCGATGGCGCGCGGAACGCGCAGCTGCGTGATGGCGTGCGCATCGAGCGCACCCTCGTAGTCCTCGGCCACCACCATGTAGGGGGCGGCGTTGGGCTCGAAATAGCCGGCGAACGATGTGTCGACGACGAGGTACCTCTCGGGATCGAGGAGCACTTCGTAACTGCGCACCGCGCCGTCCGGCAGCAGGCCGCCACCCACTTCGGTCGGTCCCTTCTCGCCGCACGCGAGACCGAACGCTGCTACGCCCGCCCACACGACGAGCGCCCGCATCCAGGGATTCACCCCACCCCGCCCCTGCTGCTGCATCCGCTTCAACCCGCCCCGCCCGTGCGCGCTGTTTCGTGCGGCAGCTCGAAGCGCTCCGGCAGCAGCGCGGTGAGCGGACGAACGCGCGTCGCACCATCGTCGGCAACGGAAATGATCTCCATGTGAGGACCGAACTCCGCGAGCGCCTGGCGGCATGCGCCGCACGGCGCCACCGGCTCCGCCGCGTCGGCGACGATCAGAATGCGCCGGAACTCCCGCTTGCCCGCGCTCACGGCCGCCGCGAGCGCGACGCGCTCCGCGCAGAGTGTGATCGGATACGATGCATTCTCGATGTTGCAGCCGGCGAAGACCGTCCCGTCCTCCGCCTCGAGCGCGCAGCCGACGCGGAAGTTCGAGTACGGCGCGTAGGCGCGTTCACGCGCCGCGCGCGCCCTTTCCAGCAGCGCGTTCACGGAACGTCCACGCGCGGCACCCGCGCCGTGAGGTCCACGAGCACCTCGTACGAGATGGTGCCCGCCTGCGTCGCCACGTCGTCCACCGTGATCTCCTCCTCGCCGTCCTCGCCGATGAGCGTCACCACGTCGCCCACCTCCACATCCGGAACGGCGGTGATGTCTACCACCGTCATGTCCATCGAGATCCGTCCCACGATCGGCACGCGCCGCCCGCGCACCAGCACCTCGCCGCGATTCGACAGCGATCGCGGCACCCCATCGCCATAGCCGATCGACACCGTACCCCAGCGCGCCCAGGAACGCGCCACGTGCGTGGCCCCGTACCCGACCGTGCTGCCGGGCGGCACGTCACGTATGAGAACGAGCCGCGCCCTGAGTGACAGCACAGGCCGCGGCTCCGGCGCGAGCGACGGATCCGCCGCACGACCCCCGTAGAGGAAGATCCCGGGCCGCACCGCATCGGCCGCGTACTCCGGCCAGCGCAGGATCGCCGCGCTGTTGCACGCATGCACGATCAGGTCCTCGCGAGACACCGGGAGCTGGGCCAGGGCGTCCTGGAACCGCTGCCACTGGGTGGCCGTGACCGCCGGATCCGCGGTGTCCGCACCCTGGAAGTGCGTGTACACCCCCGTCCAGCGGAGATCCGGCCCCAGCCGCGCCTTCACTTCATGCGACCACGTACTCGTATGACGCCAGTCGAAGCCCGCACGGCCCATCCCGGTGTCGATCTCGATGTGCACGTCCAGCGGACCGTACTCCGCAGCCGCACGCTGCCAACGCTCGAGCGACCGCAGATCCGAGATGCCGGCCGTGAGGCGCGCTTCGGCCGCCTGCGCGACCGATGCGGGCGGCAGCGGCGAGAACACGATCACCGGCTTGCGGACGCCCAATGACCGCAGCTTCGCGCCCTCCTGCGCCGTGGCGACACCGTACCCCCACGGCCCGAGCGGCTCGAACACGCGGACCGCACGTGCCACTCCGATGCCGTATGCGTCGGCCTTGACCATCGGGATGACCGCGGCCGTGCCGGCCCGGTCGCGGACGGCGAGATAGTTTGCGCGCAGCGCCTCGGTGTCGATCTCCGACCAGGCGCGCGCCGTGGCGGCGTTTGACATTCGGGACAAAGACTGGGTAACATAGGCGCCCACCTGCTCTCCTGCAACTTCCGAAGGCCCCTTCCGGTCATGGATCAGCCCGTTCTCGACCGCGCGCTCGACCTCGTGCGCTTCCTGCGCCAGCACTGCCCATGGGACGCCGCGCAGACCCCCGATTCCCTGCTCCCCTACCTGCTCGAAGAGGCGCACGAATCCGCCGAGGCCGTCATCCGCGGCGACGACGATGACCTCCGCTCCGAGCTCGGGGACCTGCTGATGAACGTCGCGTTCCAGATCGTGCTCGCCGAGGAACGGGACGCGTTCGATGCCGACGCGGTCGTGTCGTCCCTGGAGGCGAAGATGCGACGTCGCCATCCGCACCTCTACGGCGAGGGCGAGGCGCAGGACTGGGAGCGGCTGAAGGCGGCCGAACGCGCAGGACGGCCGGTGCTCGAGGGACTGGTCGAAGGCATCGATCCGCTGTCGAAGGCCCAGCGCATTCAGGAGCGCGTGGCCGCCGTCGGCTTCGACTGGGCCAACGCGCACGGTGCGTACGAGAAGGTGGCCGAAGAGCTCGAAGAGGTGCGTTCGGCCCTGGAGTCCGAGTCGGCTGATCGCATCGAGGAGGAGCTGGGCGACCTGCTCTTCTCGGTCGTCAATCTCGTCCGGCTCTCCGGCGCGCACGCGATGCGTTCCTTGCAGAAGGCGAATGTGAAGTTCGCGACGCGGTTTGGGCGGATGGAGGCGTTGGCTCTTTCCCGGGGTCTCGCGCTCGAGAGTCTCGGGTTGCAGGAACTGGATCAGCTGTGGGATGAGGTGAAGCGGCTTTCAGGATCGTCGGGCGACGTGGGGCGGGCGACGTAGCGCGGGAGACCTGCGGCGGGCGACGTACTGCGGGCGATTTTTGAGGCGGGTGTGGCGGGTTCAAAACGACCCTTGGTTGCATTGAAACGAGCGCGCGGACGGTTCGGTTCGTGTAGCGGACACAATGGACCGCGTTTGGTTCGGTGCGCGGGGATGGCGGACGATAGAGGTCGCTACGCGAACGTAATGGTCCGCGCGCGTTTCAGAATCCGACGATCGGTCCGTAAGGCTCGGCAGCTTCACCAACGCGCCGCAGCATCCAACTCGACTTTCGACGCCGCACCCCGCAGTAAACCAGTCTCCCGACTCTCGACTCGCGACTCTCGACTCTGCGCCGCACGAGAATCGAGACGAAGCGCCGCGAACGAGACTAGGGGTAGAGCCGATTGAGCATGCGCGGGAACGGAATCATCTCGCGGATGTGGGGGCGGCCGCAGATCCAGCCGAGTGTGCGCTCGATGCCGAGACCGAAGCCGGAGTGCGGGAAGCTGCCGTACTTCCGGAGCTCGAGGTACCACTTGTAGACCTCTTCCGGCAGACCCTCTTCGCGGATGCGTGCGAGCAGGCGGTCGTGGTCGTCCTCGCGCTGGGAGCCGCCGATGATCTCGCCGACGCCCTCGGGTGCGAGGAGGTCGTCGCAGAGGACGGTGCGCGGGTCGTCGGGGTTCTCCTTCATGTAGAACGCCTTCGCCTGCTTCGGGTAGTTGTAGACGAAGACGGGCTTGTCGTGGGCCTCGGAGATGATGGTCTCGTCGGGCGCGCCGAGATCGGAGCCCCACTCGATGTCGCTGCCGCGCGCCTTCAGGAATTCGACGGCCTCGCTGTAGCTCAGGCGCGGGAACGGGGGCCGGATGACCTCGAGCTTCGAGACATCGCGCTCGAGGATGTCGAGTTCGTCACGACCGCGTTCCAGCGCGCGTTCCACGATGTAGGATACGAAGTCCTCCTGGAGGCGCATGTTCTCCGCGGAGTCGATCCACGCCACCTCGGGCTCGACCATCCAGAACTCGGTGAGATGGCGCCGGGTCTTGGACTTCTCGGCGCGGAAGGTGGGCCCGAAGCAGTAGATCCTGCCGAGTGCGGCCGCGGCGGCCTCGCCGTAGAGTTGGCCGGTCTGGGCGAGGTAGGCCTTCTCCTCGAAGTAGTCGACCTCGAAGAGGCCGGCGCCGCCCTCGCCGATGGCGCCGGTGAGGATCGGGGTGTCGACGCGGACGAAGCCGCGCTGGTAGAAGAAGTCGTGGATGGCCGACTCGACCTCGCTGCGCAGCCGGAGGATGGCGCGCTGCTGGTTGGAGCGGAGCCAGAGGTGCCGGTTGTCGAGCAGGAAGTCGATCCCGTGCTCTTTCGGCTGGATCGGGTAGTCGACGTCGGATGTACCGATGACTTCGAGTGCGTGGAGCTCGAGCTCGAAGCCGCCGGGCGCGCGTGCTTCGGCGCGCACGAGACCTTCGACGGCGATGCTGGTTTCGATCGTGAGCGACTCGAATCGCTCCCATGTTTCGGCCGGGAGCTGCTTCTGTACGACGACGCACTGGACGACACCGGTGCCGTCGCGCAGGACGATGAAGCCGATGCGGCCGTGGACGCGGGTGGTCTGAACCCAGCCGAGGATGCGGACTTCTTCGCCCGCATGCTCGCGCAGCTCGCGGATCTCGGAACGTACGGCCATGTATCGAGGGATCGTTTCGGTGTGGCCCGCGAGCGTACGAATGCCGTTGTGCATCGCTCGCCGTGCGGGGCGAAAAAGGTAGGAGCGCGGATGCGCAGTGTCAATTTCGCCGTTGCCGTAGTGGCGTGCGCGGGGTGCACGACGATGCACCGCGACGCGCCGCCCATGCCCGCCGCGCCCGTGCCGGGCGCGGTCCCGGACTCGGTGGCGGTGGTCTGGCGCGAGGATGTGGGACGCGGGTTGACGCAGCCGATCGCCGTGGTCGGCCCGGTCGTGGTTGCGGTCACGACCGACCGGCTGCTGGTCACGCTGTCGTCCGAGACGGGCGAGCTGTTCTGGACCGAGCGGGTGAATGCGCCGGTGCTCGGACCGCCGGTACGTGATGGGGACCGGTTCTACATCTCGACCGGCCGTCGCGACGAGCGCGTGTACGCCATCGACACCGAGCGCGGCCGGCGCATCTGGGCGCAGCGCACGGGTGTGGCAATCGCGACGCCCGCACTCGGCGGTGACACGCTGTACGTCGCGACGTCGGCGGGTGTGCGCGCACTGCGCACGTTCGACGGCTCGGGCGTGTTCGATCGGCGGCTGCCCGGCGTGCCGGTGGCGCGGCCGGTCGTGCACGGCCAGCGCGTCTGGGTCGCCACGACGACGGACACGCTCTTCGGGCTGGACCGCGCCACGGGTGCGATCGAAGCGCGCATCACGCTCCCCGCCACGGTGGCAGCACCCCCGCTGCTCGACGGGGATCGGCTGTACCTGCCGCTCCATTCCGGCGACATCGCCATTGCCGACCTCGCGGCGCACCGCATCCTGCGCACGCTCACGCTGGGTGCGCCGGTGCTCGCCCAACCCGTACGCGCAGGTGGTGCCGTGTACGCACTGACGCGTAGCGCGGAGGTCTGGCGCATCGACGGCGATCGTGCGGAACGCATCGCATCACTGGGCGGCACGGCTACCGGATCACTTGCGGCCGCAGGCGACCGGCTGCTCGTCGGCCGACTCGACGGTGCGCTCCTCGCCATAGACCTGGACGGCACGGTCCGCTGGAGCCGCGACCTGGGCGACTCGATCGTCTCACCCGCCGTCGTCTCGGAATCCGCCGTGTTCGTTCCCCTGCTCCGCGGGACGCTGGTGAAGCTGCAATGAAGACACTCCTCGCCGCCGTTACGGGAATCCTGTTCGCGGCCTCTGCAAGCGCCCAGCTCCGGCTGGACGCGCCGCCGCCGATCCTCGCCGAGCGCGTCGAGTCCAACGTGCAGGAGACACGCTCCGCATGGCGGCCGCTGCGCATCGCGAAGTGGGGAACGCTCGCGGGCGCAGCCGGTGCGGCGCTTTACGGCTTCCTCGAGAGCGGGCGTGCGGACGATGCGTACGATGCGCTGGAGAACGCGTGCGAGCAGGATCGCACGAACTGTCTGCGGCGCGAGCCGGATGGTGCGTACAGCGACCCTGCGCTCGAAGCGATGTATCAGGACGTCCGGCGGCTGGACCGCCACACGCGCACGGGGCTGATCGCGAGTCAGGTGGGGCTCGCGGCGAGTCTCGTGCTCTTCCTGCTGGATCTGGGGAACGACGGCCCGCCCGATGACGTGCCCTACCGCCCGCCGCGCTTCCAGTTCTCGCCTTCACGCGAGGGCGCGGAGCTGGGCCTGCGTGTGCCGATCGGCTAGTCAGCCCACCTCGTAGAGCTTTTCGCGTTCGCCGAAGCGCGTAGAGAGCGCGCGCTTCAGCGGCGCGTGATTCGGCTGCACGAGCTCCGGATCCGCCGCGATCACCGCGCGTGCACGTTCGCGCGCCTGGATCAGTAGATCCTCGTCGCGCTCGGCATCGAAGAAGCGAAACTCCGGCAGCCCATGCTGGCGTGCGCCGAAGAAGTCACCCATGCCGCGCAGGTGCAGGTCCGCGCGCGCGATCTCGAAGCCGTCCTCGGTCGATGCGAGCAGGCGGAGTCGCTCGTACACGACCGGCGCACCCGAGCCGATCAGGATGCAGTAGGATGCGTCCGCGCCGCGGCCGACACGCCCGCGCAGCTGATGCAGCTGCGAGAGCCCGAAGCGTTCCGCGTGCTCGATCACCATCACCGTCGCGTTCGGCACATCGATGCCCACTTCGATGACGGTCGTAGCGACGAGGATGTCGATCTCGCCGCGCGCGAACGCGAGCATCGTCGCATCCTTCTCGTCTCCGGGCATCTGGCCGTGCAGCAGGCCCACTCGCAGACCGGCGAAGACTTCGGACGACAGCCGCTCGTACTCTTCGGTGGCCGCGCGCAGGTCCACCTTCTCCGACTCCTCGACGAGCGGATACACGAAGTACGCCTGCCGGCCTTCGGCCACCTGGTCGCGCACGAACGCGTACACCCGCTCGCGCTCCTTCTCGCCGCGCACGGCAGTGCGCACCGGCATCCGCCCCGGCGGACGCTCATCGAGCACCGTGAGGTCGAGGTCTCCCCAGAGCGTCAGAGCCAGCGAGCGCGGAATCGGCGTGGCGGACATCACCAGTACATCGGGCGCATCGCCGCGCGCTGCGAGGGCGAGACGCTGGCGCACGCCGAAGCGGTGCTGCTCGTCCACGACCGCGAGCCCGAGCTTCGCGAACTCCACACCTTCCTGGATAAGCGCGTGCGTTCCGACCACGATCGTCGCCTCACCCGATGCGGCCGCCGCGCGCACGCGTTTGCGTTCCGCGGCCGGCAGGCGGCCGGTGAGCAGCTCGATCCGAACGGGCAACGCGTCCGCGAGCGAACGCAGTGTACGCAGATGCTGCTCGGCGAGGATCTCCGTGGGCGCCATCAATGCAGACTGATATCCGGACTCGGCCGCGAGCATCATGGCGAACAGCGCGACGATCGTCTTGCCCGAACCTACATCCCCCTGCAGCAGCCGGTTCATGCGTTCGGCCGATGTCATGTCGCCGAAGATCTCGGCGATCGCGCGCGTCTGTGCGTTCGTGAGCGTGAACGGCAGTGCGCGGTACAGCGGTGCGATCAGTTCGTCCGTGCGTCGAAAGCTGATCCCGGCGCGCTCGCGCCGGGCGCGCTGGTGCGCGCGTGCGTGCAGGAGCTGCGTGGCGAGCGCTTCGTCCCAGGCGAGGCGTCGCCGCCCGCGTTCGGCATCGGCGAGGGACTCCGGCCGGTGCAGCCACGTGAGCGCCTGATCGAGCGGCGGCATTCCGAGCGCGCGCAGTTCACGCGCATCGTGCGAGTCGTCGGACTTCGCGGCCTCGAGGAGCTTGTCGAGGTTCTGATCGATGATCGATCGCAGCACCTTCTGGGAAAGCCCCTCGGTGGCGGGATAGATCGGCAGCACGATGCCGGATGCATCCGCCTCGTCCGCGCGGCCCAGCACGATGTGTTCGCGCGGCTGGATCTGGCGCGACTGGAAGAAGCGCACGGGTCCGGTGACGAGCACGAGGTCGCCGGTCTGGATCGAGCGGTCGAGGTAGGGCTGACCGGGCCACGACGCCTCGATCTGTCCGGACTCGTCGGTGAGGATCGCCTGGAAGATGCGCAGCCCCGAACGCGCGACGATCACCGCCTTCGTCTTCACCGCGCCGATGAGCGTGACATCCGCACCGACCTGTGCCCGGCCGATCGGCGTCACGGTGCTCGCGTCCTCGTAGCGGCGCGGCACATGGAAGAGCAGGTCGCGCGCAGTCCGGATCCCGAGACGTGCGAGCTGTTCGGCGCGGCGCGGGCCCACGCCCTTGACGAACTGTACGGGGCCGTCGAGCAGGGCGGCCGCACGGGACTGCGGCGTCGTGTTCAATCGAGCAGGACGCCGCGCGCGAACTCCGCAGGATCGAAGAGGCGCAGCTCACCGATCTGCTCGCCCGTGCCGACGAACTTGACGGGGAGGTCGAACTCCTGGCGGAGCGCGACCACGATGCCGCCGCGCGCCGTGCTGTCGAGCTTCGCGAGCACGATGCCGGAGAGGCCGAGCGCCTGACCGAAGACGCGCGCCTGCGAGACGGCGTTCTGGCCAACCGTTGCATCGAGCACGAGCAGCGTCTCGTGCGGCGCGCCCGCGAGGCGGCGCGCGACGACGCGCTCCACCTTCGCGAGCTCGACTATGAGATCGTCCTGCGTGTGCAGACGGCCCGCAGTGTCGACGATCACGACGTCGCGTCCGCGCGTCTCCGCTGCATCGATCGCCGCGTATGCGACGGCTGCCGGGTCACCACCCGGCTTCGCGCCGACGAACTCGGCGCCCGCACGTTCGGCCCAGACGGCGAGCTGATCGATCGCGCCCGCGCGGAACGTATCGCCCGCGGCGAGCAGTACGCTGCGGCCGTCCTGCACGAGCAGGTGAGCGAGCTTGCCAATCGTCGTGGTCTTGCCCACGCCGTTCACGCCGACCATGAGGATCACGGTCGGTCCGCCCTCCGCGAAGCGCAGCCCCGCCTGCTCCGCGCGCGGCTCGAGGATCGCCCGGATCTCCGCCTCGAGTGCGGCGCGTAGATCGTCTTCCGTCTTCAGCTGGCCGGCGCGCATGCGCTCCTCGATGCGCTCCATCAGATGCACCGTGGCGGGCACACCGAAGTCCGCGGCGAGCAGCACCTCCTCGAAGCGCTCGAGCGACTTCTCATCGAGACCGCGCACGAGTACGCCGACATCCGTGAGCGCGAAGTCGCGGATGCGGCGCCAGAGGCTCTTCTTCTCGCCAGCGATGCGGGACAGCTTGTCCATCACGAGTCTGGAGTCTGGGGTCTGGAGTCTGGGGACGCGAACATCATCGCAGGCCCCAGCGGCGGCGCAGGATCCATTCGGCTGCAAGCAGGATCAGTATCAATGCGTACGGCCACGGTGTCGCGTGCAGGGGCCGGGTCGGTCCTGCACCCGCGCGGCCGACCGGGCGTGCGGATGCTTCGACCTCTTCGAGTGCAACCGCAGGTCGGACGAAATCGGGGGACCACGTCTCCACTGTGATCTCGCCCTCCGCGCTCGCACGAATGGTGTCACCATCGAGGGCCGTGGCGCGATAGCGATATCGGCCGGGCGGCAGCACGGCGGCGCGTACGGTGTCGGCAGCCGCCATGAGAACGGTGTCGCGCGCGTTGCCGCCTGCATCCGTGAGCGTGAGCTGAACCGAGTCCGCGCCCAGCCCCGGAGCGATCCACGCGGGCGCCACGCCGCGCGGCACGGCACGCTGGACCGGCCGCACGGGCTCCGCGGCCACGGTGCCCTGCTCGCGTACGACCCAGCCTGCCAGCGCGCTCCAGAGGCGCGCGTACGCGTCGGCGGTCTCGCCGTTGCGGAAGGCCCAGCGCCAGTAGCCGACGCCCAGCGCCACAGCCCAGCGCCGCCCCCGCGCCTCGCCTGCCAACGCGAGCGGCTGGCCCGTACCGGAGCGGCCGCGTCGCGCCAGCAGCGGCGCCCATACGCCCGGCGGGGCTTCCACCGTGTGCAGCGCCACGAGCGGAGGCGCGGAGACGAGCGGCTCCGCAGCGATCAGCGGAGCCACCGGCGACGGCGGCAGGTCGGGCGCTACGGTCCACTCACCCGCCGTAGCGCGGCCGAGCTCGATGGGCAGTGGGAGACCCGTTGCATCCGAGCCGGGCAGCACGATCAGCCGCGGCGCGGAACGCAGTGTGGCGGCCGCCCAGTCGGGCAGCGGCGTGCCCGCCGTCAATCCGTGGAATACGACGAGGTCGGCGAGTGCAACCGCGTCGCGCACGTCATCCCCGGTGAGCAGCTCGCCTGCGGTGCTGCCCTGCCCGGCCTGCACCCAGCGTCCTCCGGCCGCGCGCAGGAAACCGCGCGCAGGAATCCCGAGTGCACGCTCGAGCACCGGCAACAGGAAGCGCGGCTCCCAGTCGGGCTGGAAGGAAACGATCGCGACACCGGTCGGACGTTCGGTGACGAAGATGTAGATCGTGCGCGTGTCATCGTCGGGCGCCGGGTCGCCGGAATCGATGACGACTTCGTAGCGCACATGTCCGCCGCCGTCGGGCGCGACGGGTGTAAAGCGCAGTGACGCGGTGGACAGCCGCCCCGCAGCGGGCGGCGCCACGCGCGCTTCCGCGAGCGTTTCCGTACCCGAGCGAATCGAAACGCGAACGGAATCCGACGGCGGTGACCCGACGGATGCGATGTCGACGCGCAGATCGAGCGGTTCACCCGCCTGCGCCCATGTCGGCGCATCGATCTCGGCGACGGCGAGGTTGTGCGCATCGCCGCCCACGAGCTGCTCGTCGAGTGAAATCCCGAGCGTCGGCAGCCAGCGCGCAATCGACGTGGCATCCTCGACACCGCCATCGGTGACGACGACGACGCGGCGCGCGCCCGCTTCGGCCGCGGCCTGGAGCGCAGGCAGCAGCCGTGTGCTGGCTGCTTCGGGTGCGAGGTCGTCGAGGGAGTCCGGGATCACGAGGCGTGGGACGTCGCCGAAGAGAACGACCTCCTCGCGGCCCGCGAGTCGGCGCGCCTCTGTGACGGCATCATCCCAGCGCGAAGAGAGCCGCATGCTGAGGGACGCATCGAGCAGCACGCGCGTGGATGGGCCGCCGCCCACGCGGCCGCCCGCGGGCAGCTCGGGATCGAAGACGAGCAGCAGCAGCACCGCGAGTGCGGCCGCGCGCAGTGCGGTCAGCAGCGGCCGCCCGCGGCCGGGCGGTTCGCGCCGCCGATAGAGCAGCGCGACACCTGCGGCGAGCGCGGCGGCGAGTGCAACGAACAGCAGCCAGGCGAGTGGACTCATCCGTTCACGGCTGTCGAAAAAAGGCCCGCCGGCTCAACGCCGACGGGCCTCGTTACTACGCCTTATGGGGCGCGGGGGTCCGCTCTAGGGATGGTCCGGCGTTACCGGCACACCGGCGATAGCCGGCTGGGGCCGAGCGACGTCGAGCAGTGCGAGACGACCGCCCACGAGGCCCTTGAACTCCTCGAGGTACTTCGCCTCGAGTGGCGGCGCGTCCGGCAGTCGTGCGGTGCGCACGTTGATCGCCTGACCGTTGCGGCGCAGCTCGTAGTGCAGGTGCGGTCCGGTGGCGAGGCCCGTGGCGCCGACGTATCCGATGATCTGCTTCTGCTTGACACGCGTGCCGGCGCGGATGCCGGAGGCGAAGCGGCTGAGGTGCGCGTAGCGCGTCTCGTAGCCGTTCATGTGGCGGATACGGACGAGATTGCCGTAGCCGCCGTTCACGCCCGCGAATACGACCGTGCCGTCCGCCGTCGCGCCCACGGGCGTGCCGCGCGGCGCGCCGAAGTCGGTGCCCAGGTGCGCGCGCGTCGTGCCGAGCACCGGGTGGTAGCGGCGCGGATTGAAGTTCGAGGTAATCCGGTAGTTGACGGGATAGCGGCTGAAGCCGGTGCGGAGCGGCCGGCCCTCTTCATCGTAGTAGCCGCTCACCTCGTCGCGGTTGAACCAGATGGCCGGATACACGCGCGAGCCGTTCTCGATCTCGGCCGCGAGGATGCGGCGGCGGCGTGCGGTGCCGTCCGGACGCGCCTCGCGCTCGTACACGAGGCGGTAGCGGTCGCCGGGCTGGATCTCGACGCGGAAGTCGAGCTTGTACTCATAGATCTCGGCGAGCTCGTACACGAGCTGAATGCGCTCGCCCGCAGGCAGCGTCGAGTCCTCGTCGTAGACGATGGCCTCGTACAGCGTGCGGCCTGCATCGATCGCACCGGACGCGTACACCGTGTCGAGCACGGTGGGCGTCACCGAGTAGCGGCCGTTCCACCCCGTCTCATCACGGAAGAGGTGGAGCGTGCTGTCCTGATTGACGCGCACGTCGATCGCACGCGGATCCTGCGTGCGGGTCCAGCGGCGCACCGTGATCTCGACACCGCCCGGCAGACGGCGCGGATTGATGTACTGGCGCAGCCCGAACAGGAGGTTCGTGAGCTCGTCGCCGGTGATGGACGCCCGGGCGAGCAGGGCGCTGAGCGTCTGCCCCGCGCCGAGCACGTGGGTCTCCACGCGCTCGACCGGAGCCGCGTACAGAGGCCCGAGCGTGGGAGCCGTGGCAGGATCGGCAGCGGGTTCGCCTCGCACGAGCGCGAACCCGCCGAACGTGATGGCTGCGAGGCCGGTTACTGCCAGCAGCCCGTATTGGTTCGCCTTCAAACCTCTGCCACGCTCCTGTCGGAATCAGTCCATCTGCCGACGGATGAACGTCGGGATGTCCAGATCGGTGAGCTGATGCCGACCGATCGGGGTGACCGCGGGCCGCGGGAAGGGCGCTGCCTCCGCATACGCAGGGGCCGTCCGCGCCGCCGCCGCGACCATCGCGGGCTCCGCTGCCGGAGCCCGTGTCACGACCGACCGGCCGCCGCCGAACGCCGGCCGCACGACGTTGTCGCGAATGGGCTCCTCGTGTCCCTCGAGCCCGGTCGCGATCACCGTCACGCGAGCCTCGTTCTGCATGTGTTCGTCGTGCACCGCGCCGAAGATGATCTCGGACTCCTCTCCGGCCGCTTCCTGAATAATGGAGGCGATGGTGGTGACCTCGTCAATGGTGAGGTCCATCCCGCCTGTGATGTTGATCAGGACGCCCATCGCGCCCTCGATCGTCACGTTGTCCAGCAGCGGGCTGGAGATCGCCTCCTGCGCCGCCTCCACTGCACGATTCTCGCCGCGCCCGTAGCCCGTCCCCATGAGGGCCGGCCCACGGCTCTGCATGACCGTTCGGACATCGGCGAAATCGACGTTCACCTCGCCCGTTACGTGCACGAGGTCGCTGATCCCCTGCGTGGCGTGGAGCAGCACCTCGTCTGCCTTTTTTAGCGCGTCCCGGAAAGAAGTTCCCTTCCCGACCACGCTCAGCAGCCGCTCGTTCGGCACGACGATCACGGTGTCGGCCGCCCGGCGCAGCTCCTGGAGCCCCATCTCCGCCTGGCGCATGCGCTTCTTGCCCTCGAAGAGGAAGGGCCGGGTGACGATGCCGATCGTGAGCGCGCCCAGCTCGCGGGCAATCTCCGCGATCACCGGGGCCGCCCCCGTGCCCGTGCCGCCGCCCATGCCGGCCGTGATGAAGACCAGGTCGGCGCCCTGGAGGACCTCGGCCATCTCATCGCGGCTCTCCTCGATCGCCTGCCGGCCGATCTCCGGCCGCGCGCCAGCGCGCGGCCCGCGCGTCAGCTTCTTGCCGATCTGAATGCGCGTGCCGGACTTCGACAGCTTCAGCGCCTGCGCATCCGTGTTCACGCTGATGAACTCCACGCCGTGCAGACTCTCATCGATCATCCGGTTCACCGCGTTGCCGCCG
>CAYUIG010000027.1:0-46879 GCA_964444685.1 uncultured Gemmatimonadaceae bacterium | reverse complement strand
TTCGTCCGCAACCCCAGGTGATTGACCACGCACTGTTCGCGTTGCGTGTGGGCGATTTCGTCCGCAACACGAGGCGATTGACTACGCACTGTTCGTGTTGCGTGTGGGCGATTTCGTCCGCAACCCCAGGTGATTGACCACGCACTGTTCGCGTTGCGTGTGGGCGAATATATCCGATTGAGACGATTCGGCTCGATGCGAAATCTCAGGTGGCCTCGCACAATCGGTGTGCGGTGCAACCACCCCACCAACACGCTTCGCGAACAGGGCTGCGAGTTCGCGCCGGGTCCACCCACCCGAAGGTCGGAGGGCTCCGCTTCCCGGTGCGGCCGTCACACCTGATGACCGACTGGCCTGCCGCGGATCGGCATAGCACACGCACCACGCCGTGAACTTCCCAAAGGTGAAGACGTGGAGGGCCGCGGTGCTCGGCCGCGGCCCTGAGCTGCGCCGGGGGCGTCAACTTCCAACTCCGCGTAGCTGGATGGGACTTTGCGAAGTTGACCATTCCTGGCACGGTCAACTTCCCACGGTCATAAGCGAACGGCCCCCGACTGAAATCAACCGCTCCTGGCCCGGTCAATCTCCCGAAGTCCTAACGCTAATCGCGGATTGGGATGTCTGCCCGCTCGAAAAGCCGAGTTCGCGCCTCCAACGGTCGAACTGCCGAGTTCGCGCCTCCAACGGGGCGAACTTCCGATGCCGGCATGCTCCGGTGCGACGCGTGGAAGTTCTGCCTCCCTGCACGGCCGAACTTCCAGCGCTCCGCGTCGTCGCCGAAGTGCACTGGAAGTTGGACGCCCCCGGGCGGCACAACCTCCCGGCGTCCCAGCCGGCTATCACAAGGCTGGAAGTTCGACCCGCGACGAACTCGACGCCGAACGACCATGACTGCCGACGGCCACCGACGTCCATAGCGCCGACCGCCACCGACGACCACCAGCACCGACCGCCACCGACGACCACCAGCACCGACCGCCACCGACGACGACCACCGACGGCGACTACGATTCCCGTCGTTCCCGCGGTGATTAACCCGCCGTAGTAGCCCGCCGTAATAGCCCGCCGTTATAGCCCGCCGTGCAGTCGCCCGTCGTGCAGTCGCCCGTCGGAAGTCGCCCGTCCGAAGTCGCCCGCATCACCCTAGACCGTCATCCACACCAACGCCACCTCATCGACGATGATGTCGTTCTTTTCCAGATCGACCTCGAGCGTCTCGATCGCGTCGGCAGCGGCTTCCCAGCGACGTGCGTTCTTCTCGAGCTCGTCGGCGAGCTCCTCCTCCAGCCGCTGGACATCCTCGGTTGCGTCCTCGAGGCGTTCCTGGGCGGTGTGGAGTCGTTCGGCGCTTCGGCGAGTCATGGAACGCCGGGAGGCGAGGCTGCCGAGGCTGCGTGCGCGGAGCCGGCCGGAGAGCAGCGAGGATAGCAGCTCGCCTGCACCGGCGATCACTTCGTGGGTCCTGCGCTGGCCGACGTCGACGTTGAGCTCGCGCAGCCGGCTCTCCTTCTGGGCGAGCGCGTCGCGCGCCCGCTTGATCCGGGTCGCGTATTTGTCGGCCAGCTTGGCCGCCTCCGCATCGGCCGCGGCATCGGCGGCCGCACCGACGCGTGCACGGAAGTCGTCGTCGGACTCGTTCGGCCGGGAGTACACGCCGAGTTCGCGGTGGGCGAGCATGCGCGCGCGGCGCGTGCGGTAGAGATGATCGGCGAGTGCGTCCCGGATAGTGCGCCACCACGTCGCCTGATCGATGGGAGCGCGCGGCAGGACGAAGCATGCGCCCTCGGGCGGTGCGGCTGCGAAGTCCCGTGCATCATAGTCCACGAGATGCGCGTTCGAGGGATCGAACGTGGCGCCGAGCGGATGGAACACGGCCTCGTACTCTTCATCGGCCTCGAAGCCGGCCTTCTCCTCATCGAAGTGCAGCTTCACACGGGCGACGACGGCCGCCTCGAGCCGCCGGCCGCCCGCACGTGCGCCGACCTCGTCGGCCCACGGTGCGGACTCCGACAGGAAGTAGACGGGAATGCGCGCCGCGACGTCGGGCTGCACCGGCGTCTCATCGGCTCCGAGTGCGGCAGGCTCGGCGGCGGCCGCCGCCGCGGGCTTCGACTGCGAACGTTCGGGCGCGTCGGCCATCAGCCGCTGCACCTCCGCCTTCGTGAGCGGGCCGCGCAGGAAGCTCATGGCCCAGCGCGTAGTGAAGAGCGTCGGCTGCGACGACTTCGTCGTGCGCAGCAGGAACTGTCGCTTGCCGAGCCCACCGATGCGGCGGTCCCACTCCGCCACGTCCACGTCGCCGGATGCCGACTTCAGTCCTTCGAGCACGCGCGCCTTGTCGCGTTCGGTCTGGAGCCGTCCGACCATCCAGGTGCCGGCGTTCGACATCACCTTGTAGTCGACATCGATCGGATTCTGCGTGGCGAGCACCATGCCGACGCCGTGGGCGCGTGCCTGCTTGAAGATCGTCATGATCGGCTTCTTCGACGGCGGTTCGGCGGTCGGTGGCGCGAAGCCGAAGACCTCATCCATGTAGATGAGTGCGCGCAGCTCGGACGTGCCCGGCTGCTTGCGCAGCCAGGTCACCATGCGTGACAGCGCGAGCGTGACGACGAACTGGCGTTCGGCATCGGAGAGGTGCGCAAGATGCACGATGGCCGCGCGCGGCCGGCCGTCATCCGTGCGCAGCATGCGTGCGATGTCGAGCGGCGGACCCTCGCGCCACTCGGCGAACGCGGGGGATGCGACGAGGCCGTTCAGCCGGAGCGCGAGCGCGGAGCGATCCTTCGGCGGGAAGAACGCGTCGATGTCGAACACACCCAGCTTGCGCATGGGCGGGGACTGCACGCGCGCGATGAGCGTGGCCAGATCCAGGTCCTGCCCCTGTCGCCACGCGTGTTCGATGATGTTCGCGAGCAGGATGTACTCCGGGCTGGTCAGCGGATCCGCCTGAATGCCCGCAAGACCCAGCAGCGACGCAACGAATCCCTCGATCTCGTCGCGCATGGTTTCCGCGTCGGTGGACCAGTCGAGGTCGGGCGCAGCGAGCGAGCCGATGATGTCGAGGGGCACCCCCGCCGTGGAACCGGGCGTGTAGATCGTGAAGCCGGCGCGCATACCGAGCTCGCGCATGCGCTCCGGTCCCAGCTCCCAGGAAGCGAGGCCTTCCTTCCACTTCGCGGCCGTGTCCGCAGCGAGTGCATCCGGCGTGACGCCGGCGCGTGCGGCCTCGGCATCATCGATCCACGGTCGGAAATCTTCCGGACGCAGCGCGGGGAAGTTCAGCAGCAGGTTGCCGATGTCACCCTTCGGATCGAGGATCAGTGCCGGGATCCCGGCGAGAAGCGCCTCCTCGAGCAGCACGACACCGAGTCCGGTCTTGCCGGAGCCGGTCATGCCGACGATGACGCCGTGCGTCGTGAGCTCGTGCGGCTCGATCGCGAGCCGCTCGCCGGTCGGCTGACCCTGCGCGTCCAGTCGTCCACCCAGATGCAGTCCGCTCATCCGTCCCTTCCCCGTTCCGTTCCATCGGCCGCCGCGCCGGAGGCGAGCAGCGCATCGACTTCGGCGTCGCTGTAGCCCGCCTCGCGCAGCGCGGCGCGTGTGTGTTCGCCCAAAGCTGCAGGCGGCCGGCTCATGCTGGTGCGAACGCCATCCCATTTCAATGGCAGCCGCGTCGTGAGCAGCCCGCCGGCCTGCTCCAGGATACCGGATGCGACCGTCTGCGGTGCCTGTGCGACTTCGTCGATCGTCGCGATCGGCGCGCACGGGACGCCGGCGGTGCGCAGCAGGCCGATCAGCTCATCGAGCGTGCGGCGACGCGTCGCATCCTCGATGATCGGTTCCAGCTCCGCGCGGTGTGCAACGCGATCCGGGTTCGTACGGAACCGGACATCATCGACGAGACCATCCAGATCGAGCGCAGCGCACAAGCGGCGGAAGAGCCCGTCGTTCGCTGCGGCGATCATCACGGGCCGATCCTCACTCGTCGGGAATGAACCGTACGGGCAGATGGCGGAGAACGTGGTTCCGTACGGTCCGGGCACGTCCCCCGACACCGCCCACGCGGAGATGTGGTACGACGTCCATGTCAGCGCGGTCTCGTACAGCGAAGAGACGATGCGGCGGCCGCGGCCGGTGCGATCGCGCTCGCGCAGTGCGGCGATCACGGCGAGTGCGGCCCACATGCCCGTGCCCACATCGATCACGGATGCACCGACGCGCGCGGGCCGCCCCGGCCAGCCGGTCACGGACATGAGGCCGCCGTGCGCCTGCATGAGCGGATCGAAGCCCGACAGCTCGTGCAGCGGACCTTCGTCACCGTACGCGGTAATGGAGACGTAGATGAGCTCGTCCCGCTTCAACGCATCGTAGCCGATGCCGAGCCGATCGGCGACGCCGCTGCGGAACGATTCGACCACGATGTCCGCATTCGCGGCGAGGCGTCGTGCGGCGGCGAGGCCGTCGGGATGCTTGAGGTCGAGCACGATGCCGCGCTTGCCGCGATTCGCGGAGAGGAAGATCGTCGCCGCGCCGTCGAGGAAGGGCGGTCCCCATGAACGCGCCGGGTCGCCTCCGGGCGGCTCGACCTTGAGCACGTCCGCGCCCAGATCCGCGAGCGTCTGCGCGCAGTAGGGTCCGGCGAGGTTCTGGGAGAAGTCGAGCACGCGGACGCCGGAGAGCGGCGCGAAGCCGGCCGGCATCCGTTCAGGCGGAAGCGCGAAGGTCGGCCTGCAGGATGCGCTCTTCGTCGCGCTGCCAGCGGAAGAAGAGAATGCTGACCGCCACCCACGTCACGGCGCCGCCGCCGACCTTCATCATCAGTCCCGCGAGCCGCTGATCCTCCAGCGGCGCGAGGCTGGTTGCGCGCGGTGCCAGCTCGTAGAGCGCGTACATCGGCAGATCGGCGAACGTGATCATCGCGCCCGGCGCCGTCATCAGGATGAGCCCGGCGAGCAGGTACACGATGCCGACCGGCTCGGTGAGCGGGCGGCGTGCCTGTACGGGCCCGACGATCGGCCACCAGAACAGCAGCCCGCCGCCGAGCCAGACGGAATCGATGAAGAACGAACCGAGCTGGCTCTTCATCAGCGTGTCGGTCGCGACCGGCAGGTGCGTGACCGCGACCGAGGCCTGGAACAGGAGGATCGCGGCGATCGGATGCGACACCGCGCGGAGGACGGTACGCAGTGCGCGCGGTACGGGCAGCAAGCGTACGCCGGATGCCGGCAGTCCGAGCAGGATGAGCGGCGGCGCGATCATCGCGAGCAGCAGGAACTGGAGCATGTGCGCGCTCGCGAGGTATCCGGCGCCGAGTGCACCGACGGGCCAGTCGAGCGCCGTCCAGATGCACAGCAGCCCGATGGCGAGCAGTGCGCCGTACTTTCGTTCGGACGATTCCGAATGATGACGGATGTGAAGTGCAGCCGCGACGAGGAAGGCGACGAAGATCCAAACGCCGGGATACGCGCGCCATGACCAGCTCCATGCGCCGCCGGTCGCGGCGCACCACCACTGCACGTTCACGGCGACTCCAGCAGCCGTGGCAGATCGGCGAGCCAGTCGGCCTGGCGTGTGCCGAAGGGGTAGGCGAAGCGCGCGGGGCCGTCCGGCTGGAACGCGAGGATCTGCGCGGCGTGACCGACGGCGTACTGTCCTTCCGCGATCTCGGGTCCCGCCTGCGCGGGCGCGAGGCCCATCCCCTGCTGGATCGCGTTGACCTCATCGATCGGACCGGTGAGCCCGATGAACGAGGGATCGATCGCGTGCAGCCATTCGCGGATGCGTTCCGGCGTATCGCGCGCGGGATCCGTGCTCACGAATACGACGGCGACGCGGTCGCGCACGTCGCGCGGGAACTGCCGCAGGACGGTCGCGAGATTCGACATGTGCACCGGGCAGACGTCCGGGCAGTTCGTGTAGCCGAAGAAGAGCAGCGCGAGTTTCCCTTCCGTGTCGCGCCGGAAATCGAAGGTGGAGCCGTCGGCGGAAGTCAGACGGAAATCGGGCCGCTCGATGGGTGTTTCGAGCGCAACGCCGCGCCATTCGCCGGGCCGCGGCTCGGCATCGGCCGCCGCGCAGCCCGCGAAGGCGAGCAGCGAAAGGATCAGGACGGTTCGCATCGCATTTTCAATTCTCCGCGGCCGACGGTCGGCCGCGCGGAGAATCTAACGAAAATCGCCGTCCCTGTCAGTCGATGCGGGGCGCGGGGATGCGCAACCGGAATACGCTGCCTTCCGCCGGCCGGCTCTCCATGGTGAGGTCACCGCCGAGCAGGCGGGCGAGGCGCCGGCTCACCGTGAGGCCCAGGCCGGTGCCGCCGTGCGCGCGCGTGGTGCCCTGCTCCACCTGCCAGAACGCCTCGAAGACCTGGTTGTGGAACGCCTCGGGAATGCCGATGCCGGTGTCGGCCACATCGCAGTACAGGCTGCCTTCGTCCGCGGTGAGCCGCACCGTGATGGCACCCTCGGGCGTGAACTTGATCGCGTTCGACAGCAGGTTCAGGACGATCTGCCGCAGCTTCTGCGCATCGCCGAGCCGCACGCCGATGGTGTGGATGTCGGTGCGCAGCACGAGGCCGTGCTCCGCTGCGTTCGGCTCCATCATGGCCGCCGCACGCGTCACGATGTCCGCCGGATCGATGCGTGTATGTGTCACCTTCTCGTGGCCGGCCTCGATGCGCGAGAACGTGAGCACTTCGTCGACGATGCGTGTCAGCTGCCACGCACTGACCTTGATGCGCTCGAGTTGCGAGCGCTGCGGCTCGGAGAGCGGGCCCGTCACGCCGGAACCCAGCAGGTCGGCGTACCCGAGAATCGTGGTGAGCGGCGTGCGCAGCTCGTGCGACATCACGCCGATGAAGTCCGACTTCGCGCGGCTGGACGTTTCGGCGCGCTCGTAGAGTCGCGCGTTCTCGATCGCGAGCGCGGCGCGGCGCGCAAGTTCCTCGGCAAGACGCTGGTCGTCCGCATCGTAGGTGCGGCGCGAGTCGGCGAGCCCGAACACGATGGCGCCAATGCGCCGGCCACGAACGAGCAGCGGTGCGGACACGACCGACGCCGCATCGTCGAAGCGCGGGTCGCTGGCCGAGCTGGAGACGCGCCGGACGTCGCCGCTCGGCTCGATCAGCTCCACGGTGCAGAAGTCCGCGAATGCGGGCACGGCCGCGCGCGCCACCCGTGCCAGCGTTTCATCGAGGTCGAGCGGGCCATCGAGCGCGGCGCCCGCCTCGAGCAGCACCCGCTGGCGCCGGTGCAGCCGGTGACGGTCCGTGATGTCGCGGAAGGAAACGATGGCACCGCCCTCGCCTGCGGGCAGCGGCGCGGCATTGATGGCGAGCACGACGGAGCGGCCATCGGGTCGGTCGACCTGCACCTCGGCGCCGAGAACGGGCCGGTGCCAGCGCAGTGCGACGGAGTGCGGCGCGCTGCCGGGACCGAGCGGACGGCCGTCGACGCCGCGCAGCTTCCAGCCGTCGTGATCGAGACCGCGGCGCTGGAGCTCCTCGCGCCGCACGCCGAGAATGCGGAGTGCCGCGTGGTTCGCGAAGCGGCAGCGGCCGGCGGGATCGAGGATCACGACACCGTCGGGATGCAGCTTCAGGATCCGGAACCAGTCGAGCCGGACCTCGAGGCCCTCGCCGGGCGTACCGCTGTCGATCATCTGGAGCCCGAGCCGCGCACGGGTCGGTACCGGATGCGATGCAGCCACGACGCGATGGGGCTGGGGGTGACGGAAATCGCCACACGGTAGAATACGGCGAGGCGGCCGCGGCTACAACCCCTGCGGACGGCCTCACTGGACAGCCGCAGCACCCGCCCATAAAATCCCGCCATCGAACCGTGGGTGCCGAAGCCCAATCGTTCCGTCCGGTCTCCAGCTGGGCGGATGCCATCGAGGAGTGGCCATGTCTGAGCGGATCAAAGTGCGGCTTCACTGGGTGCAAATCCTCGACAAGCTCGAGCCGTTCTACAAGGAGCGGGGCGAGTTCCGCTTCCGCGCGCGCGTAACCACGGATGGTGGTACGCAGGTGCAGGAAACGCGGATGCCGTCGGAGGGCCACTACGAGATCTCGGACCATCCGGCCTGGAACAAGCTGAACCTCGATCGGGTGCTGTTCGAAGGCGAGGTCAGCGAGCGGCTCACGGTGGAGCTGATGGGCGAGGAGGTCGACACGCTGAGCGCGAACGACCAGCTCGACCATTACGAGCGCAACTTCGAGGGCTCGCCGGGCTCCTGGCTCGGCCGCTACGGGCCGGGTGACGATGACGCGGAGCCGCCGCGCCCGGACGACCCGGAGAACATGACGACCTGGCGGATCGCCTACTCCATCGAGCGCGCCTGAGCGCCTGCGTTCCGGGCGGTAGCGGGGCGGCCGCGGGTGCCTGCGGCCCCCCGACCCGCCGGCTCGTGCGGAACCGGGCCGTCCGCTGGAGACTTGACGACGTAACCCGCCGCTGAACCCGCACACGGCCGTTCACCGGCCGCGCATCCCGGAAGGCACCCAATGGAATGGCTGTCGGATCCGCAGGCGTGGATCGCGCTCGCGACGCTGACCGCGCTCGAAATCGTCCTCGGCATCGACAACATCGTCTTCATCTCGATCCTCTCGGGGAAGCTGCCGGAGAACCAGCAGGCGCGCGCGCGCTTCGTAGGTCTGGCCGCGGCCATGGTCATGCGCATCCTGCTGCTGCTCACGATCACGTGGGTGATCGGGCTGACCGCCCCGCTGTTCACGGTGCTGGAGCAGGAGATCTCGGGGCGCGACCTGATTCTGCTGGGTGGCGGGCTGTTCCTCGTGGCGAAGGCCACGTTCGAGGTGCACGACAACCTCGAGGGCAGCGGCGAGGGTCACGTGAAGAAGCAGGCGTCGAGTTTCGGCGCGGTGATCCTCCAGATCATGGCGCTCGACGTCGTGTTCTCGCTGGACTCGGTGATCACGGCCGTGGGCATGGCCGAACACATCGAGGTGATGGTCGCCGCGGTCGTGATCGCTGTGCTGTTCATGATGGTCGCGGCGCGGCCGATCGGTGAATTCGTGCAGCGGCACCCGACCGTGAAGATGCTGGCGCTCAGCTTCCTTCTGCTCATCGGCGTCACGCTGATCGCGGAGGGGCTCGACCAGCACATATCGAAGGGTTACATCTACTTTGCCATGGGATTCTCCGTGTTCGTCGAGATGCTGAACCTGCGCGTGCGGAAGGTGCGTGAGCCGGTGAAACTGAACCGGCCATACGTGCCCGAGGAAGTGACCATCCGGTGAGCGACGAGAAGCCCGCGAAGAAGCGCGTTCGGCTGCGCGACGTCAAAGGTGAGGCGTGGGAACTCGTCGTCGCACACCGCCGGCCGCTGCTCATCGGGCTCGGCCTCATGGTCATCAGCCGACTCGCCGGCTTCGTACTCCCCGCCAGCTCGAAGTACCTGATCGACACCGTACTCGCGCAGTCGCGCGCGGACCTTCTGCTGCCGCTGGCCGGCGCGACGCTGGTTGCCACGCTGATCCAGGCCGCGGCTACGTTCGGGCTCGCGCGTGTCGTGAGCGTGGCCGCGCAACGCGCCATTGCCGACATGCGCGTCGAGATCCAGCGTCACATTCTGCACCTCCCCGTCGCCCGCTTCGATGCGACGAAGAGCGGCTCCATGATCTCGCGCGTGATGAACGACCCCGAAGGAATCCGGAACCTCATCGGCACCGGCATCATCCAGCTCATCGGCGGCTTCTTCACGGCGACCATCGCGCTCGGCGTGCTGATGTGGCTGAACTGGCGGCTCACCGCGGGTGCGGTCGTGCTGCTATTGGTCTTCGGCGGCGGGATGGCGTTCGCATTCCGCAGACTGCGTCCGATCTTCCGCGAGCGCTGGAAGATCACGGAGGAGGTGACCGGCCGGCTGGGCGAATCGCTGGGCGGTGTGCGGCTCGTGAAGGTGTACGTCGCGGAAGAGCGGGAGTCGGGAATCTTCGGCGCGGGCGTGGACCGACTGTTCCGCAACATCGCGGCGACGATCACCGGCACGTCGGCCGTGCACGCCGGTTCATCGGTGATCGTCGGATTTATCGGCGTTCTCATCATGGTCGTCGGCGGCAACGCCATCCTCGACGCGCAGATGACGCTCGGCGACCTCGTCATGTACATCTTCTTCATCGGCCTGATGGTCGCGCCGCTGGTGCAGATCGCGTCGATCAGCACGCAGCTCTCGGAGGCCTTCGCGGGGCTCGACCGCCTGCGCGAAGTGCGCCAGATGGTGCGTGAGGATGCGGACGAAGACGAGCGCGCCCCGCTGGGGGAAGTCGATGGCGCCGTCGTGTTCGAGAACGTCCGCTTCGAGTACGAAGCGGACTCGCCGGTGCTGCGCGACGTCTCGTTCTCCGCACCGGCCGGGACCACGACCGCGCTCGTGGGGCCGAGCGGTGCGGGAAAGAGCACGCTGATCGGACTGGTGATGGGATTCTACCAGCCGACGGCCGGCCGCATTCTCGTGGATGGCCGGGACCTCGCCCAGCTCCGCATGTCGGACTACCGCCGCCAGCTCGGCGTGGTGCTCCAGGACAACTTCCTGTTCGATGGTACGATCCGGGAGAACATCACGTACGCGCGGCCGGAAGCGAGCGAGGAGGAGGTGCGTGCGGCGGGTCGCATAGCACACTGCGACGAATTCGTCGACCGCTTCGAGAAGGGCTACGACACGATCGTCGGCGAGCGCGGCGTCAAGCTGTCGGGCGGACAGCGTCAGCGCGTAGCGATCGCGCGCGCGATCCTCGCGGACCCGCGCATCCTGATCCTCGACGAGGCGACGTCGAGCCTGGACAGCGAGAGCGAGGCGCTGATCCGCGACGGCCTTCGCTCGCTCCGGCGGGGGCGCACCACGTTCGTGATCGCGCACCGGCTGTCGACCATCCGCAGCGCGGATCGGATCCTGGTACTGGACGACGGGCGCATCGTGGAGTCCGGCACGCACGACGAGCTGCTCCGGGTCGGCGGCCTCTACCGGCGCCTGTACGAGAAGCAGCAGGGGCTGATCCAGGACCTCTTCATCAACCCCGGCGAGGACCCGGTTCCCGAGGACGAGGAGCGGGGCGTGGTGGCACGCTCGGGGCGCGGCCTCTGACGCGTTGCGGCGCCGCGGCCCGCCACGTTAAGGTCAACGTGCCCGGCGGCATCCGCCGGATTCCCGAATTCATTGTCCCGCGGCGCAGGCCGCCTCCGGAGGAAGGTCCGGAGTCATCCCCATCAGGAGGGAAGCATGAAGTACGCGGTACTCGTGACGGTGTTTGCGGTAGCGGCGTGCGGTGCGGGTGCGAACGAGACGGCGCAGACCGAAGAGCAGGCGGCGGAACCGACGCAGGAGGTCAGCGGCGAGGCCGAAGCGCTGACAATGCTCGCGAGCATGGCTGAGAAGTATGCCGATGCATCGGCGGCCGTGGCCGACGGCTACATGCGCGATCCGACGGGCGCATGCGTCACGGCCGAGATGACGGGGCAGCCGGCGAGTGCGGGGGCCATGGGCGTGCACTACATCCATCCGGAGTACCTCGGCCTCACGCCCGAGTCGGTGCCGGTGGGCGGTACGGATGGCGCGATCGACTGGTCCCGCCCGGAGGTTCTGGTCTATGAGCCGCAGGCGGATGGAAGCGAACAGCTCGTCGCCATCGAGTATCTCGTGTTCGCGGACGCGTGGAGCGCCGCCGGCAACACTGACGCGCCGACGTTCCACGGCACGCCGTTCGTAACGATGATCGACGATCCCAGCACGGAACCGGATGAGGCCCACGGTTTCGCCGGCCACCACGAGCTGCACATCTGGATTCCCCGCGAGAATCCGACGGGCCGGTACATGGAGTTCAATCCGGCCGTGTCCTGTGAGCACGCGCCGCACGCAAGCATGTAGTTGAGGCGCTACGACGTCGTCGTAGCCGGACTCGGAGCCGCGGGCTCCGCGACGGCGCTGCAGCTGGCGCGTCGCGGAGCCCGCGTGCTCGGCCTCGATCGCTTCCATCCGCCGCACACGCTCGGCTCCAGTCACGGCCGCTCGCGCATCTATCGCGAAGCGTATTTCGAGCATCCACTCTACGTGCCGCTCATGCGCCAGGCCCTCGAGTTCTGGCGCGCCATCGAGCACGACGCGCACGTCCCGCTCATCGTGCGCACCGGCGCACTCTCCATTGGCGACCCGGAAGGGCAGCTCCTGCGCGGCACTCTGACCAGCGCGCGTGAGCACGGGATTCCGCACGAGTTGCTGACCGCGGCCGCGGTGCGCCGGCGGTTCCCCGGCTGGGAACCGGCCGACGGTCTGGTGGCGGTGTACGAGGCGGGCGCCGGGATGCTGCGCCCCGAGGCGGCCATCGAAGCCATGCTCGCGCTTGCAGCGGATGCGGGCGCGGAGCTGCGCTTCGATACGCCGCTGCTCGAGTGGCGAGCCGACGACGGCACCGTCTCCATACGTACGGGGACCGGTACAATCGAAGCGGAACGGCTCGTCCTCGCGGCAGGGCCGTGGCTGCCGGCGCTGTTGTCGTTCCCGTCGCCGTTCGACGTCGAGCGACAGCAGGTCCACTGGTTCGACGCCACTGCAAACTTCGCCGTGGGGCGGGCGCCGGTCGGACTGTGGGAACTGGAGGACGGCGGCTTCCTCTATACGATTCCCGACGATGGAAACGGCCTGAAGGCCGCATTCCACCACGGCGGCGCTGCGACGCACCCGGATCGCGTCGACCGGACCACCTCGCGTGACGAGGAGAGCGCGGTGCACGCAGCGCTCGCAGCCCGCATGCCGCGCGCTGCCGGTGCAACGCGCGATGTTTCGGTCTGCCTGTACACGAACACACCCGACGGCCACTTCCTCGTCGACACGCTGCCGGATGCGCCGAGCGTCATCGTAGTGAGCGCCTGCTCCGGCCACGGCTTCAAGTTCGCGCCTGCCATCGGCGCGATCGCCGCGGACCTCGCGCTGGATCGTGATCCGATGTTCGACATCGCCCCGTTCCGATTCCATCGCTTCGCATCGTGAGCCGTTCCCTGCTCGTGATCGGCGCCGCGGATGTGCGGCGGCTGCTGCCGATGGACGCGTGCATCGACGCGATGGCGAACGCGCTCGCCGGGCTCGCGCGCGGCGATGCGCTCCTTCCACTCCGTACGGTCCTGACCGCGCGGGATGGTTCGTTCTACGTGATGCCGGCGTGGACGTCGTCGCCGCCAGCGCTCGTGACGAAGCTGCTCACTCTCATCCCGCAGAATCCGGAGCGTGGGCTGCCCGCGATTCAGGGCGTCGTCGTGGCGTTCGATCCTGACGATTGTGCGCCCGCGGCCCTGATCGAAGCGGGCTCACTCACGGCACTGCGCACGGCGGCGGTGAGCGCCGCTGCGACGCGCCTGCTGGCGCGCGAAGACGCGTCCACGCTCGCACTCATCGGCTCCGGTGTGGAAGCGGAGACGCACCTCGAGGCCATGTGCGCCGTGCGTGCACTGCGCGATGTGCGCGTGTGGAGCCCGACGCGTGTGCATCGGGAGCGGTTTGCCAGGCAGCACGGTGTGCGTGCGGCGGAGAGTGCGGAGGCTGCAGTGCGCGGCGCCGACATCGTGTGCACGCTGACCACCGCGCGCTCGCCCGTCGTGATGGGCGAGTGGCTGGATGCGGGCGCGCACGTCAATGCGGTGGGCGCCAGCGCGCCGGACGCTCGCGAACTCGATGGCACCGCGATGCGGCGTGGACGGCTGTTCGTCGACCAGCTGGAAGCTGCGCGTGCGGAAGCCGGCGACTATCTGCTCGCGGTCGCAGAGGGAGCGATCGAGCGTGACCACATTGCCGGCGAGATCGGGGCTGTTCTGGCGGGCCGCATTCCCGGCCGTACTACGCGGGACGAGATCACGATCTTCGAGTCGCTCGGGTTGGCCGTCGAGGATGCAGCGGCCGCGGCGTCGCTGCTCGAGCGCGCGGCGGCGGATCCGCACGTCGCTCGTGTAGTGCTCTGATCAGCGGCGCCGTTCGGGCGTAGCGGCGGGAAGCAGGAGCCGGAAGGTGGATCCCGCGCCCAGCTGACTTTCGACGGTCAGGTCACCGCGCATCCCACGCGCGAGCTCGCGTGCAATCGCGAGCCCCAGCCCTGCACCGCCTCCCTGCGAATCCTCGCCGTGCAC
The DNA here is from genome assembly GCA_964444685.1 of uncultured Gemmatimonadaceae bacterium. GTDB lineage: Bacteria > Gemmatimonadota > Gemmatimonadetes > Longimicrobiales > RSA9 > CAYUIG01. The sequence continues at coordinate 32,747 of CAYUIG010000027.1, read as the reverse complement.
CTGGATGAACGGGTCGAAGATCGCATCGAGACGGTCGGCCGGAATCCCGCGCCCCGTATCCTCCACCTCGACGGTCACGCTGCCATCCCGGCGCTGCGCGCTCAACCGGACGCGGCCGCCGCGATCGGTGAACTTTACCGCGTTCGTCAGCAGGTTCAACAGGATCTGGACGAGCTTCTCGGGGTCCGCGCGCACCGTGAGTGGCTGCTCGGGCGGCTCGACGCGGAAGTCGAGTTCCTTGCGCTGCACCTGTATCCCGATCAGCGATTCCACATCGTCGAAGAGTTCGCTCACGTCGACGGGCGCCAGCGCGTACTGCACGCGCCCGGCCGTGAGCTTGGAGAAGTTGAGCAGGTCGTTGATCAGCGACAGCAGGTGTCGCTGGTTGCGCTGGATGCGGCGCAGCGCGTCGCGCTGCATGTCGCTGATTGGGCCGTGCACCTCGAGCTCGAGCAGGTCGGTGTAGCCGGCAATGGCGTTGAGCGGTGTGCGCAGCTCGTGGCTCATGTTCGCGAGGAACTGCGACTTCGCGCGGCTTGCGCGCTCCGCTTCGGCACGCGTGCGTTCCGATTCGTCCGTGCGCAGCGCGAGCTGCTCGTTCGTGATGGCCAGCTCCTCGAGCATCTGCTCGAATTCCTGTGCCTGCTGCTCCGCCTGCTCGCGTGCGGCCTGCTCGCGCGCCAGCTCCAGCTCCTTCACCTCCGCTTCCTTGCGCTCGGTGACATCGATTGCGATGCCGGCAAGGCGATGAATCCGGCCGGTCTCGTCGGGTTGCGCAGTGCCGCGCGTCTGAAGCGTCCGGATGCTCGCATCAGGATGCTCGATGCGCGCTTCGAAGTCGAACGTGCCGCGGCTGGCAATGGCATTATCGAGAGCGGCGCGGGTGGCCTCGCGGTCCTCGGGGTGGACGAGCGCGAGGAAACCGTCCAGCGTATCGGGCAGCTCCTCCTGCTCGCGGCCGAAGACGCGCGCCAGCCCTTCCGACCAGGACACGTGGCCCGTGTCGAGGTCGAGCAGAAAGTCGCCCATGCGTCCGATCATCTGCGCTTCACGCAGACGGCGCGCGCTCTCGGCGAGCTGTTCCTCCGCGCGCCGGCGCTCGGAGAGGTCGCGCGTCACCTTCGCGAAGCCGACGAGCTCGCCCGCCGGGTCGCGCAGCGCCGTGATCACGACGTTGGCCCAGAAGCGGTTGCCGTCCTTGCGGAGGCGCCAGCCCTCGTCCTCGAAGCGCCCGTGCGTGGCCGCTTCCGTGAGCTCCATGGGCGGCAGCCACGCTCGATCGGGTTCGGGATAGAAGACCGAGAAGTGCTGGCCGATGATCTCGTCGGAAGTCCAGCCCTTGATGCGTTGCGCACCCGGGTTCCACGTCCGGACGTAGCCCTTCGGATCGAGGATGAAGATCGCGTAGTCCCGGACCGAAGAGACCAGCAGGGTGAGGAGCTCGTGTTCGTCGGGACGTGTGGGGACCATCGCTCAGTCTCTGCGTAGCGGCAGCGCTACGGTGAAAGTGCTTCCCTGCCCCGGGACGCTGTGGAGCTGGATGTCTCCGCCCATGAGCTGAGCGAGGCGGCGTGTGATCGTGAGACCGAGTCCCGCACCGCCGAGTCCGCCGATGCGCCTGCGGCCGACCTGCGTGAAGGCCTCGAAGATGTGCTGCTGCTGTTCTTCCGGAATCCCGACGCCTGTATCGGCGACCACGAGCTCGGCATGCCCGCCCGTGACGCGCAGTGCGACGCGGATCTCACCCTCTTCCGTGAACTTGATTGCGTTCGAGAGCAGATTCAGCAGGATCTGACGGACCTTGCCCGGATCGGTCTCGACCGTCAGCGGGCGCTCGGGGATCTCGAGTGCAATGTGCAGCCGCTTCGTTCCTGCCGTCGGCTGCACCAGTCCGACAGTTTCGGAAATGAGCGAGCCCAGCTCGGCCACCTCCAGCCGCAGCTCCTCACGGCCAGCCTCCACACGTGCGAAGGTGAGGATCTGCTCAATGAGCTGGAGCAGGTGCCATGTGCTGACCTTGATCCGGCCGAGGTGCTGTTTCTGCTTCTCGGACAGCGGCCCGCCCACGCCACTCTCGAGGATGTCCGTGTAGCCGACGATTGCCGTCAAGGGCGTGCGCAGCTCGTGCGAGATCGTCGCAAGGAACTCCGATTTGGCCTGGTTCGCTTCTCGCACATCATTGTACAGGGCCTCGACCTCGGCGCGGGCGTTTACCTGTTCGGTGATATCCACTCCGGCAAGGACCGCGCCCGAGGGCCTGGAATCCGGCTCGACCCGCGGCTGGCAAAGGAATTCGTAGGTTCGCTGCTCCGGCTCCTGTCCGACCGTGATGCGGCCCCGGATCTCGGCCGCGGGCGCATCCGGGTCCACCGCCAGCGCGGCATCGATCATCTCGAAGAGGCCGCTCCCGGCAAGTTCCGGCAGGGCAACGCGGATCGGGTCGCCCACGACCGGGCGCCCGTTGAAGAGCGCCTGGAACTGCGGGTTCGCCAGCTCTACCCTCCCGCGCACGTCCACCACGGCGATCGGCAGCGGCGCATGCATGAAGAGCTCGCGCAGGCGGGCGCGCTCCAGTGCGATCGCGGCCACGAGCCGGTTGCGCTCCTTCTGCGCGCGCGCGGCTTCGACCGCGGCCCACGTGCGCTCCGCGACCTCCTCCATCAACGCGATGTCCGCACTCGACCAGTCGCGCGGTTCGGCCGCCAGGATCGCGAACACCGCTACGAAGCGGCCGTCCTTCACGAGCGGCACCGTGATCATTGCACGCGCGCCGATCGCCGCCAGGGCGACGGCGCCGCGGGCAGCGAGCGGGTCGTTTGCGATGTCGCGAATGGCGAGCGTGCGGCCGGCACGGCCGGCCGCGGTCAGCGCCGGACCGAAATTCGCCAACTGGAATCCGGCCGGCAGCTCCCCAACACCCTCACGGTACTGCGCGCGCACGCGCAGCAGCCCTGCCTCCTCATCCACCTCGGCGTATCCCGCACGCAGCACCCGGAAATGTTCGCCGACGGCGGATGCGGCCATCTCCATGATGCGGTCGGGATCTCCGAGCGGACGCAGCGCCGCATCCAGCCCGCGCAGGAAGTGCCGACGCTGCTTTTCCGTTTCACGGCCCGTGACATCGACGAAGAACGCGGCCACGCCATCCTCGAACGGAAATCCGCGCACCTCCAGCCAGCGACCGAACGGCTCGACGTACTCGATCGCCGTGGCGACGACCCGTTCCCGCAGGATCCGGTCGTAACCCGTGCGCAGCAGTGGCACGACCGTGGGCGGCAGCAGGCTCCATGCGGGCTGGCCGATCGCCTCATCGCGATCCAGCCCGAGCATGCGCGCGGCCGTGCGGTTGATGTGGACGAGCGTGCCCGCGCGGTCGACGACCACGAAGCCATCCGGCGCGGTATCGAGGGCGCGCTCGAGCGAGTGAGGATCCAGAGGCGAGGCCAGCGGAATCGGGTTCGGCGACTCGGACACGGAAGCTCCATGGGTGTCCGGGGAGATCGGGGGATAATGGACAAGGGGGCTGCCGTCCGGCAAGCGCCCGCGGTGGACCGGCCCCGGCCCCCGCCGTAGCTTTCCGGCCCGCGCTGTCGCGGAAACCGGAGACCCGACGGAGGCGAACCGTGAACCGTTGCACCATTTACTTCCTGCTCGCTCTGCTCGTGCCCGTGCCTGTTGCCGGCCAGCATGCACTCGCGACCGGCGGCACGTACGACCCGTCCGTGCCCACGCCGCAGTCCGTGCTCGGCTACGAGGTGGGCGATCGTTTCACCTCCCATCCGATGCTCATGCGCTACCTCGACCGCCTCGCCGCGGCGAGCCCGCGCATCACGCTCGATACGGTGGCCCACACGTTCGAGGGGCGGGAGGTCGTGATCGCCATCGTGACGAGCCAGGCGAACCACGCACGCCTCGAGCAGATCCGGCAGGGGCTCTCACGCGTCGCCGATCCGCGCGGCGCGACCGACGCAGAATTGCAGGACATGGTTGCGACGCTGCCGGTCGTCGTGTGGCTCGGCCATACCGTGCACGGCGGTGAGGCATCGGGTGTCGAGGCTGCCATCGCGCTGCTCTATCAGCTCGCCGCAGGACAGGATCGCGAAACCCGGGCGATCCTCGACAGCACCATCGTGCTCGTGGATCCCGTGCAGAATCCCGACGGCCACGAACGGCACGTGCAGGACGTGCTGCGCATGCGCAACGTCTGCGAAGGCTGCTTCGGCGGTCACGACATCCCGACACTCGGCGGGTCGATGGTGCACTCCGGGTCGTGGCCGGGCGCACGCACGAGTCACTACCTGTTCGACCTGAATCGCGACTGGTTCATCCTGTCGCACCCGGAAACGCGCGGGCGCGTGAACACCTTCATCCGCTGGAACCCGCATGTGGCCGTCGATTTGCACGAGATGGGATCGGGCTCGACGTACTTCTTCGCACCGCCGATGGATCCGGTGAACAAGAACGTGCACGGCTCGATCTTCAAGTGGTGGGACATCTTCGCTGCCTCCAACGCGGCCGCGTTCGATCGCGGCGGCTGGTCGTTCTTCCGCCGCGAGGGCTACGACGAGTTCTATCCCGGCTACGGCGTGTCGTGGCCGATCCTCGTCGGCGGCGTCGGAATGACGTACGAGCAGGCGTCGAGCGGCGGCGGCGCGATCCGCCGGCAGGATGGCACCGTGCTCACGTTGCACGATGCCGCATTGCATCACTATACCGCCGGCTTCGCCACCGCACTGACGTCCGCGCTGCGACGTCATGAACGACTCTCCGACTACCTGGAGTTCCGGCGCACCGCAGTGACCGACGGCCAGCGCTCGTCCATGCGCAACATCCTGATCGCACGGGATGCGCAGGGGCGCGCCGATTCGCTCGTGGCGATCCTGCTCGGCAACGGCATTGAAGTGCATGCGCTCACCGCAGCTGCGCGGGCAACCGCGACGCAGCACGGCGGCACGCGCGCCGTTGGGTCGCAGTTCCCTGCCGGCACGTACGTGGTCGACCTCGCGCAGCCGAACGGCCGCCTGGCGAAGGCTCTGCTCGAGCCGGAGGCCGAGCTCGACTCCGCGTTCATCGCGGCAGAGCTCGAGTCCCGCCGCACCGGCCGCGGCGACCGCTTCTACGATGTCACGGCGTGGTCGCTGCCCCTCTCGTTCCGCGTGCCTGCGTGGATCGCAGCACAGCCTGTCGGTCCGCTCGAGCGCGTGACGGCGCCGCGCCGCGATGCCGTGTCACCGGCCGCGCGCGCGCAGTATGGCTACGCGTTCGAGCCGGGCAGTGAAGCCTCGGTCCGCATGCTCGCCGCACTGCTGCGCGACAGCGTGCGCGTCTGGCACGCGCCGCGCTGGTTCCGCTCCGCAGGACGCGACTTCCCGCATGGCGCGTTCGTCGTGCGCGTCGCCGCCAATAATCCCGACGTGCACGAGGTGGTGGCGCGTCACGCCACCGCCACGGGCGCAGTCGTAACGGCGATCCCATCCTCCATGGTTGAGGCTGGCACCGATCTCGGCAGCAACAGCGTGTACTACGTGCGGCCGCCGCGCATTGCGCTCGCGGGCGGACAGGGGATGTCGTCGAACTCGTTCGGCTTCTCCTGGTTCACGTTCGACCAGCGGCTCCGATATCCCGCGGTGAATATCGCCGTGGCGTCGCTCGGCGGGCCGCTCATCGATGAGTTCGATGTGATCGTGCTGCCCTCGGGCAACCTGGGCTCTGCGGGTTCGAACCTCGCGCGCTGGGTGAGGAACGGCGGCACGCTCATCGCCCTCGATGGTTCCACCACGTGGCTGACCGACGAGGACACCGAGCTGTCGCGCTTCCGTCTGCGCCGCGACTCGATGCGTGCGGACAGCACGGGCGGTGCGGCGCTCTCGTCGAACGTGCCCGGCGCGATCGTGCGCACGACGGCGGACACGTTGTCATGGCTGCTCGCGGGCGTGAACGACACCGAGGTGCCCGTGCTCATGAACTCCAGCCGCATCTTCACGGCGCCCGACGATCTCGAGGCGGGCGAGGTCGTGCTGTGGTATGCGAGCGAGCCGCGGCTCCGCATGTCCGGCTACATGTGGCCGGAAGTACCGGAACGCCTCGCGCAGACGCCGTATCTGTGGACCGAGTCGGTCGGCCGCGGACGCATCATCGCGTTCGCAGGCGATCCCAACTTCCGCGACATGTGGCGCGGCCTGCTGCCGATCTTCGCCAACGCGGTGCTGCTGGGCGCAAGCCACTGAGAGTCGCACTCGTCGCGCTCGCCGCCCTCCTCGCCGTCGAGAGCCCCGCACGGGCGCAGCAGGCGGTGGTGCTGAGCGGCGGCGGCGCGCGCGGGCTCGCCCATGCCGGTGCGCTCGCGGCTCTCGAGGAGCGCGGCTGGGACCCGTCCATCGTGACCGGGACCAGCATGGGCGCCATCATCGGCGGACTGTACGCCGCGGGCTACTCCTCCGAGTTCATTGTCGCGCTCGTCGAGAGCATGGACTGGCGCGAAGCGTTCGCGCCCGTGCCGCAACCGGTCGGCCCGCGACAGGAATGGCGCCATCCGCTGCTCTCCCTCGCGAGCGGACGGCCGCCGTTTCTTCTGCCCGGCCTCGTGGACTCGCATCGCATCGATCGTTCGCTCATCCACATGCTCTTCGATGCGGGCGCCCGCGCGGAAAACGACTTCGATCGGCTGCCGCGACGATTCCGCGCGGTCGCGGCCGACTTCGAGGATGGCGCCGAGGTGCCGCTCGGATCGGGTGACCTCCCGCGTGCCGTACGCGCGAGCATTGCCGTGCCCGGCGCGTTCTCCGCGATTCCGTGGAACGGCCGCGCCCTCGTCGATGGCGGCCTGGCCGACAACCTGCCCGTATCCGTCGCACGCGACATGGGTGCACGCGTCGTGGCCGCCGTCGATGTACTGCGTCCGCGCGACCCGCCCGAAGGTCATCCGCTCGACCTCATGGTACGCGCGCTGCGGCTGACCCTGTTGAACGCACTTCCGGAAGGGCCGCCGCCCGACGTGCTCGTGCTGCCTGAGCTCGAGTCCGGCTTCAACGAGGTGTCGTTCCCTCGATACGGCGCGCCGCTCGCGCGCCTCGGATACGATGCGGCACTCGAGGCGCCGCCGCCTTCGCTGCGCGATGAGGGTGCGCGCGCGCCCGCATCGGCGCCCGACTCGATCCACGCCATCGAGATCGAAACTCCCGACCCGCGACTGCGCCCGCTCACGCTGCGCGCGCTCCGTCACCTCGCCTCCGCGCCGTACGACACCGCAGCGCTGTTCCGCGCGGTCGACCGGATCTTCGCCGCCGGACCCGTGCGCGCCGTCTGGCCTCGCATCGAGCGACGCGACGGCCGCAACATCCTCGTCGCACTCGTCCTTCCGGAACCGGACTTCCGCATCGCGAGCAACGCCGGCTGGAACATGGACGAGGGTGCGCGCGGCTGGATCGAAATGCACAAGCGCATGCCTGGCTCATGGGCGCCCGAATTTGCGATCGGTGTTTCCGCCGATCGCATCGATCGCTCCGCCAGCACCGCGCTGCGATTCCATCCGCCCGCGCTCACACCGCTCGCCCTGGTGTTCGGCGCCGGCGCCACGCGCACGGACATCCGCCTGTTCGATGAGAACGATGTGGTCGGCGAAGTGCGCGCCGAGCGAGTCGGCGGATGGATCGGTGCCGAGTGGCTACGCCTCGATCCCGATGCCGGTGCCGTGGTCGCCTTCCGCGTCGATCACGTCTCGGCGGAGCAGATCATCTTCCCCTTTCCGTTCCTGGCCGAGGTAGCAGTGGAAGGTTGGAGCTATGGGCCCATGCTTCGCATCTCGGGGATCGGACCCGCCGCGCGCACCCTCGGAACGCCCCCGCTGATCGAACTCGAACTCCGTCGCGGCGACGTCTCGTACGAACGTGTCCGGCTCGCCGGGTCCCTGCCCTTCGCCCTCGGCCCGCTGCGCGCCGCTGTCGTCGCGGATGCCGGCCTCTCCTCACGGCGGACGCCGATCGACGCGCGCTTCGATCTCGGCGGACCGGACGGCCTGCCCGGCATGCGCGAACAGCGCGAGCTGGCTTCCGTACGCGTGCTGGGCGGAATCGATCTCGGCTGGCCGATCCCCTTCGACGGCGACCTGCGCGTCCGCCTGCGTGCCGGGACCGCAGCCCGCAACATCGATGATCTCGGAAGTGCATCGTGGATCGGCGCCGCAGGCATCGGCCCCGTCTGGTGGACCGTCATCGGCCCGATCGCCTTCGAGTACGGCCGCACCGATCAGGGCGAGGATCGCATCGCGATCAGCATCGGCTACCAATTCTGACCCGCACGTCTCGCGCACGAGCCTTGTGCGCCCGACGATACCGCGACTTCACCGACGATACCGCGACTTCCCCGACGCCCATCCCAACATTGGCCCCTATGTCGATTCGGGACACGCCGAATCGGCGCGATCCGCCCCGACCCTCCACATACCGTCCTCCACCGGCCACCTGTCGGGTTCTGTTCGCGGGAATTGTTGGTCGGTTCGAGTGGCGTAACTCGTTCTGTAGCAACGAATCCCTTTCGTAGAGCGGACGAGTCCCGGCCTGGTGGGTGTCCCGCGCGCATGCGACACAACAGCTCCAGCTCCGCAGCGCACATGACCACCAACAATTCCCGCGAACAGAACCCGATGGAGTTGAAATGGGGGAATGTGTGGGGGGGTGCGTCCACTCGCGCGGACGGTTTGTCTCATCGAAGCATGGAGTTGGAAACGTGGAGTCAAGCGGTTCCAGGCTGGGTTCGGTTTGCGTGCGTTCTGCTCCTCGCGCTGCATCGAGCAGGGACGCGTTTCGGATCTCCGGCTCTGCCGCGACGCACCTCCGTCACGAGATCGATGTGAACCAGACCCCAGCGAGGTGACTTACGAGGGGTGGGTGCACATTGGCCGCGCCTGGAGCAGCCAATCGTAGCCCGGTCGTCCATTTCGAGGGCGTGGGGACAGATTCACAGCATCAGGAGCTGTGAAGGTTGCCCCACCGATTCCAATCCCGGCGCGTGGGGCAATGTTCGCCAAAGAGGCGACGGCTCTTCACGTGCTGCTGCACCGGCGTCATGACCGCAACTACGAGAAGTGCGAAACCTGCGGTGCTCCTCGCATTCGAAGGTCACTTTTGCTTCCCTGGAATGGCCTCGTTCAACCACATCCGCAGAGCGAACTGGACACGAAAGGCGCGCCCGGTAGGTTTCCTGTGATGCGAAACGGCTTCGGAAGCGCGCATTTCGTAAGGATGGCCTTCGCGGCGACCATGATCGCGGCCGCGTGCGGGGACGGCGCCGGGAACGGCGTCAACGGCAACGGCACCGTGGTCGTGGGCGGGTACGTCGACATCCGGTCGATGAACCCGTTCATCTCGCTGGGGGACATCAACCAGCAGCTCGAGCGGTACGTGCTGTTCACGCCGCTGCTCCACCTCGACGAGCGACTGCGCTACGTCCCGCGGCTCGCGGAGCGTTGGGACACGACCCGCACAGCCGGAGACTCACTCGACCTCACGTTCCACGTCCGCAAGGACATCCGCTGGCACGACGGCACGCCAACCACGGCGTACGACGTGGCGTTCACGTTCGATCGGGCGATGGATCCGCGCACGGCGTGGGCGGACGTGGCGGCGTTCACGGGGTACCGGCCCGCGGCGGAGGTGATCGATTCGTTCACGGTGCGGTTCCGTTTCGCGCAGCGTCCCGAGTTCCTCGAGGGCTTCGTGCTGCTGCCGCCGCTTCCCGAGCACATCCTGGGCGATGTACCGCCGGAAGAGCTGCGCACGCACCCGTTCGGCAGCCGTCCCGTGGGGAACGGCCCGTTCCGCTTCGTCCGGCGCGTCGATGCGGACTGGACGTTCCAAGCGAATCCGGAGTTTCCGGAGGCACTGGGCGGCCGGCCGCGTCTGGATCGATTCGTATACCGGCACATCCCGGAACAGACAGCGGTCAACACGGAGCTGCTGACGGGGACGATCGACCTCTCGACGGCGGTACTGCCGTCGCAGGCGGAGCGGCTGGATGCGCGTCCGGAGATCCGTGTGATCGAGTATCCGCTTGCAAAGTGGACTTTCCTCACGCTGAACACGCGTCGCCCGTGGTTCGACACGCGGGAGGAGCGGCGTGCGATCGCGATGGCGATCGACAAAGCCACGATCCTCCAGGCCGTGCAGGCGGGCCGCGGCACGATCGGCCGCGCAACCGTAACGCCGCTGCACCCGCATTTCGCGGGTGACGATCCCGAAACGCTGCTCCCGTATGACACGGCGGCCGCGCGCGCGCTACTCAACGCGGCCGGGTGGGTGGATCGGGACGGCAACGGTGTCCTGGAAGACGTCGCTGGAAACGAGTTCCGGTTCGAGCTGAAGGCGTGGCAGGGATCGGCGGTGTACCGCGACATCGCGGAGATCGTGCAGGCGCAGCTGCGACGCGTCGGGATCGCTGCGGAACCGCGGATCGTCGAGCTGAACACGTTCATCGCGCAGCTGCAGGGTACGCCGGACGAATCGGGCACGAGGCGCAGGCAGTTCGATGCAGCGGTCAGCAACTGGATCGACAACCTGCGCAAGGACGATGCGCCGCAGCTCCACTCGCGTTTTTTGGAGGGACCCAACCACTCGACGGGGTTCACGTCGCCGCGGCTGGATGCGCTGCTCGACAGTCTGGCGATCGTAACCGGGGATGCCACCGCCGGCCGTCTGTGGCGTGAGTACCAGCGGCTGATGGCCGACGAGCTGCCCTACATCGTGCTCTTCTATCCCAGTGGACTGGCCGCGGCCCGCGAACGGCTGAAGGGAGTCACCGCGGATGCGCGAGGGCTCCTCGCCACCGTCACGGAGTGGTGGATCGAGGAGCCCTGAGCGCGCTAACGCGGCGTCAGTTGCCGCCCATCGGCAGCTCGACCGCGAGCGTGATCGGGATGAGCTGGATCGGGTCGTTGTCGGTCAGGATGTGGTGGTACTTGGCCTCGAGCGAGAGCATCAGATTCGTCATGGCGAACTTGTAACCCGCGCCGCCCATGAACCCGAACTGCGTCTCGCTGTCCGTCCCCTCGCCGAAGTCCAGGTTGTACATGCCGCCGCCTCCCACGACGAAGAGGCCCCCGCCTGTCGTGTTGCGGCTGAGGAAGAGCTGGACGTTGGCGACGCCCGCGATCACGGTCAGGTCCTCACTCTCGAAGCCGCCGATGTCCTCGCCACCGAGGGTGTGGTACATGCCATCGATGCGCAGGCCGACGGGCCACTCGGGGTTGCTGAAGCCGATGTTGCCCTGGGCGTGCCAGCCGACGTTGAAGAAGTCGGCGGCGTCGCCCATGGGGATCGTGACGCCGAAACCGGTGCCCAGCGTCAGGGCGGTCTGAGCGCTCGCGGCGCCTGCGGACGCAGCCAGCAACAGGGTCGCCAGCGCGACCGAACGGGTCCTCTTCATGTCCTCTCCTCCGAGGTTTGGAAGGTCGGGCGGCCGCCGTGCAAGAGAGAGGCCGTCCGGCGAAAACGGCACCGTGCCAACCATTCCTGCCCCCGAACCGGTCCAATGGGAGCACCCGCAACGGAGGAACCCATGAAGCGAATGCGCACCGCGCTGCCACTGCTCCTGGCGCTGCTGCCGACGGCGGCGCTCGCCCAATCCGATGATGACGAGTGGCTGCGCAACTGCCGCGACAACGATGACGAGGACCGCGTTCCCTTCTGTGAGGTCCGCGTCGAGCGGTTCCCCGCAACCGGCGCCACGCTGGCTGTGGACGCTGCGCCGAATGGCGGAGTCAAGGTGGTCGCCTGGGACCGGAACGAGATCGAGGTACACGCGCGGATCGGAACGCGGGCGCGCAGTGAAGCGGAAGCACGCCAGCTCGCCGAAGCGATCGATCTCGAGATGAACGCGTCACGCGTGCACGCAAGTGGCCCTGAATCGCGACGCAATGCGTCGTGGTACGTGAGCTGGGTAGTGATGGTGCCGGCGCGATCGGACCTGGAAGCGAGGTCGGTCAACGGCCCGGTGTCGATCTCAGGCGTCGCGGGCCGCGTGCGTGCGCAGACCGTGAACGGCCCGATGTTGCTCGAGGACATGGCGGGCGACGTGGAAGCGCACACACAGAACGGCCCGCTGCGCGTGACGCTCGCAGGGAGCCGGTGGGAAGGCGCCGGACTCAACGCGTACACCGTGAACGGTCCCGTCGATCTGAGGCTGCCGGAAGGTTATTCGGCGCAGCTCACGACGGGCACGCTGAACGGGCCGATGACCACGGACATCCCGCTCACCGTGACGCTGCGGGGAAGCACGGTGCGGCAGATCGAAACCACGCTCGGCCAAGGTGGCCCGCCGGTGCGCGTGGTGACGACGAACGGACCGCTCCAGATCCGGCGGCGGTAACGCCTCAGGCCGGGGGTGCCGCGGGCCTGCGTCCGCGCACCCCCTCCCAGAGTTTCCGGCCCACCCAGAGCGCGGCCCCCAGCTTCGCAGCCTTCCACGGGTGCAGCACCGCGAACGTCTTCTTCGGCGCCCTGGCGTAGGCGCCGGCCTTGATCAGCTTGCCGAGCACGGTACCTCCTTCGTTGCACGTTGCTGAAACACAATGTGCAACACCCGTGCTCAACCCGTGCGCTCGGCGAAGAGCTGCTGCGCGCGTGCGTCCGCGAGGCCGGCGGGCCGGTAGTACTTTTCCACGTACTCCGCCACCATCCGGTGCGTGTTGAAGAATGACGGCACCTGGCGGATGGCCGAGCGCATGCGCTCGACCCATTCCGCCGGCAGCCCGCTCGCCTGCGCGTGGAAGATGGGCAGCACTTCCGACTCGAGCAGCTCGAACAGGGCATTCGCGTCCGCGCGGTCCTGCTGCTCGCGCGTGAGTGACGCATCCAGCCCGGCCTCGATGCTCCAGCCGATCGGCGCATCGCCGCGGTTGTGATCGGTCCACGCCTCGGCCCACCAGCCGTCCGGAATGCTCAGATTCAGCCCGCCATTCGCGGCCGACTTCATCCCGCTCGTACCACTCGCTTCATAGGGACGCAGCGGCACGTTGAGCCAGACATCCGCACCCTGCACGAGCGTGCGCGCCACGGCGACATCGTAGCCCTCGAGGAACACGAAGCGGCGGCGATGTGCGGGATCCATCGCGAACTCATGGATCTGGCGAAGCAGCGCCTGCCCCGGCTCATCCTTCGGGTGTGCCTTGCCGGCGAATACGAACTGAACGGGCCGGGTGGGATCGTTGAGCAGGCGCGTCAGCCGCTCGGGCTGCGAGAGCAGCAGCGTCGCGCGCTTGTAGGTGGCGAACCGGCGCGCGAACACGATCGTAAGGGCGCCGGGATCGAGGACCTCTTCGGTCCACGAAGCCTCCTGGCCGCGTCGCTCCAGCTGTGCACGCAGACGCCGGCGTACGGAATCCACGAGCTTCGCACGCAGGGAGTTGCGAGCCGTCCACAACGCAGCGGCCGGAATCTGCTCCGCGCGCCGCCAGTGGAAGGGTTTCGGGTCGTCGCTCCAGCTCTCACCGAGATACTCGCGATAGAGATCGGCCATTGCGGGCGCCACCCACGTGGGCAGATGCACCCCGTTGGTGACGTGGCCGATCGGCACCTCATCCTCCGAGAGGTTTGGCCAGATGCTGTGCCACATGGCACGGCTCACCTTGCCGTGCAGCCGACTCACGCCGTTGCGGCGCGCGGACGCGCGCAGCGCGAGCAGCGTCATGCAGAACGGCTCGCTCGCATCCGCCGCGTTCTCCCGGCCGAGCGACAGGAAGTGATCCCACGTCTCGTGCAGCTCCCAGACGTACGCGCCCATGTAGCGCTTGAGGAGCTCCGCGGGGAAGTAGTCATGACCGGCGGGCACGGGCGTGTGCGTCGTGTAGACGACGCCCTGCGACGCGCGCTGGAGCCCATCGCGGAACGCAACCTTCTCATTCCCCGCGCGCCGTATGCGCTGTGCAGCACGCTCAACGGCGGCAAACGCGGCGTGACCCTCGTTCAGGTGGATCACGTCGACGGTCACGTTCAGCGCCGCGAGCGCACGTATGCCGCCGATCCCGAGCAGCATCTCCTGCTTCAGGCGATGCTCGACGTCGCCGCCGTAGAGCCGATCCGTCACCTGCCGGTCGTCCTCGCGGTTCTCCGGCACGTTCGAGTCGAGCAGGTACAGCGGCACGCGGCCGACATCGGCGCGCCAGATGCGCGCATGGAGCGTGCGATCGGCGAACGGAATCGACACGAGCACCGGCTTGCCGTCGCTGTCCAGCTCCGCGCGCAGTGGCAGGCGCGCCGGCTCGGCCACGCGATAACGCGCGTGCTGCCGGCCCTCTTCGTCCAGCTCCTGCGTGAAGTAGCCTTCGCGGTAGAACAGGCCGATGCCGACGAGCGGCACGGCGAGGTCGCTCGCGGACTTGAGGTGATCGCCGGCGAGGACGCCCAGTCCGCCTGCGAAGATCTGCAGGCACTCGACCAGACCGAATTCCGCCGACAGATAGGCGACGCGTGGTACGTCGCCACGCGGCGATGCCGCACGCGCAAGGTAGGCTTCGAGATCGGTCAGCGCCGCACGCAGCGCGGTGCGATAGGATTCGTCCGCAGCCGCGCGTTCGAGCACAGCGCGATCCACTTCGGCCAGCAGTCGTATCGGGTTGTGGCCGGTATGCTCCCATAGAACGGGATCGAGGCGCTCGAAGAGTTCGCGCGTCGGCGCATGCCAGCCCCAGCGCAGATTCAGGGCGAGCACGCTCAGCGCTTCGAGGGACGGCGGCAGTCGGGTCAGATGGATCTCGGTCATCTTCAACCGTTCCGATTTCAAGCAGCGGCCCTGCCGCCGCGGATTTGCACAGTCGGGTCTGCTACAGGGAGGCGGGCCGGGTGTTCCCGGCCATCGGGGAGTGTTCGCGTTCAGCCGTGGAAATCTAACGCTCCCGCGCCGCTGTTGGAAGAATTTCGTCGCGCACGCTCGATGGCCCGGCGGACTCCGGTAGCGCAGGGCGGTTGCCCGCGCGCGCAGGCGCGTCGCATACTGTTCGCGCTTCCAAAACCACTCGAACCCACGTGCGACGATGGCTGATCCACGCGACAACGATACCACCCCAGCGCCGTTCGGACGCCGCGCTTTCCTCGCCGCGGGCGCAACCGCTCTCGCTACGACCGCCTGCAGCGGACCCGCAGGCGAGGGCGGACCGGCGGTGGTGACGCAGCGGAACGTCGTGTGGCGGCTGGCCTCCAGCTTCCCGCGCGGGCTCGATACGCTGTACGGCGGTGCGGAGAGGCTGGCGGAGCGCGTGGCCGCGATGACGGACAACCACTTCCAGATCCGACCCTATCCAGCGGGCGAGCTCGTCCCGGCGCTCCAGGTCATGGATGCGGCACAGCAGGGCACGGTCCAGGTCGGACACACGGCGTCCTACTACTACACCGGAAAGAATCCCGTCCTCGCCTTTGACACGGGGGTGCCGTTCGGGTTGTCATCACGGCAGCAGTCGGCATGGCTGTATCACGGCGGCGGACTCGAGCTCGTGCAGGAGATGTTCGCGGACTTCAACATCCTGACGATCCCGGCAGGCAACACGGGCTCGCAGATGGGCGGCTGGTTCAAGCGCGAGATCAACACGGCCGCCGACCTGCGCGGCCTGAAGATGCGCATCCCCGGTCTCGGCGGTGAGGTGATGGATCGCCTCGGCGTCACCGTGCAGGTGCTTGCCGGCGGCGACATCTACCCGGCGCTCGAGCGCGGCGCGATCGATGCCACCGAGTGGGTCGGGCCCTACGATGACGAAAAGCTCGGCTTCCAGGATGCCGCGCGCTTCTACTACTTCCCTGGCTGGTGGGAGCCCGGCCCGTCCATGTCGTTCATGGTGAACCGCAACGCATGGGACCAGCTCCCGGTGGTGTACCAGGAGATCTTCCGCTCCGCCGCGCGCGAAGCTGCCGAAGAAACGCAGGCCCGGTACGACGCGCAGAACCCGCCGGCCCTCCAGCGGCTCGTCGAGGGAGGCGTGCAGCTCCGCCGCTTTTCCGACGACATCATGAACGCCGCGCGTCAGGCCTCCGAGGCCATCCTGGAGGAGAACGCGAACCGCGACGCGATGTATCGTCGCGTGCTGGACCAGTGGAAGGAGTTCCGCGAGGCATCGCACCGCTGGTTCGGCACATCCGAGCAGGCCTATGCCAGCTTCGTGTTCCCGACGCCGACTACGACCTAGAACAGGCCCGTCACCAACCCGGGGAACAGGATGATCGCGAGGAGCACGATGGCCTGTATGATGACGAACGGAATGACGGACCTGTAGATGTCGCCGGTAGTGAGGTCGGGCGGGGCCACTCCGCGCAGATAGAAGAGAGCGAAGCCGAAGGGCGGCGTGAGGAAGGAAGTCTGGAGGTTCATGCCGATCATCACGCCGAACCAGACGAGGTCGATCCCGAGCAGCGTCGCCGCGGGCGCGAGCAGCGGGATGACGATGAAGGCGATCTCGAAGAAGTCCAGGAAGAAGCCGAGCACGAAGATCGTCAGGTTCGCGACCAGCAGCAGACCGATCGCGCCGCCCGGCAGGTTCGTGAGCAGCTGCTCGATCCAGAGGTCACCGAACAGCCCGCGGAACACCAGCGCGAACGCGGTCGATCCGATGAGCAGGAAGATCACCATCGTGGTGAGGCGCGTCGTTTCCTCCGCGGCCGCGCGCACGACACCGAGGCTGAGCCGCCTGTAAACCGCGGCGAGCAGCATCGCGCCAACCGCGCCGATGGCGCCCGCCTCGGTGGGCGTCGCGATCCCCATGAAAATGCTGCCGAGCACGAGCAGGATCAGCACGAGCGGCGGCACCAGCACGAAGGCTACTTTGCGCGCGAGCTGGCCCAGCGGCACCTCGCTCAGGTGGGTCGGCAGCGCCGGCGCTTGCTCGGGGCGGAATATGGCCACGCCGATCGCATAGAGTGCGTACATCCCCGCCAGCATGAGTCCGGGCACGAGCGCGCCCAGGAAGAGCGCACCCACCGACACGCCGAGCTGATCGGCGAGCACGACGAGCACGATGCTCGGCGGAACGATCTGGCCGAGCGTACCGGAGGCGAGGATGATGCCGGAGGAGAGCTGTTTGGAGTAGCCGTGCTTCAACATCACGGGCAGCGAGATGGTGCCCATGGCCACGACGGACGCGCCCACGACACCGGTCGCCGCGGCGAGGAGTGCACCGACGAAGACGACGCCGAGCGCGAGCCCGCCGCGCAGTCCGCGGAAGAGCTGGCCGATGGTGGTGAGCAGGTCCTCGGCGAGGCGCGCCTTCTCGAGGATGACACCCATGAAGATGAAGAACGGGACGGCGAGCAGCGTGTAGTTCGCCATGATGCCGAACACGCGCTCGGGCAGTGCGAAGAGCAGGTGCCAGTCGAAGTAGCCGAGCTCGATGCCGATGAACGCGAAGATCAGCGACGTGCCGCCCAGTGCGAACGCGACCGGGTACCCCACGAAGATCATGGCGAACACCACCACGAACATCAGCGGGGCGAGCAGGTTCGTGGTCACAGCCCCTCGGGCACGTGCGGGTGCGCCGGTCCGGTCCCGGCCGCGTGCTGCCGGAGCCGGTGGGCTTCCTTGATGATCTCGGCGATGCCCTGGAGTGCGAGCAGCACGAAGCAGATCGGGATCAGCGTCTTGAGCGGATAGCGCGGCAATCCGCCGGGATCGTTCGACATCTCGCGGATCGCCCACGAGTTGCGTACGGCCGGGATGGAGAGCCAGAGCGCGAACCCGCAGAACGGCAGAAGGAGCAGTGCGGTGCCGGCGATGTTGATCCACGCGCGCGTACGCTCGGACCAGCGGGAGAAGAGCACGTCGACGCGCACGTGCGCATCCACCTTGAGCGCGTACGCAGCGGCGAGCAGGAAGATGATGCTGAAGAGGTACCACTGGAGCTCGATGTAGGCGTTCGAGCTCAGGTTCATGCCGATGAAGCGGCCGAGGTAGCGGGCGACCGCGTTCCACGCGCCGATCAGCACCATCGCGACCGCCAGCCACGACGCGGCCCGGCCGACGCCCTCGTTCAGGGCGTCGATCGCGTGGGCGGCGCGCAGCAAGGGACCTGCTTCGTTCATGGGCATCCGGTCGGGTGCGGCGGCCAATCTACGCGCTCCGCTTTAGCGACGCACCGTGACGGTCACGCCCTGGAGCATGCCGGCCCGCGGCTCGTCCGCATAGCGGGCGTCACCGACGATCACGGTCAGCGCGTCACCGGCCGTAACTGCGCGGAAGTACGGGAAGCGCGACCACACGAGGAAGTCCATGGCATCGGGATGCGTCGCGGCGGCCGTCATGATCACCGGATCGCGGTGCTTCGCGATGGTATCCGCGGGCTGTACGCGCGGCGCAGACAACCAGCCGAAGCGGCCCAGCCGATACACCGAATCGCTTTCGGCCACGAACGTGCCGGCGAACGGGTTCGCGGGTGCGGGCTGGAACATCACCGTGCGGAACTCGCCATCCAGCTCCCGTCGGATGATGGACTCCGCGGCGAGACTGGCACCGACCATGAGCAGGATGTATGCGGTGG
Organism: uncultured Gemmatimonadaceae bacterium; assembly: GCA_964444685.1. Classification (GTDB taxonomy): domain Bacteria; phylum Gemmatimonadota; class Gemmatimonadetes; order Longimicrobiales; family RSA9; genus CAYUIG01. Next base: position 14,242 of record CAYUIG010000027.1, on the reverse strand, counting down.
CGGCAACGAGGGCCGCACGCGCGAGACGTGCGGTGCGATGTCGCATGAAGCGGCCGGCCACGAGCGCACCGCCGAGGATCAGCCACAGCCACGGGTCGATGATGAAGAGCGCATCGCCGTAGAACCAATCCATCGAGAACGGCGCGAGCAGCCGCACGCCGTAGGTGTTCAGCCAGTCGAGCGCGGGATGCGTGAGGATGCCGAGCGCCGCGAGCGCGAGCAGTACGCGTGGATCCGCCGGCGGCGCATCGGGATCACGTCGACGCCGGATGAAGCGGTCGTAGGCGAGTACGAGGCCGGCGGTGAGCACGGGCAGTACGGCGAGCGCGAGCACGCCGTGCGTCCAGCCGCGCCGCAGTGCAAGGCTCGCGTATCCGCCGGCGGACATCGTGACGATGTCGATGTCGGGCGCGTTGGCCGCGAGGAGCAGCGTGGTCGTGGCCAGGGGTGAACGGCGGCGCAGTCCGGCCGCCGCGAGGGTGCCGCCGACGAGCGTGTGTGCGACCGGATCCACGTCAGCGCTGCGTCTGCGGTGCGATCTCCTTGAGCAGCCAGCCGTCCGGGTCGAGGCGCATGGCCGTAGGCGCCCCGGGGAGCGGGAATCGCAGCACGGTGCGACGCGTACTCAGCTGGCCGCTGCGGCGGACCTCGCCTTGCGGCGTGTCGAACGCGATCTCGATCGGTGCGTCGAAGACGGGCCAGGAAACCGGCTGCACCTGATCGATCGTCACCTCGACTTCGCCCGCATCCCACCGGTGCGTTGCGTAGAGCACGGGGTGGCCGCGCTGGAACAGCCACTGGTCGAAGAAGGTGCCGAGGTCGCGTCCGGACACTTCCTCGAGCACGCGGCGGAAATCTTCGGTGCGCGCGTTGCCGTGTTCGTAACGCCGGTAATAGACGCGGACGCCCTCGAAGAACGCGCTGTCGCCGAGCAGTCCGCGCAGCATGTGAAGCACGGCCCCGCCCTTCTGATAGCTGTTCGCGTTCAGCAGCGCGAGCAGGTTTCCCTGCGGCACACGCAGGGAATCGACGACCGGGAGGCCCGTAACGTTGGAGCGCACGACGGTCTGCATGATACCGCTCACGCGCGTGCGGAAGTCCTCGAGGCCGACTGCGTGCTGGTAGAAGAGCGCGCCGAAGTAGGTCGCGAATCCCTCGGAGAGCCAGAGGTCGGCCCAGCGTGCGGGCGTGACGGCGTCGCCGAACCACTGGTGCGCCGTCTCGTGCGCCACGGTGCCGTCGTTCGTGCCGCCGCGTGCCACACCGCGCTCCGAGTAGAAGATGGCGGTCGCGTTCTCCATCCCGCCGAAGCGTGTGGCGGACTGCACATGCGCGAGGCCGCCGGGATACGGGAAGGGCGCGACGAGGTCGGAGTAGTACGCGAGCATCTCGTCCGCGCGGCCGAAGTATTCGGCCGCGGGGGCCGTGTCCTGCGGGAAGGCGTACCACGTCACCGGGACGCACCCGCTCTCCGTGCGTGCCGGGCACGCGTCGAGCACACCGGTGCGCAGTGGCCCCGCGCCGATGACCATCAGATACGTAGGCAGCGGCCGGTCCATCGAGTAGCGCCACACGCCGTCCGCGGGCGGCGGCGCCTCGCGCGGCGCATCGGTGCGCTCGCCGTTGGCAATGACGCGCCAGCCGCGCGGCGCACGCACCGCGAACGATACCGTCGCCTTGTCGCTGGGATGATCGATGGACGGGAACCAGAAGCGTGCGCGGTCGGGCCAGTTGTCCGCGAACGCGCCCCGCTCACCGTGCAGGTTGGGTCCGATGATCAGCCCGTCATCCGGCGTGCCCTGGTAGGTGACGTCGACACGCAGCGTGTCGCCGCCGCGGACGGAAGCTGGAAGGGCGACGTATACGCGTCCGTCCTCCTGGTGGAACGCAACCGTCGCGGGGTCTGCTGTGTTCGCACCGACACGGACCGAAGTGACGAGCAGGCCGACGAGGTCGAGCCGGAGCGTGTCCGGCCGGTCCGGCTCCACCGCGATCCGGATGGTCGTGGTGCCTTCGATACGGTCGCCGGACTCGGGGAGCGCGAGGCCGATGTCGTAGTGCAGCGCATCGAAGCCGGGCAGGTAGCGCCCCGGCGGGGGCACCCGGCCCGGCGCATGGGGCGCCGGCTCGGCCGCCTGCTGAGCAGCGGCCGGAGGTGCGCAGAAAGGGATCAGGGTAAGCCACAGGACAGCGCGCATCCCACCTCCTCATCGGGGCGGCCAATCTGGGAAGGCTATGCGGTGCGGGACAAGATCGGGATCTCGGGGTAAGGACTGGAGTCGAGAGTCGGGACTCGGGAGTCGGGAGCTGTGTGAACGGATTCCCGATTTTCCCCATCCCGACTCGCGACTCCCGACTCCCGACTCGAAAACGACAACTGGCTCGAATCCTGCCCATGACGAAACCGACCCACGGAGCCGTCCCCCTTCGCCTTCAGCCGATGCACGAACCGATCGTCCATCTGTTCGAGCAGCGTTTCGGCGCTCTGCCGCAGTCCATCCTCGAGGTGGCCGGCGACGGTTCGCAGCGCCGCTACTTCCGGCTGGTGGGCGAGGACATGGCAACGGCCGTCGGCGCGATCGGGCCCGATCCGGAGGAGAACCGCGCGTTCTTCGCGTTCAGCGAAGCGTTCCGCTCGATCGGGCTGCCGGTGCCGGAGATCTACGGCCGGAACGATGCGGCGCGCGTGTGGCTGCTCGAGGACCTCGGGGACACGACACTGTTCTCTGCACTCTCGGCCGCGCGGGAAGCGGAGGGCGGGCTGTTCCCGGACTCCATGCGTCCCGTGTACGAGCGCGTGGTTGAGCTGCTGCCGCGCTTCCAGGTGCTGGGCGGCCGCGTGGTCGACTACAACGTGGCGTACCCGCGCGCTGCGTTCGACAGGCAGTCGATTCTCTGGGACCTGAACTACTTCAAATACCACTTCCTGAAGCTCGCGCACGTGCCGTTCAACGAGCAGCGGCTGGAGAACGACTTCCAGCGACTGGCGGACTTCCTGCTCGCGGCGGACACCAGCCACTTCCTGTACCGCGATTTCCAGTCGCGCAACATCATGCTGCGCGAGCATGGCCCGTGGTTCATCGACTACCAGGGCGGCCGGCGCGGCGCGCCGCACTACGACATCGCGTCGCTGCTGTACGATGCGAAGGCGGCGATCCCGGAGTCGGTGCGCGAGGATCTGCTGACGCGCTACCTGCACGCGCTGTCGCAGTACGTGGCGGTCAACGAAGCGGAGTTCCGCGAGCAGTTCCGCGGCTACGTGCTCGTGCGCATCATGCAGGCGATGGGCGCGTACGGCTACCGCGGCTTCTTCGAGCGGAAGGCGCGCTTCCTCCAGAGCGTGCCGTACGCCGCACGCAACATCGAGTTGATCCTCGCGCGCGGCCTGCCGGTGCGGCTGCCCGAGCTGGAGTCCGTGTTCGGCCGGATCGTGGACCTGTGGGCGGACCGGCAGGGTGAGATCGAGCCGCGCCAGGGACTGACGGTGCACGTGACCAGCTTCAGCTACCGTCGCGGCTATCCCGACGACGCCGCCGGGCACGGTGGCGGCTTCGTCTTCGACTGCCGCGCGCTGTCGAACCCGGGGCGGCACCTCGAGTACGCCGACCAGTGCGGCCGCGATGCGGATGTGGTCGAGTACATCGAGTCGTATCCCGAGGTCGAGCGCTTCTGGCAGAGCGTACGCGGGCTGGTGGAAGCGCAGGTGCGCGAGTACCAGCGCCGCGGATTCCAGAGTCTGACGGTAAACTTCGGCTGCACGGGCGGACAGCATCGTTCGGTGTACCTTGCCGAACGGCTGACACGCCACCTGCGCGACCATTTCGAGGGCGTGTCGATCGACCTCGTGCACCGCGAGGAACCGTACTGGAAGGGGAGGCTGCGCGAGCCCGGCACACCCGACTCGGAACCGTTGGTTCCCCCGGCCGTAGCGCGGGAAACGTCAGCCGCTACGCGCTAGGCGTGGACGCGATGATCTTCGCCGCGGGCCTCGGCACGCGGCTGGGCGCCCTCGGTGAACGTCGGCCCAAGGCGCTGATTCCCATCGCGGGCGTGCCCATGCTCGAGCGCGTGGCGCGCCGGCTCATCGAGGCGGGAGCCGACCGCCTCATCATCAACGTTCATCACCATGCGGACGCGATCCGGGAGTTCGTCGAGCGGCGCGCATCGTTCGGCGTAGACGTCGCATTCTCCGTGGAGGAGGATGCTCCGCTCGAGACGGGCGGCGGCCTCCTCGCGGCCGCACCGCTGTTGCGCCGCGACGGGCCGATCCTCCTGCACAACGTGGATGTTCTGAGCGACGTCGACCTCGGTGCGCTCCTGAAAGAACACAACCGGACGAAGCCGCTCGCGACGCTCGCCGTGAACGCGCGCGAGGCCAGCCGCTACCTGCTGTTCGATGAGCGCGGGCTGTGCGGCTATGCGGGACGCGACGGCCGCGAGGTCGCCGCCCGCGAGGCCGTGGGCAGCGTCGGGCGCTTCGGGTTCACCGGGATCCACGCGATCGCACCGGAGTTCCTCGATCGAATCACGGAGACCGGCGTGTTCTCCATCATGACGAGCTATCTGCGGCTGGCGGGTGCAGGCGAGGCAATCCTGCCGTTCGATGCGAGTGGTGCGTTCTGGCTGGACATCGGCACGCCGGAGCGGCTGGAAACGGCGAACCGGCTGCTCGGAGGTTGAATCAGGCGGCCGGCATCGCGCCGTGGCCGCCGTCGTCGTCGCCGCCGGAATCTTCGAGTCGCTCCTCGAGCCATGCGATGCGCTCGGCGGCCTCGGGCAGGCCGCCGATGACGGACGGGTGGAGCGCACCGAAGAGGAGGAGCGCCTTCCCGTAGCGGTCGACGGCTTCGTCGCGCCGGCCGAGCACGTCCAGCCGCTCGCCATCGAGCGCGAGCAGCTCCGCCATCACCCATGCGCGCCCCGGCTCCGCCTGCCCTTCGGGTGCCACGAGTTCGAGCAGGCTGCGTGCGTCGAGTACGCGTGCCATCTCGAGGTCGACGCCCGCGTGGCTCGCCGCCGTCGTCAGCTCCTCCGCGATGGGTTCGCCTCCCAACAGCATGCGACGGACGCGCGCGACCATCGCGCCCATCTGCTCGATCATGCGCATCACGTAGTCGCGGCGGTCCATGCTACGACCCCGTCATGCGCCCGCCGCGATCCAGCCAGCGGCGCGCGGCATCGTGCAGCGGCACGGGCGCCGCGTGGAGGTTGGCGAGGTTGATGGTGCCGGCGAGGTGCACGGCCGCGCGCAGCGTGTCGCGGTCGTTCGCAAGCACGTTGAGCAGCGTTTCCACCACGTCATCCTCGAGATCGTGACGCGCCACGATCCAGTTGAGGACGGACAGTGTGGGGACATCGGCATCCAGCGCAGGATAGTCCACGGCAGGGATGGCGCCGGGGGAGTAGTACGGGAAACGCTCGATCAGCGTGCGCACGACCGCACTGTCCAGCGGCAGGAGTCGCGCACCTGCCTGGAGCGCCGTTCGCACGGCGGCCGCAGGCCGGCCGACGGAGAGGATGGCCGCGTCGATGTCGCCGCGTGCGAGGGCTGCGGCGGATTCGGAAAAGGACAGGTGTGTCGGCGCGACGTCGGCGTACGTGAGCTGGTACGCATCCAGGAGCTGGCGCGCGAGCTGTTCGGTGCCGCTGCCCTCGGGCCCGACACTGACGCGCAGGCCGCGCAGGTCGCTGACGTTGCGCGCGGTGACACCGGGCGCCACGAGGACGTGCGTGAGGTTCGGGTAGAGCGGCGCGACGATGCGCAGCGCGGTCGCGGCGCTGTCGAAGCCGGTCCCGCCCCGGTAGGCCTCGTGCACCGACGTGCTGATCGCGAAGCCGAGATCGGCCTCGCCTTCCAGCACGAGGTGGATGTTCTCGACAGAGCCGCCGGTCACGGCCGCGGTGAACATGCGCTCGTCCGCGACCTGGCTCATCCGCTCCGCGATCACGTCGCCGAGTGGATGGTAGATGCCGCCGGTGCTGCCGGTGGCGAGCGTGAAGGCGTGCTGCGCCGCCGGCGCCTCGGTGCAGCCGGCGGCAATGCCGGCAATGGCGAGGGTGGCGATCAGTCGGTTCACGGGTTCGATATACACCGCGGGTCGCGAAACGGCGTGCGGGGCCGCATCGTAGGGCCGGCATGGCACCGATGAAGCCCAAGACGAAACGGCAGCTCCGCTGGGCCGGCGGCCTCGCGCTCTATCTCGGCGCGCTCTGGTTCCTCTGGCCGACCCCCGTCCTCTACCCGCTGCGCGTGTTCGTGGTTCTCCTCCACGAGCTGAGCCACGCGGCCGCGGCCATTGCCACGGGCGGTTCCGTGCAGCGCATCCTGCTCACGGCCGATGAAGGCGGTGCGACCTGGACGGTCGGCGGCAACTCATTCCTCACGCTGTCGGCGGGCTACCTCGGCAGCCTGCTGTTCGGCCTGGGCATGCTGATGGCTGCGGGCGCGCGCCCTCCCCGTGTACGGCTCGCACTCGGCGCCATCGGTGTGATCGTGCTCGGGGCGGCGCTGCTGCTCGTGCGCGGCGCGTTCGGCCTCATCTTCACAGCACTCGCCGGCGCCGCGCTGCTCATTGCCGCCCGGCGCACCAGCATCCCGGTACAGCGCACGATCCTCACCGTGACCGGACTCACGAGCGCGATCTACGCGCTGCTGGACATCCGCAGCGATGTGCTGAGCCGGCCGGACCTGCCATCGGACGCGGCGATGCTGCACGAGATGACCGGCATCCCCACGCTCGTGTGGGGATTCGCCTGGTTCGCGATCGGCGTCGCGCTGGCGTGGTTGATGGTGCGGCGCGAGCTCGCGCGCGCCTGAGGTTACCAGCGGAACTGGTACGCCAGCTTCAGGAAGAGTCCGTCGGCCGTGCGGCGTACGGCGCTCAACCGATCATTCTGCCGGGCCGCATGCGAGCTGCCGTACCCGAAAAATACGACGGTACCGGGTGCGGGCTCGTACGAGGCGAGCAGATCGACGCGCAGGTCGCCGGTACGTACGGGTTCGGACGGTGCGCCGTTCACCACGAGAGGCGCACCGGTGCGCGCATCCTCCAGCGCGGCGCGCCGCTCCGCGCGGTACTCGGTAATGACGCGGAAGAACAGCGCACGCGACGGCTGCACCTCCGCCTGCACGCGCGGCAGAATCGTGCGCGCGAACTCCTCACCGTCGCGCTCGCGTGCGATACGCGCCCAGGTGTTCGACAGTGCGATGCGAATCTGGCTGGTGGGCCGCAGCGAAACGGCCGCGACCAGCGAGGTCTGATTGCCGCGCGACCCTTCGTCGAAGATCGGGACCCGGCCGTGGCGAGCGCCAACGGACGCGTCGAACGCGCGATAGGACGGCGTGCTGACGTCCATGCTGAACTGCGGTCCGGACACCTCGTCCAGGGGCATGTACACCGCGCCGCCCGACTCGTACTGTGCGTAGTCGAGCGAGTCCAGCTCGAAGAACGCCCGTGCTCCGCGCACGTTGATGCTCCAGCCGCCGCGGAGCTGCGTCATGACGGTCGCGCTCTCCTCACCTTCGAGCGCATCGCCCGGGAAGTCGTCGTAGCGCCAGAGGCGGTTCGGCCCGACGAACAGTGTGATCGTTTCCACCGCGGCGCCCGGCGGTCCGTACCAGCGGAAGCGGTTGAATGCATTGGCGGTGATGATGCCCGTGCGCGGAACGAAGCCCGCGCCCGCATCGAAGTCCTCGTTGAAGCCGTTCGCCTCGTAGTGGAACCCCCAGTAGTGTCCGGTGCGGTCCACCACGGCCTTCCACAGTTCGCCGAAGCGTGATCCGCTGCCCGCGTCCGTCCACGATCCGCCGAACTGCGCCTCGGCGTAGTAGATGTTGCCGAACACGATGCGCGCGTCCGCGGCGGCGACGCGGTTCCACGGTCCGCCGCTCAGCGTACTGCGATCGGTGAACGTCGCGCCGAGGACGGAGCCGGCGCCGATGTCGCGGCGCAGGCGCGTGATGTTGAAGAGCACGTCGTCGCCGCCGAGGGTTTCATCCACGGCGGTGATGTGCGCGATGCCCAGCGACCCGATCTTCCCCGTGAGCTTCGCGCCGCCGATCGGGTTCGCGATGCGGCGCGTGTACACGAGCTGGTTCGGCGTGCCGAAGAGTTCGATGCCCTCGAGGAAGAACGGCCGCTTCTCCGGATAGAACAGGGCGAAGCGCTCGTTGACCGTGACCTGACCCGCATCCGCCTCGACCTGGCTGAAGTCCGGGTTCACGGTGGCGTCGAGCGTGAGGTTTGTGAAGCCGAGCCGTGCGTTCACACCGGCATCCGCTTCGGGATCGGTACGCTCGTAGCCCGTGGGCGCGCGCGCGCCTTCCGCGGTGGCGGTGAGGAATGGCTGTGCCTCGACGACGACGCCGCGCTCGAGCTCGCGCAGCCCGGTGATCGAACCGGACTGCCCGAGGAAGCTGGCGGATGCGCGGCGCACATCCGTCCACGTGTCCAGATACCCGGTGCGTTGAACGCGGCGTGTGATCTGGAGGCCCCACTCCTGTTCTGCTCCGCCGGCGTAGCGCAGCGTCTTGAAGGGGATGCGCACCTCGACCATCCAGCCGTCCTCCGTGAGCCGGCCCTGCGACTCCCACAGGAAGTCGGGGTTGATGTCGGTGTCGCCGCCGAACATCCGGCCGGGCGTCTGCGCGCCCTCCGTGCGCACGCCGTCCTGCTGCACACCGTACGGGTTCACCGCGAAGAAGTAGGCGCGCCGCCGGTCGAGAAAGGTATCCAGGTAGATGATGATGTGATCGTCGTCATCGATCGCATCGCGGTCCGCGCGCGTGGCGCGCACCTCCGCCGGCCGCGAGTCGTAGGCGATGATCCCGAAGTGGATCGCGTCCGGCGAGTACCACACGCGCACCTCCGTCCGCTCGGCCGCGGGGCGCGCGTCCACCGGCTCGTACTGATGGAAGTCCGTCAGCCGGGCCGCCTCCTGCCACACGGGCTCGTCCAGGAGTCCGTCGATGCGGACCGCAGCTTCGATGCGCGGGATCGGCACCGGCGCCGGTGCCTGCATCGCCGCCAGCAGGAGCGGAAGAATCATGTTTCGAGTGTTGAGAGTCGAAAGTGCCGGAGAATGCTAAACCGCGGATCGTACGGGGTCCAGTGGGCCGGGACTCAATGGCTGTCGCCGGCCACGACCTGTGCGTGGTTGAGTGCGGACACCAGTGCGACGCCGCCGATGACGTTCCCGAGCAGTGTGGGCAGGGTATAGCCGACAAGGACGCGGCCCGCTCCCGCGTGTCCATCGGCCACGAGGTAGAAGACGTCGACGGAGCCGGCGACGATGTGCGGCATGCCGCCCAGGCCGACGACGTAGGTGACGAGCACGATCACGAACACGCCCGCGTCGCCGGCTGCGGGCAGCATCCAGACCATGATGGCAATGAGCCAGCCGGCGAAGATTGCGAGCAGCAGCTTCTCACCCCACGGACGCGCGAGCGCTTCGGAGCCGATGCGCTCGAACGCAGCCACGGTGGCGGGATCGAAGAGGCCATCGATGGAGATGGCCGAGGCGAACAGGAACGCACCGATCAGATTGGCCGCGAGCACGACGATCCAGAGGCGCGCCACGGCCCGCAGCGCGGCCCCGCTGCGGCGCGCGAGCAGCGGTATGACCGCGGTGAGCGTGTTCTCCGTGAAGAGCTGCTGACTTCCCAGGATGACGATCAGGAATCCGATCGGATATCCGAGCTTGACCAGCAGATCGGAACCCGGGGTGAGATGCGACGCGATGAGGCCCTGGGTCAGGAACGAGAAGCCCATCGACAGCCCCGCCGCCAGCCCGGACCATGCGAGCGCCTGCGCTGGCCGGCGCAGCTCGCGCTCGCCCGTGCGCCGGATCACCTCATACGTGACGCTCGCGCTGTGCGTGCGCGACTCCTGCGCCGACGCGCGCTCGTCGGCCTCGAGCCGCGGTGCGCCTTCCGTACTCCGCTTCGCCATGCCACCCCCGCCGATGGTTCCGGCGGCCGCGAGCTTGCAGAATGCACGCCGCAGTCTGGACGGCGTCGGCGGGCACGGGTATCCTGCGCGACCCGATCTCCCACCCTGGAGGGCAAATGAGCGACCACGTCTACAAGGTGATCGAACTCACCGGATCGTCGACGCAGGGGAGTGATGATGCGGTCCGCCGCGCCATCGAGAAGGCCGGCGAGACGGTGCACAACATGCGCTGGTTCGAGGTGATCGAGACGCGCGGCCACATCGAGAAGGGCCGCATCCAGCACTGGCAGGTGACGGTGAAGGTGGGGTTCACCGTCGACTGAGGGTTCAGATACGGATGCGCGGGCGGCGGGGCGGCCGGCGGCGCCGGCGCGGCGGCGGCGCGCTGTCGACCTCGAGTCTGTCGATCACCTCGCGCACGTCGCGCACGCGCTCGGCGAGCACGAGTGCGCGGCGGCGCTCGCGCTGGCCGCGCACGCGGCCGCTCAGTTCGACCACGCCCTCCTCCATCTCGTGCACGTCGATCGCGCGACGGCCGACATCCGGATCACCCCACAGCACGTCGAGGACGCGATCCTCGATGCGCGAGCGGCGCCGTCCCTGCCACGCCTCGCTCACGAGCTTGCGGCCGCGGCGCGAGATCAGCAGTCCGCTGACCACGGCACCGAGACCGATCGCGCCCGCGATCCCGATCTTGATCGCGAGTGAGGGTTGTTCGCGGCCGTCGCCGTCCTGGTTCATCCGTGCTCCGGATCCGAGGTCATGATGAACAGCGGCTGCCGGTTGAACGTCTCGTAAATGGGCCGCAGCCGTTCCGTATTGTAGTACTGTTCCACGTCCACGACCTTCTTCTCGCGTGTGACCCGTTCGATCGGCACGCTGTCGTATACACCGTGATGGACGGAGACGAGCCGCCCGAACTGTCCGGCCAGCACGAGATCGAGCGCGAGGTTGCCGAAGGCCATGGGCACGATCGAGTCGAGCGCGTCCGGGTCGCCCGAACGAACCAGGTAGCCCAGCCGCTGGTTCACCACGTTGATCCGGCGCCCGCCATTGTACTTCGCCGACGCCTCCCGCAGCCCGGCCGCCACCTTGTCGCCGATGCCGCCCAGCTTGCGATGGCCGTACGGATCCGCTTCCTCCCCCTCGAACGACATCCCCTCCCCTTCCGCGATGCTCGCGCCCTCGGACACGAGCACGACTGCATAGTGGCTGGGGTGGCGGGTTCGGTCGTACACCATCAGTTCGGCCAGGCGGTCGAGCGGAAACGCGTACTCGGGGATCACGCAGCGATCCGCAGCTCCTGCCATGGTCGGCAGGAGTGCGGTGAAGCCGGCGTAGCGGCCGAACACCTCGATGACGAGGAACCGCTCGTGGGACCCAGCCGACGTGCGCAGCCGGTGCGTCAGCTCGATGGTGCGCGTCACGCACGTGCTGAAACCGATGCAGTAGTCGGTCCCCGGCACGTCGTTGTCCATCGTCTTGGGGATCGCGACGATCTTCACACCCTCCTGGTGCAGCCGCTCCGCGTAGGAGAGCGTGTCATCGCCGCCGATCGGGATGAGCACGTCGATCCCGAGCCACTCGAGGTTGGCCAGCACCTCGGACGTGAGGTCGAGGTATTCGCCCGTGTAGCTGCCGACCAGGTGCGGCGGAAGGTCGGCGGATGGGATCCGGCTCGGGCGCGTGCGTGATGTGTGCAGGAACGTGCCGCCCGTGCGGCCGGCACGATTGACGATCGCTTCCGTCAGCTCGATGTAGCAGTCCGAGGCGTCGGCGGTGCGGTCGCGGACACAGTCGACGAGACCCGCCCAGCCCCGCCGGATCCCGATGACGCGGAATCCTTCGCGCAGCGCCCGGATGGTGATGGCCCGGATCGCCGGATTGAGGCCGGGTACGTCGCCGCCGCCCGTGAGTATGCCGATCGTGCCCCTGCGCATGGCGCGTCCGCCGCGATGCAAGACGCCGGCCGTCACCCCGCCGGTACGCGCACGCGCCGCTCGCTGACCGCTTCGATGCGACGACGCTTGAGCCACCACACGATGTAGCCGGTCGGTACGAGCAGGCCGCCGACCAGGCACGCGAGCGCGTACAGCACGCGCATTACCGGACCGCCGCGTCCACCCGTGTGCAGGATCATCCACTCGTAGCGGTGCAGCCGCTCGCCCGGTGCGAGCGTGCGCGGGTCCTGCACGGCGAGCACCGACGCATTCGCCGGGTCCATGAGGACGGAGACGATCTCCCGCTTCGGTCCCTGCCCCGGCCGCTCGAAGTACACCGTCGCATGCTCGTTCTCGTCCGCCGGTATCGCGACCTGGAGCGGCTCGGCATTCACGACGTGCGGACGCGCAGCCTCGAAGAGCGCAGCGGGTCCGAGCCGATCCTCCGGCGGAACGGGTTGCGCCAGGTCGACCGGCGGCCACGTGGGCCCGCTCGGCGCAGCATCGCCGAACAGCGCGTTCGAGAGCGGGCGTGAGATGCCCGGATACTCGAGGATCACGCCGGTGAAGGTGATGAAGAAGAGCAGCGGCAGGAACAGCGCGCCCATCACCTGATGTGTGTCGTAGCTCAGCACGTACGCATCGCGGCGGAGGCGCACGCGAAATGCGCGGAAGAAGCGCCGGATGCCTGGCCACCAGAGATAGAGGCCGGAGAGCATCCCGAAGAGCGCGAGGAACGACACGAAGGTCACGAGATGCACGCCGGGCCGGCCGAGCAGCAGCGACGTGTGGATGCGCCGGATGCCGTTGATGATCGGCGGTTGCCAGTCCTTGCTGATGACGCGGCCGCTCCCGGGATCCACCCACACGACCCGCGGCTCCGGGCCCGCGAGCTGGAACTGGTACGCGGGATTCTGGATCGACGGCCAGCGCGCGTCCGCGATCCTGTGGCCGGCTGCCGCTGCGAGCGCCGCCTCGGATGCTGCCGCAATACCGACGTCACCGGGCGTCAGCTGTTCGAACGCGCCGCGATTGATCAGCGCTTCCAGCTCGGGCTGAAAGAGGACGATGCCGCCGGTGAGTGAGGCAATGCAGAAGACGACCCCGATGGCGAGGCCGATCCAGCGATGGATGCGGAGCAGCAGATCACGCAATGACATGCAGGAAGCCAAACTAGCAGAACGGCGCGGCGACGCAAGTCAGAACGGCGGCCCCTCGCGGATTCCACGGCTGGAGGGTGACGAAGCCCCAACCAGGAGGCCGTGATGACGAAGCTCATCCGCGCACTGGCCGCCATCGCGCTGCTGGCGGCGTGCACCGAAGACGTGTCCGGGCCGGACGGCCCGGCGCCCGACGTGACGTACCGTTTCGGGGCGAAGTTCGAGCCGCCCGTGGGCCGCATCGTCCACGGTCTCGGCCAGTGGGATCAGTACAATCCCGCCTACCTCGCGCTGCTGCCGGCGGAGCTCCGGCCCGCGTCGCAGCTTCTGTTCGTCGACATCGGCGACACGCCGCGCGGCTGGCAGCCGGACCTCATCGCGGAACGCATCGCGGCCATCGATGCGGCGGGAATGATTCCCAACGTCGACATCGCACTGCGCGGGCTCCAGCCGCTGCCGCACGAGCTCGACGACCTCCCCGATCCCTACTACGGCATCGACGACGAGATCGCACACGGCAGCGCGTACGACAGCCGCATTCTCGACATCATCGAGATCGCCAAGGACTACGGCCGGCCGATCATGATGCGCATCGGCGGCGAGTTCAGCGGTGCATGGAACGGCTACCACCCCTGGGACTATCCGAAGGCGTTCCGCAAGATCGTGCAGATGTTCCGGCAGCACGGCGCCGACAACGTCGCATTCATCTGGTGCTACATGCCGGCGGCCGCGGCCGACTTCGAGGAGCGCGATGCGTCAGGCGAGTGGAAGTGGTATCCGGGCGATGACGTGGTCGACTGGTTCGGCATCGACTGGTTCCACGAGTCGGAATTCACGGACATCTCGGGCGGTCGCGGCATCGGCGGATCGTACGATCGTTCGATCGCGTTCCTGGACATGGCCGTGACGGAAGGGAAGCCGGTGATCATCGCGGAGAGCGCGCCAAGTGCATGGGACTTCGGCGACGCGGCGCAGGCGAGCAGCGCGTGGACCGCCTGGTTCGATCCGTACTTCGAGATCCTGTCCACGCGACCCGAGATCCTGTGGTTCCACTACATCAACTACGACTGGACGCAGGCAGGCCACTACCAGCTGCTCGGGTGGAAGAACAACGATCTCGCGGTGAACGCGGGACTGGCGCAGAAGTACGTTACCGAGCTGTCCGATCCACGCTACCTGCACTCGGGCGAGC
>CAYUIG010000026.1:40254-47248 GCA_964444685.1 uncultured Gemmatimonadaceae bacterium | reverse complement strand
CGGGCGTCGGCCGGGCAACGGTCCGCCGCCTTGCCCGTGAAGGGGTGTCGATCGAGCCGTCGCGTGCGATGAGCGCTGCGGTGTGGCAGTCGCCGATGATGTCGTAGGCACGGATCGGAGGGCAGACGGACTCAGCCGAGACCGACATCCAGGAGCATCATGATGGCGAAGCCCAGCACCGTGGCCGACGTGGCAAGGTCGGTGTGGCCGCCCCGCTGGGCCTCGGGAATCAGCTCCTCCACCACCACGTAGATCATGGCCCCGGCGGCGAAGGCGAGGGCGTAGGGCAGGATCGGCTGGATCGTCACGACGGCCGCTGCGCCTATGACCGCGGCGATCGGCTCCACGGCCGCGGAGAACTGGCCGGCCAGGAAGCTCTTCCTTCGCGACATCCCCTCCCGGCGGAGGGGCAGCGCAACGGCCACCCCCTCCGGGAAGTTCTGGAGCCCGATCCCGATGGCCAGGGCGACGGCGGCCCCCATTCCCGCACCTTCCGTCCCGAGCGCGGCCGCGCCGAACGCAACGCCGACGGCGAGTCCCTCGGGGATGTTGTGGAGCGTGATGGCGGACACGAGCAGGGTGGTCCGCTGCCACGCCGTCGCAATCCCTTCCGGCTTCTCGGCGCGCGCATACGGGTGCACGTGCGGCAGGAGCTGATCCGCCACCCAGAGGAACAGGGCGCCGGCAAGGAATCCGGTGAAGGCCGGGAGCCAGCGCGGGAGGCCCTGCGCTTCGGCGAGGTCGATGGCAGGCGCGAGCAGAGACCAGAAGCTGGCGGCGAGCATGACCCCGGCCGCGAAGCCGAGCATCGCGTCCAGCAGCGCGAGCGGCATTTCGCGCTTGAGAAAAACACCGGCCGCGCCGACCGCGGTGATTGCCCACGTGAAGAGGCCTGCGACGAACGCCTGCGCCACAGGCCCCAATCCCACGAACCAGTCCGCCATCCACCACTCCGCGCGCCGGCGGGAGGCTAGTCGAAGTCCCGCACCACCCAGGGGAAACGGTTGTTGACTACGGTATTGAAGATCGAGCCGAAGCGATAGCTCAGCCCGATCGACACCTCGTACTCGAAGTCGGTGGGCGGGTCGCGGCGGCCGAGCAGGATGTCCTCGTCATCCAGCTCGTCGCGCGGCAGGTAGATCTGGTCCTGCACGTACTGGTAGCTGCCTTCCACATCCAGCTCGAGGCCGCGGAAGATGCGGAAGCTCATGCCGCCGTTCAGTGACAGCCGGTTCTTCGACAGGTCGTGCATGTACGCAGAGAACTGCACGGACGCGGACGCATTCCCCCACGGCTGGCGCACGTCGTACGCAAGCACCAGCCGCTGATCCACGAGGTTCTCCTCGAGCTGGTCGAACACCGTGATCTCCTCGTACAGCACACGCGAAAGGCCGAGCTGCCAGTGCGCCACGAGCTGCCGGCGGTTCGCGTCCTCGTACGGGAAGTAGCTCCACTCGAGTGCGAGTGCACTGCGCGCGGAGAAGCTGCGGTTGCGCTGCGTCGATGTGCTCGACTCGATCTCCGCACCCGCCGACCAGTGCCGCGCCACGCTCCGTACCACGAGCGCGGCCAGCTCCCAGTCGTCGCGGTCGTCGCGCACGGTGCGGTCGTCCAGCTCGAACTTCTCACGCTGGAAGAAGCCCTCCGCGTTCAGTTCGATCTTCCAGTCCGCCGTCGTGCGGTTCGCGGACAGGTCGATCTGCAGCTCCTGCCGCTCCTCCAGCGACTCGCCGTTCGCTTCCACGTCCGCGCCGATCGTGAACACCCAGAAATTCCACGGATCGCGCTCCGGCGTGTCCGCCACCTCGATCGTGCGGCCCTCTGCACCCGCGATGTTCAGCATCGACGTCAGGCCGCCGTGTGCGAGGTAACGGACGAGACCCGCCTTCAACACGTTCGTGAGCGATGAGATGATCTCGACGTACGTGTCCGTGTCCGACGAGGTGTGCGTCAGGCGATCGTTCACGCCGTCGTACGCCTGCAGGCCGAGGAAATCGAAGATGTACTGCGTGCCCGCGCCTGCATCCTGGCTGGTCATGATGACCTGCACGTCCGCAACGGCCGGGTCGGTTACCCAGTCCACGAAGTCGATCTCCGTGCGGAACTCCTGCGAGTCGCAGTTCTGGCTCGCGCAATCGAGGAACACACGCAATGCCCGCGGGGCGTCCTGCGCCCATGCGGCCGGCGCGAACGCGAGCAGCGCCGCGACGGCGAGGAGGAGACGTCGCATCAGTCCCGGGCCTCACCGAGCGCGCGCGCCGCGCTCCGCCGCACGTGCGCATCCTCGCTGCGCAGCGCCTGGATCAGCAGCTCCGCCGCAGCAGGCGAGCCGATCGCGGACAGTCCGTCCAGTGCCGCGCGCCGCACGCGCTCGTCCGCGTCGTTCAGTGCGGCGCCGAGGGACGGCACGGCCGCGTCCTGGTGCGTCTCGCCGAGCGCCTGCACGAGGTGCACGCGCATGCGTGGCGACGCCTCCGCCGCGAGCGCTCGCGCCAGCGCCTCCGCGGCGGCCGCCGACTCCGTTTCGCCGAGGGCCCGCGCCGCGGCCTCGCGGACTTCGCGGTCGCCGTCGCTCGCAAGCACGGCCGCAAGCGCGGGTACCGCCGCGGGCGATTCGATCTCGCCCAGGGCGAGGGCGGCGTGCTCGCGGACGTAGTCCACAGGATCGCGGAGTGCGGCCGCGAGCGCGGGCACCGCGATCTCCGCACGCATCTCGCCGAGCGAGCGCGCGGCGGCCGATCTCACCGGCGCATGATCGTCCTCGAGGAGCCGTACGAGTTCCGAGAGCAGCGCCTCGCGTTCGCCGGGCGTCCTCGGCTCGGCGACGGCCGGCGCCGCTTCCGCGGGCGGCTCGCCGGCCGATGCGATGCCCGCGTGGGTTGCCGCTGCCACCGACAGCGCGGCGATCGTGATCGACGCCAGCGCCACCGCGCGCCGCGGCACCGGGGACCTGCGTGCGTCCGCAGCGAGCACCGCGAGCAGCCGGCCCTCCAGCTCCGAGCCCTGGCCCACGGCCGGCAGCGGCACGCGCCAGCCCGCGGCCGCACGCGCGATCTCCAGCACATGCGACGCGTACGCCGATGGCCGCGCGCCGCTCCGAAGCACCGCGTCATCGCACGCGCGTTCGCTCTCGCGCGTGGCACGCTTCGCGGCCCACCACACCAGCGGATTGAACCAGTGCAACGCGCACGCGAGACGGCCCAGCAGATGCGCCGCCACATCCCGGCGAGCCACGTGCGCGAACTCGTGCAGCAGCACCGCGGCCAGCCGATTCGACGACCACTCCTCGAGCGAGCCCGCAGGTACCAGTACCACCGGCCGGAACACGCCCGCGGTCACCGGCACCTTGAGTCCATCGACCTGTCCCACGCGCACCGGCCCGTTCAGCCCGGCGCGGCGCGCGAGCCGCTCCACACGCGGATCGCCCACGAAGGACGTGCGACGCGCCATGCGCGCGAGCGCGAGCGACCCGACGCCGACCCGCGTCAGCACCGCGAACGCGCCGGCTACCCACAGAACCAGCACCACGGCGCGCACATCCACGGACCTCGGCCGCGGAACCGCCTGCGGAAGCACCGCCACAGGCCGGACGACCGACTCGGTTGCGCGCGCACGCACCAGCTCTACCGGCGGGCGGTACTCCGCCGCGTCCCAGCGCCACGGCACGGCCAGCGAAATCGCAGGGACGAGCACCGCCGCACTCAGCACGCCTACCCACACGACATGGCGCGACGCTGCCGAGCCGCGCCGCAGCAGCCAGCCCCCGGCACCGCCCGCCACCACCAGAACGCTCACCGCGGCCGCCGCGTTCAGCAGCCAGCTCAGCCCATCCGCCGGATCGATCGCCAGTGAAAACATGACTACCTCCCCTCGCGCTCGGCTTCCCGGATCCGGGCCACCAGCCGCTCCAGCTCCGCCTGGCGGGCCTTCACATCTCCCAGCCGCAGCAGCGCCACCGCCGCCTCCTCTACCGATCCGTCGAAAAAGGTCTTCACCACATGGTCCAGCGCGCGGCCCCGCGCCTTCTCCCGCGAGACCGCCGGCGAGTACACGTACCTCTGCTTCTCTTCCTCCCGCTGCACCTGCCCCTTGTGCACGAGGACGCGCAGCACCGACCTCACCGCCGAATACGACATCTCCCCCGACAGCTCCCGCTCCAGCTCCGACACCGTTGCCCGCTCCAGGCGGTACAGCGCATCCATCACCTGCCGCTCCCGTCGCGAGAGCGGCGCGGTCGCTCCGGCTTGCATGGGAAAGGCCTCCACGGGTAGGTGGTGAAATTCCACCAGAGGGTACGGCGCCGGGGGTGGCCTGTCAACACGAACGGTCGGGCAGCCATTCCTGTGGAGCCGGCATCCAATGCGGTCGGACCCGTTCAGGAGGACTCGTTGAGGATGGGACTCGCAGCCCTGCTTGGGCTGATCGGTCTGTTGCCGGTCGGTGCGGACGGGCAGATGGCGATCGACACGGCGCAGGCGCGCCGGTACTTCGAGGAGGCGTCGGCGCTCGTCGGTCCGTGGGAGGCGGTGCTTCCCGGGCCGATGCTGTTCGCGGATCGCGCCACGCGGACGGTCGTCGCAAATGTTTCCGCTCCCGGGCTGTCTCCTTCCGGCGCCGTGTTCGCTGGTACGCTGCCCGAGAACGTCGGGATCGCGAACACGGCCGTGGAGTGGGCCGGGACGCGGTGGACGATGCTAGCGTGGCCGCTGCCCGCGGGACGCTACGAGCGCGCGCGGCTGATTGGCCACGAGCTGTTCCATCGCATTCAGCCCGCGCTCGGATTCTCACTGGGGAATCCATCGAACGCGCACCTCGAGACGCTGAACGGCCGGCTGTGGCTGCGCGCGGAGTGGCGCGCACTCGCCGCTGCACTCGCCGCACCCACTGCCGAGGGGCGACGCGCCGCGATCCGCGATGCGCTCACCTTCCGCGCACACCGGCGTACGCTCGTTCCCGCTGCTGCGGCGGATGAGAATGCGCTCGAGATGAACGAAGGATTGGCGGAGTACACGGGCTTCGTTTCAACCGGACTGGATGCCGATGTGCTGCGCGGGTGGGCGCTGTCCTGGCTCGAGCAGAGCGACGCGCGCTCCGCATCCTCCGGCATCGCACGCAGCTTTGCGTACGCCTCGGGTCCTGCCTACGGCCTGCTGCTGGACGAAGTGTCCGACGACTGGCATCGGCGCATCGCTTCCGTGGGTGACATCGGGTCGCTGCTTGCTGAGGTGTACGGCGTGGATCTTCCGTCCGATGTTGCGGCGTCGGCCGATCGCCAGCTTGCGCTGTACGATGGCGCGCGGCTCGCATCGCAGGAGCGGACGCGCGAAGAAGCGCGCGTCGCTGCACTCGAGCGGGATCGCGCGCGCTACATCGCGGGCCCGACGCTCACGCTGCCGGTGGACGATGCGTTCGGCTACTCGTTCAATCCCAACGACGCGCACCCGTTCGAGGACCTCGGCACCGTGTATGGCACCGCCGAGGTGCGCGGCGGGTGGGGCACGCTCGCCGTCACGGGCGGTGTGCTCCTGCTGCGGAACCCCGAAGGCCGCATCAGCGGTGTGGTGGTGCCAGCGCCGTCTGACCCGGCCGCACTCGCAGGCGATGGCTGGACGCTGCGGCTGGCCGATGGCTGGACCCTCCGCCCGGGCGCGAGATCTGGCGACTGGGTGGTGTCGCAGTAGCGCGCGGATTCGGTCGTTCCCCGGCGGGTGTCGCAGTAGCAGGCCGGGCCGAGCCGAAGCGAATCGTCCATCTCGAGCGGACCGGAGGCCGGGATGTCGCATTTCCACCGGTGGGTGGTGGTAGAATGGCATCTCGTGGCTGGAAGCCTGCGAGATGGACTGCTCACGTCCTGGTGCGCGGATCGCGCCGTGAACTGACCATTCGTCGGTGTTTTCGACTCGAACGGAATGATTCACCCCCCTGTAAGGGGTGAAACCGGCATCTCGTGAACTTTCGGCGGCGAGTGGTCCGTTCCCGGCGCCCCACGATCGCGTCCGCAACGCCGGAACCCCCAACAAGACCCCAGACCCCAGACTCCAGACTCCAGACCCCAGACTCCAGACTCCAGACCCCAGACCCCAGACCCTCGACACCCGACACGCGGCACTCGACACCCGACCCTCACCCCCCGAGATTCCGCGATGCGAACGAACCTGATTCCCGTCCTCGTGCTCCTGCTGCCGCTGTCCGCGGCGGCGCAGGCGCCCTCGATGCCCGAGTCGTTCTCGGAGCCCATGGGTCTGTCGCCGGTGCTGGGTCCGTACAGCCGGCCGATCCGCACGGACAATCCCGAAGCGCAGGCGTACTTCGACCAGGGCATCCAGCTCCTGTACTCCTTCACGCCGCAGGACGCCGCGCGCTCCTTCCGCGAGGCCGCGCAGCGCGACCCGAACTGCGCGCTGTGCTACTGGGGCGAGGCGTGGGCGTGGGGCCCGTACCTGAACGGACCGATGTCGCCGGAGAATGCGCCGCGCGCGTACGCAGCGATCCGGCGTGCGAAGGAGCTCGCGCCCGGGCGCACGTCGCCGCTGGAGAGCGCGCTGATCGACGCGATGCTGGTGCGGTACGAACCGGAGCTGGACGGGACGCGTCGCGCGAAGCTGGACTCGGCGTATGCGGACGCGATGGCCGCGGTCTATGAGGCGTTCCCCAACGATCCCGAGGTGGGCACGCTGTACGCCGAAGCGCTGATGCTGCTCGAGCCGCGGCGCGGACGCTGGGACGCGGAGAAGCCGGCGGTGCGGCGCATCCATCAGGTGCTCGACGCCGTGCTGTCGCGTGACATCACCCATCCGGGCGCGTGCCATCTGTACGTGCACGCCACGGAATCGACGACGCGGCCGGAGCTGGCGGAGGCGTGCGCGAATCATCTGGGTGCGTCGATCCCGGGTGCGAGCCACATCAACCACATGCCGTCGCACACGTTCAACCGCGTGGGCCGCTGGGGCGACGCGGTGCGCGCGAACATCCAGGCGTGGCATTCGGATCTGAA
>CAYUIG010000026.1:12710-40154 GCA_964444685.1 uncultured Gemmatimonadaceae bacterium | reverse complement strand
AACGCGGACAGTGCGCGCGTGATGCTCGCGGCCGTGGACGACCTGGCCGCGAACACGTCGGCGAACGTGAACTTCCGCGGGCATGGCACCGCCCAGCTGCTGGGCGTCACGGGCGGCATCCTGCGCGCGGAGCTGCTCGCAGCCGAAGGCCGGACGGATGAAGCCATCGCGGAACTCGAGAAGGCGGTCGAGACCGAGGATGGCCTCCGCTATGACGAGCCGGAGCCGCTGCCGTTCTCGGCCCGCCACTGGCTGGGCGCGCGCCTGCTCGAGGCCGGGCAACCGGTGGAAGCCGAAGCCGTGTACCGCCGGGAGCTCGAGCTGCACCCGAACAACGGCTGGAGTCTGCTCGGACTGGAGCAATCCTTGCGCGCGCAGGGCCGGACCGAGGATGCGGACGCGGCCGCGCGGGCGTTCGAGCGGTCGTGGTCGCGTTCCGACACCTGGATCCGATCCTCACGTTTCTAACGGAGGGCCCATGCGCACCACGCGCGGACGCGGCCGCATCTACGACACCATTGCCGACACGATCGGAGACACGCCGCTCGTGCGCATGCACAGGCTCGCGCAGGAGAGTGGTGCGCGTGCGGACGTCCTGCTGAAGCTCGAGTTCTTCAATCCGCTCGCCAGCGTGAAGGACCGCATCGGCGTGGCGATGATCGAGGCGATGGAGCGCGAGGGGAAGTTGAAGCCGGGCAGCGTGGTCGTCGAGCCCACGTCGGGCAACACCGGCATCGCGCTCGCGTTCGTCTGCGCGCTGAAGGGTTACCGCTGCATCCTCACCATGCCGGAAACGATGTCGATCGAGCGTCGCAGGATGCTCGCGCTGCTCGGCGCGGAGGTGGAGCTCACGCCGAAGGAGAAGGGCATCAAGGGCGCGTTCGAGCGCGCGGACGAGCTGCTGCGCGAGATCCCGAACGCCGTGAAGCCGGATCAGTTCGCCAATCCCGCGAACCCGGAGATCCACAGGAACACGACGGCCGAAGAGATCTGGAACGACACGGACGGGCAGGTCGACGTGATCGTGAGCGGCGTCGGCACGGGCGGCACGCTGACCGGCTGCGGCCAGGTACTGAAGCCGCGCCGTCCCGGTCTCCGCATGGTGGCGGTCGAGCCGTCGATCAGCCCGGTCCTCTCGGGCGGTGAGCCCGCACCGGGCAATACGATCCAGGGCATCGGCGCGGGTTTCATCCCGGAGATACTCGACACGTCGCTGATCGATGAGGTGATCACGATCGGCAATGACGAAGCGTTCGAGATGACGCGGCGCGTGGCGCGCGTGGAAGGGATTCCGTGCGGCATCTCATCGGGCGCGGCGATCATCGCCGCGCTGCGCGTCGCGGCGCGCGAGGAGATGGAGGGGAAGACCGTCGTCGCGATCCTCCCCTCCTTTGCGGAACGCTATATCTCGACGCCGCTGTTCGAAGGCATCTGAGCGGCGCGGCGCCGCCAGCGCAGCGGCGGGACGACCCGTCGCAGCACCCAGGTCACGAGCGCCAGCACGGCCGCGAGCGGCAGGAGCCAGCCCAGCGCCGCGATCCCGCCGGCGATGAAGCCGACGAAGTTGCGCCACGCGTCGCGCAGCGCGTCGACGATCGGGTTCTCGCCCGGCGCGCCCGCCAGCAGCGGCGTCGGCTCGTGCAGCATGACGGTGAGCGTGCTCGTTGCGACCCGGCTCTCGAGCCACCGGATGCGACCCTGCAGCCGCTCGCTCTCCTCGCGCACACGCGCCAGCTCCCGCTCGACCGCGAGCACGTCCTCGAGCTCGCCCGTGCGCCTGTCGAGCAGCTCGATCAGCCGCTCCTCCAGCCGGCGTGCGTTCGCCAGGCGAGCCGTCACGTCCACGTACTCCTCGCCGACATCCTGCGCATCGATGTTAACAGACTCGACGCTGCCGATCGGCTCGAGGTTGGTCAGCGCCGCATCGAAGCGGTCCGCCGGGATGCGCAGCTCGAGCGTCGCGCGCCGCACCCGCTGCTCGCCCATTTCGAGCGCCGTATTGGCGACGTATCCGCCGAGCGACTCCGCGAGCGCACGCACCGCCTCGATCCCGATCTCGAGCGAGTCCACCTCGATGCTCGCCATGCCGTTGCGGATCAGCATGGCGTCGGCCTGGACCGGCCGGAGCGCGGGCCCCGCCACCTGTACGATCGAACGGGCTTCGTCCATTGCTGGCGGCGCGGGCTTCGGTGCCGGCGCGCCGGCGCCCACGCCGGCCGCGTAGTCCGCCTCCATGTACGAAGCGCTGTCCGCCTGCCCGCACGCCGCCAACGTCATCACGGCGGCCATCGCCGCCAGGTATTCCCGTCGCATGGCATCCTCCCATTGGGTCCACGCATCAGAGGACGACCCAGGCGACCGGCCTTGCACATACCCAGATACCAGACACCAGACCCCAGACCCCAGACTCGACTTTCAACCGCCGTAGCGCCTAGGTTGCCCGCACCATGGACCAACGCCAACGCATCCGCCTGACGCAGCTGAGCCACGGCGCCGGTTGAGCCTGCAAGCTCGGCGCGTCCGAGCTGACGCAGGTGCTGCGTCACATCGCTCCGTTCGCTGATCCGTCGGTGCTCGTCGATGCGAGCACGGCGGATGACGCGGGCGTGTATCTCGTGGACGGGACTGCACTCGTCGCCACGGTGGACTTCTTCACGCCCATCGTGGACGAGCCGTTCGACTTCGGCCGCATCGCGGCCGCGAACGCGCTGTCCGACGTCTACGCGATGGGCGCGCGTCCGCTCTTCGCGCTGAACCTTGTCGCGTTCCCGCGCGACCTGCTGGGCGAGGGGATTCTCGAGGAGATCGTGCGCGGCGGCGCGGAGATCGCGCGCGAGGCGGGGATCCCGATCATCGGTGGCCACTCGATCGACGATGCGGAGCCGAAGTACGGCCTCGCCGTGATCGGCATGGCCGATCCCGAGCGTATCGTCCGCAACTCCACGGCGCGTCCGGGGGATGCGCTGATCCTGACGAAGCGGATCGGTACCGGCGTGATCGCCACCGCGATCAAGCGGGGAACGGCGTCTTCAGATGAAATCGCCGCTGCCGTTACGTCGATGGCAACGCTGAACCGCACGGCGTCGGAAGCGATGCTCGAGGCGGGCGCGCACGCAGCCACCGACGTGACCGGCTTCGGTCTGCTTGGCCACCTGCACGAGATGCTGCGCGGCAGCGGCGCATCCGCGCGAATCACTCCATCGAAGGTTTCGTTGCTGCCCGGCGCGCTCGAGCATCTGCGCGCCGGCTGCATCGCGGGCGGCACGCGTCGCAACGCGGACGATGCCGCCGGTTACGCCTCGTTCGCCGATGCAGTACCCGAGGACCTGCGGCTGTTGCTCTGCGACGCGCAGACGTCGGGCGGCCTGCTGATCGCTGTACCACAGGAGCGCGCGCAATCGCTGCTCGACCGTCTCGATACCGCCGCGCTCATCGGCGCGGTGGAAGCCGGACCGGCCGGACGCATCCAGATCGTCTGACCGGACCATCCCTCTCCCGGAGACCGCAATGCGTACGTTCGTCCGTCTGGTGCTGACGTCGGCGCTCGTCGGCTGTGCCGCCGACACGCCGAGCGATGAAGCGCGTGAGGTGCCGCTGCACACGGTCGCGGAGTTCTACGACAACGACGAGTACGGCGGCGGGTCATTCTCCCACGACAACACGCGCCTCCTCGTATCGACCAACATTTCGGGCGTCTGGAACGCGTACGCGATCCCGCTCGCCGGCGGCGAACCGCAGCAGCTCACGAACTCCACCACCGACGCGATCTTCGTCATCGGCTACTTCTTTACCGACGACCGCTTCCTGTACTCGAGCGATCAGGGCGGCAACGAGCTGTCGCACATCTTCGTGCACGAGCTGGATGGCAGCACGCGCGACCTCACGCCGGGCGACGGCCATCAGGCGCAGTTCTCCAGGTGGTCCGGTGACGGCACCGCGTTCTTCGTAGCCACCAACGAGCGGGACGAGCGCTTCTTCGACATCTACCGCTACGACGCCACGACGTACGAACGCGAGCTGTGGTATCGCAACGACGAGGGTTTCCTGCCGGGCCCGATCTCGCGCGACGGCCGGTATCTCGCACTGATCCGCCCGATCTCGACATCGAACGTCGACATCTTCGTGCACGATCGACAGACGGGTGAGACGCGGCACATCACACCGCACGAGGGAAGCGTCGCGTACAATCCGGTCGACTTCACGCACGATGGCAGTGCGCTGCTGATCACTTCGGATGAGGGCCGCGAGTTCGCCGCGCTCTGGCGTCACGATCTCGCCACGGGCGAACGCACCACGTTGCTGGCGCCGGAGTGGGATGTGATCGACGCGGGGTACTCGCGCAGCGGCCGCTATCTCGGCGTCGCAATCAACGAGGAAGCGAAGACGATCACGCGCGTCTACGATGCGGAGACCATGGCGGAAGTTCAGCTTCAGGGGATGCCCGCCGGCCTCGTGCGCGGGCTGGGCTTCTCGACCGACGACTCATGGTTCCGCTTCTACAACACGGATGGCGGCGCACCCGACGATCTGTGGGCCGGCCGTGTGGGCGAGGCACCGGTCCGCCTGACGGACGCGGTCAGCCCGAGCATTGCACGCGAGGACCTGGTCGTGCCAACCCACGTACGCTTCGCCTCCTACGATGGTGTCGAAGTGCCCGGGCTGCTCTACAAGCCGCACCAGGCATCGTCGAGTGCGAAGGCGCCGGCGATCGTAATGGTGCACGGCGGACCCGGCGGCCAGGCGCAGGTCGGCTACTTCGCGCTGACGCAGGCGCTGGTGAACCACGGCTACGTGGTGTTCGACATCAACAACCGCGGCAGCTCGGGTTACGGGAAGACCTTCTTCCAGATGGATGACAGGAAGCACGGCGAGGCGGACCTCGGCGATGTGGTGGCGTCGAAGCGCATGCTCATCGAGACCGGCTACGTCGACTCGACACGCATCGGCATCCTCGGCGGCAGCTACGGCGGCTACATGGTCCTCGCCGCACTCACGCTCCAGCCCGACGAGTTCGCCGCCGGTGTCGACCTCTTCGGCATCTCGAACTGGGTCCGCACGCTCACCAGCATTCCGCCCTGGTGGGAGGCGTTCAAGGAAGCGCTCTACACCGAGATGGGCGACCCGGCCACGGACAGCGTGCGGCTGCACCGCATCTCACCACTCTTCAACGCGGACCGGATCACTGCGCCGCTGATGGTGCTCCAGGGCGCGAACGATCCGCGTGTACTGCAGGTGGAGTCGGATGAGATCGTCGCCGCCGCGCAGGCGAAGGGTGTGCCGGTCGAGTACATCGTGTTCCCCGACGAGGGGCACGGCTTCCTGAAGAAGGAGAACGAGATCCGCGGCTACACCGCGGTGCTCGAGTTCCTCGACCGGCACCTCCGCGGCACGACGACCGCGAACTGACTACTGCGTCAGCCGGCGCGCGCCGCGCACCCAGACGCGTGCGCGCGCCGGCGGCAGTGTCCTCGACTGCAGCTCCCCGACGGCCGCGGCCAGCGAATCGGCATCCGCGGCCGCGAGCTCTTCGATCGTGTGGATCCCGAGTGCGGCGAGCGTACTCGCGTTCTCCGCACCGATGCCCCGGTGCGCGGCGATGCGCGCGCGCTCGACCCAGATGCGTGCTGAATCCTCGCTCGCGTTTGCGGCTGCAGCCACGATCGACGCTTCCGCAGAAGCGAGCGAGAACGCGTCATAGCCTGCCGACTCGAGCGCTTCGGCCGGCACACCTGCGAGGTCCTGCAGCCGCGGCTTCAGCGATTCGATCGTGCGCGTCTGGATTCCGGCCAGCACACCCACCGCGAACGCAGACCCTGCGACGAACCCGCCGATGCGACGCGCGCGTGAAAGGGGAAACGTCGCACCGTCACGATCGACGGCGAGGCCGGCCGTGACGAGGAACTGCCAGAGGACGAAGCACTCGAGCGTGAACGGCGGGAAGCCCAGGAAACCGAGCACGGGCATCTCGAAGAGCTTCAGCTCGTCGAAGAACGGCACCGTGTAGATCCACTTCGTGCGCGCCTCGATGTTGAACAGCTCCCACAGGAAGCCGACGAGGAAGCCTGCGAGAAGCAGGCGCAGGATGCGCCCGGGCCGGCCGTTCTCCAGGTCCGCGAGCAGCGAGCGTTCGCGGTCGCGTTCGTAGACCACGGGCTCGACCAGTAGTGCCGTGCCGATCCAGACGAAGGGGAAGAAGTACTTCGGCAGCAGCAGCACGAGTGCGAGCAGGATCGCACCGAGCACGCGCATTCCCGTGAGGAAGCCCGGCCCGATGCGCCACGGCCGCCATGTCGTTCGATGCAGCGCGCCCAGCGCATCGAGCAGCCGCTCCATCGTGAACAGCGCGGGCAGCACGGTCGCAAATGCGATGACGGTCCCCGCGTTCCGCAGCAGCCAACCGTGCGGCAGGAAGACGTAGTACCAGTTCAGCAGCCGGAAGTTGAACAGTTCGTAGTACAGCCAGCAGATGGCCGACCAGAAGAGCAGGGAAGCGAGAAAGCGCCAGCGGCCCAGCAGGAAGAACGACCCCGTGCGCCACGCCACCAGTCCGTCGAGCACGAGGATCGTCGGGTACCACGCGAGCGAGTAGTACCAGGTAGCGAACGGCTCGACCCGCGCCAGCATCCCCGCCGTGGAGATGCCGAGCAGGCCGAGCCCGATGATGATCGCCGCGAACGCAGCCGAACGACGCCCCACGATCATATCGCCGCGAACGCAACCCAACGGCGAACCACTACAACATCCGTTCTCTGCGTCCTCGGCGTCTCTGCGGTAAATGTCGTTCGCAAGCGGCAACCCGCGCTACATGTGCAACGCACGCCCCAAAGACGCCAAAGCCGCCTCGGCAATAGCCTCGGACAAAGTGGGGTGCGGATGCATCGCGCGGTCCATCTCCTCGACCGTCGTCTCGAGGTGCCGCCCGACGACCAGCTCGCCGATCAGCTCGCTCGCACTCGGGCCGACGATGTGCGCGCCCAGCAGCTCGCTGTACTTCCTGTCGCGCACGATCTTCACGAAACCTTCCGTCTCGTTCGCGGTGCGCGCGCGGCCGTTCGCGCTGAACGGGAAGCTGCCCACCTCGACGTCGTAGCCCGCTTCCTTCGCCTTCGCCTCCGTCAGCCCGACCGAAGCGACCTCGGGATGGCAGTACGTGACGTTCGGGATGTTCGCGTAGTCCACCCAGCCGTGTCCCTGGCCCGCCAGGTTCTCGACGAGCACGACGCCCTCGTGCGACGCCTTGTGCGCGAGCAGCGGCGGGCGCGCGCAGTCGCCGATGGCGTACACACCCTCGGCGGTCGTGCGCAGCTGGTCGTCGACCTTGATGAAGCCGTTCTCGATCTTCACGCCGGCCTTCTCCAGCCCCATGTCGTCGACGATCGGCGCACGGCCGACCGCGACGAGCACGCGCTCGACCTCGATCGTCTGCGCCTTCCCGTCCTTCCCCTTCACCGTCAGCTTCACGCCTTTCTTGCCGACCTCCGCCTTCTCGAGGCGCGCGCCGGTGAAGACGTCGATGCCGCGCTTGCGGTACGCCTTGTCCACGACCGTCGCGGTGTCCACGTCCTCGAGCGGCAGCACCTGCTCGAGTGCTTCGATGATCGTGACCTTCGTGCCGAATGCGTTGTACACGTCGGCGAACTCCATCCCGATCGCACCCGCGCCGATGATCCCGAGCGACGCCGGCAGCGCATCGGGGAACACCGCCTGATCCGAGGACCAGACGCGGTCGCCGTCGATCTTGAGCATGGGCAGCGACTTCGGTCGCGAGCCCGTGGCCAGGATGATGTGCTTCGCCGTGAGCGTGCGGTCACCCTTCTCGCCCTTCACGGACACCTTCCCCTTGCCCGCCAGCGAGCCCCACCCCTGCACGTGCTCGATCTTGTGCTTGCGGAAGAGGAACGCCACACCCTTCGCGCCCTGCTCCGCCACCTTGCGCGCGCGCTTCCCCGCCGCGCCGATGTCGAGCTGGACGTCGGTCACGGTGATGCCGAAGTCCTTCAGCGAGGGCACCTTCTTCGCGTACTTGGCGCTCTCGAGCATCGCCTTGGTCGGGATGCAGCCCACGTTGTTGCACACGCCGCCGAGGTACTGCGCCTCGACGCACGCCACCTTCATCCCGAGCTGGGAAGCGCGGATCGCGGCCACGTAGCCGCCCGGTCCCGCGCCGATCACGATCAGATCAAAGCTGTCCGCCACCTGTCACCTCACCGTTGTCGCGGCCGATCGCGGCAACTTACCCGCGCCGCTGGGCCCCGACAACCGCGCGCCTTGCCCGCCCTCCAGGCTTCCGCTACGCATCCATACCATGCGACGCCCCAGCGCTGCCCTCGCCGCGCTCCTCACCCTCGCCTGCGCCGACGCTCCGACCCAGCCCGCCGCGGAGAGCGCGCGCGTCACGATTGCGCTGGCGTCCGCCGGGACCGGCATCACCGAAGGTCAGCCGATACGCCTCGCGGGCGGAAACGGCGTGCTGCGCGTGGACTCGATCCTCCTGCTCATCGGCTCGATCGCGCTCGAACCGTGCGACGGCTGTTCGGTCCCCGATCTCGGCATCGTCGCACTGCCTCTGTCGTTCGAGCCTCATGGCCTGGTCGAGTTCGAGGTCGTCGATGCTGCCGGGTTGGAGCGCGTGCGCTACGAGGTCCGCCAGCTCCAGGAGCTGGACCCGGCCGTGGTCGCCGCGGTGCGCGCCGCGCGGCCGGACTGGCCGGATGACGCGGCCGCGCTCGTCACCGGCACGTTCCGGTATCCCTCTGCGTCCGCGCTTACCTACCGCGCCTACTTCCGCGCGTCTTTCGAGCTCGAAGCCGACCTCGGCGACCCGCGCGCCGTTGACTTCACAGCCGTGCTCGCCGCCAACCCGATCGCGTGGTTCGCGCGGGAGAAAGGCGAGGTCCTGGAGCTGTCGTATTTCGACTATGCCACCACCGGCCGGATCCTCGGGGCATCGCGCATCATGCCGCTCGGCTTCGTGAGTCAGGCCTTCATCCGGTAGCTCCCGCGGCGCGAGCCGAGCGACACCGCGCGCGAGCACCTCGATACTACCGCGCGCCGGGCGAGGAGTCGGCGACGTGGACGGTGTTCGAGCCGGACGGGATCGCGATCGCGATTCCACCAACACGCTTCGCGACATTGATGGACCACGCCACTGTTCGCGTTGTGAAGTTGCTACGTCGATCAGTCGCGGTCGCGTCCCCAACGGTCGAACTTCCGATGCTGGCATGCTTTGCTGCGACGCGTGGAAGTTCTGCCTCCCTGCACGGCCCAACTTCCAACGCTCCGCGTCGACACCGAAGTCGATTGGAAGTTGGACGCTCCCCGACGGCACAACTTCCCTGCGTCCCAGCCGGCTATCCCACGGCTGGAAGTTGGATCCGCGAGGACACATCAATGGTGCGGTTGCGCGCGGGAAGGCGCGATCATCACCGAGGACCATCGACCAACAGGCCGACAACCGCCGCCGACGGCACCGATTCGCCGAGGATATCCCGACCACGACCGTTCAACGGCGTCTGCGCATCCGGCCCCGCTAAGGCGCACATGAACGCACCCCGGCGCAGAACCTGCATCCACCCGCGGCCCATGCGAATCCTGACGCTCGGCCTGGTCGTCGCGGCGCTGGCATGCACGCGCTCGTCGGAACCCCAGGTCATGTGCACGATGATCGGCTGCGAGAATGGCCTTTCCGTCGTGGTGGAGGACCCTCCCGCAGGGGACTACCAGCTCGTCCTCAATGCACCCGGCGAACAGGACCGCGTTCGGGACTGCACGGCGAACGAGCCGTGCGACCGGGGCGCGTTCTTCGGCAACTTCGAGCCGGAGACGGTGACGGTGCGCGTGGTGGCGGGCACGGACACGCTGCGGAGCGTGACCGTGAGTCCGGAATGGCGCGATAACCAGCCGAACGGGCCCGACTGCCCGCCCACCTGCCGTCAGGCCGTGGTCACGATACGGCCGTGACGCGCGCTTCCCGCCGTGTGGCAGGCATCATCCTGGTGGTGTTTCCGTCCGTGATCTGGGGCGGTGTGACGCTGCTCGGGATGCTGATCGGCGAACCGTCCTACATGGAGAACCCGCTGCGTCAGGATCTCTGGCGTGCGGGCCACGCAAATGCCGGCGTGCTGCTCATCCTGTCACTCGTCGCGCTGCGCTACGTGGACGAAGCGCGACTCGGCGACGGCGCGAAGAACCTCGTGCGCTGGTCCATTCCATCCGCCGCGATCTTCCTGCCGATCGCCTACTTCCTGTCGATGATCTCGCCCGACGCCACCGAACCCAGCGCCATCATCAACCTCGCCTATGTCGGCGCTGCCGCTCTCGTCGTGGGACTCGTGACGCTCGGGTTCGGCCTGCTGCGCCACGGCGCGCAGCCTCAGCGGTAACCCGCGGCCTGCAGCTCGAACAGTTCGGCGTAGCGGCCGCGCTGCGCCAGCAGCTCTTCGTGCGTGCCGCTTGCCTCGATGTGACCGTCGCCCATCACGAGAATCCGGTCTGCCATGCGCACACTCGAGAAGCGGTGCGAGATCAGTACGGTCGTGCGACCGCGCGACAGCTCGCGGAACCGCCGGAATACTTCGTACTCTGCACGCGCATCGAGTGCGGCGGTGGGCTCATCGAGGATGAGGAGCTGCGCGTCGCGCATGTAGGCACGCGCGATTGCGATCTTCTGCCACTCGCCTCCGGACAGATCCACACCCGTGCGGAAGCGCTTGCCGATGATCTGGTCGTAGCCCTCCGGCAGCAGCGCGATGACACCATCCGCCAGCGACGCGCGCGCCGCGGCCTCGATGCGTGTCCGATCCTCGCGTGCATCGATCTGGCCCACCGCGATGTTCTCCGCCGCGGTCAGGTGGTAGCGCACGAAGTCCTGGAAGATGACGCCGACGTTCGCGCGCAGGTCGTCCAGGTCGTACTCGCGCAGGTCCACGCCGTCGAGGAGAATGCGCCCCTCATCGGGGTC
Source organism: uncultured Gemmatimonadaceae bacterium (assembly GCA_964444685.1). Lineage (GTDB taxonomy): Bacteria > Gemmatimonadota > Gemmatimonadetes > Longimicrobiales > RSA9 > CAYUIG01. Next base: position 29,194 of record CAYUIG010000026.1, on the reverse strand, counting down.
GTACAGCCGCGCCAGCAGCTTCACCAAAGTCGTCTTGCCCGCACCATTCTCTCCTACGAGCGCGAGCGTCTCGTGCGCACGGAGCGTGAACTCGAGATGTCGCACCGCCCAGCGGTCGGCGCCCGGATACCGGAACCCCACCTGCTCGAACACCCAGCCGTCACGCACCGGCCGCGGGAACGGAACGGGATGAGAAGGCGAACGGATCTCCGGCTCGATCTCGAAGAACGAAAACAGGTCGTCGAGGTAGAGCGCCTGACCGGCCATCTGTGAGAAGCCGATCAGCAGTCCCTCCAGCAGTCCACGCAGCCGGCGGAACGAACCGGCGAGGAACGTGAGGTCGCCGATCGAGAACTGGCCCGTCAGCGTGCGGCCGATGATGTACGCATAGGCCGCGTAGTAGGCCACCGTCCCGACAGCGGCGAGCACGCTGCCCCAGCCTGCGCGCTGCAACGCGAGCCGGCGGTTCGCACGATAGAAGTCTTCGGCAATGCGACGGTACCGATCGATTAGGAAGGCGTTCAGCCCGAAGATCTTCACTTCCTTCGCCGTCTCGACGCTCGCACCCGTCTGGCGGATGTAGTCGAGCTCGCGGCGCTCCGGCGTGCGTCGCCGGTTCAGCGCATAGCTCGCGGCATTGAAGTGGAACTCGCCGATGAACGCCGGGATGAGTGCGACGAACAGCAGCGCGATCAGCCACGGCGCGTACACGACGAGGCCGGCGCCGAAGGTGAAGATCGTGAGGACGTCCTGCGCCTGCCCGAAGAGCTGCGACATGAGCGCGGACCGTCCCATCGTCTGCCGTCGCGCGCGCTCGAGCCGGTCCTGCAGCTCGCTGTCCTCGAAGTCCTCGAGATCGAGTGTCGCCGCGTGCTCCATCAGCCGCACGCTCGACACGTTCACGAACTTCTCGCCCAGCAGTGAATCGACGAGCGACACGGTGCGACCGAGCACGTCCGAGAAGATCGCGAGCCCGAGCTCCAGCAGAACGAGCACGACCAGCCGGTCCAGGAGTCCGCTGTCGAGCCACGCTTCGAGCGTCCCCGGCGCGCTCTCCAGCTGCACGAGCGCGACGACTTCGTCGATGATCAGCTTGCCGACGAACAGCGTGACGACAGGCAGGAACGCCCGCACCAGACGGAGTGCGAGCGTAGCAATGGTCAGCAGCCGGCTCGTCTGCCAGACGAGCTTCAAGAAGGGCGGGAGATTACGAAGCGCGCCGAACCGCTCGCGCAGATTCGGCGGCCGGAGCGGATCCCGGCCGCCGCTGTCCGAAGGAATCCGCGTGCTCAGCTCAGCATCATCATCGGTTCCTCCAGCATGTCGCGCAGCGTCTGGAGGAACCGCGCACCCGTGGCGCCATCGATCAAGCGATGATCGCAGCTCATCGTCATCTTCATCCGCGACCGCACCACGATCTCGCCGTTCTCGATCACCGGCCGCTCTTCCGCCGCGCCGACCGCGAGGATGCCGGCCTCGGGTGGGTTGATGATGGCGGTGAACTCGTGGATGCCGAACATGCCGAGGTTCGACACGGAGAACGTCGCGCCCGTGTACTCCTCGGGCTTCAGCCGCTTCGCACGCGCGCGCTCCGCGAGCTCACGCATCTCGACCGATATGTCCGCAATGCCCTTGCGGTCCGCATCGCGGATCACCGGCGTGATCAGTCCTTCATCCACCGCGACGGCCACGCCGACGTGCACGCGCCGGTAGCGGCGGATGGCGTCGTCGCCCCAGGACGCGTTCACCTCCGGGTGACGCGCGAGCGCCATGGCCACGGCCTTCAGGATGAAGTCGTTCACCGACGCCTTCACGCCCTCCTTCTCGAGGCGCGCGTTCACGCGCTGGCGCGCATCCGTGAGACGTGTGGCGTCGACATCGATCGTGAGGTAGAACGTGGGCACCGGACCGATCGACTCCGCCAGCCTGCGCGCGATCGTCTTGCGCATCTGCGTGTGCGGAATCTCCTCGACCTCGGGGCCCTCCACCGCCGGCGTGTAGCGCGGACGCGGCGCAGCGGCCGCCTTCGCAGGCGCGGCACCGCGCGCACTCGCGGCCTCGATGTCGGCCTTGGTGATCCGTCCGCCCGGGCCCGAGCCGCGCACGTCCTCGAGCGCGACACCCGCTTCCGACGCCAGCCTGCGCGCCAGTGGCGACGCCTTCACCCGACCTCCGTCCTCGCCCGCAGGCGCACGCGCAGCCGCAGGCTCCGACGCCGCAGCTGCGGGCGCAGCAGGCGCAGGCGCGGGCGCAGGCTCCTCCTTCCTCTCTTCGGCCTTCGCGGGCTTCTCGGCTGCCGCAGCAGGCGCGGCCTCGGCAGGCGCAGCGCCGCCGCCGAGCGATGAGATGTCTTCATCCTCGGCTGCGATGACCGCGATCATCTGACCGACCGGCGCCGTCTGCCCTTCGGCGAGCAGCACCTTCCGCAGCACGCCGGAGCCGCGCGCGACGAGCTCCATCGTGGCCTTGTCGGTCTCGATCTCCGCGAGCACGTCGCCTTCCTTCACGGCGTCGCCCTCGCTCTTCAGCCACTTCACGAGCTGTCCCTCTTCCATCGTCGGGGACAGCGCTTCCATGTGGACTTTGGTTGCCATGCCTGGGAAAACCCGTTTCTGGAGTCTGGGTCTGGGGTCTGGATTCTGGTTTACTGCGGTCCGGGTTCAAACCAGACTCCAGATTCCAGACTCCAGATTGACTCAGTCTCTGTAGAGCACCCTGTTGCAGGCGGCCACCACACGCTCCGCGGATGGCTTCGCCAGCTTCTCGAGATTCTTCGCGTACGGCATCGGCACGTCCGCCTGCGCGACGCGGCCGATCGGCGCGTCCAGGTAGTCGAACACCTCCTGCTGGATCGTGTCGACAACCTGCGCGCCGATGCCGACGAACGGCCAACCTTCTTCGAGGTAAACCACGCGATTCGTCTTCTTTACGCTCTCGAGGATCGCGTCGACGTCGAGCGGACGAATGGAACGCAGGTCGAGCACCTCGGCGCTCACGCCATCCTTCTCCAGAGCCGCCGCCGCCTGCAGCGCGACGTGCACCATCTTGCCGTGCGTGATGATGCTCACGTCCTCGCCTTCGCGCTTCACTTCCGCGAGGCCGAGCGGAACGACGTGGTCACCGTCGGGGACGTCGCCCTTCATGTTGTAGAGCAGCTCGCCCTCCATCACGACGACCGGGTCGTTGTCGCGGATTGCCGCCTTGAGCAGACCCTTCGCGTCGGCGGGCGTGGCGGGCGTGCAGACCTTGATGCCGGGAAAGTGCGCGTACGTGGCCTCGAGCGCCTGCGAGTGCTGCGCCGAGAGCTGCAGCGCCGCGCCGGTCGGTCCGCGGAAGACGATCGGACAGTTGAACTGGCCGCCCGTCATGTAGTGCACCTTCGCGGCGCTGTTGAAGACCTGGTCGAGCGCGAGAATCGAGAAATTGAATGTCATGAATTCGATGATGGGTCGCAGCCCGACCATCGCGGCGCCGACACCGAGACCGGCAAAGCCCAGTTCGGTGATCGGTGTGTCCACGACCCGCTGCTCGCCGAAGCGATCGAGCAGTCCCTTCGAGACCTTGTACGCGCCGTTGTAGAGCCCGACCTCCTCACCCATGAGGAAGACGTCGGGATCGCGCTCCATCTCCTCCGCCAGCGCCTGGTTCAGCGCCTCGCGGTACGTGATCGTCGCCATGGCTACGCCTCCCCCGCGCCGGGAATCGGCGCACCTTCCGGGAGCCGGTCCAGCCGGTCGGCGAACAGCCGGCCGTGCGGATTGATCTCGGAGTACACGTGCGTGTAGAGCTCCTCGGGCGGCGGCTCGGGCGAGATTTCAGCGAACTCGGCCGCGGCATCGACCTCCGCGTGCACTTCCTCGTCGAGCGCCTTCAGCTCCTCGTCCGTCAGCATGTCCGCGTCCTTCAGCCTGTCGATGAACACGCGGATCGGGTCCTTCTGCTTCTGCTCCTCGACCTCTTCCTTCGTGCGGTACACACCGGCCACAGGGTCGGACATCGAGTGGCCCATGAAGCGGTAGCAGCGCGCTTCGATCAGCGTGGGGCCGTCGCCGCGGCGCGCGCGGTCGACCGCTTCCTGCACGCGGTCGCGCATGGCGAACACATCCATGCCGTCCGCCACCGCCGACGGCATGTCGTACGCGTGCGCCTTCTGGGCGATGTCGTACAGCGACGACGCCCGCTCCCACGCGGTGCCCATGCCGAAGCGGTTGTTCTCGACGATGAAGATCACGGGCAGCTTCCAGAGCGCCGCCATGTTCAACGACTCGTGGAACGCACCCTGGTTGACTGCGGCCTCACCCATGAAGCACAGGCAGACGCGATCCTCGCCGCGATACTTGATGGCGAAGCCGACGCCCGTGGCCATCGGGATCTGTCCGCCGACGATGCCCCAGCCGCCGAGGAAGTTGTGCTCGACGCTGTACAGGTGCATCGAGCCGCCCTTGCCCTGCGCGCAGCCATCGATGCGGCCGTACAGCTCCGCCATGACCGCGCCCGCGTCGATCCCCTTGCACAGCGCCTGCACGTGCTCGCGGTACGCAGTGATCACGTAGTCGTCGGGCCGCAGTGCGGCGAAGGAGCCGACCGTGACGGCCTCCTGCCCGATATACAGGTGGCAGAAGCCGCCGATCTTTCCGAGTGCGTATGCTTCGGCCGACTTCTCCTCGAAGCGGCGGCCGAGAATCATCTGATAAAGCAGCTCGTGCAGCTGCGCCCGATCGAGCCCCTCCAGCCGGTTCTCGACCGGCCGGCCGTTGCCCTCCGGCCGCTCCTGCTTCGACCTGCTTGCCGATGCCGTGGATGCCATCTCCTCCGTCTCCCTTCGAACGACGAACCGGCTGAAACGAAGCGGGGGCGTTTCTCGGCGCCCCCGCCCGCGCGCCGACCTCAGCGCGCTCCGCCGGGTCCCCTCTCGATCAACCCGCCGCGCGCCGCCCCTCCAGCCGGACCAGCCGCGGCGTCGCCGGTCCTGCCATGACTTCCGCGGGCGCAGGCACGTCCGCCTCGAGGATCTCGCGGATCTCACCGACGCCGCCCGCACGAACGGTGCGAGCCTGCTTCTCCGCGTGATAACTCGAGCGGACCAGCGGGCCGGACTCCACGTGCTGGTAGCCCAGCTCCTCCTCGCCTACCCGCTTCCATTCCGCGAACTCGTCCGGCGTCACCCACCGCGCCACCGGCGCGTGGTGCGCCGAGGGGCGCAGGTACTGTCCGAGCGTCAGGATGTCGACACCGGCGCGTCGCAGATCTTCCATCGCGACGCGGATCTCATCCCGCGCCTCACCCAGCCCGAGGATGATCCCGGACTTGGTGAGCATCGACGGCGCAATGTTCTTGGCGGCGCCCAGCAGCGAGATGCTACGCCAGTAGCGCCCGCCCGGCCGCGCCCACGGGTGCAGCCGCTCCACCGTCTCGAGGTTGTGGTTCAGGATGTCGGGCCGCGCATCGATCACCGTGCGCAGCGCATCCTCGTCCCCCTTGAAGTCGGGGATCAGCACCTCGATCGTCATCGTCGGCCGCCGCTCGCGGCACTGGCGGATCGTCTCCGCGAAGATGAACGCGCCGCCATCCGCCAGCTCGTCGCGGTTCACACTCGTGACCACGACGTGCTCCAGCTCCATCGCCTCGACCGAATCCGCCACGCGGCGCGGCTCGTCCAGGTCCAGCTCGGTCGGGAGGCCGTGCGCGATCGCGCAGTACTTGCACGCGCGGGTGCACACGTCGCCCAGGATCAGGAAGGTGGCGGTCCCGGCCTCCCAGCACTCGCCGATGTTCGGGCAGCCCGCCTCCTCGCACACCGTGTGGAGGCGCTGGCCGCGCATCATCTTCTGGATCTTCAGGTGGGTCGGCCCGCCGGGCGAACGCACCTTGAGCCATGGCGGCTTGCGCGCGTCCAGCGGCAGCGCCTCGCCTTCCAGGATCGGCAGCTTTGCCGTCCCCTTCGAGCGAACCACCCCGCTGTCCTTCCCGGACGGGGCGTAACCCCGCGCCGGTGCTCCGCTTGCGCTCATCGCCATCCCTTCCAGTGCCAGTCCACCAACTTAGCCCCGCCGGCGAGGCCCGGCAACGCGATCAGGTTCGCCCTCGGAGAAAAGCTCCCGCAACGTCGGCTCCAGGTGCGGCCACTGGAACTGGTACCCCGCGTCCAGCAATCGCTCCGGCACCACGCGCGCTCCCCAGAGCAGCAGCTCCTCGCCCATGTGTCCGGGCGCCAGCTTCAGCAGGAAGTTCGGGACGGACAGAACGGAGGGGCGACCCAGCGCGGCCGCGAGCGCGCGCGTGAACTCCGCGTTCGTCACGGCTTCGGGCGCCACGACGTTGACCGGTCCCGCGATCTCCGGTCGGTCCAGCAGGAAGAGCAGGACGCGCGGGATCTCGGGCAGCGCGATCCAGGGCCACATCTGATCGCCGGAGCCGAACCGCGTGCCGAGCCCCATCCGGAAGAACGGGATGAGCACCTCGAGCATCCCGCCGTGCGACGCGAGGACGTTGCCGAAGCGGGTGTGCACGACGCGGATGCCGGCGTCCTCGGCGGGACGCGTCGCCGCCTCCCAGATACGCGCGACCTCGGGAAGGAAGCCCGTGCCCAGCGCGGACGACTCGGTGACGACTTCGGAGGGCGGCCGCTCGCCGTAGATGGTGAAACCGGATGCGGAGAACAGCACACGTGGTTTCGAGCGCAGACCCGCGAGCGTCCGCGCCAGGAGGGTAGTGCCGAGCTCGCGGCTCTCCCGGATGCGTCGCTTCTTACCGGCCGTCCACACGCCGGCGATACTCTCCCCGGCCAGGTGCAGGACGACGTCGTGGTCCTCGAGCCGCGCGGCTTCGATCACGCCCTCGCGCGGGTGCCAGACGATCGGGTGCTCGGAGGGCGGGACCTTGTGCAGCGACCGCACGATGCGCGTGACTTCGTGTCCGCGCGCGCGCAGCACGCGCACGACTTCGCTGCCGATCAGGCCGCTCGATCCGGTGACGGCCCAGCGCACGCGGCTAGCGGTTGCGTTCGAGCATCGGTGTGTGCTCGTCCCCGTGGCGTGCGCGCTCCTGCGCCGCCTCGTTGCGCTCCGAACTCTCGTACTCCGACACGAGCCGCTGCATCATCTCATCGCGACGACGGAAGAGCCGCTTCGGCGCGCGCGGGCCGTGGCGCTCGAGCGCGTATGCGGCGAGCAGCGGCAGCGCGATCGTCGAGTCCGTGTAGCACACGACCGCATCCGGCAGCCGGTCCGGATCCACCTTGCCCCAGCTCACCGCTTCTGCCGGCGTTGCGCCCGACAGTCCACCGGTGTCCGGTCGCGCGTCCGTGAACTGCAGGAAGTAGTCGTGGCCGCGCTCCTCGATGCCCAGCACCTCCTGGATCTGCGGCTCCGTCTGCAGCATGAAGTTCTTCGGGCTGCCGCCACCGAAGATCAGGACCGCGGACTTGCCGTCGCGCCGCTTCGCATCCAGCACGATCGACGCGGTCTCGTTCACGTCCATGCTCGGATCGATCGCGAGCCTGTTCCCCTGCAGCGCTGCTGCGGCCACGTTCATGCCGATCGACGAGTCGCCCGGCGACGACGTGTACACGGGCACGTCGTACTCGTGGCAGACCGCGAGCAGCGACTTCCCTTCCTGCTGCAGCGCGCGCTGCCGCTCGAGCACGTAGCGGCCGCACAGATGATGGAACTCCGCCGTGCTCATCGTGCGCTGGAACTCGGGACCCGTGATGATCTTCCGGAAGAACGCATCGGTGTCGAGCAGCACGGAGTAGTCGAAGAAGATGTCGTAGATGCGCACGACCTCCTCTTCGCGCAGCACGATGTCCGACACGAACGGGTTGCCCTGCCGCATCTCGAGGCCGAGGCCGAAGTGGGCGTCGTGATACAGGTTCGCACCGGTGGAGATGATCCAGTCGATGAAGCCCGCCTCGACCAGCGGGATGAGTGCGCTCATGCCGATGCCCGCAGGCGTGAGTGCGCCGCTGAGGGTCACGCCGATCGTGACGTCATCGTCGAGCATGCGCTCCGCGAACAGCCGGCACCCCTCCTGGAGGCGGCCCGCGTTGTAGGCGAGGAAGGTACCGTCGATGAGATCGGCGGCGGTCATGCCGGGCACGATCCGCTGCGGCGCGATGGAGCGGCCGGAGAGGTAGCGGCTCTTCTTCGTCATGGTATCTCACTTCGAGTTTGCGCGGGCGTGCGTGGCGCGGCCTCGTAACAGTCGACGATCACCTTCACCGCTTCCTCGGGCGAGTCGGTGAGTGTGAGAATGTCGAGGTCCTGTTGCAGGATCTTTCCTTCCGCGAGCATCGTGTCGCGCAGCCAGCCGAGCAGCCCGCTCCAGTAGCGCGTGTCGAACAGCACGAGCGGGAAGTCGCGCACCTTGCCGGTCTGGATGAGCGTGAGCGCCTCGAACAGTTCGTCCATCGTGCCGAAGCCGCCCGGAAAGATCACGAAGGCTTCCGCGTACTTCACGAACATCGTCTTGCGCACGAAGAAGTAGCGGAAGTTGATCGGTGTGCGCACGTACGCATTCATCCCCTGTTCGAAGGGCAGCTCGATGTTGCAGCCGATCGACTGGCCGCCGCCGCTCACCGCGCCCTTGTTCGCCGCCTCCATGATGCCGGGCCCGCCGCCGGTGATGACGGCGAAGCCGGCCTCCGCGAGCAGGCGCGCGGTGCGCTCCGCGGCCGCGTACTGCGGATGGTCGGGCTTGACGCGGGCGCTGCCGAAGATGCTGACCGCGGGGCCGAGCCGCGCGAGTGTGTCGAATCCCTCCACGAACTCACCCATGATGCGGAAGACACGCCACGCGTCCGTGGTCGTCTCCGGCCCGGTGACCAGCGAAGGCCGCGACAGCAGCCGCTCGTCCTCCGTCTCCTGCCCCGGCTTCTTGCGGAACTCGGCGACTTCGACAGGCGGCTGCGGTGGCGGCGGCACGGGCGGTTCGTTGTCTCGGCTCCGACTCATCCTCGCTCCGGTTTTCGGTCCGGCCAAGATAGCGAGGATTCCCGGTTGGGCTACCCGTCGTGGACGGCGCGACGCCGCCCGTTTACCTTGCGCGCATGAAATGTCCAGCCTGCGGCACCGCCGCGTCGGGCCGCTTCTGCTCCGCGTGTGGTGCACCCCTCAAGGAAGGCGCTTGCGCCTCGTGCGGCACCCGGCTCGATCCGGGCGCGCGCTTCTGCAGCGAGTGCGGAACTCCGGTCGCGGGTGTCCGCAAGCGCGCATCGGCCGCGCCGTGGATCGCCGGGATCCTCGCGTTCGCGATCCTCGCCGTCGTGCTCGTCGTCCGCGCCACGGAGCCCGACCCGAACGTCGCACCGGCCGCACCCGCGGGCGGCGGCATACCGGGACCGATGGGCGGCACGATGCGCGACAACGCGGACCGGCTGTTCAATCGCGTGATGGCGGAGCGGGAGACGGGCAACACCCAGCAGGCGGAGTTCTTCACGCCGATGGCCATTCAGGCGTACGAGGCCTCGGGTGACCTGGACGCCGACGGCCTCTATCACCTCGCCCTGCTGCACCTCGTGGGAGGACAACACGAGTCCGCTGTTGCCACCGCCGAACGGATCCTTGCGACGTCGCCCGGCCACCTCCTGGCGCTCGCCACCGCCGCAGAGGCTTCCGCGCTCGCGGGTGATTCGGGACGTGCGGCGGAGTACTACCGCACGTTCGTCGAGAACTACGAGAGCGAGCGCGTGAAGCCGCTCCAGGAGTACCTCGACCACGCGCGCATCCTGCCCGAGTACAAGGCCGCGGCCGAGACCTTCCTGCGCTAGCCGGCGCTAGCCGTCGAAGTCGAAGAGAAGGAAGGAGTCGTGCACGGGCCGCTCCGTTCCGTCTTCGCGGCGCAGCGAGATGCTGCTGAACGCGCGCCACTCGAACGGACTCCCGCCCGGGTCCCGCATCGGATGCAGGAAGAGCCACTGGATGCGATCGACGTTGAATCCTTCGAGTATCGAGCGGAGCTTGAACAGGTAGGCGACCTGTTCGTTCTCACCGCCCGCCCATGGCAGGCCGTACGCATCCGCGGGCCAGCCCGTCTCCGTGATCAGGATGGGCTTGTTGCCGATGCGATCGCGCAGCGGCGACATGTGTCCGTCGGAAACCGCCTGGACCGTGCCGGCGGAGAAGAACGGATAGAGTGTGAGTCCGAGCACATCGATCTTCGACAGGTCGTGCGCCTCGAGTGCGTGCCAGCTCGGTCCACCAAAATTCACGAGTGCGCCGCGACCGGAGAGATTCTCATAGTTGAAGACGACGCCGATCCGCGTCTGTGGTGAAACGGCTTTGATCGAGTCGTACGCTTCCTCATAGAACTCCACCCAGCGCTCATAGTCGGTGGAGTCCTGCTCGAAGTAGAAGTCGTTCTCGTTTCCGATGAACAGGTACGGCGGCTCGAAGTCGTCCGCGAAGCGCACGAGCATGTCGCGGAACAGACGGCGCGCTTCCATGTTCGTCCAGTTGTTCGTCGGATTGCCGGGAACGGTGAGTCCGAGAAGGTTGCCGTTACGCCAGCCGAACACGAGCACGGGCAGCGTGCCCTGCACATCGGCCGCATTCATGTTGATCACCGCCGCCGGCGGCGTCGATCCCGCGTCGGTGCCCGCCGCGAAGTCGTCGTGCCAGGGACCGTTCCACATCGTCGAGCCCGCACCGCGCGGCCAGTCGGCGACTTCGTTGTAGAATTCATCGAGCTGGGAGTATTCGATCGGGAACCCCAGCGGTGATACGGCTACGCCGATGGGCGGACCTACGGGCACCTGCGGTTTGTCATCGCCGCGATCGCCGCCGTCGCCACCGAGATCCGTCGCCCCGCCCCCATCACTGCACGACAGCAGCACGAGCATGGAGATCGGCAGCGCGAGTCGGCGGGATTTCTCGTGGAACATGATCCGGTCCGTGGAAGGATCGTTCGCCCTCAGAGCCCCGTCGGAAGATCGAGGAACTCCCATGGCACGCCGAACTGCTTTTCGATGCGTTCCGCCAGTGCACGCACGCCCCACGTCTCCGTCGCATAGTGGCCGCCATAGTACACATTGATGCGGCCTTCCATGGCGTCGAAATACGTGTGGTGCGCTCCCTCACCCGTCACGTACGCATCGAGCTGTGCTGCGATCGCGGCGTTGATCATGTCACCGCCCGAACCCGTGAGCACGCCCACACGGCGGATCCGCTCCGGTCCGCCCGGCATCATGCGCACACGCACGCCCAGCAGATCGTCCAGCCGCGCCGCCAGCGCCTCGCGCGTCAGCTCGAGACGGCCCCAACGGCCGAGCTGGATGCCTTCATGGTCGGCGAACGTGCCCTCCAGCTCGATGCCGAGCGCACGCGCCAGCACCGCGTTGTTGCCGACGTCCGGATGCACATCCAGCGGCAGATGCGACGAGTACACCGCCACATCCGCGTCCATGAGCGCTCGCAGCTTCCGATAGCGCCGGCCCGTGACCGGGACGTTCCCGTCCCAGAACAGGCCGTGATGCACGAGCAGGAGGTCGCAGCCGCGTTCGATCGCGGCCGCAACGGCCGCCTCGCTCGCGTCCACGGCCGCGGCCACCTTCCGCACCCGGCCCCCGTTCTCCACCTGGAGCCCGTTCAGCGCGCGCCCGGAATCCGGTACGCTCGCGACGTCCAGGTAGTCGTCGAGCCAGGCTGCCAGTTCGGCGGTCGGGACCTCTCTGCTCACGCGTCGGCCCGGTCCGAAATCGGTCGGCGCATGGGCTGTGGAAAAGCCGGGGTCGCTTTTCCACAGCCTGCTGTTGGAAACTCCTCGATGGGGATCAAGTCGTTTCGTACCAATAGGTTACGCGCGCCCCGCCGATTGTGGACAAGGAGCCGGCCGGAAGCGCGATACCACGGCGTCAGCTCGCGGCGCCGCCCGCGACGACGCGCGGCTGCGAGCCGGACTTGTCGCTGCTGCTGGGCGTCGCGACGGGGCCCTTCTTGGCCGCGGCCTGGGTCGCGGCGGTCTCGCCCGTCTGGACGTTGCCGTTGATGCGGCCGCCCTCGTCGAGTTTGATGCGCCGGGCGCGGATCTCGCCTTCGACGAGACAGGTCGCCTGAAGCTCCAGGCGGCTCTCGGCGACGACGGTGCCGGACACGCGGCCGCCGACGACGGCGTCCTGGGTGAAGACGTCACCGAGGATGACGCCGTCCTTGCCGATCACGACGGCCTTGCCGGCGCGGACGGTGCCCTCGACGGTGCCCTCGATGCGAAGCGTGCCCTCGGTCTCGCAGTCGCCAATGACGCGCATGCCGGGGCCGATGATGGAAATGACGCCATCGCGCGCGGCGGACGTCTGGGGGATGGGATCCTTGGACATGATGTCATCACCGTCGTTGCTGGGTTTGCTGCTGAACATGGCCATTTGAAATCTCAGCTCCGGGCCGTGTTTGTGGAAACGTTGCCGACCGGTCATGCCGCCGCTTGTGGCGGCCGGGTAGATCCCTCCTCCTCCGTGGGGTGGATGCAAAGGGCGACGCGCCGGCCCTCGAGGGACCCGCCGCCGCCCGTCGTGAGCGTTCGTTCGAGCCGTCTAACCGGCGGTGCTGTCCCTGCGCGTCGAGCGCAGCGGCGGCAGCGCGGGCGTCGTACCGTCCTCGGGCGCGTCGGCGCCCAGCATGGCGCGCACGCGCTCGTACTGTTCCTCGAGCTCGGCGAGCGTGCGCGCCATCTCACCAACGTCGACGCGTTCCGCCTCGAGGGCGTCCAGCTCGCGCTGCAGCGCCGGGACCCGGCCCGCCTGCGCGGCGACCGGGAACCAGGTCGCGACGACGAAGCCGAACAGCAGCACGAGCGCGAACGCGAGGCTCAGCACGAGCCTCACCTTGCCGTAGGAAACCTCGACCGTTCGGGTCTCGAGGTCACCATGCGGCACGACGATCAGCGTAAGACGGCGGTCCTGCGACATCGTGCCGCTCTTCAGGAAACGATTTCGGCTACGGACCGCCGCGCCAGGAGCTCGAAGACGCGCTCGAAGTCATCCGCGTCGTAGAACGGCACCTCGATCCGGCCCTTCGTGCCGCGTCCGCGCCGGATCTTCACGTCGGTCCCCAGTACGCGCTGCAGCTCTTCCTCGAGCGCGCGCTCGGCCGCATCGCGCGCGGCTTCCTTCTTTCCTTCCTTCTTCGCAGGCTTCGCGCGCTGAACTGCCGCCTCGACCTCTCGAACGCTCCACCCCTGCTCCGCCGCCTGACGCGCCAGCTCGATCATGCGGCGCTCGTCATCCACGCCCAGCAGCGCGCGCGCGTGGCCTGCGCTCAGGCGCCCTTCCTCCAGCAGCCGACGCACGGGCGTCGGCAGGTGCAGGAGTCGCAGCGCGTTCGCCACGGTCGAACGGTCTCGTCCGACCACTTCGGCGATCTGCTGCTGGTTCAGCGAGAACTCCTCCGCCAGCCGGCGGAAGCCGTCCGCCTCTTCCAGCGGCGAGAGCCCCGAACGCTGGAGGTTCTCGACGAGCGCCAGCACCAGCATCGTGCGGTCGTCGACCACCTTTACGATCGCGGGAATCTCGCGCCACCCGAGGCGAATCGCCGAGCGCCAGCGCCGTTCGCCGGCTACCAGCTCCCAGCGCGAGGAGCCGCCATCCGGTACGGGCCGCACCACGATCGGCTGTAGCAACCCGTTCTCCCGCATGGATGCGGCGAGATCCTCGAGCTCCTGGTCGGAGAACTCGCGCCGCGGCTGAAAACGGTTCGGCACGATCGCCGATACCGGAATCGGCCGCGACGGCGCCTGACGCGCCGCGCTCTCATCGCCCAGGTATTCCCCGAGCAGCGCCCCCAGTCCCCGGCCCAGCCGGTCGCGCTTTCCGGACGCCATCAGCCCGCCTCGCGCGCCGCGACACGCGGCCGACCATCGCGCGCCGCCACTTCCTTGGCGAGTGCGAGATATCCCTGCGCTCCGGCCGACAGCACGTCGTACAGCACGATCGGCTTCCCGAAGGAAGGTGCCTCGGCCAGGCGCACGTTGCGCGGAATCACCGACTCGAACACACGGTCCCCGAAATACTCCTTCGCTTCTTCCGCTACCTGGCGCGAGAGATTCAGACGCTGGTCGTACATCGTCAGCAGTACACCCTCGACGACGAGCGCCGGATTCAGGCTCTGCTGGACCAGACGGACCGTGTTCAGCAGCTGCGACAGCCCCTCGAGCGCGTAGAACTCGCACTGAATCGGGATGAGCACGCTGTCCGCTGCACCCAGCGTGTTCAGCGTGAGCAGTCCCAGCGACGGCGGACAGTCCACGAGTACGTAGTCGTACTCCTCGCGTACGCCCTCCAGTGCGCGGCGCAGTACGGTCTCCCGTCCCGCGCGGTCCACCAGCTCCACTTCGGCGCCGACCAGGTCTCCCGATGCGGGCGCGACGTCGAGCAGCGGGAAGTGCACGCCGCGATGAATCACGTCGCCCATCGGTACGCCCTCGACGAGCACGTCGTACATCGACTGCTCGAGCGATGCGCGGTCGAGGCCCAGCCCGCTCGTGGCGTTCCCCTGCGGGTCCATGTCCACGACGAGCGTGCGCTTTTCGGCGACGGCTAGGCCGGCGCCGAGATTTATGGCCGTGGTCGTTTTGCCGACCCCGCCCTTCTGATTCGCAATCGCGATGACGCGGGACATCTGCTCCACGGGAATGGGGCGTGCGGGGGAAGCGAAGATAACGAGCGGGATGCTCGTGGTAAAGCTTCATGCTTTGTGGCTCGGAACGGAGAGAATGTTTCACGTGGAACACGGCGGGGGAGGGGGCCGGGGCGGGGCGGAGCGAGGTGGGAACGGCGGGGGCCTGGGCGGGCGCGGTGCGAGGTGGGAACTGCGGGGGGACTCGGTTGGGCTTGGTCGCTCGAGGTGGGCGGGGGTGTTTCACGTGAAACATGGCGGGAGGGGGGCGGGGGCGGGCACGGAGCGAGATGGGAACGGCGGGATGTTTCACGTGAAACACTGGGGCGGCTACGGGACGCGCGGGCGCGGAGTGAGAGGGAACGGCGGGGCGGACTCGGGGGCTCGGCAGAGGGTCGTGCTTGCCGCCGGGCAAAGACTCCCGGAGATTGGCGACATACCGCACAACACGGAGGCAGTATGAGAGCGGCCCGATGGTGGGTCCTGGCCAGCGTCGCAGCCATAGGCGCATGCGGCGGCGACAGCACGGGTCCCGGTAGTGATATACCTGCAGAGCTCGTCGGCACCTGGGAGGCAGGTCCGGACTGTCATCCCCAGTGCTACGCGACGCTCTTTTCCCGCAACAGCGCCGACACCCTCGGCTTCACGAGCCTTCTGACCGTCCGGATGGAGGTCCGCTCGAGCGGGCGTCTGGACCTGAGCGTGGTGGGGCTGGGCGAGGACGCTTTGGTTGAGGGGGACCTGGAGGTCCGGCAGGGGAAGCTGATCGTCTCGGCGGATGGCGTGGCGGACAGCCTGAGCTATACGGTGGCAGGGGACCAGCTGACGGCGCAGATGCTGAATAGCCTGCAGCAGGACATCACGGGCGACGGCCAGCCGGAGGAGGTGGGCCTGCGTGTGAAGCTATTCCGACAGTGATTTGTTTCATGTGACACGACGGCCGGGACGTGAACGGCCCTTTCACCGCGGAGGGCGCGGAGGGCGCGGAGAAGGAACTTCTAACCACATGACCACCAGAGGGATTTCTGCGCCGGAGAGCCGGCCGCCAAATACCATGCGTCGCCGTCATCCCATGTTAACCCGTTAACATGCGGAGGCGTTCGCCTGCCGGATCCGCCCTTTCGCATGAACGAAATAAGCACAAACTTTTCATTTGATCGCATTGGCGGTCCAGTTTGGTCAGAGATCATAAAATGCGCCACATCAATGACTTGGAGTTGGCGGTCAGGGTGATTGGACGCGTTCAGGGCGTGGGGTTCCGAGCGTGGGCGTGGCGAAAGGCTGCCGGCCTCGGACTCCGCGGTTTCGTGCGAAACGAGCCCGATGGCAGTGTTGTGATCCTCGCCGCCGGCCACGCGGACGCGATCCGAACCTTCGAGCAGAACCTGCGCGAGGGCCCCCGCTTCGCACGCGTCGACCGCCTGGAGACCATCGACTTCGACGAACCGATCGGAGACACCTTCGAGATCCGCTGATCGTTCCTCGCTGCGCCTCCACTGCTGCCTTCAGGACATCTCGACGATCGTCGCACACGTTTCACGACACACACATCACGTGCATGATCTCAGTGACTCACACCACGCACGCTTTCAGAAGCGATGACGGCATCGCACTGGGATGAGATGCTGACCGAAGATGCTGAACGAAGTGTCCAAACGTAGTGATGCGCGACGCGACGACGAAGCGATGCGCTGTGTGCAGCGTTGCGAACGTCGAAACGATCCGCTCCGCCTTGCAGGACCGAAGCGCCGAAGCAACCCCGCAGTTCGTGTCCAACACAGAGCGTGGTCGGGCCGACCGCCGCGTCAGCGACGAGTTCGCGCTGCAGGAAGTTGCGGAACCCTCTCACAACCTGAAGCGGTGTCCGAGTCGCAGCGGCGG
>CAYUIG010000026.1:0-12610 GCA_964444685.1 uncultured Gemmatimonadaceae bacterium | reverse complement strand
CTCTCACAACCTGAAGCGGTGTCCGAGTCGCAGCGGCGGTCGGACGACCCACGCCGCACGAGGATGATCACGAGAGCAGAAGAAGCCACCCACGCCGCACGAGGATGATCACGAGAGCAGAAGAATCCACCCACGTCGCACGAGGATGAACAAGAGAGGGTCGAGATGACTTCATCCCGACCCTCGAACACAACAACGACAGAAAGCCGATCAGCTCTTCTGTTGTCGTCGCTCGTTCCAGGCCTTTCGCTCGCGCATGATCTGCAACTGCTGCGGCACGGACGCGAGGTTCATGGACGCATAGTAGAGATTCAGCCCGGACGCGAAGTTCAGGAAGATGAACGTCATGAAGATGGGCATGAAGTACATCAGGAACTTCATCTGCGGCTGCACCTCCGACGCGGAGCGCGTGCTCAACCACTGTGTGATGAACATGGACGCGCCGAGGAGCAGCGGCAGGATGTAGAACGGATCCGCACGCGATAGGTCCGGCAGCCAGAGGAACTCTACGCCGCGGAACTCGATCGTTCCCTGGAACACGAAGAAGAGTGCGATGAGCACGGGGAACGGGATGAGCAGCGGCAGACAGCCGCTCATCGGATTGAATCCCTCTTCCTTGTAGAGCCGGATCATCTCCTTCTGGAGCAGCTCCGGCTGCGTCTTGTAGCGGGACTGGATCTCCTTGATGCGCGGCTGGAGCTCCATCTGCCGCATCTGCGAGCGCATGGCCTTGGCGTTGAGCGGCCAGAGCACGAGACGGATCAGGATGCCGAAGAGGATGAGGACCCAGCCGTAGCCGAGGCCGAGCACGTTGTGCATCCCGACGAGCGCCCAGGTGATCGCGTGTCCGATCGGCTGGAGGATCGGACGCAGCCACCGGTACCCGATCGGGTTCGCGTCCTGGATCTGGTATCCGAGCTGCGCGAGCCGCTGCTGGTCCTGCGGCCCGATGTAGAACCGCCAGGTGAACGCCTCCTCGAGATCCGGCTCGAGGTAGGCATACAGAGCCCCCGCGTTCGTCAGTCCCGGAACCGGCTGCGCGACCAGGCCGCTGAACGGCATGCCCTGCGCGCGCACGAGGGCGGCCATGAAGTACTTGTTGTGCAGCACGACCCAATCGAGCGGGCCCGGGATGGTGCGCTGTTCCTCGAGGTTGGAGAGGCGCGTCGTCGCAATGCCATCACCGTCGCGCACCGCGAAGGCGAGGGCGCGTTCGTCCTCGGCGCGGTCGGGCTCGTTGAAGGGCAGTGTGGGCCCGAGATGGATCACCACGCGGTCCGGATCCGCGCCCGTAACGCGCAGGCGCGCCTCCACGACGTACTCGTCGGGGCGGAAGGTGAGCTCGAGCGCGATGAACGCGCCCGTGCCGGGATGCTGCCCGCTGAGCGTGAGTGTACGGGCGGAGTCGCCCTCGGCTACGGTCAGCGCCTCCTGGTCCGCGGTGAGCGGGACCTCGCGCAGGTCGATGAGGTTCCCGCCGATCTGGATCTGGTGAGCGAGCAGGCCGGGCGCGATGCCCGGCGCGAGCTGGACGGGCCCGTTCGCCTCGGTGGCGTACGACTCGTAACGGAGCAGCTCGGCCGACACGATAGCCGCACCGGCGGTCGAGATCGCGTACCGGTAGAGCGGCGACTCGACGACGACGGTGTCCGCGGCCACTTCCGCCACGGCGGCCGGAGGCGCAGCACTATCGGCCGGGGCCGTGTCCTGCGCCACGGGCGCGGCGGGCGGCGCGGTCGGCGAGTCGGTCGCCGCGGGAGCCGCCAGGGAATCGGCGGCGGGCGCCGTCGCCGGTTGCGGCACGGGCGGGAACAGGATGTTCGTGATCGCGACGAGGGCGATCATCAGGCCGACGGCCAGCAGGAATCGACGGCTATCCATCAGCGGAATCGTTTCCGGAGGTTCTCGGGGGCGGGACGGGATCGTAGCCGGATCCGCCCCAGGGATGGCAGCGGCCGATGCGACGCATCGCGAGCCAGCTGCCGCGCGCGGCGCCGTGGAGCCGGATCGCGTCGACGGCGTAGGCCGAACAGCTGGGCTCGTAGCGGCACGCGGCCGGCAGCCAGGGCGAGATCGCGGCCTGATACACGCGGATCATCGCGATCAGCGCGCGTCCGACCATCGGGCGTCCGCCCATGCCAGCAGCTCGGCGCGCAGCTCCGCCCAGTCCGCGTGGTACGCCTCGCGGCGCGCCCGGACCAGGATGTCGGCCGCTTTGCCCCGGCGCGCGAGCGACGGCAGCACCTCGGTGCGCAGGACCTCGCGCAGGCGGCGCTTCAGAAGATTGCGATCCACGATCCGATGGCCGTAGCGGGGAACGATCACGCCGGCGCGCGGACACGCCGCGGGGGAAGCGGAGTCGAAGACGTCCAGGTGGTCCGTCCTGCTCCTCTTCCCCCGGCGAAGCAGCGCGCGGATCTCGGAAGACCGGGTGATCCGCCGCGACCGCGGCCAACGGCGGCTCTCGCCACCCTCCCCGGCCGTCGCGGCACCCTCTACTTGCTGCCGACCTCGACGGTCAGGCGCTTGCGGCCCTTGCGACGCCGGCGGTTCAGCACCAGGCGCCCCATGCGCGTCGCCATCCGGGCGCGGAACCCGTGCTTGTTCTTCCGCTTCCGGTTGCGCGGATTGTACGTTGGCTTGCCCATCCCCGGCTCCTTGCTTCATTGCAAAGACTGGAACGTTAAACGAAACGGGCGGACCCGGTCAAGGTGCAGGGGCAGTGTCGCCGGCAGGGGACGCGGTTGACTTATCCACACCTGCCCGCCTAGCTTCCCGGCCGCCGTACCCTCCCGTACCAAGCGCGCGATGGAGCTGACCGCTGCGGAGGCCTGGGCTCGCATTCTAGAGCGGGCGAGACCTCTGCTTCCCGAACAGAATTTCCGGCTTTGGCTGGTGAAGACCGAGCCCGTCGCTCTCAGTGAGGACAGGCTCGAAATCGCTGCGGGCAGCGACTTCGCGGCCGAGTGGATGGAGAGCAAGTTCGGCGAACTCCTCGAGGACGTCGCCGAACGTGTGTTCGGCCGGAAGGTCGGCATCAGCTTCGTCGCATCGACGTCGACGCCCTGGACCTCACCCGTTCCGAAGCCGTCGTACATCCCCCCTGGCGACGCGCCGCGCGTCACGCCGCCGGCGGCGCCGAAGGGTGCACCGGTCGTGCTGGGCTCGCCGCTGAGCGAGCGGTACACGTTCGACCGATTCGTGGTCGGTCCGGCAAACCAGCTCGCGGCGGCGGCGTGCCGCGCGGTCGCGGAAGCGCCCGCGCGCATGTACAACCCGCTCTTCATCTACGGCGGCGTGGGTCTCGGCAAGACGCACCTGATGCACGCGATCGGGCACGCGATGCTGGAGCGCGATGCGAGCAAGCGGGTGGCGTACATCTCCAGCGAGCGCTTCACGAACGATCTGATCGCGGCGATCCGCGACGGCTCGACGCACGAGTTCCGCCGCATCTACCGCGAGATCGATCTGCTGCTGATCGACGACGTGCACTTCCTGGGCGAGAAGGAGCGCACGCAGGAGGAGTTCTTCCACACGTTCAACGCGCTGCACGAGGCGAAGCGGCAGATCGTGATGACGAGCGACCGGCCGCCGAAGGAGATCGCGGGGCTGGAGGAGCGGCTCGTGTCGCGCTTCGAGTGGGGCCTGGTCACGGACATCAAGCCGCCCGACCTCGAGACGCGCGTGGCGATCCTCCGCAAGAAGGCGGAGGTCGATGAGATCTCCTTGAGCGACGACGTGCTCGAGTTCATCGCGCGCAACTGCCGCTCGAACGTGCGCGAGCTCGAGGGTGCGGTCATCAAGCTGCTCGCGTACGCGTCACTGACGCGCCGGCCGATCACGATCGAACTGACGGGCGAGGCGCTGGGCGGGGTGCTCGCGCCGCCGCTCACGATCACGCCCGAGATCATCCGCGAGCAGGTGGCGGAAGCGTTCCGCGTTCCGGTGGACGGGCTGGTGTCGAAGCGGCGCACGAAGGAGCTCACGGTGCCGCGCCAGATCGCCATGTATCTGATCCGCGAACTGCTGCAGCTGCCGCTCGTCGAGATCGGGCGGCTCTTCGGCGGACGCGACCACTCGACCGTGATCCACGCGATCCACAAGGTCGAGGAAGATCTGCGCAACGACGATGCACTGCGCGCGCAGGTGGACCAGCTCCGCACACGGCTCGAAGGATGAACAGCGCGATTGTGGATGGTGTGTGGAATGCGTCGCGTTCATCCACAACGACGGCGCGAACGTGGATGGCATGGAAACATCGCGCATCTTTCCACGATGATTCCACAGCGGATCGGCGCGATCGATCCACTCTGTCCCATGCAGAAATCGGGTCAGCCCAGGAGGCTATCCACGTTTCCGCAGTCCCTATTACTACTACTGTCGATGAAGTTCATTCATTCGCACTAACGACGTCCTGTGGAGTATGCCGTGTCCCGTCGGGACCGGCGATGAAACGGGTGAGGTAGCGCGAGGCGAGGGATCGATGAAACTCAAGATGACGCGGGACAACCTGCAACAGGGTCTCGCGGCGGTGGGTGCGAGCATACCGACGCGTACGACGTTGCCGGTGCTCTCGAACATTCTGGTCGAGGCGGATGCCGACGGCGTGGTGATGAGCGGTACGGACCTGGACATCGCGGTGAGTGTGCGTGTCGCGGCGGAAGTGGATGAGCCGGGCGCACTCACGGTACCGGCGAAGAAACTCCAGGAACTCGCTCGCGAGTTGCCGGAGCATCCGGTGCGCATCGGCACCAAGGGAGACCGCTTCGAGCTCGTGTGCGGTCGTGCGACGTTCCGGCTGAACGGGATGCCGAAGGATGAGTTCCCGACATTCCCGGATGTCGACTTCGCGCGCAGCTGGAAGGTATCGGGCCGTGTGCTCCAGGAGCTGATCCGGCAGACGTCGTTTGCCGTGTCGACCGAAGAGAGCCGTCCGATCCTGAACGGCGTGCTGTGGCAGCTGCAGGACTCGGCGATGCGCATGGTGGCCACGAATGGCCATCGGCTGGCGCGCATGGCGGTGCCGGCCACGGGGGCGGGCGCACCGGAGGCGGATCTCATCGTTCCGCCGAAGGCGCTGCAGCAGGTGGAGCGTCTGTTTGCGTCGGACGATGAGGTGGAGGTCGCGCGCAGTGAGAACCATCTGGGCTTCCGCCGCGACGGCACGCAGGTCTACACCCGTCTGATCGAGGGGCCGTATCCGAACTACGAGCAGGTCATCCCGCGCGACAACGACAAGCACGCGATCGCGGGCCGCGACCTGCTGGTGCAGGCGCTGCGCCGCATGGCGGTCGTGGCGAGCGATCAGACGCATCGCGTCCGTCTCGCGTTCGCGGGCAGCTCGCTGCGCTTTTCCGTGGAGACGCCGGACCTGGGCGAGGCGCACGAGGAGCTGGAGGTCGAGTACCAGGGTGAGCCGCTCGACATCGGCTTCAACGCGGCGTACCTGCTCGAGGTGCTGCGCTACATGCCGACGGACGAGGTGAAGCTGACGTTCAAGGCACCGGAGCGGGCGGCCACGATCGAGCCCGTCGGCCGCGAGGGCAGCGAAGCGCCGGACTACCTCTGCCTGGTGATGCCGCTCCGCCTGCTCGAGTAGGCGTGGAAGGAACGGCATACCCGCTGCTGCGGCATCTCACGCTGCCGGTCGTCGCGGTCACTTCGTCCGCGGCGGGCCGGCGCAACGGGATGATCGCGAACAGCGCGCAGCGGGCGTCGCTCGTGCCGTCCATCCCGCGCATCTCGATCTACATCTCGAAGACCAACTTCACGCACGGCCTGGTGATGTCGAGCGGTGTGCTCGCCATCCACCTGCTGCGCCCGGATCAGTGGGACATGATTCGCGCGCTGGGGCTGTCGAGCGGGCGGGAGTCGGACAAGCTCGCGTCGCTCGAAACGGAGCGTGGGGCGACGGGCTGTCCGCTGCTTGTCGACGTGCGCGCGGCGTTCGAGTGCCGTGTGATCAACGCGATGGACGCCGGCGCCGCGACGTTCCTCCTTGCGGACGTGGTTTCCTGGCGCGACCACGGCGGCGATGAGGTGATGACGAGCCCGTGGTTCCGGCAGCACGCGCCCGCCGACCTGCTCGCGGCCTACGAGGCGCGGCTGGCGAAGGTGCAGGCGGAGATCGAGTCGTTGACGCGCCACGTCGAGCCGGGCGAGTGGCGCGGCCCGAGCACGGGGGTGTGAGGGCTACGCGTCGCTGGTGAGCTCGGCGGCGGTGAACAACACGTCGACCGGGCAGTCCGCGTTCTCGATCCGTTCGCGGCCGCCCTCCTGCCGGTCCACGAGCGCGAGCACACCGATGACGTTCCCGCCCTCGAAGCGGACCGCATCGATCGCGCGCAGTGCACTGCCGCCGGTCGTGATCACATCTTCCACGATCACGCAGTCCAGTCCGGCCACATCCGCTCCTTCGATGCGCCGGCCGGTCCCGTGCTCCTTCACTTCCTTGCGCACGGTGAAGGCGTTGAGAGCACGTCCCTCGAGTGCTGCCTTGTGCGCGATCGCGCAGGCAATCGGATCGGCGCCGAGCGTGAGCCCGCCAATGAGCGCGGGCGACCACGTGCGCCGATCGAGTGCGGCGAGCCCCACGATCCCGATCAGCGCCTGCCCCTCGCCGTGGAACGTCGTGAGGCGCGCGTCGACGTAGAGGTTCGAGCGCGCGCCGCTGGACAGCGTGAAGTCTCCGGTGCGGACGGAGCGTTCGCGCAGGAGTCGGCCGAGACGGGCGCGTACGCGGTCGATCACGTTTCCTCCAGGAGCTCGGTCTGTGCGGGGCCGAACGGATCGAGCGACGCGCGCTCCGCCGCGAGCGGTGCGGAATCGCCGTCCGCGGTCCACTCCAGGAACTCGGTGAAGCGGTCGTCGTGCCCCGTGGTGCGGAAGATCCATGCGCGCACGCCCTCTTCGCGTGCGCGATCGGCGAGGGCGTGCCATGCGGCCTCGTATTCGTCCGCGCGGTCGAGCGGGACGGTGCGGCGCGTCACGAGCAGCCGCCTCACCGGACCATCCAGAACACGCCGATCGCGATGGTCGCGATGCCGGTGGTCTTGGCGATGCCGCGTGCGAGCCGCTCGGATGCGAACGCGGCGCGGCCGATGACCAGCCCGGCGACGAGCGCGTAGAGTCCCATGCCGATGCCGGTACCGAGGCCGAACGCGAACAGGTAGGCGATGCCTTCCGTCGCCGAGTCGAGGCTGGCGAGCGGCACGAGCGCCACCGCGGGGGCGGTGCCGGCGAGTCCGTGAATCATTCCGACGGCTGTGGCACCGTGCCGGTGCCCGTGCGACTCCGTGAGTGCGTGCGAGTGCAGATGCGCATGGACCCGGCCGTCATCGTGTACGTGACGGTGGACGTGCAGCCGGCGCGCGGAGTAAGCGGTCCATGCGCCGAGTGCGATCAGGACGGCACCCACGAAGCGCTCGAGCCAGTGCTCGGCGGCCTCGGGGAAGCGGAGCCCGACCGCGATGATGAGCGCGCCTACGAGCAGGATCGCGCCCCCGTGGCCGAGCGCCCAGCGCAGTCCGAAGGCGACGGAGGCGCGGGCGTGCGGGCGGCGGACGGCGAAGCTCGTGACCGCGGCCATGTGGTCCGGCTCGAGAGCGTGGAGCGAACCGACGAGCAGGGCCGTGCCGTAGACCAGCAGGAATTCCATGGCACCAATTGGCGCGGATTCCTACCATTCGGCAAGCGGGAGGCGGCACGGGAGCATTGCCCCACCCCCTCGGATGGCCCATTATCTGCTGTCTGTCTCGTCGCCGCCGAGCCCCTGTTCTGGAGGATGCATGCCGGGTTTCTCCGCCCTTGCCGACCCATGGTGGGTGCCCCTGTTGTGGGTCGTGATCGCCGGACATATCACCAACCTCTGTGTCACGCTGTATCTCCATCGGTCCGCCACGCACGACGGTGTGAAGTTCCATCCCATCGTCGAGCACTTCATGCGCTTCTGGCTGTGGCTGACGACCGGCATGAACACGCGCGAGTGGGTCGCGGTGCATCGCAAGCACCACGCATTCGCGGATCGTGAGGGTGACCCGCATTCGCCGGTGAATGAAGGGCTGCTCGCCGTGTGCTTCGGCGGCGTGTTCCTCTACCGCGAGGCCGCGAAGGACCAGGACACGCTCGAGAAGTACGGCAAGGGCTGCCCGAATGACTGGCCGGAGCAGAACATCTACTCGCGTTTCGGCTTCGGCGGCATTCTCATCGCACTGGCGATCGACCTGTTCCTGTTCGGCCCGTTCATCGGCCTGGCCGTGTGGCTCGCGATGGTCGTGTGGATCCCGATCTTCGGCAACGTGATCAACGGCATCGGGCACGCCATCGGCTACCGCAACTTCGACACGAAGGACCACAGCCGGAACATCATCCCGCTGGGCCTCTGGATCGTAGGCGAGGAGCTGCACAACAACCACCACGCCGACCCGCGCTCCGCGAAGTTCAAGGCGAAGTGGTACGAGTTCGACATCGGCTGGGTGTACATCCGGCTGCTGTCGGCGGTGGGTCTGGCGAAGGTGCTGTACGCGCGCACGCAGTCGGCGAAGGATTTCGCCGAGAAGTACTACCGTCAGGCCAGCGACGCCGCCGCGAACGCGGCCGCGGCCGCGCGCGACTCGGTGCAGGCTGCCGGTGAGGCTGCGGCACAGGCGGTGAGTGGACGCAGGCCGGTTCCTGCGGAAGACTAGAACGGCATTTTTTCACCGCAGAGGCGCAGAGCACGCAGAGAAAAATCGAAGCCCCGCCACCCCATATCATCAGTGGGGTGGCGGGGCATTGTTCTCTGCGTGCTCTGTGCCTCTGCGGTGAATGAAGTTTCTAGCGGCCGCCCAGGAGCTGAGAGACAAGCTCCGCATTCGAGCTCGTCTTCTTCATGACGGTCAGCAGGTTCGACATGGCGTCGGATGAAGGCATGTCGGAGAGCTGGCGGCGGAGCAGGTGCGAAACGCGCAGGGAGTTGTCGTCGAGGAGCAGCTCTTCGCGGCGCGTGGCGCTCGCGTTCAGGTCGATCGCGGGGAAGATGCGGCGGTCGGAGAGCTCGCGGCTCAGCACGAGCTCGCTGTTGCCGGTCCCCTTGAACTCCTCGAAGATCACTTCGTCCATGCGCGAGCCCGTGTCGATCAGCGCGGTCGCGATGATCGTCAGGGAGCCGCCGCCCTGATCGGGATCGATGCGGCGCGCGCTGCCGAGAAAGCGCTTCGGCTTTTCGAGTGCGGTCGCGTCGAGTCCGCCGGAGAGCGTCTTGCCGGTGCCGCGCTCCGACGTGTTGTAGGCGCGGGCGAGGCGGGTGATGGAGTCGAGAATAATGATGACGTCCTGGCCCATCTCGACGCGGCGCCGCGCGCGCTCGAGCGTGATCTCCGCCACCTGTACGTGCCGCTCGGCCGGGTAGTCGAACGTCGACGCAATCACCTCGCCGTAACCCGCGGCCTCCATCTCGGTGACTTCCTCGGGCCGCTCGTCGACGAGCAGGATATAGAGTGCGGACTCTGGATAGTTCTTGACGACGCCCTCGGCGACGGCTTGGAGCACCATCGTCTTACCGGCCTTTGCGGGCGCCACGATCATCGCGCGCTGTCCCTTGCCGAACGGGCAGAAGAGGTCGATCACGCGATTGGTCATGTCTGGCTGACCGCGACGGCGCAGGTCGCACTCGAGCTTCAGCTGCTCGCGTGGGTGCTGCGCGCTGAGGCGGTTGAACTCGGGACGGTTCGCAGCCTGTTCGGGCGGGTTGCCGTTGACGGCCGTGAGCCGGGCGAGCGGCGGGTTCTTGCCGGGCTTCGGCGGCGTGCCGACGATGCCGGAGATCTCGTCGCCCGCGCGCAAACGGAAGCGCTGCACGATCTTGGGCGGGACGTAGATGTCGCCATCCCCCGGCAGGTAGCTCGCGGACTTCTGCCGGACGAAGCCGGCGCCATTCGATGTGAGATCCAGCACGCCGAGCAGCGCGCTCTCCACGTTCTGCTGTTCCTTCTCGTCGACCGTAGCCATTCCCGCCATTCTTCGGAATTAGCCGGCGGCTGACCCCCGGGAGGGGGCTCGCAACGCACCGGGCCTGTCAATGCAGGGGATGTGAGGCGGACACGGGTTGCAACCCGCGGGCCATAAGACACGCCGGGCGGCCGGGAGGTTCCGCGGCGCGCTACCGGGCGTGGGTGCCCCTCTCCTCCGACATCCTGTGAATCAGGCGTATCTGACCGGCGTGATACGCGTCGTGCGCGGCCACTCCGTGGATCGTGGCCGCCGCCGTCCAACCGGCCCTGCCGACCGGCTTGTCGAGCCGGGACGGCGACAGCGCCGCCACCACCTCGCGCAGCAGGTCGTGCTCGTTCTGGATCAGCGCGAGGTCCTCCTCCCACGCACCCGCGTCGGGACGGGCGGGCAGCTTCGGATGATTGCTGCCAGGTCGGGGGAATCGGCCGCCGGCGCCACCGGCAATCCGGCGCCGGGCGATGTACTTCCAGTACGCGGTGTGAAGCGCGATCTCCCAAATGTTGTGGCGGCCGGGGCCCGGGCGCCAGAGCGCCGTTTCGGGGTCCAGCGGACGCAGCGTCGCCATTAGGGGCGGGCCGTGCCATCCCTTGCGCGCGAAGGCCGCGTCGAGGACGTCGAGCAGCGTGGCGATGCGGCCGTCGGCCGGACGCGCCCGCGGCGCCATGCTAGGAGAGCGCCTCCTCGTATTCCTCGACGGGCGGACAGGCGCAGATCAGCACGCGGTCGCCGGCAGCCGCGTTCACCAGGCCGACCGACGGCCAGAACTTGTGCTCGCGCGTCCACGGCGCCGGGAAGGCTGCCTGCTCGCGCGAGTACGGGCGGCTCCACGCGTCGCTGATGACCGCCTGCGCCGTGTGCGGCGCATTGTGCAGCGGATTGTCGTCACGCGGCAGCTCGCCGTTCTCGATCGCGCGGACCTCCTCGCGGATCGAGATCAGCGCATCGCAGAAGCGGTCCAGCTCCTCGAGCGATTCGCTCTCGGTCGGCTCGATCATCAGCGTGCCGGCCACGGGGAACGAGACGGTCGGCGCATGGAAGCCGTAATCCATGAGACGCTTCGCGATGTCGCCCGCCTCGACGCCCGCGGACTGCTTCAGCGGTCGCGGATCGATGATGCACTCGTGCGCGACCGTGCCGTCCCGGCCCGTGTAGAGCACCGGGTAGTGATCGCGCAGGCGACGCGCCACGTAGTTCGCGTTCAGGATCGCAACCTTCGTCGCCTCCGTGAGACCCGCGCCGCCCATGAGCCGGATGTACGCCCAGGAGATGGGCAGGATCATCGGGCTGCCCCACGGCGCGGCGGAGACCGCACCGATGGCCTGCTTGCCGCCGGTCGCCACCACCGCGTGTCCCGGCCGGTGCGGCGCCAGGTGCGCGGCCACGCCGATCGGGCCCATGCCCGGTCCGCCGCCGCCGTGCGGGATGCAGAACGTCTTGTGCAGGTTCAGGTGGCAGACGTCGGCGCCGATGTCGCCCGGCCGGACGAGGCCGACCATCGCGTTCATGTTGGCGCCGTCCATGTAGACCTGGCCGCCGTGCTCGTGCACGATCTCGCAGATCGTGCGGATCGACTCTTCGAAGATCCCGTGCGTCGACGGGTAGGTCACCATGAGCGCGGCCAGCCGGTCCGCGTGGTCCTGCGCCTTCTGACGCAGGTCCTGCACGTCGATGTTGCCGTCGGAGTCCGAGCGCACGACGACGACGCGCAGCCCCGCCATCACGGCGCTCGCCGGGTTCGTGCCGTGCGCGGACTGCGGGATCAGACAGACGTCGCGCTCCGCCTGCCCGCGCGCCGCGTGGTATGCGCGGATCACCAGCAGTCCGGTGAGCTCACCCTGCGAACCCGCGTTCGGCTGCAGCGACACGGCCGCGAAGCCCGTGATCTCCGCCAGCCACGCCTCGAGCTGATCGAAGAGCTGCGTGTAGCCTTCCGCCTGGTCGCGCGGCGCGAACGGATGCAGCGCGGCGAAGCCCGGCCACGTGATCGGCAGCATCTCGGCCGCGGCGTTCAGCTTCATCGTGCACGAGCCGAGCGGGATCATCGACGTCGTGAGCGACAGGTCCTTCGACTCGAGGCGATGGATGTAGCGCAGCATCTCCGTCTCCGACCGGTAGCGGTGGAAGACCGGATGCGTGAGGAACGGCGATGTGCGCGCGTACGGCTCGGGAAGCGTGTCCGGCGCCGCCTCGACGAGCGTGCGCACGTTCGGGATGGTCCTGCTGCCCGCGAACGATGCGAGCACGTCCGCGACGTCCGCTTCGCTCACCGTCTCGTCGAGCGCGATCGTGATCGAGCGGTCGCCGAGTGCGCGCAGGTTGATGCCGCGCTCCAGCGCCGCACGCATCACGTCGTCCCGCGAAGCGGCGGAGTCGAGGTCGGCGCGCACGGTGTCGAAGATGAAGTCGGTGCCGACCGTCACACCCAGTTCGCGCAGTCCGGCGCGCAGGGCTTCCGCAAGGCGGTGGATGCGCTTCGCAATGCGCGTGAGACCGTCGGGTCCGTGGTACACCGCGTACATCGCCGCGATGACCGCGAGGAGAACCTGCGCGGTGCACACGTTGCTCGTGGCCTTCTCGCGACGGATGTGCTGGTCGCGCGTCTGCAGTGCCATGCGCAGCG
>CAYUIG010000025.1:0-48718 GCA_964444685.1 uncultured Gemmatimonadaceae bacterium | reverse complement strand
CAGCGTCTCGAAGTAGTTGGTGCGGTCGAGCCAGGTCGAGCCGTTCAGGGAGCCGCCGGCCTTCTCGATGAGGGCGAAGTGCGCGGTTTCCGGCACGTGCTTCGAGCCCTGGAACATCATGTGCTCGAAGAGGTGGGCGAAGCCCGTGCGGCCCGGCCGCTCATTCCGGGAGCCGACGTTGTACCAGAGGTTTATGGCGACGACGGCCGCGCTCTCCTCACGCGAGAGAATGACCCTCAATCCGTTGTCGAGCCGGTAGGATTCCCAGGGTATGCGTTTCAAGGTCTATCGCAGGGTCATGGGTCTGATTGCATGTGGAAGCCGGGGAAAGGTGGATGGGCGGGGTCCAACGTGCAATGGCGTCATGGGGCGTCCTGCACCTCGACGCGGGCCAACCCGAGATGTTCGAGCGGCTCGCGCACGCGTTCGAGGTCGCCGACCACGACGATGGCAGCCTTCTCGGGTTGGAGATGACGCGTTGCGGCCGCGCGGACCTGATCGGGGGTCACGGCCATGATGTGGTCGAGGTAGCGGGCGAGGTAGTCGTCGGGAAGTCCGTGATCCTCGATGTCGGCGACGCGGTCCGCGAGCGCGCCGGCGGTCTCGAGTGCGCGCGGCAGTCCGAGCGCGAGGTAGCTGCGTGCGCGATCGATCTCATCGTCGCGCGGCGCGCTCGCGCGCATCGCGTCCATCGCGTCGAGGATGTCACGCACGGCCTCGGCGGTGGCATCGGTCTGGATCGCCACACTCGCCGCGAACGGGCCGCCTGCGCGCCGGAAGGCGAAGCCTGTGCGTGCGCCGTAGGTGAGGCCCTTCTGCTCACGCAGCACCAGGTTGATGCGTGAGGTGAACGCACCGCCGAGGATGGTGTTCCCTACAACGAGCGGGAAATAGTCCGGTGTCGAACGCGGCGGGCCCGGATGGCCGACGCGCAGCTCCGACTGCGGCGCATCGGGCCGGTCAATCACGTGGATAACCGTCGCGCCGTCAGCGGGCGGCGGCGCCGGTTCCACGAGCGGCGCGCCTCCCTGCCAGTCTCCGAACAGTTCATCGAGCATCGGGACGAGCGACTCGAGCGTCACGTCGCCTGCCGCGACGATAAACGCGCGTTCCGGGCCGAAATGCTCGGTGTACGCGCGCACGATTTCGTCGTGCTCGAGCACTTCGACGCACTCGGGCGTCCCTGCAGGGCCGATGCCGTAGCGGTGCGGCGCATAGATGGCGCGCGAGATCGCACGCGACGCGGTGACCGCGGGTTCGTCGCGATCCTGACGGAGCGACGCGGCGCGTTGCGCCCTGCGGCGCGCGACCGCGTCCTCCGGGAACGTCGGCGTGCGCGCAATGCCTGCAAACAGCTCGAGGGCCGTGCGCAGTTGCGGCGTGAGCACGTGCAGCGAAAGCGTCGTGTCGTGCCAGTCGACCCAGGCCCGATAGGAGGCGCCGATGCGTGCGAGTGCAGCGGCGAGTGCAGGACCGTCGTGGCTTTCGATGCCTTCATCGAGTGCTGCGGCCGCGAGTGCAGCCACACCCTCGAGGCCAGGCGGATCGAGTGCAGCGCCACCGCGCACTACGAGCCGGACGTCGACAACCGGGAGCGCAGGCCGCTCGGCCAGGAGCACGGGCACACCCGAGCGCAGGCGCGCGCGCCGTATTGCGGGAATGACGGGCTGGACCGGAGTCCCGAGGGCGGGCGGCCGGGAGCGATCGACGCGCGTGCTCATGCGCTCGAACCATCCAGCGCGAGGTCCACGCGGCCGCGCGGCACGACGGAAAGCAGCACGCGCGGCGCGGACAGGCAGCGCTCGAGTGCACGCGACACATCGTCGCGCGTGAGCGAGAGGTATCGCTCCACGTCGCGCTCGAGGTACCCCGGGTCGCCGGTGTACTGTGCGTAGAAGTTGAGCCGGTCGGCACGGCCACCGAAGCCGCCGACTCTCTGCAGCACACTGATCATGCGCGTGAGCACCGCGTTCCTGGAGCGCTCCAGTTCCTCGTCCGTGATGTGTGCGCGCAGCTCGGCGATCTCGACGTCCGCAAGTTCGAGGAGGCGATCCAGCTTCATGCCGGGCCGCGCGGTCAGCTCCATGACGAAGGTGGAGCCCAGCCGACCGCTGTGCTGATACGCGTCGACTTCCTGTGCGAGCTGCTGGCTGCGCACGAGCACGCCGTACAGTCGCGACGCCTTCCCCTCGGCCAGCACGTGGCCCGCGCAGTCGAGCGCCGCATCATCCTCCGCGAAGATCTCGGCCGAATGCCACGCCGCGTGAAGGCGCGGCAGCAATACGTCATCCTCCATCACGAGCCGCTGCTCCGCTCGCAAGGCGGGAGCCTGCGCCACCGGTATCGGGACCGCACGGCCTCCGTCCAGCTCGCCGAACCAGTGCGCGACGCGCGCCATCACCTCCGCGGCGCTTCCGGGTCCCGCGACGGCCAGTGTGGCATTCGCGGGCGCGTAGTACGTGCGGAAGAATTCCTTCGCGTCTTCGAGCGTGGTTGCATCGAGGTCCGCCATCGAACCGATCGTGGGCCACGAGTATGGGTGGTCTGCGGGATACAGCGCCGCGAGCATGCGCTCCCATGCGAGGCCGTACGGCTGGTTCTCGTAGTTCTGGCGACGCTCGTTCTTCACCACCCCGCGCTGTGCGTCCAGCTTCTCCTGCGTGAGCGCGTCCGCGAGCCAGCCCATGCGGTCCGACTCGAGCCAGAGCGGAAGATCCAGTGCATGTGGCGGCACCGTCTCCCAGTAGTTGGTACGATCGGGAGAAGTCGAGCCGTTGCTGGCACCGCCGACCTGCTCGAGCAGCTCGTCGAAGCGGCCGGGCGGTACGTTCGGCGAACCCTCGAACATCAGATGCTCGAAGAGATGAGCCAGGCCGGTGCGTCCGGGTCGTTCGTCGGCGGAGCCGACGCGGTACCAAAGATTGACGCACGTGACCGGCGCCTGCGGGTCCGTGTGGACAAGCACGCGCAGGCCGTTGTCCAGGCGGAACTCCTCGAATGGGAGACGCGGCCGGATCATCGGCCACCTACGATCGCAAACACGGGAAATAGCAAACTCTCTCGCAGGACGTAGTGTCGTCGTTCGTCGCGCGCGCGGTCGATCGGCGCGCCGGGTGCGGATGAGCGCGTGGCGTGTATGCCTTCTCTGCGCGCGAGCAGCTCGAGGCGCAGCATGTGGTATGAATCGCTCACGAGCACCGCGGATTCGAGTCCCTGTTCCTGCATGATGCGCGCGGCGCCGCGAATCGATTCGGCGGATGTGGTGCCGCGCCGTTCGACGAGGATCGCGGAATCCGGCACACCCTTCGCCCGCGCGTACTGCCGGCTCACCTCGCCTTCACTGATCGTGTCACCCAGGCCGACGCCGCCGGTGAACAACAGACGCGGTGCATAGCCGTCCTGCCAGAGCGAGAGTGCGTGGTCGAGGCGGGCCTGGAGCACGGGTGACGGCCGGCCGTTCCACTGCGCCGCGCCGAGCACGAGGATGACGTCGGCCTCGCGCGGGTTGGGCCGTGCACCGGCCAGGAGCACGAGTCCCACGGATGCGAGCCAGAGTGCGACAATGCCGCCGATGAGTGCGAATACGACGCGCAGTGCGCGTTTCACAGCGGCTGCATGAGTCGGTCGTGGAGTGCGGACGGTCCGATGTCCTCATCGAGCAGTTCGGCCGCGGCGTCGGGCCCCTGATCCATGCGGTCCTCGACCTGCTCGAGCATCGCCGTGTCGCTGCCCTCCGCAACCTGGAGTGCGCGGGCGAGTGCATCCTGTGCGGCGTCATCCCAGCCCTGTGCGGCCGCAGCGAGTGCGGCGATGAGCTGCGCCTCGGCATCGTCGGTGCGCTGTGTGGCGGCCTCCAGGAGCGCTTCGGCGGCCTGCACGCGCTCGCCCAGCTCCCAGCGCACCAGACCGAGCAGCACGCGGGTCCACGAGTCGTCGGGCGCGAGTGCGAGTGCATCCTCCATCGCATCGGCTGCGGCGGCGTGGTCGCCCTTCAAGGCAAGGGCCGCACCCAGCTCCGCGCGGGCACCGGGATCGTCGGGCGCGAGTTCGATGGCGGCGCGCAGATTCTCGAGCGCGAGCTCGAAGTGGCCTTCGCGCGCGAGATAGGATCCATACTGTAGGCGCGTTTCGGGGAGCTCCGGCCCAGTGAGCGCGGCGGCGCGCAGGACGGTCTCGGCCTGCGGGTCGTCGAACGCAGCGAGGCCGGACCCGGCAATGGCGAGGATGCGTGGATCCTCGGGATCCAGCGCGATGCAGCGGAGGAAGTACTCGTACGCCGCGCCCTCGTTGCCGAGCTCGCGCTCGGCGACGCCGAGCCAGCAGAGCAGGTACTCGTCCTCGGGATCCGAATCGACGGCATCGCGCAGGATGGCCGCCATCTCCTCCCAGCGACCTTCGTCGCCGAGCGACAGCGCGCGCTCGAGAATCCGGTCGCTCTCGTTCACGTCACGCTCCGTACTTCGCGAGCCGGCCCGCGTGCGCGAGCGCGAGTGTCATGAGTTCCTTAGCGGGCACGACGCCCAGCTCGCCGTACTGGCATGCGCGTTCGCCGAACTCGGCGCGATTGGATGGCCGCGCCCAGGGCGACACGATCATCAACGGGACCGGGTGCCACGAGTGCGAGCGCAGCTTCGAAGGCGTCGAGTGGTCCCCCGTAATTACGAGCACGTCGGGATCCAGGTCGATGATGCGCGGCATGAGGTCGTCGACCGCGGCGATGGCGTTCGACTTCGCCTCGAAGTCCCCATCCTCGCCGCGCGAGTCCATGGCCTTGAAGTGGATGAAGTGGAAGTCGAACGAACCGAAGCGCTCGACGAGCACATCCACACTGCCTGCATCATCCTTCGCGATCGGGTTCGTCTCCATGCCTACCAGCCGAGCGACGCCGAGGTACATCGGATACCGCGCGATCGCATTCGCCTTCAGCAGGAACCGCTCGTGGAACGACGGGAAGGCGGAGAAGGCATCGATGCCGCGTGCGAGCAGTGCGTTCGCCGTGGGCTCGTCGCGCAGCACTTCACGCGCATTGTCGAGCACCGCCTGGAGAATGGACGCCGCGCGCAGCGATCCCTTCGAACGCGCTTCCACGGGCAGCGGACGCACGCCGGTCTCCTGCGGGTCCGTGTCGCCGAGGTCGGCCTCGAGCCCCTCGCCGCGCAATACGAGAACCGCGCGGTGCTCCTTCTCCGGCTCGAAGAAGACCTGCACGCCCTCGGGTGCGCTCACGCTCTCGCGCAGCTTCGCGACGAGCCGCTTGTTCTCGGCATCGCTCGGCCGGCCTGCCCGCCTGTCGACGACGCGGCCATCCGCGTCGAGCGTCGCGAAGTTGAGCCGGATCGCGATGTCGCCCGGACGGATCTCGAAGCCGACACCCAGCGCCGACAGTACGCCGCGACCGACCGAGAACTGCACGGAGTCGTAGCCGAAGAGGGCGAGGTGACCCGGCCCGCTGCCCGGTGTGATGCCGTGACCGACGGGCAGCGAGAGCCCGAGTGCGGCGCGTTTCGCGAGCGCATCGAAGTTCGGCGTTTCCGCGCTCTCGAGCTCCGTCCGTCCAGTGTCCGGATGCGGCAGTCCACCCAGCCCATCCAGCACCACCATCACGATCCTGCCGCCCGTCGGCTCTACCAGGTCGTCGGGGAAGCGCATCCATCCTCCACGGGTTCGGTTGGGGGGATTGTAGGGCGTCGGAGAGGCGCGGGCAAAGTCCCGAAATGGGTCTGGTGTCTGGGGTCTGGTGTCTGGTGTCTGGTGTCTGGTTTTGAACATCGCGCAGTCAACCAGACCCCCAGATCCCAGACTCCCGACTCCAGACTCGCCTTTCGCATCGAGCAGGGGACCGCCTACGTTGTCCAGACCATGAAAGAATTCATCCCATTCGCAATGGAACGGTGGCAGTCCACGTACGAGTACCGCGTGGACTACAACCTGTCGGAGAGCGGCGTGCACCCGCTGACGGTGGGCGAGCTGTGCGCGCTGGCAGGCGAGGATGCGCTGGACGGGACGCTGCTGGGGTACGGGCAGTCGAACGGGTCCGACGAGCTGCGCGCGCGCATCGCGGCGCTGTATCCCGGCGCGACCGATGCGGGTGTGGTGGTAACGAACGGGAGCGCGGAGGCGAACTTCGCGGCGATGTGGCGGCTGATCCGCCCGGGTGACGAAGTCGCGATCGTGGTCCCCGCGTACTTCCAGACGAACGGTCTGGCGCGCCAGCTCGGCGCGACGGTGCGCGAAGTCGCGCTGCGGCCGGAGCTGGGCTGGCAGCTGGATCCGGATGACGTCGCCAAGGCGGTGAACGAGCGGACGCGCGCAATCGTGGTAACGAACCCGAACAACCCCACGGGGTCGGTGCTGGCGCCCGAAGGTCGGGATGCGATCGTCGCCGCTGCGGAGCGGACGGGCGCGTGGATCCTCGCGGACGAGGTGTACACGGGTGCGGAGCTCGAGCGTGAGGAGACGCCGTCGTTCTTCGGCACGACGGAGCGCGTGATCGCGACCGGGTCACTGTCGAAGGCGTACGGGCTCCCGGGGCTGCGCATCGGCTGGACGGTATCGGACCCGGCGAGCGCCGAGGCGTTGTGGGCGCGCACGGACTACACGACGATCTCGCCGGGGGATCTGACCGACAGACTGGCGCGGATGGCACTGCACGCGGACGTGCGTCCCAGGATCCTCGAGCGCACGCGCACGCACATTCGGCGCGGACTCGAGGTACTGGAGTCGTGGCTGTCGCAGCGCGGCGGCTTCACTTGGCAGCGGCCGGATGCGGGCGCGATCTGCTTCGTCGGGTATGACCTGCCGGTGAAGTCGGGCGAACTGGCGGAGCGGCTGCGCGCGGACCACAGCGTGCTGGTGGTCCCGGGCGAGCACTTCGCGGTCGAGGGGCACGTGCGCTTCGGGATCGGCATCCCGGAAAACGACCTGGCCGACGCACTCGCGCGCGTCGGCCAGGCCTTCGATCACATCGCTGCGGCGCAGGGCGCGCCGCAGGACTGATTCCTACCGGACGATCGACACTCCGATCATCGCGGCCCAGTCATACCCGCTCTTTTCATTGTCGAGCGGGATGTTGATGCCTGCATCGATGAAGGTGCTGCTGCCGACGCGGAAACGTGCGCCGGGAGCCAGATCGAACACCGTGGTCCGCTCGCTCTCACCGAGAAAATCCTCAGTCTCGTACGAATTGCCGAGCAGCTCACCGCTCAGCATGACCGTCGGCGAAACCGGGAACACCACACCGCCGCCGAAGCTGAGCACGGTCGTGCTGTTGTCACCGGTGGTGAAACCCACACCTGCGTTCGCGTGCAGCGACGCCGACGAGAGAGCGTGGGAGAGCGCGCCGCCAATGCCGAAGACGGGATCGCCCGCACCGAGTGCTTCCTCCTCGTCGCCGGTCGGCAGCGAGACGTTGCCGATGGCGGCCACGTGCGTCTTGCCATCAGCCGATTCCACGAACTGATACTTCAGCACGCCGGCGATGTCGCCCAGGCCGCTCGCATCCGCATCGCCCAGGGGCGTCTCGGCGCTCCACGAGCTGAACGGAATCACGGCACCGACGCTCAGCTTGTCGGACAGTCCGTAAAAGGCGCCGACGATCAGCTGGTTGTAGCCGAACTCGAGGTCGAAGAACTCGGTGTCGAAGCTCGCGGACGTGCGGCCGAAGTAGCCGCCGAAGCTCCACGCACCCTGGTCCAGCACGAGGCCGCTCTCGCCGAACACGGGCCCCTGGGACACCGCATCGTCTCCCGAGAACGCACCGCCGGCCGCACCCCCGAGTGCACCCACCTGTGCCCGCGCGACCCCGGGCACGAGCAGTCCCATCACCATCGCTGCGGCGGTCGCGAGCCGCCCCAGACTCTTCGTCGAGCCTGTCATCGTTGAGTTCTCCACGTTCAGGTCTTTTCGAAGACGATTACGCTGTTGCCGATCTTGATGCGGTCACCGTGCTTCAGCGTCGTCTCCTGGACCGCACGGTCGTTCACGAAGGTGGCGTTCGTGCCACTGAGGTTCTTCAGAACGAACTCGGAGTCCGTGCCCGAAGCATACAGCATGGCGTGTTCGCGCGACACGGTCGGCTCGGCAAGGACGACCTGACATGCGGCCGGGTCGCGGCCGATCTTCAACCCCTGGCCAGAGACCTGGAAGTTGTTGCCCATGAGCGGGCCGGCCTGCACGACCAGGCGAGCCGCGCGGCCGTTCTTGCTGCGGGCCATGGCCGGTGCGCCGGCAACTGCACCTGCGCCCTTCCTGCGCATCATGCCCATGATCAGGAGGAGCAGACCGATGGCGACGATGCCGCCGATGACCCAGGGCAGCCAGTTCATGGGCTGCGACGTGGGCAGCGCCTCACGCTGGCGAATCGCCTGCTGGCGCAGGTAGACCGCGTCCGGCAGGTCGGGCAGGATGCGCAGCACCTCGTCGAACGAAGCGATCGAGGACTGGAACGCCTCGCGCGCCTGTGCGGGGCGACTCGCGGTGAGATCCATTCCGCGGTAGTAGTGGTCGAGGCCCGCGCGCCACTGCTGGTCGAAGAGACCTGCGGAGGGCGTGAGACCGGACGAACGGACGAACTCGTTGATGGTGTTCGTCGGCACCGCGAAGTTGAACGCCTCGGTGTTGGCCGCGCCGAGCGTGGCCATACCGACAACCAGGCCCTGGTCGTTGATGACCGGTCCGCCGCTGTTGCCGAAGGAGATGCCGGCATCGACCTGCAGCAGGCTCTGGCCCTTCACGTCCACCTTGAGGCTCGACACCTGTCCGCGCGTGAAGCTGGCCTGCATCGGCGTGTTCAGGTTGAGCACGTCGAGGAAGGTGCCGACGCCCGGATAGCCGGCCACGCTGATCGCGTTGCCGATCTGCATCGCCTGCGAGTCACCGACCTGCATGGTGGGCAGGTCGCGACCCTCGACCTTCAGCACGGCCACGTCCTTGCCGTTCGTCAGGTTGGCACCGATCACGGCGAACTTGCCCGTGAACGGCTGGATCGGCGCGCTGTACTCCTTCACCTCCGCCGGCAGGCTGTGCCAGTTCTGGAGGTAGACGTCGAGGTCCTTGCTGAGCGTGACCTGCGTGTGCGGCAGCAGGCGCTCCATCAGCCGGTACTTCGTGTCCTCCGTGAGGACGCCGCCGCCGCGGCGTGCGGCCTCGAGCGCGAAGTAGCCGGCGTTGTCGAGCGCGCTGTAGAGCAGCATGCTCTTGAGCTGGTCCTCGTTCGCCTCGTGGAACCACTGGACGACGTGGCCGTTCGTGACCACGTATCCGTCCGGGCTCACGATGAAGCCGGAACCGGCCGCGGAGAGTTCGACGACCTGTCCGACGATCACGAGGTCGCCCGGCGCCGCGAGACCGGCGTTGGACCACGTCTCGCCGAGAATCGTGACGGTGCCCTGGATGGTCGTGACGACCATCACGACCGCGGGCTTCACCTCGTAGTAGAGCCGCTCGCGTGCACGCGAGTCGAGGTCCTGCGCGGCGCTGCGTGCCGGCGCCGCGAACGCGGCGAGCAGCAGCAGGCACGCCCACGCGCGGCCTCGTGCAACGATCCATTTCCTCATGGTGTCCTCCGTCGCTGTGTCGGTGTCTTGTGCGCGAAGCCTAGCGCGTCTGGAACGTCACCTGCTTGAAGACCCACTCCGACGAACCGAAGGCGACGACGTCGCCGTCGGAGAGCGTGTGCTGCGTGATGCGCTCGCCGTTCACGTACGTGCCATTCGTGCTGTCGAGATCGGTGAGGACGAACTCGCCGCCCTTGAAGCGCATGCTGGCGTGACGGTCGGAGACGTGATCGCCGCTGATCACGACATCACAGTCACCCGACGCGCCGACCGTGGTGCGCTCGGTGTCGATCTTGTGCATCTGGCCGCGGTTGCCGTCCTTCGTGCCCACGAACCAGCCCACGCCATCGATCGAGGGCGGGCGATCCATGATTTCCGTCTTCCGCGGCGCCGCAGGTGCGGGCGGCGGCGGTGGCGGCGCGTGCTCGTCCACCCTGAGCGTCTTCGCCAGCTCGGGCGAAGGCATGCGGTCGCTGGGGCAGTAGGGACACACCTCCCACGCCGGGTCCAGCAGGTGCCCGTTCGGGCAGAGCTTCTTCGTCTTGCCGAGGTCGGTCATGAGCGTGGCTCCTGTCGATCCGGGTTCGGTTGAGGCGGCGCGCCCCCGGCGGCTGCGCTCCCCGTGCTGTCGGCTCGGGCCCCGGCCGTATCCGCCGGCAATTCGGCGGGACGGCTCTGGTCTGCCGGGCTGGGGCCCGGCGCGGGATCGGCTCGGACGGCCGACGTGTCCGGCGCGACTCCCGTGCTTCCACCATCATCAGCGAGAAAACCGGCGTACGCGGACCATCCGGCCGCGCCGAGCACCAGCGCGAGGCCCGCGGCAATGAGCGGGACGGACCAGCGGCGGCGGGGCGCGGCCGTTTCGACCGGGATCTCGACCGCCGCCAGCTCGGGGACCGGCGTGTCCATGGGCGCCGGCGTGACCGCGAGGGCGGGCATCGTGTCCGACACCACGGCCGTGCGGGCCAAGTCGAATACGACGGCGGTGATGTTGTCGGGACCGCCGGTCTCGTTGGCCATCTCGACCAGGCGGTGGACGGCCTTCTGCGGCACCGTCTCGTCGCGCAGCACGCGCTCGATGACGGGGTCCGGGATCTGGCCGTGGAGACCGTCGCAGCAGATCAGGTAGCGGTCCCCCTCCTCCACCGTGTACTCGGCGCGATAGACCTTGAGGTCGGGACCGATGCCCAGGCACTGCGTGAGGAGGTTGCGGCGCGGGTGTGCGGCCGCCTCCTCGGGCGTCAGCAGGCCCGCGCGCTGCTGCTCGGCCACCCACGAGTGATCGGGCGTGAGCTGCTCGAGTCTGTCGCGCAGGCGGTAGAGGCGCGTATCACCGACGTGCGCGACATCGAGCACGTCACCGCGCAGGATGGCCGCGGTCATGGTGCTGCCCATGCCGTGACTCGACCCGCGCTCGACCGCGATGCGCCGCAGCTCGCGGCTGATCCACTGGTACGTGGCCTCGAGATCGAGGTCACCCTCTACCGTGACCGCGCGCAGCAGCGCATCGGCGGCAAACCGGCTGGCGAAGTCTCCCGCTTCGTGACCGCCCATCCCATCGGCGACGGCGAACAGCCCATCGACCGAAGTGGTGCGCTCCTCACCCTCGTACGGCAGGAAGACGGCGTACGCGTCCTCGTTCCGTTCCCGGGCGCGGCCGGCATCGGACTGGAATCCCAGTGCAATGCGCCACCGCGCGCCCGGCATGGTGTCGAGGCTCACGTCAGGAGCTCCAGACGATGAGCCAGCGTCCGCTATCGCGTTCCAGCACCCATTCGACCGGACCGTCGTACAGTGTTTCGGTCCGGCCGCCACGCACGCCGGTCAGCCGTACGTGGAACGTCACGCTGGCCGTCTCGACATCGTCGAATTCAATGCGGATGTTCGTGATCCGGCTGCGACGGTCGCGGTAGTCGCGCACGAAGGCCTGGAAACCTTCGAGGTTCTCTTCCGCCAGCTCCGGGTCCATGTCGCGCAGGAACATCTCGACATCACCCGTCTCCGTTGCGCGCCGCTGCCGCTCGACGACCGACTCGATCGCGCGCCGCGCGGCCGCCTCAGGGGACTCCTTCACATCCGCCGGCGGCGGCGGCTGTCCGGCGCCCGTCCCGGCCACCGCCGTCGAGTCCGCGACGGCGCCGCGTACGGGATCGTTCGCCGTTACGGGCGGCAGCACCGTGTCGCCGATCAGTTCGGCGATCTGGTTGGCCTGCTCGGGCGTGATCGGCTGGTTCTGCGGCTGTGCGGGCCCGTCGCGCCTTCCCGATGGCCGGTTCG
This sequence comes from uncultured Gemmatimonadaceae bacterium, assembly GCA_964444685.1. GTDB lineage: Bacteria > Gemmatimonadota > Gemmatimonadetes > Longimicrobiales > RSA9 > CAYUIG01. Next base: position 36,887 of record CAYUIG010000025.1, on the reverse strand, counting down.
GCGTGTACATCGGCCCTGCCCCACCACTCGTGAACGTCGAGGCGGTGTCGGACCGCGTCTGGGGCGCGGGTGTGCCGCCGAGCTGCATCGCGGCGGCGACCATCGCGAGCAGCAGCACAGCGCCGACCGCCATGACGAACTTCCGCTGCGTCGGAGCCAGCGTCGAGAAGCGCCCTACCGCGCGACCGACGAAGGTACGCGAGGGGAGCGGCACGCCGCGCGCGGCGTCGACGAGGGCGGATCCGGCATCCGCAATGGCGGAGCCGGCGTCGCCTACCACGGCTGCGGCCGCCGCAGCCGCCTGGCGGATGCGATCCGCAGGCTCCGGGTCCGGCGGCGGTGTGGATACGGGAGCCATCGTGTCCGAGACTCCGGCGCCACCCGCGGGGACGGCCGTCATCGGCACAGGCACCGACGGCATCACCGCCGCGGGCGCCGGCGCGGGCGTCGCCGGAGTCCTGCAGGACGGACACGCTTCGGCCAGCGGATCGAACAGCCGGCCGCAGTGCGTGCACTTCTGGCGGATGGCCAGAGCGCACGAAGGACAGGTCAGCCAGTCCGGCTCGATGGCCGCCTGGCACTCTGGGCAGTGGGCACCACCCTGCGCAAGCGCGGGCGCCACGGCCTCGCGCGCGAGCGCCGCACCGAGTGTCGCGCCCAGCGACAGCGCGGCGAGTGCGGTGCGGAACTCGTCCATGCTCGCATACCGCTGCGACGGGTCCTTCTCGAGTGCGCGGTGCACGACCTTCGCGAGGTCGCGCGGGACGTCGGGCGCAAGGTCCTCGATGCGCGGCGGCTTCGCCTGGATGTGCTGGAGCGCGATCGCCAGCGCGTCGTCCGCCAGGAACGGCAGGCGGCCGGTCAGCATCTCGAACATCACGACCGCCAGCGAATACAGATCGCTGGCCGGCCCGACCGATCCCCCGCGCGCCTGCTCGGGCGACATGTAGTACGGCGTGCCCAGCATCAGCCCGGTCTGCGTCTTGACCTTGCTGTCGCGCATGCGCGCAATGCCGAAGTCCGTCAGCTTCGGCGTGCCGTCCAGGCTGAACAGGATGTTGTCGGGCTTGATGTCGCGGTGGACGATCCCCTTCCGGTGCGCCACCGAAAGTGCACCCGCGAGCGCGTATGCCACGTCCCGCGCATGGGCCGCGGCCAGCCGGCCGCGCTGGGCGAGGAGCTGCGTGAGCGATGGCCCGCCCACGTACTCCATCACGATGCACTGGCGGCCGTCGAAATTTTCGACGTCGTAGATATGGACGATGTTTTCGTGGGCCACGCGGGCCAGCGACTCGGCCTCACGCTCGAAGCGGGCGAGGTATTCGCCCGAGCCGGCGAGGTGCGGGGACAGGACCTTGATGCACACGGTCCGATTGAGCGTGGTCTGCATCGCCTTGTAGACGACGCCCATGCCGCCCCGCCCGAGCTCGCTGACGATCCGGTACTTGCCGATCTGCTGGCCGATCATTCGGCTCTCCGTCGCGTTCGGGGCACGCCCCTTGCCCATTCTCCACCCCGGAGAACGGCCGCGCCGCGGCCACAGGAGAACCACCGCGGGGAGCGTTTCCACCGATGAAAGCGCGGATCCTGATCGTCGAGGACAACCTGGACCTTTTGAGGATCCTGCGGGACGTCTTCGCACGGGATTACGAGGTGTCGACCGCCCGCCGTGGTGAGGAGGCGCTGGAGGAGGCCGCGCGGGCGCGCCCGGCCGTCGTGATCCTCGACCTGGCCCTGCCCTCGATGAACGGGATCGAAACCGGCCGCTGGCTCAAGAAGTCGCCCGGGCCGCCGATTCCGATCCTCGTGCTGACCGGGTTCACGAACGCCGGGGACCGCAGGACGATTCTCGGCTCGGGCTGCTGCGACGCCTACATGGCCAAACCCGCGCGCCTCGCCGATATCCGCGACGAGGTCCGCCGGCTGCTCGATCGGGCCGCATGACACCGCCCACGGTCCTGATCGTGGATGACAGCCGCGAGACGCGCGACATCTACGCCGCGTATCTGGAGCACCACGGCTTCGCTGTGCTCCAGGCTGCCGATGGGCTGAGCGGCGTGGCCACGGCCCGGGTCTACCACCCGGACGTGGTGGTGATGAACGTGTCGATGCCCGGCCTCGATGGAATCACGGCCACGCACCGCATCCGGCACGACCCCGCGCTCGGCGACGTGCGCATCATCGCGTGCACGGGCTTCGTGCGAGAGGACGGCCACGGTGTGGCGCGTGCGGCCGGCTGTGACGCCTATCTCGAGAAGCCGTGCCCGCCCAGCGAGCTCCTCGACACCATCCGACGCCTCCTCGCCGGCACGGCTGTGGCCGGCGGCATGGACTGACGCTTTCCATCCGTTCCACGGCCGCGTAGTTTGCGGCTTCCGTCGTTCCAACGATCCCGGATCGCCATGAAGTCAGCCCCCATCGCGCTGGCCGCTCTACTCTGCGCATGCGCCAGCGCTTCGCTGCCCGCACCCACGCCGCCGCGTGCGCCGTACTCGGACGCCGACGTGCATTTCATGGCCGGCATGATCCCGCACCACGCGCAGGCCGTGAAGATGGCACGGCTGGCGCCGACGCACGGGGCCAGTGAGGCGGTGCGCCTCTTCGCGGAGCGGGTTGTCGTCGGTCAGGCCGATGAGATCCGCCTGATGCAGATGTGGCTCGAGGACCGCGGCGAGCGCGTGCCGCCCGCCGATGCCACGCATCTCATGATGGAGATGAACGGGATGCAGCACGCGATGCTCATGCCCGGCATGCTCACCGATGAGGAGATGGCGCAGCTCGACCGTGCGCGCGGCCGCGAATTCGACAGGCTCTTCCTGACGTTCATGATCCGCCACCACGAGGGCGCGATCGCGATGGTCGATCAGCTCTTTGCCTCCGCCGGCGCTGCGCAGGACGATGATGTCTACATGTTCGCGTCGGGCGTGTATGCGGATCAGACCAGCGAGATCGATCGGATGCAGTCGATGCTCGAGGCGCTCGAGGGCGCCGATTCCCCTTCCCCGAGGTCCCGATGAGACTCTCTTCCGTGCTCATGGCCGCGCTCCTCGCGGGCGCCTGCGCCTCCGCATCCAACACCGGAGTGGCGACGGTTCCCCCGTCGGCGACCCGACCCGATCCCGATCCGCGTGTCGGTCTGCGCGCCGGGTACCTGGATGCCGAGCAGGCGCTCTGGAACATGCGGCTGCTGTCGAACACGCCGTCGCCCGAGCCGTTCACCGGCGTCACCAACTCGGACCTCGCCTTCAGCGGCAACCTGGTCTACCAGGGCAACTACAACGGCTACCAGGTCTGGGACATCACGGACCCGCGCAAGCCGCAGCTCCGCAATGCCTACGTATGCCCGGCGTCGCAGAGCGATGTTTCGGTCTTCGGCAACCTGCTGTTCGTGTCGGGTGAGGGTCAGTCGGGGCGCATCGACTGCGGTACGCAGGGCGTGCAGGACTCGGTGAGCCACGAGCGGCTGCGCGGCATCCGCATCTTCGATGTGACCGATGTCGCGAATCCGAAGTACGTGGCGAACGTGCAGACGTGCCGCGGCTCGCACACGCACACGGTCGTGTCCGATCCGAGGGATTCGCAGAACGTCTACATCTACGTATCGGGTTCCGCCGGCGTGCGCTCGCCGTCCGAGCTGCCCGGCTGCTCTGCCATGGCGCCGGACGAGGATCCGAACTCGGCGTTGTTCCGCATCGAAGTGATCCGCGTGCCGCTGGCCGATCCCACGAAGGCGGCGATCGTCAGCTCGCCGCGCATCTTCCACGACCTCGAGGCACCACCGCGGCACGCGGAGCCCGGTCAGGAGAACCGCCCGCAGAACAACCGGCGGCGCAGCGGCCCGACCCAGTGCCACGACATCACCACGTATCCGGCCGTTGGGCTCGCCGGCGGTGCATGTGGCGGGTACGGCCTGCTGCTGGACATTTCCGATGTCGCGAACCCGCGTCGCATCGCGGCCGTGGCCGACTCCAACTTCTCCTTCTGGCACTCGGCCACCTTCAGCAACGACGGGAAGAAGGTGCTGTTCACCGATGAGTGGGGCGGCGGCAGGGGCGCGCGCTGCCGCGCGACCGACAAGTACGAGTGGGGCGCCAACGCCATCTTCACGATCGAGAATGGCGAGATGAAGTTCCACAGCTACTACAAGATGCCCGCAGCGCAGACGGAGTTCGAGAACTGCGTCGCGCACAACGGCTCGCTCATTCCGATCCCGGGCCGTGAAGTGATGGTCCAGGGATGGTACCAGGGCGGCATCTCCGTCTTCGACTGGACGGATCCGGACAACCCGGTCGAGATCGCGTTCTTCGACCGCGGCCCGCTCGAGGACGGGCGTCTCACGAGTGCCGGCTCGTGGTCGGTGTACTGGTACAACGGCGTGATCGTCAGCTCGGAGATCGCGCGCGGGCTCGACATCCTCGAGCTCACGCCGAGTGCGTACCTCACGCAGAACGAGATCGACGCGGCGAACACCGTGCGCTTCGAGCAGCTCAACGCGCAGGAACAGCCGCACATCGTGTGGCCGGCGAGCTTCGCGCTCGCGCGTGCGTACCTCGATCAACTCGAGCGGGATGGCGGGCTTGCCGCGGATCGTATTGCCGCGGCGCGCACGGACCTGACGGCCGCAGAGAGAGCGTCAGGCGCGGCGCGCGCAACTGCGCTGCGTGACCTTGCGTCGCGGCTCGGTTCGGAAAGCGGGCGCGCAACGGACGCTGTGAAGGTCCGCATGCTCGCCGAAGCGGTGAGGGACCTGGCGGGCTAGTTCTTCTGTAGTGTCGAATCGGGGGTGGAGGGCGACGTCGGCCCTTCACCCCCGATTTCCATCTTGAAGCCTACGTGGCTGGGCGTGAATCCCAGCCGCTCCCAGAAGCGATGCGCATCCTTCCGTGAGGCATCGCTCGTGAGCTGCACGAGCGCGCAGCCCGCGACGCGGGCGCGTTCGATGGCAGCGCGCACCATCCGCTCGCCCACGCCCTTGCTGCGATACGATTTGGATACTCTGACCCCTTCGATGAACGCGCGCTTCGCGCCCTTCCGGCTGATCCCGGGGATGATCGTGAGCTGAAGGCAGCCGACCACTTCGCCGGCTTCCACGGCCACGAGGATCTCGTTGCCCGCCTGCGCCGTGAGCTCGTCGAATGCCTGTTCGTATTCCGGTGGCAGCGGGGGCCCCGCATCTTCGCGGCGCGCGCCGAGCGGGTCATCCGCGAGCAGCTCGACGATGCCCCGCAGCTCTTCGCGCCGGGCTCCGCGTATCTCCATCTACCGGTACTGCGGGATCGGCTCGAGGTCGGGCTCGATGAACGCGTTGCGTGCGTCGTTGGAGAAGAGCCGCCCTTTGGAGTAGTGGGTGAGCATGATGCTCGCATCGAGGAGCTGCGGATTCGCGGCGATGAACGCGTCGCCGTCGTGCGTGGGTGGAGTGCGAGCCATGAAGTGGCGCACCGCCATGATCCACGCGCGCGTGATCGTCTCGTGGTATTTCGCCGGGTCGACGCCGATTTCTCGCAGATACGCGACGAGCGTGTCGCGCATCTTCTCCGCCGAATCGTCGGTGTCGTGCTGCGTGAGATAGACGTACGCGGCGCGCACGTGTGCGCGATGACCGAAGTTGGCTGGAGGGATGCGGGCGGCCTCCAGGTCCTCGATGAAGCGCCGGTCGGAGTCGGAGATGGTGTGCCTCATGCGCGGCCTCGCCGGAAGGGGTCCCTTCGATACTGCGTCGTCGGGGCCAGTGACGGGACAGCGATCAGGCGACCGTGCTCTCCATGCGCTCGCTCGCGATCCAGCCATCCAGCAGCTCGATCGTGCGATGGCCGTACGCGGCGTTCGTCTCGGAGTGCGTGACCTGGATGATCGTCGTGCCCTGTTCGTTCAGGCGACGGAACAGCTCCATGATCTCGCGACCCTGCGCCGAGTGCAGGTTGCCGGTGGGCTCGTCGGCGAGGATCAGCTTCGGGTTCGCGACGACCGCGCGGGCCACCGCCACCAGCTGCTGCTGGCCGCCCGAGAGCTGGTTCGGGAAGAGGTCCTTCTTGCCGACGATCTGGAAGCGGTCGAGGATGTCGGCCACCATCGCCGCACGTTCGCTGCGCGAGATGTTCCGGTACGAGAGCGGGATCTCCAGGTTCTCGTAGACCGTCAGGTTGTCGAGCAGGTGATACTGCTGGAAGACGAAACCGATCGTCGCCTTGTTCAGCTCCGACCGCTGCTTGTTGTTCAGCTTGTGTACGGGCTGGTCCAGCAGGAAGTACTCGCCCCGCCACGCTGCGTCCAGCAGCCCGAGGATCCCGAGCAGCGTGGACTTGCCCGCCCCCGACGGCCCCATGATCGTGACGAACTCACCCTGGCGAATGTCCAGGTCGATCCGCCGCAGCACGTAGATCCGGCCCGCCTTCGTGTCGAAATACTTCTCGACGTTCCTCAGCTTGATCATGGGTCTCTCTTCGGGGGAAATCCTCTGTCCGGCTCCGCTCCGTACGGGAAAGGGGCGTGCCACGTTCCATCCGCGGGGATCCCGAACGGAGAGAAGGATCTAGGTGATGCGGGCCGCCCCGGCAAGCTTCGGGGGCGGGAAGGCGGCGTCCCGGATCCGGGCAGCCCGGACAGAATACGACACCCGCGCGAGCCACGAGGCCGCGCGGGTGTCGTTACGGTACCGCCGTGATCTAGTTCGAGGAGAACGTGATCGGGACGCTGACCCAGACTGCTACAGGCTGGCCGTGGTTCTCGGCGGGCGACAGACGGATCGTCTCCGCAACCCGCAGCGCGGCCTGATCGAGCGCGTCGTGGCCGCTGCTCTTCTGGATCTGCGTTTTCTGCACCGTGCCATCCGCGTCGATGAAGAACCACACGTGGGCCGTTCCGCCGATGCCGGCATCGCGCAGGAGCGGCGGATAGTTTTCCGTGAGCGCCTGGTTGACCTCGCTCGCGTTCACGATGCGCGGACGTACGGTCATCGGCGTGAACACGGGCGCGCGCGAGATGTCATCGGTGCGCCCCTCCGGCAGCACGGCAACGTCCCGCTCCTCGCCGACGGGCAACGCCCGCTCGATCGAGCTGGTCGTGTTGCTGGCGGACGGCCCGAACGTCACGGGAATGCTCAACCACGCGCCCACCGCCTCATCGCGGTTGAGCGCGGGCGAGAGCCGCATCGTGGGCACGACCTGAAGCGCGGCCCGGTCGAGCGCATCGTAGCCGCTCGTCTTGTTGATCTGCGTCCTCTGGATGGTGCCGTCGGCGTCCACGTACACCCACACTTCCGCAGTACCGCCGATGCCGGCATCCCGCAGGAGCGGCGGATAGTGGTCTGTTAGAGCCTGCCGGACTTCATCCGCGTTCAGGATCCGCGGCCGCTGCGTGAAGGGCGTGAAGCGCGGCGGATCGTTCGTCGGCTCCTGCGTCTCCTGTTGCACGGGCACCGGATCGACCACCTCGGCGGTCGTGCTGTTCTGAGACGGCGCCGTGAAGGTGATCGGGACCGTCACCCACACATCGACCGGCTCGTCGTGGTTGAGCGCAGGCGAGAAACGAAAGACTTCCGCCAATGAGAGCGCGGCCCTGTCGAGCGCTTCGTAGCCGCTGCTCCGGTTGATCTGCACCCTCGTCACCTGCCCCTGGTCGTCTATGTAGAACCACACTTCCGCCGTGCCGCCGATGCCGGCATCACGCAGGAGAGGCGGATAGTTGTCCTTCAACGCCTGCGCGACCTCGTCGCCGTTCAGGATGCGCGGCCGCACGGTGTACGGCTGAATCGTCGGCTCACCATCCGGCACCACGACGCGGCCATCGATGGGATTCCCCGGCGACGACGGATCGCGCGCGCAGACCGCCGCGATGACCGCAACCGCACCGACCACCGCCGGCGCGAGTGCGCGCCGTACGCCGCGTCCGCGCACACCTGCCGCGATCGCGCGGATGCGCCGCTCCAGGAAGGAACGCGGCTCCGAGAACGCCACCAGCAACCGGCCGCCCGACCGGCGGCGGCCGACCTCGAGCAGCAGTGTTCCGTAGGTGCGCGCGTCGCCGGTGGCAGCCACGACGCGTGCATCACAATCCACCTCGACCGCCATGCGCAGCCGGCGCAGCTGCCACCACAGCGCCGGGTTCCACGGCATGAGCGCGACCAGGACGAGCGCAAACAACAGCAGTGCGGGATCACCCGCACGCGCGTGCTCCGCTTCGTGCAGCAGCATCAGACGGCGGAACCGGTCGTCCAGTTCGAGCGCCCACTCCGGCACCACGATGGAGCTGCGTCCCGCCGCGAAGACGGCCGGTCCGACGTCGCTCGAAACGAATACGCGCACGCCATCCACTTCCGCACGCCGCCAACCGCGACGTGCGAGTGCGAGCCGCAGCAGCGAAAGTACCACCCACGCGAGCACCACGACCGATGCGACGATCCACGCCGCCAGCACCGCACGGCTCACGCTGAAACCGCCGGAGTCCGCAACGACACCGATCGCAGGCAGCGCGACAACCACCCCTTCTGGAATGCCCGGCCCGTTCCGTTCCCAGAGTGTCGGCAGGAAATACGCGCCAGCCGGCACCAGCAGCGAACCCGCGAGCGCGGCGAACCACGCCCAGCGTCCCGCGCGGCCTACGCGCCGGAGCGCCGACTCGCCCGCCCATGCGGCTGCTCCGAAGAGCACCGCCACCAGCACGCAGTACAGGCCCCACGCTGCGATCGAGCTCATTCCGCCTCCTCGTGGTCCAGGCGCTCGTCCAGCAGCGAGCGCATCCGCTCCAGTTGCTCCGCCGTCAGCTCACGCTCCGATACAAGGTGCGTCAGCAGCGCCTCCGGCTGCCCCGCGAACAGCTTCCGGACCAGCCGCCGCACCGCGCTCGCGCCCGCGGAGTCACGGTCCACGAGCGCGTGATACCGGTAGGCCCGGCCCTCCTCTTCGTGACTCACGTGCCCCTTCTCCTCCAGCGTACGCAGGATCGTCAGCACGGTCGTGTACGCCAGCTCGTCCGCCAGCGACGTCTGCACCTCCGCCACCGTGCTCCCGCCCCGCTCCCAGAGCACCTGCATCACGTCCAGCTCCCGGTCCGTGAACACGACTTCCATACGGGCTGCCTCCGCGTTCCTACTAGGTCGTTAGTTGAAGCTACGGAGGCCCGGTCCGGTTGTCAACTACCCGGTTAGTTGACGGCTGGACCCTGAACGGAAGTCCGGCCCGGAATCCGATTTTCCTTGACCCGAACTGCGATCCCGCCGATCTTGTGGTATCTCCCCGACAGTTCCGAGGAAAGCGACGATGCTCGCAGACGCACTGCGGAGCGGTGGGCCCGGTCGTGGTCCATTGTTTCGGCCGGTCTATCGCGCGCGTGATGCGCGTGCCCGTGTGTACGGCTGCCTGATCGGGGGCGCCATGATCGTGGCGACGGGGATAGGGCAGCCGTGGCTGTATCCCGATGTGGCGGTCTCGCTGGTCTACCTGCTGCCTGTGCTGGTGGTGGCGTGGTTCGGCGGCGGCTTCGCGGGGAGTGTAGCGGCGCTGGCCGCAGCAGTGACGCAGTTCGGTGCCGGTGTGGTGGCGGGGACGTACACGTCGCCATCGGTTCCGTGGTGGAATCTCGGCCTTTCCTTCCCGATCTATCTGGCGGCCGCCCGCGGTCTGCCGCCGCTGCGGGACGTGCTGTTCCGCGATCGCGAGCAGGCGATGACGGACCCGCTGACGAACCTGGGCAACCGGCGGTTCCTGCGCGAAGTGGTGCACATCGAGCTGCAGCGCTGCAAGCGTTACACGCGGCCGATGGCACTCGCGTACATCGACATCGATGATTTCCGCGCGGTGAACGACCGCGAGGGTTTCGCTGCGGGCGACGCGCTGCTCCTCACCGTCGCGGGCGTGATCACGGCGGGGCTGCGCACGTCCGACGTCGTTGCGCGCATTGCGGGCGACAGCTTCGCGGTGCTGCTGCCGGAGACGGATGCGGAAGGTGCGCGCATCGCGATGGAGAAGATGCAGGCGCGCCTGCTGGAGGCCGCGCGGCGCGCGGGCGCGGACGTGGGCTTCAGCATCGGGATCGTGGCGTACGATGTGGGCCCGGCCACGGCGGAGGGTCTGCTGCGGCAGGCGGACGACGTGGTGGCGACGGTGAAGGCGGATGGGAAGGGCATCGTGCGGGTGAGTGCGTACGATCATCCCGTACCGGTGCTGGTCTAAGTGGACATCGGAGCTCCTCTCGATCTGACGCTCCGTCCCGACTACGAGGAGACGGGAGACGTCCAGGCGCGCTGGCGCGATCTTGCGAAGGCGGCGCGGCATCCGGAGGAATCGCCTACGGGTGCTTCGCTCGGGAAATGGATCGCGACGAACACGCGCTCGCAGGAGCTGGCGTACGGGATCCTGGGCGTGTTGCGTGCGTCGCTGTCCGATGAAGCCGATGCGGAGCTGCGTGCGGATGCAGCCGCGTTGATCGCGGCGATCCCGTCGGAACTCGTCGTGCGGGTCCTCAAGAGCGAGCAGAGCCCGGCGGCGCGACGCCAACTGCTGGAGATGGCGGTGACGCGCCTGCCGCTGGCGGGACTGCCGAAGCTGACGCTGGCGGCGATGGAGGTGCACGAGACCACGGCGTCGCCGCCGCTGTTCGGTCTGCTTGATCGTCTTCGCGTTCTCACCGCAAAACTTCCCGCCGAGCATGCCCCGAAAGCGGAGAGCGCGCTGCGCGGTGCGATCCGGCGCGCACTCATGCTTGCGCGCGCGGACGACGTGAGTGCACTGACGCAGAGGTTCGGCGATCCCGACGAGCGGGTGGAGCCCGTGCGTTCGGCGATTCCCATCGAGCCGGCGAGGGCGCTCGCCGTGGGGCTCGCCACGAACGCTGCTGGCGACGTCGTCTGGTCCGCCCTCACAGAGCTGCTCGACCATGATGGCGACCTGACGGTGCTGGAGTTGCTCAGGCACGCGGAGCCGGGCGATGCCGTCGACCAGGTGGCGCGACGGATGGCAACGCCGCGGCGCCTGACCTGGCTGCTGCGGCGCGAGCCATTCGACGTGCGCGGGTTCGACACGCTGGTGCGCGTGATGGGCAGCGCGGCTGCGGCGTCACTGGTGGAGGAGTTGTGCGAGTCGGAGTCGCGGCAGGTGCGTCGCATCGTGCTGGATCGGCTGTCCGGAATGGGCGACCGCGCCGCGTCACTGGCCTATTCGCGGCTGCGTGACAGGCGCTGGTTCGTCGTACGCAACATGCTCGCGGTGCTGCGCCAGTGCGGCGGACGCGTCGAGGTGACGCAGGTGGAGCCGCTGCTCGCGCACGAAGATGCGCGCGTGCGCCGCGAGGCGGTGCTGCTGCTGCTCGGCGATGCGCAGGGGCGCACGCACGCGCTCGTTGCCGGGCTGCGCGATACGGATCGCAATGTGCTGCGTGCAGCGCTGCAGGGTGCACGCGCGGGACTGCCGGATGCGGCGATTCCGGTGCTCGCCGCGCGGCTGTCGGATGCCACGTTCCCGCCGGAGCAACGCGTGCTCGCGCTGCATCTGCTCGGCCGGTCGACGAACGCGCTCGCGCTCGAAGCGCTGCTGAAGTACGCCAGTGCGGGCAAGACTCTCATGGGCGGGCTCAAGCTGGCGCCGAAATCGGCGGAGATGGTAGCCGCGCTGGCCGGACTCGCGCGCACATGGAAGGCGGAGCGGCGTGCGGCCGCACTGCTCCAGGCGGCGGCGAAGTCCGGCGATGCGCAGATCAAGGAAGCACTTGCCGGACGGCTGGAGATGCCGCAGGGGGCTGCATGAGCCGCGCGATGACGGGTGCGCCGCTGGCCGCGGAAGTGGAGGCGATGCGCTTCGTCTTCGACGAGGTGGCGGAAGGGCGGCGTCTGCCCGTAGCCGAAGTCGAAGGTGTGGCGGATGCGCTTGCGCTCGAGCCGTACGCGCTGGCGCGACCCGCGATGATCCAGGCGCGGCAGGAGGGCCCCTCGGACTACCTGCCCGTGCACGCTGTGAACACCGCGTCGCTCGCACTGGCGTTCGCGCGTTCGCTCGAAATGAACGAGGAAGCCGTGCGGCTCGTGGCGATCTCGGCACTGCTGCACGACATCGGCATGTGCCGGCTGCCTGCCGACATCGTGAATCGTGCGGGCCCGATCGACGATGCACAACGCACGCAACTCAAGGAGCATCCGGTCATCGGTGCGCGCGTGATCATCGCCGCGGACGCAGGTCTCGCGCTGCCGGCGGTGGTTGCATTCGAGCACCACTTGCGCCAGGATGGGTCCGGCTATCCGTCGGTGGAGCCGCGGCGTGCGCCGCACCGAATCAGTCGCATGGTGCAGCTCTGCGACATCTGGCACGCGCTCAGCACCGACCGGCCGTACCGCTCTGCCTGGCCTCAGGAGGTCGTGCTGTCGTTCATCGCAGAACGCGCAGGATTCGAGTTCGATTCGCAGCTGGCACCCGCATTCACCCGCCTGATCCGGCGCCATACGGAACCCGTGCTGTGACGGAGGCGTGGCTGACGGGGCCGCCGCTGGGGATCCCACCGGCGCTCGCGCCCGCCGCACACGCACTGATGCAGTCCGCGCAGGATCTCGAGAAGTGGGTGCGTCCGCTCACACGCGAACAGACGGCGCGGCGACCCGGCGGCGTCGCGTCCATCGCGTATCACCTCCGCCACCTCGCCGGCTCGATCGACAGGTTGCTCACGTACGCGGCGGGGCGCATGCTGGATGAGGATCAGCGGGCAGCACTCGCGGAAGAGCGCGAGCGCGGACACGAACCGGCGGACCCGGAAGAACTGCTCGCGATCGCGGGCGGTGCGATCTCTCGCGCGCTGGATGCAATGCGGTCCGTGTCTCCGGAGTCGCTCTACGAGCCGCGTGAGGTCGGGTCGAAGCGAGTGCCGAGCAGCGTGATCGGTCTCCTCGGCCACATCGCGGAGCACACGACGCGCCACGCGGCGCAGGTCATCACGACGGCGAAGATGGTTTCGGCGCCGACAGCCCCACGATCTCCATCAGCTTGAGCGCGTTCGTCGACGTGGCGACGCCCGGCCGCAGCACGTAGTCGAACACCAGCGCGTCGCGACCTTCCTCCCGCACCACTGTCTCCGTGAAATGCACCGGCCGCATGGCGGGCACGAGCTCCGGCTCCTGCGCGAGCTCGAGGTCGTGCGTCGTGACCGCTCCAATGGCGCCCGCGTCGATCAGATGGCGGAGCACGACCGTGGCGGCAATGCGCCGCTCGGCGGTGTTCGTGCCCTGGAGCATCTCGTCGAGCAGATAGAGCAGCATCGGCCCGCCCGCGGTCGCGGCCTGCACGACGCGTTTCATATGCTCGAGCTGCGCCATGAAGTAGGACGTGCCCTGCACGAGCGAATCGTGCACGTGGATGCTCGAGCCGAGGCGCACGGGCGGCATGCGCAGCCTGCGCGCGCACACCGGCGCACCCGCCTGCGCCAGCACTGCGTTGGTGCCGATGGCTCGCAGCAGCGTGCTCTTGCCCGACATGTTCGAGCCGGTGATGAGCAGGAACGTTCCCGGTGGACCCACCGCGACGTCATTTGCGACGCGTGCATCCTCCGCGATCATGGGGTGGCCGAGCGATTCCGCCTCAAAGCGGTCCGCGGCGGGATCGATGTTCGGCCAGCACCAGTCCGGATGGTCGTGCGTGAGCGTCGCGATGGCGCACAGCGACTCGAGTTCACCGAGCGCGTCGAGCCACGTGCGCACGTGCGGCCCGGCCTGCTGCTGCCAGCGTTCGAGTGCGGCGAGCACGTGCAGGTCCCACAGGAGGAGGATCTGCACGGGCGCGTACATGAGGCCGGACAGGCGCAGATTGGCGAGGTGCTCGAGCTTCGCGAGTTTGTGCAGCCATGTCACGGTATCGATGCCGCCCGCATCGAAGCGCGCGCGCAGCGCGCGGACGGACGGGTCGTCGGAGTCGAGCGACGTCGCCAATCGGAGCAGACGCGGGTACGCGCGCAACAGGCCTTCGCGGCCGAACACATAGCCGAACCGTTTGCGCACCGATTCACCCGGGCGCAGCGTGATCCACAGCGCGATCGACACCGGGATCACCCACAGTGCCGGCCCGCCGCGTGTTGCGATGTCGAGGGCGATCAGCGCAATGCTGGCGATGGGCAGCAGCCAGCGCGCGCGTGCGAGCCACGGCCGCTGGGCGAGCCATGTGTCGCCCTCCGCCCACGACAGGAAGCGTTCCACGTCTTCCGCGTTCGCGCCGGCGTGCAGGCGGGGCTCCGCGGCGAAGTCGTCGCGGAAGTCGTTGCGTTGGGCGAGATCGCGTGCGGTGGATTGCCGCGCACGCAGGACGTCGGGCGCCGCCGGCTGGAGCAGCCAGCTCGCGAGCGTGGCGGCACCGGCGGGTGTTCCGGTGGGACCAAGCAGTTGCGTCAGTCCCGGACTGCCGAAGAGATCGAGGTCGGTCGCGAAATCCGGGAGCGCGTGTGCGGGCTGCTGCACCGGAAGCTGACTCCAGTCGCGATCGAGACGCCGAATCCCTTCCTCGTTCAGGTCGCGCAAGACGGTGAGGCGCTTTTCGGAGGCGCGGATGCGGTTGTGCGCGACGACGAGCGCAATGAACGCCGCCACGCACAGGAATGCAGCGACCAACGGCAGGACGCCGGGCCGCACTTCCGCGAGCACGCCGAACGCGAGCGCACCGGCGAAGGTGGTGGCGCGCATGCCGGACATGCGGAGCGAACGGGAGGCCTCGGCGGCGCGCGCAGCTTCGAACGCGTCGCGGCGCGCAGCGTAGAGCGTGCGTGGATCGGCTGGAGGTGTGGCTGCGGCCGGCGCCGGCACCGATCCGCTACTGCGAACGGCGCAGCACGTAGCGCTGCGCCACGACGGTGTCGGGACGTACGACGACGGTATCGGTGATCGACACGTAGCCATCGCGCGTGAGGCGCAGCACGTGCGGACCGATCGGCAAATTGTCGAAGCGGTGCGGTGTCTCGACGTTCGTTCCGCCATCCACGCTGACGCGCGCCCACGTGCCGTCCACGGTCACCATCAGCGCGCCGCGCGTCGAGTAGTCCATCTTCTCCACGGTGTGTCGCATGCCCGGCGTGGTCCACGCGACGTTCGAGACGAAGTCGGGGTGATACGGCGTGCGCAGCACGACGCGCCAGCTCCCCGTCGGCACACGGAGCGTCGAGCCGGTGGTGCCGATGCGCTGCGGATTCAGCGGGCCGTTCGGCGGCGAGATCAGCACGTCGGCCGTCACGTTGCTCCGAAACGTCACACTCACCGAATCCGCGATCAGCGGGACTTCCAGGTCGGTGCCGCGGAAAACGCGGCGCGCGGGGACGTAGCCGCGGCGCGCGACCTCGAGTACGAGCGAATCACCGATCGGTACACTGAGCTCCGCGGGCAGCGGGATCGGGTCCGCGTTGCTGCCCAATTCGCGAACGACGGCGCCGCGCACGTTCGTACTCACGGTACCGACGAGCGTGGACGACGACGTCGGTGCCGGCGGTTCCACCGGTGCGGGCGCTTCTTCGACCGAATCCTCTGCGACCGGCGGCGACGCGATCGGTGCTACGAGGATCGCTTCGAGCGAGTCGCGCACGGCCGCATCGGACGGCACCGTTGCATCGGAGCCACCCGCGATCTTCCACGCGGCCGCTCCGCCCGCGGCGAGGAGCAAAATGAAGCCGGCCGCGATGGCGCGGCGCGAGCCCCTGAGATCGAAGCGCCGTTCCGCGGTACGCGCAAGCGTGCGTGCACGCTTTATCAGATTCGGATGCGCCGCCGGTGCGATCGGCAGTTCCTCGGGCACGCTCGAATCGAAGTCGGGCGGCAGCACGAGGCGCGAAGGCGAGGGAGGCACCGGCTTCTGGCGCAGCGGCATTCCCGGCGCGGGCGTCTCCGGTTCGTCCTCGACGCCCATGCGCGCGGAACCGCCGCGCATTCCCGGCGCGAGGTCCGCAGGTGTGTAGCCGTATGCGCCGCGGCGGTATGGCATCGCGGCCGACTGCATCGCGGCGTCGAGCACCGCGGAGAGCGCAGCCGCGAACTCGCCGGCGTTCGCGTAGCCGGACCTCTCGGCGATCGCGCGTTCCAGTACGGGATCGAGCGGACCGAGCAGCCACGTGTCCAGCGAGGCATCGGTCGGCGACTCGTCCGGCGCGGGCTCGCGGTCGCTGTTGAAGCGACGACCCGCCGCCAGCATCCGATACGCCATGCCGCCGAGCTGACGCACGTCGGCGCGCGGGCGCGCTTCCGACCCCTGCCCCGCAGCCGCGGCCAACGGCAGCTCCTCGCCCGATACGAGCTTCGGGATGCCGAGGTCCATGACCTTCACGCGGCCCTCGGGCGAGACCTTCACATTGTGGAGGTTGAGGTGGCCGTGGACGATCCCCTGCGCGTGTGCAGCCTGCACCGCATCGGCGATGCGGATCATCAGCCGCACCGTCGTGGCCGGCCACCAGCGCACGCCGCGGTCTAGCAATTCTTCGACGGTCTCGCCGGGGACGTGCTCCATCACGATGGCGTCCATCGCGATGAGGTCTTCGTACGCGTGGATCGTGACGAGGCCCGGATGGTTGACGCGTGCCGCCCGGCGCGCCTGGGACCGGAAGTACGAACGCCAGCCTTCGACCTCTTCCGGCGCGGCGGCGTGTTCGGTGCGGATGAGCTTGATTACGACTTCACGCTCGAGCAGCTCATCGACCGCGAGATGCACTTCCCCCAGCGCGTCCTCGCCCAGCTTGCGCTCGAGGCGATAGTGCAGCACACGGGTGCCGCCGGGCTGAGGATCGTTTCGGGTCATCCGCTAGAGGATCTCGATCGTAACCTGTACCTGCTTGTTCGCCGGATCGCCCTGAACAGACACGGTCAAGGTCACCATTGTTCCCGTCCCAAGACCGCTTGCGAGCTGAATATCAGCACTGGCGTTACCCGTGGTCGTCACGCTTGCATGAGCCAGGTCGTCGACGCTCCAGACAACGGTTCTGTTGGCCGTATCGTCGACCCCGCCTGCCATCACCGTTGCCGAGAGCGAGACAAGGGCGCCATCAGCGGCCTGCAATGACGTGCCGGGTGCGATGAGAATGTCGTCGACCGGTAGCGGCGGCGGCGGCGTCACCGTCACCAGTGTCGAATCCGACTTGCCTTCTGCCTCCGCAATCACGTAGACGGAACCAGCCAGAACGCCCTGCACGTCGGCGGTCGTGAGACCCGTCGAGGTCACCGACGCCACGCCTGGATCCCGCGAAGTCCACGTTACCTGGCGAGACAACGGAGTGCCGTCGATAGCCTGGAGTGCGGCCGTGACCCCTTGGGTCTGACCCTGTTCGACGTTCAACGGCTTCGGCGACACGGTGACCGTGTTCACAGACTTCTGCATCACTGTGACAAGTGTCGAGTCGAACTTGCCCTCCGCCTCCGCGATGACATAGGCCGAGCCGATTGCAACTCCTTCAGCGTTGGCGGTCGTGAGGCCTGTGGAAGTCACGTTGGCCACAGCCGGGTTACGTGAGGTCCATGTCACCTGACGCGACAGCGGCGTACCGTCTAGTGCCTGAAGTGCTGCGGTGAGCGCCTGTGTCTGACTCTCTTCGATGTTCACAGGTTGCGGCGACACCGTCACCGTGTTGACCGGCTTCGGGGTCACCGTAACGAGCGTGGAATCGCTCTTGCCCTCGGCCGCCGCAACGACATAAACCGAGCCAGCCGAAACACCCTGAACATTAGCGGTGGTGAGACCCGTCGAGTTTACCGTGACGACGCCCGTGTTCCGAGAGGTCCACGTAACCTGTCGCGACAGTGGTGTGCCATCCAAGGCCTGGAGTGCGGCCGTAACCGCCTGCGCCTGACTCTCCTCGATATTCACCGGCTTCGGCGACACCGTGACAGTGTTCACTGGCTTCGGCGTCACCGTCACGAGCGTGGAATCCGACTTCCCTTCGGCCTCGGCAACGATGTACACCTGCCCTTCCATTACGCCCTGAACGTTCGCCGTAGTGAGGCCAGTCGAGGTGACAATGGCCAGTCCAGTGTTCCGGGAAGTCCACGTCACCTGCCGCGACAACGGAGTGCCATCGGAAGCCTGAAGTGACGCAGTAACCGCCTGCGTCTGACCCACCTCGACACTCAGCGGGTTCGGCGCCATTACGACCGTGTTCACCGGCTTCTGCGTCACCGTAACGAGTGTGGAGTCACTCTTGCCCTCCGCCTCGGCGACAACGTAGGCCGAACCGGCCAGAACTCCCTGAACGTTGGCCGTCGTGAGGCCCGACGACGTGACGGTGGCCACGCCCGAGTTGCGGGATGTCCACGTAACCTGCCGAGTCAAAGGCGTCCCGTCGGAAGCCTGGAGCGCAGCCGAAACGGCCTGCGTCTGACCCTCTATGATGTTCACCGGTTTCGGCGACACCGTGACCACGTTCACCGGTTTGAGGGAAATGGTGATGATGGATGTGTCGGCCTTCTGCTCCGCGGTTGCGATCGCGCGGACCGTACCCGGCGCGAGGGCCTCCACGAGTCCGCTGGCGGAGATCGAAGCGTCGCCCGTGATGGCCTCGATGCTCCACGTGACGCTGCGCTGGAGGTCCGTCACGCCATCGGCTGCGAGTGTTAACGCATTCAGTCGGAGCGTATCACCGACGAACATGTTCGCGGTCGGCGGTGTCACGACCACCGAAGCGACCGGCTGATCGACGACCTGCAGCACGACCTCGCCGAACACACCTTCGTTGGTCGAGGTCAGGCGAATGGTTGTTGAGCCGACCTTCAGCCCCGACACCAGGCCGGTGTTCGTGACCGTTGCCACCGTCTGATCCGTAGAGGTCCACTGCACCGGCCGACCTGAAAGCACCGTACCGTCGGCCGCCTTCAATTCACCGGTGAGCTGGAGCGTACCACCAAGGATCACGCTCGGGTTCGCGGGCTGAATCGTGACTGACGTGACCGGCTTCGGGTCGACGGTCACCTTCGCGCTGTCGGCCTTTCCTTCGACCATTGCTACGATCTGCGTCGTACCGACCGCGACCGCCGTCACCTTGCCCGTCGCCGGGTCGATCGACGCGACGGCCGGGTTCAGACTCGACCACGCGATCACGCGACCGGTGATCACGGTGCCGTCGGACGCACGCGTCGTGGCGACGAACGTGAGCGTGTCGCCCTGAATCAGCTTCGCGGAGTCGGGCGCGAGCGTGACGGTCGCAACCGGATCGGTCACGCTGACCGATGACGTTCCCTGCTTCCCTTCCGCAGTCGCCGTAATCGTGACGTTGCCGCGCGCCACCGCAGTGACGAGGCCATCCGTATCCACCGTCGCGATGGCATCGTCGGAGCTGGACCAGACAGGTTTCCTGTTCGTGATCAACGAACCATCAGCGGCCCTGAGCTCGGCTGCGATGCGCACGGTATCGCCGACCATCAGACTCACGGACGTCGGCGTCACCGTTACGGTCTGGACCGGCTTGGCCTGAACGTTGACCACGGCCGTTCCCGAGACCCCTTCCGCGGTCGCGGTGATGGTGGCCTGGCCGACCTGCACACCCGTGACGAGACCGTTGCCATTCACGGTCGCGATTGCGGCTGCGCTCGACGACCACGTAACCGTGCGGCCCGTGAGCACGGTGCCGTCCTGCGCCTTCAGTTCGGCCGTCAGCTGTACGGTGTTTCCCTCGATCACAGCGGAGGCGGCAGGCTGGACTGTGACCGATGCGACCGGCCGGCTCTCCACCTGGATCGTCGCGCTGCCGGTGACACCATCAATGACCGCGCGGATCGTGGCCGTTCCGATGGCAACGCCCGTGACCAGGCCGTTGCCGTTGACGGAGGCGATCGCCGGCGCATCGCTGATCCAGGTGATGGTGCGGCCGAGGAGGATCGAATTGTCCGCGGCGCGCGCCACGGCCGTGAGCTGAACCGTGTTGTTGCGCAGGACGGAAGCATTGGGGGGCGTGACCGTCACCGACGCCACCGCCTTCTGCTGCACTGCGATGAGTGCGGTGCCGACAACACCGTCGATGGTTGCCCGTATCGTAGCCGTGCCCACCGAAACGGCCGTGACCACTCCGGATGCGTTGACGGTCGCGACGCCCGGGCTCTCGGAAAGCCACGATGCTGTACGGCCCGGAATGGCCAGTCCGTCTGCGTCGCGCGCGACCGCGGTGAGCTGCTGCGTCTCACCCGGCGCGAGTGCCGCGGTCTCCGGCGTCACGTCGACCGTCTCCACGGTGTTCTGCGTGACCGTCACCATTGCATCGCCGGAGCGCCCACCCGAAGCCGCGACGATGCGCGCCGTGCCGGCCGTCACACCCGTCACACGGCCGTTGCCATCCACGGTGGCCACCGACGGCGTCTCGCTCGACCACTGGAGCGGCCGGGTCAGTCGATTCCCCGCGGCGTCCTCGAGGACGGCCTCGAGCTGGACCGTCTTGCCGATTTCGACCGAGGTCGGATCCGGTGTGATGGTTACGGAATCGACGTCGACGGCCGTGACATCCAGCTGTTCGCAGGAGAGTCCGATCGCGAGCGAACCGGCGAGCGCCGCCACGAAGACACGACGCGGAGAACGGAAATGGGACATGTCAGAATCTCAGGCGCAGGAGCTCGAGCCGGACGTCCGCCAGTCCGAGCCGCAGCATAGGCCGCTCGAGGTGGGCACCGGTGCTGGAATCCACGCGCGCGTTGTGTGCGCGCGCACCGAAGTACGCGTCGATGGCGCCGAGCAGCGTGACCGCCGCCGCGGCGCCGATGCCGGCGGCGAGGTAGGGTCGCTCGACGCGTTCGTCGGCGACCTGATCGAGCGGGCACTGCCCGTTGATGGGGATGATCAGGCAGTCGACGGTGACACGCTCGACCATCAGCCCGGTGGCGATCGCGCCTGCGGCCGCCCCGAGGACCACCAATCCTCGGACCGTCCGTCCCGAGTACACCTCGCCCATTCCCGGCACCACCATCCCGAGCATCAAGGCCTGGCCCGGGCTGTAGCGGCGCACGTCCGCCACGACCAATGGAGCCGCGCTATCGGCCGCCGCCGGGTCTGGCGTAACGGGCGGGAGCCGGGGGGTGAGGCGGGCCAGCGCGGCCTCGGCTTCCGGGTCGCCAGGAAGGGCTTCGGAGATGGCCTCCCACTGGCGGCGCGCCTCGATCGTGTCGGCGCGCTGCTCGGCCTGGGCCGCGAACATGCGCCACTGGGCCACGGCCTGGTCCCGGGCGTCCTCGAACGCGCGCACCCGGCTGGGTGCATGGACCGCAGGGTCGAGCCGGATCGCTGGGTCGAGTGCGACCGCCCGCATGAACGATGCGTGGGCCCGCTCATTGTCACCGCCGGCGAGGCGGATCAGGCCCTCGTAGAGGTAGCGAACGGCCTGGTCGCGCGCCGGGAGGGTGGGCGGGACCTCGGCGAGGCGGGACATCGCCTCTTCCAGACGGCCCGCGTCGTACGCCTCGATGGCTCGGCGGAGCGTGGGTTCCTCGGTGGATTGCGCACGCACGGGGGCAGCGGGCAGGACGAGCCCGACCGCCAGCACGAGCAGCGCTCGGACCCGACGCGGGGAGCGCAGGCCGGGAACCGACGAGGTCAAGAGAGGCATCCTCGATCAGGGAGACGGAACCTCAAAGTCTAACCGAACCCCGCGGATCCGGGCAACCGGCGGTCCGGTGCCAGATTAGCTATGGAAGAATGGTGATCCGGGTGCTGCCCGAGGCCCCCCCGGCCGTGGCCGTGATCACGACGGAGCCGACGATCAGGCCGTTGGAGCGGATGGTCACCAGGCCGTTTCCGTCCACGGTAGCGAGCGTGTCGTTCGAGGAACCCCATGTGATCCAGGCGGCCGGGTAGTTGGGAATCGGGTTGTTCCCCTGCGTGAACACGGTCGCCGTGAGCTGGACGGTGTCCCCCACGGTGGCCACCGGGTTGTTCGGGGCGACGACGACACGCGTGACGGGCGGGAAGACCTCGACGGTGGCCGTCCCGGTCTGGCCTTCGGATGTGGCTCGGATCGTAACGCTCCCCGCGCCGACGCCCGTCACCAGGCCCGTACCATCGACGGTAGCGATCGTGGGATCCGTAGTGCTCCAGGCAACCTGCCTGCCGGTCAGTGCCGCACCGTTCGAGGCTCGCGGCGTCGCGGTGAGCTTGACGGTGCCACCCGTCGATATCTGCGCGGTACCCGGCGTAACGTCGACGCTCGCCACCGGCACGACGACGTCGACCTTCGCGGTGCCGGTCGCGCCGCCGCCGGTCGCGGTGATCGTAGCCGTGCCGGCTGCGACGCCACGCACCACGCCCGCGTTGTCGACGGTGGCCACACCGGGCGCACTCGTGCTCCATGCGATCGCCACGCCCGGGATGGCCGCGCCGCTCGCATCGCGCGCCGTTGCGGTCAGCTGGACCGTGCCGCCCGGTGCGACCTGCGCGTTGGGAGGGGTGACATCGATGCGCGCCACCGGCGTGGCGATCTCGACGGTCGCGTTTCCGGGCACCCCGCCGACGGTCGCGGTGATCGTGACGTTCCCGGCCGCGAGCGCGCGCACGAGCCCCGCATTGTCGACCGTTGCGAGTGCGGGATCGCTGCTGCTCCACGACACCGCGCGGCCGCCGAGCGGCGCGCCGTTGCCGTCGCGCGCCGTAGCGGTGAGGCGGACCGAGTCGCCGATCGCGAGCTTGGATGCCGCGGGCGTGACATCCACCGACGCGACAGGCGCGGGCGTCACCGCTATGTGCGCCTCGCCGCTCACGCCATCGATCGTGGCGGTGACCTGTGCGGACCCGCTCGAGTGCGCGGTCACGCGTCCTGCATTGTCGACGGACGCGACCTGTGCGTTCGAGCTCGACCATGAGACGCGGCGCCCCGGCAGCGACCGGCCCTGCGCATCCTCGGCGCGCGCGTTGAGCTGGCTGCTGCCGCCGGGAGAAAGCCCCACGACATCGGGTGTCACGATGACCGCCGACACCGGACGGAGCTGGACGAGAAGCGTCGCGCTTCCGCTGCGCCCTTCCGCACTGGCGACGACATCCACGCGGCCACTGTCGCGTGCGGTCACGAGCCCGTTCGCGTCAACCGTCGCGATGCGCTCATCGGCCGTGCTCCATGTCACCACTGCGTCCGTTACGGGCAGGCCGTTGTCCCCGAGCACCGCCGCCTGGAAGCGGAGCGTGTCGTTCTGGAGCGCGGTCGCCGATCCGGGTGAGACGTTCACCGTACCGGGTGGGAGTCTCACGACCGTAGCGAGGGTGGAATCCGTCACGCCGCCTGCCACCGCGCGCACCCACGCGGCACCCTGCTTCATACCGGTGAGCAGCCCCGCCGCTACCGTGAGGACCGATGCGTCGCTGGTACTCCATTGCACCGGCTCGTCGATCGGCTCCCCCTGTGTATCCAGCACCTGGACGCTGAGCTGCAGGGTGCCGCTCACGAGAACAACGGGAAGGCGCGGCGTGATCTGCACGGAGGAAACCGTGCCCGCGTAGACTTCGATCTGCGCCTCGCCGGTGCGTCCGCCGGCGGTGGCGCGGATGGTCGCGGTGCCGGGACCGACCGCGGTAATGCTGCCGTCCGGGTCGATCTGTACGACCGTTTCGTCGCTGACCGTCCACGCGATCGGCCGGTCCACAAGGACGTTTCCTTCCCCGTCCTGCGCTTCGGCCGAAAGCCGCAGGGTCTCGCCGATCCTCAGCAATGCGTCCTCCGGCGCTACAACCACCCGCGCGACATCCACAGCCTCGACCGACAGCTCGGTGCACGCGGCCAGCAGCAACAGGAGGACGACCGACCGACGTGACGCAGTCGTCCTGGGCATACCGGTTATTGGAGATTCATTCCGGTCCGGCCCGGACGCAAGCCCCCGGGTCCGGCCGTCCAACCGCCACGCAACCCGCGAGCCAGCCTCTACAAGCTGTTGCCGTTCCACCACTTCGAACGGGACTCAGGTCGCCAGGATACCGTCCTCCCAGGAGAAATCGGGCTTCGGCCGGGCCTGCCGGCGGTACCAGTCGAAGGTCTCCCGCAGCCCATCCTCCAGGGGCCGCGGCTCGAAGCCGAGTTCCTCACGCGCACGCCTGCTCTCGACGAGGAGGGGCGGCAGATCGAGGTATTCGCCGAAGTAGAGGGGCGGTGTGGTGAGGCTGCCGCCGGCCGCCAGAAGCGACTCGCGCGCAACGTGCACCAGCTCGACTTCCCGGCCTGCCACCCGCGCGAGCGTGCGTACGAACTCGACCTGCGTGATGGGCGGTCCCGCGAGGTTGTAGGCGCGCCCATCGGCATCGTCCGTATCGACGGCGGCGAGGGACGCGCGCGCCACATCGTCGGCGTGCACCCATTGCATCTCCCGGTCGCCATCATCCGGCACGATCACCGGGCGCCCCGACAGGATCCGGTCCCAGAAGAACGCCTCGCGGTCGAACGGGTTGTGGCGGCCGTAGACGAATGCGGGTCGAACCGTCGTGACGTGCGCACCCTGCTCGCGATGCAGGTCGAAGAGCGCGCGTTCGCTGGCGGCCTTCTGTACGCCGTACACGTTGGGCGAGTCGCCCGTTACGAGCGGCGCATTTTCATCACCGCCATGCGCGTAGACCGCGATGCTCGACGTGAACACGTAGCGGCGCCCGGGCCGCGTCGCTTCCGCCGCAGCTCGCACTGCATCGCCGGGCGTGCCGCGCTGGAAGTCGTACACGTTGTCGAACACGACTTCGAAACGCTGGCCCTTCAGCGCCGCGCGCATCGCTGCAACGTCGTTCCTGTCGCAGCGGACTTGTGCAACACGGTCACCGAACGGTGTGGTCGCGCCGCGATGCAGGATGGTGACGTCGTCGCCGCGCGCGAGCAGCCGCTCGACCAGGGCACGGCCCATGAATGCCGTGCCGCCTATGACGAGTACGCGCATCAATCGAACGTCCTCTCGTCCGCGGACGGCCCGTAGATGGACGGTACGGCGATGCCGCGCAGGCGCAGGTACACGCCGAGCTGCGCGCGGTGATGGGCGAGGTGGTTCATCACGCTCGTGCGGTAGACCATCCAGCGCGGCTGGGTCATCAGTTCGCGGTCGCCCATTTTCAGCGTCCACGGCACCTGCCAGTCGGATTCCGAGGCCTCTTCGATCGCCTTCCGGCCTTCCGCGCTATCCTTGTCGAAGCGCGCGAGCAGTTCGGGCACGGTCGTGAGGATGTCATCGCCCCAGTTCTTCCCTGGCGGCGGCTGCAGATCGAGCTCGGTCTGCTTCAGTGTCAGGGTGGTCCAGCCGGGGAGCGTGGCTACGAGATGGGCGAGGTAGCCGATGGTCATCGACTTCTCGTGCGGCTTCCAGTTCGGGTCGTCGAGTGGGACGCGCTCGAGCGTGCGCCGGGTCGCCTGCATCTCGAAGTCGAACTCGGGCAGCAGCCATTCCTTGATGTCCATGGTGATCCTTCTGGCGAGAGAGTGAACCGTGGGTGATCCGTCTTGCCCGGCATCGGGGTGGGCGCCGATAATCCGCAGCTCAACCTCGACCGTCAAGAGGAAGCCATGCGACGTCTGCTGTTCATCGTTCCCGTGCTCGCGGCCGGCTGCGCGGCGCGGACACCGCCCGCGCAGCCCGCGCCTGCGAACGATCAGGACGTGCTGCCGGGGCTGGTCTCGGAGCCGCTGGCCGATCCGTTCCCGAGCACGTACCAGCCGGCGCCGAGCCGGCCCGTGCTCATCCGCAACGCCACATTGCTCACGGCCGCAGGGCCGGTGATCCAGGGTGGTTCGATCCTGCTGCAGGACGGCAAGATCGCCGCGGTCGGAACGAACCTGACGGCGCCGGCCGGCGCGGAGATCATCGACGCGAACGGCCGCTACGTCACGCCCGGTCTGATCGACACGCACTCGCACGCTGGCGACTATCCCGCGCCGGGCGTGTCGTCGCTGAGTGATGGAAACGAAGCGACGAACCCGGTGACCGGGCAGGTGTGGGCGGAGCACTCGGTGTGGCCGCAGGATCCGCAGTTCCCGCGCATCCTCGAGGGCGGCACGACCACGATTCAGATCCTGCCCGGCTCCGCGAATCTGATCGGCGGCCGCAGCGTGGTGGTGAAGGTGGTGCCCGCCCGCACCGCGCAGGGCATGAAGTTCCCGGGCGCGAAGTACGGCCTCAAGATGGCGTGCGGCGAGAACCCGAAGCGCGTCTACCAGAACAGCGGGCCATCCACGCGCATGGGCAACGTCGCGGGATACCGCGCGGCGTGGATCCGCGCGCAGGACTATCGCCGCCGCTGGGACGAGTGGCTCGCGTCGCGCGAAGGTGATCCGCCCACACGCGATCTCAATCTCGAAACGCTCGCCGAGGTGCTGCGCGGCAACATCTTCGTGCACAATCACTGCTACCGTGCGGATGAGATGGCGCAGATGATCGACATCGCGCACGAGTTCGGCTACAGGATCCGTTCGTTCCATCACGGTGTCGAAGCGTACAAGATCGCGGACCTGCTCGCGCGCGATTCGATCGCCGCGTCGATCTGGGCCGACTGGGGCGGCTTCAAGATGGAAGCGCTGGATGCGGTGCGCGCCAACCTCGCGCTCGTGCACGCGGCCGGCGCCCGCGCGATCGTGCACTCCGACGACCCGATCGGCTCGCAACGACTGAACCAGGACGCTGCCAAGGGGATCGCGGCCGGACGCGCGATCGGCATCGAGGTCTCCGACGAAGAAGCGATCCGCTGGCTCACGATCAATCCCGCGTGGGCGCTCGGTCTCGACGATCGGATCGGTTCGCTCGAAGCCGGCAAGAACGCCGATGTCGTGCTGTGGTCCGCGAATCCCTTCAGCGTCTACGCGAAGCCGGATCGCGTGTGGATCGATGGTGTGCAGCTCTTCGACCGCAGCGACGCGACCGGCTCGTGGCGGACCGACTTCGAGCTGGGCTACGTGCGCCCGCGGGGAGGTGTGTGATGCTGTCACGAAGTCTCGTTGCCATTGCGCTCCTCGCGCCCGTCGCCGTGCAGGCGCAGACGGTCGCGATCACGGGCGGCACCGTGTACCCGGTGTCGGGTCCGCGTATCGAGAACGGCACCGTGCTCATCCAGAACGGGCGGATCGTCGCGGTGGGCAGCAACATCCAGGTGCCGGCGGGCGCGCGCCGCATCGATGCGTCCGGCAAGTGGGTCACGCCCGGCTTCATCCACCCGTGGACATCGATCGGGCTGCAGGAGATTGGACTGAGCGCCGATCCATCGGACCAGGTCGCGCAGGACGATGCCGCGGTCGCGGCCTCGTTCCGGCCGTGGGACGCGTTCAATGCGGAGTCTCCGCTCATCGAGCACGTGCGCTACGACGGTGTAACCACACTCGGTGTTGCGCCCGCTGGAAATCTCATCGCGGGACAGCACGCGCTCGTGGATCTCGTGGACGGCACGGGTGCCCAGATGCTGCGGCGCGCTCCATCCGCGGTCGTTGCGCAGCTCGCCAGCGCGCAGGCGGGCGGCACCGGCGCGCGCGGTCAGCTCATCGCGAAGTTGCGCGCTGTGCTGCGCGACGCGCGCGAGTGGCCGCGGCTGCGTGCGGCGTACGAACAGAACCGCGCCCGCCCGCTCGCCGCGGAGCCGGCCGACCTCGAGGCACTGCAACCCGTCCTCTCGGGCGACATCCCGCTCGTCATCGCGGCCAACCGCGCCGCCGAGATCGATGCCGCGCTCGCCGTAGCCCGCGACTTCGACATCCGCATCGTGCTGGTCGGCGCCGCGGAGGCATGGATGCGCGCCACGGAGATCGCGCGCGCGGGCGTGCCGGTGATCGTGGGTGGGATCCGCAACATTCCGGCGGACTTCAATTCCTTGAATTCGCGCGGGAACAACGCCGCGCTGCTGCGCGCTGCCGGCGTCGACGTGATCCTGTTCGTCGACTCGTACGGTGACGGCGGCAGCTTCAACGGCGGCAACATCCGCTTCGAGGCGGGGAACGCGGTTGCGAACGGATTGCCGTGGGACCAGGCGCTGCGCGCGGTGACGCTCGCGCCCGCACGCGCGTTCGGCGCGGACGGCGCCATCGGCGCTCTGGCACCGGGGCTCGATGCCAATGTCGTGGTCTGGAGCGGCGACCCGTTCGAGTTCTCCACGCATGCGGAGACGGTGTTGATCCGCGGCACGGAAGTCTCGCTGAACACACGCGAGCAGGAACTGACGCGTCGCTACCGCACCCTGCCGCCGACCTGGAGGTAGGCGTGCGCCGCGGGCTCCGGGCGGTTGCGTGCACGCTTGCACTGGCTTCGGGCGCGGGAGCGCAGGAGGAGCTCGATGCGTTCGTCGCGGAGCAGATGCGCGCGCAGCGCATCCCCGGGCTGGCGGTCGCCATCGTGCAGGACGGCGAAATCGTCGTGGCGAAGGGCTACGGCTTCGCCGACGTGGCCGCGCAGACGCCCGTCACACCCGAGACGGTGTTCCGCATCGCGTCGGTGAGCAAGCAGATCATCGCCGCCGGCGTGTTGCGGCTCGTCGATGACGGACGCGTCCGCCTCGACGAGCCGATCGGGCGCTGGCTCGAAGGCGCCCCCGCCTCGTGGGACGGGATCACCGTGCGACATCTCCTGACTCACACATCGGGGCTCGTGCGCGAGTCGCCCGGATTCCGCGCGGACCGGCTCCAGCCCGAGGCCGAGGTGATCCGCGCTGCGTATGACCTGCCGCTGCGATTCCAGCCGGGTGAGAAGTGGGAGTACAGCAACCTAGGCTACTTCATCCTGGCCGAGATCATCACGCGTGCGTCAGGCATGCCCTGGAGCACGTTCCTCGTCGAGGAGATGTTCCTGCCGCTCGGGATGACATCCACGCGCGCATCGCACGATCGCGGAGAGCTGGATGGCATCGCGCAGGGTTACCGGGACAACGATGCCTGGAACGAGGCGGCCGATTTCATTGCAGCGAGGCCGAGCGGTGCGTTCTTCTCCACCGTGCTCGATCTCGCGAAGTGGGAAGGGGCACTGCACGACGGTTCCCTGCTGTCGGACTCCACGCTGGCGCAGGCGTGGACGCCGGTCCGGCTCAACGATGGCTCGACGTACGACTACGGCTTCGGCTGGCAGCTCTCGACCGTGCTGGGCCGCCGCGCCGTGCATCACGGCGGCGGCATGCCGGGCGCGCGGGCGTACTACCTGCGCTTCCCGGACGATGGCCTTACGGTCATCGTGCTCATGAACCTCGACGACAGCGATCCGACCGCGGTTGCCAACGGAATCGCGGAGCTTTACCTCACTCCGCCTCGCGTTCCAGGTGGCCGCGGCCCCAGCGGCGGGCCTGTTCGACCAGCGGCAGCGCCGACCGGCCGTACTCGGTGAGGGAGTACTCGACGCGTGCGGGTGCCGCGCCCTCGGGCCGGCGCGCGACGAGGCCGTCCGCGACGAGCTCGCGCAGCTGCTGCGACAGCACCTTCGGCGAGATGCTCGACATCTCCTGACGCAGTCCCGCGAAGTGGCGCGGCCGCTCGGCGAGCCAGTACAGGATGATGAGCTTCCACTTGCCGCCGAGCGCGGCGAGCGCGGCGGTGAGCGGACACCCCTCGACCGCGTTCGGCCGGGAGACGTTACCTCGAGGTGACTTCTTGACGTCCGTCATGGTGCCGTCCATTCGTGTGGCGTTGTTCCTCGAACCCCTGACGCACGATGATCGTCGAAGTGAGAACGTACAAGATCGCCCCGGGAAGACGTGCGGAGTTCCTCGAATTCTTCCGCACCCGCTCGATTCCCGCGCTGCACGCGCACGGCATGAAGGTGCTCGGCCCGATGGTCGACCTGGAGGATCCGGACGCCTTCGTTTGGCTGCGCATCTTCCCGGACCTGGAGGCGCGCGAGCGGATGAAGGACGACTTCTATGAGGGCCCGCTCTGGAAGGAAGAGCTCGAGCATATCGCGATGCCGATGCTCGCGAGCTACAGCTTCGCGTTGTGTGAGACCACGCCCGACTTCATCGATGACTTCGCCTGCGACGGAGGCGCCGCATGATTCGTATCGCACTCGTTCTGCTCGCATTCCTCACGCTGCCTGCGGCCGGTCAGCAGAACGGCTTCGACTTCGAGTTCGGCGAGTGGACCGTGAAGCTGCGCCGGCTCGCGCAGCCGCTCTCGGGCTCGACCGAATGGATCGAGTACTCGGGCACATCGGTCGTGCATCCTCTGTGGGAGGGCCGCGCCAACATCGGCGAGCTCGACGTGTCGGGTCCGGGCGGGCGCATCGTCGGCATGAGCCTGCGCCTGTTCAACCCGGAGTCCGGCCAGTGGAACATCCACTGGGCGAGCGCGCGCGACGGGCTGATCGGTGAAGCGATGGTCGGCGGCTTCGAGAACGGCGTGGGGAAGTTCTACAACACGGAGATGTTCAACGGCCGCTCCGTGCTCGTGCGATTCATCTTCTCGGAGCTGACGCAGAACACGTTCAAGCTCGAGCAGGCGTTCTCGCCCGACGGCGGCGAGAGCTGGGAGCCGAACTGGATCGCGGAGTTCGTGCGCGTGAGCGGCTGATTCAGCGCACGAGATGCAACTCGGTCTGGCGGCGCAGCACCCAGCGACGATTCGCGTCGGCATCGATCAGCGCCTCTTCCTCCTGCGCCATGCGCACCGCCTGTCCATCCCACTCCGGGACCGGTGTGGTGGCCTGCAGCTCGATCGAGGACCAGCTGTTCGGCCGGAGCGGTACGTCGCCGCGGCCGGGCACGCCGTCCTGACGGTCCCACAGCCCGATCGTCGGCCCGGCGCCGTGGCCGTGATCGCCGATCGGGTGCGTGTAAACCGTGCCGTCGATTCCTTCCGCGCGCATCCTCTCGAGCGTGCTACGTAGTACTTCATTGCCGGTGCGGCCGGGCACCATCTCCTCGAGCAGCAGGTCCTGAAGGCGGTTCGATTTTCCCAGGGCGGCGGTGAGCCCCGCGGGAGGCGCGGTTTCCCCGGGAAGCAGCACGTAGCCCATGTGCTGCGTGTCCGTGGCCAGGCCGTACGCGACGAGTCCGAAGTCGCAGTGCAGGACGTCGCCACGCAGGATCAAGGGGTTGGCCGAGTCGCCCATCTCGACGCCGCGCCGCTGCACGCTGACGGACGGCTGGAACCACGAACCGAGACCGAGATCGTTCACGCGCTGCCGCATCCACCACACCACGTCCTGCGTGGTCGTGGTGCCGGGCTCGATGACCTGGTTGGAGAACGCCGTCGCGATGATGTCGTGGACGAGTTCCTGCATGCTCACGTAGTACGGCAGCATCTCCGGCAGGCGTTCTTCCAGGTACTGGAGCGGCAGGAGCTCCTTCCTGACTACGCGCGCTTCGTAGGTTGGTCCCAGCGCTTCACGGAGCTGTTCCCACTCACCGAGCGTGAGACCGTCGGAAAATGCGAACGTGTGAGAGACGTTCACGGCGATGGTGCGGGGATCGCGTTCGGTTACGATCGGCGTGACCAGCTTCCATTGCTCCGGTCCGAACGGCTCCGCCGCTCTTTGAGTGGTTCCGGCCGTGCCGGTCAGGGCGTTCGGATCGCGCACGTTCGTGTACAGCCCGCCCTGCGATGTGCCACCGATCGCGATCCGCTCGACGCCGAGCTCCTGGCCGCGGTCGTGGAAGATGTAGATGGTGCGCCGGCGTGCGGCGAAGGTGGTCGGCGATACGAGTCCCTTGAACACCGGGTCCTCGTTGTACTCGCGCATCGGCACGATCCACATCTGGACGCCGTGCTCGCGCATGAGCCGCGGCAGCACGTTCTCTAGGCGAAGCTTCAGCCATTCCTGACGCACCGCGGCCTGTTCGCGCAGCGTGCCGAATGGCCGCTCCTGTGCTGCGGCCGGTGGAACGATGACGAGCAGAATCGAGAATATCAGCCAGGCACGTGACGCGCGCATGCGGCCGCCTCCATGAAATGGTTCGCGGTCACGATACGGTTGAAGCCTCGAACTGTCACGACTGCCGGGGCAACAAGAACTAGCAGACGCAGGGCATGCGGGCCGCGGCGCGTGTACGAAACCCGTCGCCGTCGCGCTCGAGGACGAGAAGGGAGGGCCCGAACACGAGATCGCGATCGCCGTCCCCTGTGAGGTCGAGCGTGCCGGCGAGCCGGATCTCCTGCGGTCCGCAGCGGCCGCCCGGATCGTTGTCGACGAGCGGCGTAATCGCATTGTCACGCACGAAGTACCATGCCTGGTACGCCACCTCGACGGGCGGATACTCGTCGCCGCCCGGTGTGGCACCACGCACCTCGACCAGCCATGACGGCGCACCGCCGACGGAATAGCGCCACGCTGTATAGCTGCTCACCCGGCTTCCCTCCGGAAGCCGGAACTGCCCGCGATGCAGTGACGCCGGCCATTCCGTGCGGAGCGCATCGGCAGGTTCGAAGTCGTTGGGACCATCGGAGCGCGGCAGCGTAGTGAGCAGAATCGGATTGCCCGGAAGTGCATCGACCTGCGCCCAGATCACGTACGACGCCTCCTCGCCCCCGCAGAGCCGCTCCGCCTGCACGTCGACGCTGACCTGCACGTTTCGGAGGGATGTTGCGCGCGCGTACCCTGCGCCGTGCGCCGTCAGCTCCGTCGCGCATCGCTCGTCCACGATCGCTTCTATGTGTTCGCTCGTCAGCGAGCCGAGGTCCAGACGCGACGCCGCGCCGAACAGCCCCGGGATGTGCGTATCACCGCACGGTCCCGTCTGTCGCCCGGCCGGCATCATCGCGTGCCAGTACGCCGCATCGCGAGCAAGGGCCATCGGGCCGTTAGGCGCCGGATGGTAGAACGCAACGTCCGGCGCCGGAGCCGTCATGGGAAGACCGACCGAAAGATGCACCGACTCGCGCCACGCGTCGGAGCCCGGCGGATCCGCGACCTCGACACCGGCCGGCGGCGACGGCGGCGGCGCGAGCGAATCCTCCGGCGGCATGCCACGGGCGAAAGCCTCCGCGCGCAGGGCGGCACGCCGTTCTTCCGCTTCCGCCGTCTCCTGCGCGGCTCGTTCAAGCCGCTGCTCGCGTACGCTCCAGATTCGGAACGCGATGAGCAGGACCGCCGCAGCGCAGAGGATGCCCGCCGCAACCGTCACGCGGCGCAGCGCCTCGCGCGGCAGTACGAGCGCCAGCACGATTCCGGTGATGACGGCGAGGACGCCACCGATGAGGATCTTGAACAGCGCGATCGCACCGGCGGCGAGCCCCGCGTCTTCGGGCGTCACTACGGCGTAGATCCCGCCGGTGAGGAGCCCGACCGGGATGAGCAGCAGGACCAGGAGGATGCCGGGTCCCGCCTTCGAGCGCGACATGCGTTACCGCCGACGGAAGACCACGCGACGGTTGGTCGCCATGCCTTCCGGCGTCGCGTTGTCGGCCGCCGGCTGGCTTTCACCGTAGCCGATGGTGTCGAGCCGGCCGGCATCGACACCGTGCTCGACGAGGTAGCTTCGGACGGCAGCCGCGCGTTGCTCGGAGAGCGTCTGATTCGCCGCATCCGCGCCCTGGCTGTCCGTATGCCCTTCGATGAGCAGGCTCACATCCTCGTGCTCCTCCAGCAGCTCGAGCACCGCCTCCAGTGTCGGCGTGCTCTCCGGCCGGATCGTTGCGCTGCCCGACGCGAACAGGATGCCCGTCGTCGAGAAGAAGCCGTTCGCGACGAGATCGTCGTACAGCGACCGCGGACCACCCTCCGCCACGCGGATGTCGTCGACGTACACGTCGTTCTCGGTGCCGTACACCCCCATCATCAGGTGCAGCGACGCCGCGTCCGGGAACTCGAAGCGCGGCACGTTCGCGACGCGCCGCTCGTTCACGTACACCTTCCAGTACGGGCCGTCCACGGCCACCCGGATGTCCGCCCATGTGTCCACCACCAGCTCGCGCGACGTCGGCAGCGTCGATTCGCCGGCTTCCCGCACGAGACCGGCGCCCTGATAGCCCGTCATCACCACGTGGGGCTTCGGCGCGTACGCGCACCCGTTGATCGGTTCCTGCGCACCCGAGAACAGGTACCACGTCACGCGCGCCTGCGGGTCGCTCGTGCGCACCCGGAACTCGACCGTATACCGCTCCGGAAGCGATCGGCCGAGCGGGATCTCCACGCAGCCGTAGGGCCCGCCGCTCGAACGCAGCACCTTGTTCTCGCCGAGCTCGACCACCTCCATGTTGCCATCCACGTACTCGAGCCGCGACGGGAAGTTGCCGGTGCGCGTCCCCTCGAAGTCGTGGTGGAAGAGCACGAGGTCGCCGGGCACGAAGTCGTAGTTCGCCCACACGCCCTCGCCCGGCGCGGCTTCCGCCCCTTCCTGCGCGCTCGCGGGCTCGTAACCGGAAACCGGCTTCCCGTCCTCATCCACGACCACCGGCTCCTTGCCGGCCTTACGCGCGTCCTCGATGCACTCCTCATCCGTGACCGCGCAAACGATCGCATCCTCCGCGAGGTCCAGCGTGGCGCGCGCCGCCTGGACTGCCCGCTCCTCGATCCGCCGCTCCGCATCGCGGCGGACACGATCTCGCACGCGATCGAGGATCTGCCCCGCAGCCGTCGCCGGCAGCGCGGCCAGGGCGAGCAGGACGAGGAATAGGACGGCGGAGCCGGCACGGGAGAGCCGCGTGGGTGACGTCATCGTTCGCACTCCTTGGGGTCCGTGACATTGCTCCCGCAGAATCGCGCGGCCGCGCGCCCGCCCACAATCGCTCGAACATGTGATTTCTCGATAAACATCTGAGGCCGGGCTGGCCTTTCGCGGAGGATCCGGTGCAGGTTGGGCGTTCACCCCGGACGGAGAAGATCGATGCGACTCGTGGGACCGCTGGCCGTGCTCATCGCCGGGATCCCGCTCGGGTGCGGCAGCGTGGGCGCGCCGGCAGCTCGCTCGGCCGACGTCGCATGTGGGGTGGACAGCACGACCACTGCGCCGCTTGCGCGGTCGAACGATCAGACGCAGCCCGCCGGCATTCCGTTCGGGGACACGCTCGACATCCAGCTCGACATCCGGCGCGCGGTGCATCGGCCGGAAGGCGAGGCCGGGCCGCAGATCGAGGTGGTGACGTTCGGCGTCGCGGGCAGTGAACCGCGGGTCCCAGGACCGCTCGTCCGCGTGGCCGCCGGTACGACGGTGCTCGCGCGCGTCTGCAACACGCTGCCCGACACCGTCTGGCTGCTCGGCCTGGCCGAGCGCGGCGATACGACGGTCGTGCCGCCGGGCCTTCGCTCGGAGACGCGCTTCACACTCGCCGAGAGCGGGGTGCGCACTTACCGCGGGATCACGCGCGAGGACACGCTACTCCGGCCGGCCGGTCCCACCGCCTCCCTTGTCGGAGCGATCGTCGTCGACGGCGAGCAGCGCTGGGGCGACCGCGTGCTCGTGATCTCCGACTGGGCACCGCGCCCCGTGGACGGCCCCTTCGTGCTCATGATCAACGGCCGGTCGTGGCCGCACACGGAGCGGCTGCACTACGAGGTCGGCGACACCGCGCGCTGGATCGTCGTGAACACGAGCCCGGCCGAGCACCCGATGCACCTCCACGGCTTCCACTTCCTGGTCACCGCGCGCAGCGACGAGGCGCGCGACTCCATCTACACGCCCGACCGGCGCCGCCTCGCCGTCACCGAACTGCTGACACCCGGACAGAGCGTCGCGCTGGAGTGGGTCCCCGAACGCGGCGGCCGGTGGCTCTTCCACTGCCACATCGCCACGCACATGGGAGAGGGGCAGCGCTACATGATGCAGGGCATCGAGCCGCCCGAGCGCGCCGAGATGCACACCGAGCACCACGCGGAACGCGCCATGGCGGGCCTTGTCATGGGCATCGACGTCGGCGGCGACCCGGCGGCCGGCCTCGCCGCCGGTGCACCGGTCGCCCGCGAGCGGCTCCTCGTCCAGTCGCGGCCGGGCGTGTACCCGAACGACGATCCCGGTTTCGGCTACGTCCTCCAGCGCGGCGCCGAGCCCGCGCGGGACTCCATCGTCGTGCCGGGCCCTCCCATCGTGCTGACGCGTGGGCAGCCGACCGACGTCGTCGTGGTCAACCGGCTCGACACGCACACCGCCGTGCACTGGCACGGCCTCGAGATCGAGAGCTACTTCGACGGCGTGCCAGGCTTCTCCGGCGACGACCGGCGCACCACGCCGCTAATCGCACCTGGCGACTCGTTCGTCGTGCGCATCGCGCCGCCGCGGGCGGGGACGTACATCTACCACTCCCATGCCAACGAGCTCTACCAGCTCGGCTCCGGCCTCTTCGGTCCCGTGGTCGTGCTCGAGCCCGGTGAGACGCTCGACCCGCGCACCGACCACTTCCTCGTGTTCTCGATGGCCGGGCCCGACCTGGACATCGCGCCGATCGTCGCCAACAACGGCGCCGACCCCGTGCTCGAGCTCGAGGCGGGCCTCACGCACCGCATCCGCATCATCAACATCACCGCCGACGACCTCGTCGAGATGGAGATCCGCGACGGCGAGGACCTCCTGCCCTGGCGCATCCTCGCGATCGATGGTGCCGACGTACCGGCCGCACACAACGCCGAGCACGGCGCGGTACTCCTCACCGGCCCGGGATCGACGGTGGACGTCGAAATCCGCCCCGCGCCCGGTGATTTGCGCTTGATGGTGCGGTCCTTCAACGAATTCGAAGCGACGATTCGGGTCCGCCCTCCGCAGTGATCATCGGGGCGGCGGTTCGAGTTGATTACGGCACAATGGTGACGGTGGTGGTCCCCGTCAGGCCGGCGGCGCTCGCGGTGATCGTGACCACACCCACCCGCTTCGCCATCACGCGGCCGTTGCCGTTCACATTCGCGGTGCCGGAGTCGCTGGAGTCCCAGGTGATCGCATATCCGGTCAGCGCGGTGCCGTCGGCCGCGCGGACGGTGGCCGACAGATCGACCCGCTGACCTCTCCGGACCGTTGGATTGGCGGGCTGGATGTCGATGCTGAAGGGTATCGTCGAATTCGACGTGACGGTTACCGTCGCCGTGCCCGACTGTCCGTCCGATGTCGCGGTGATGGTGGCGCTGCCCGCCCCGGCGGCCATGACGAGAC
>CAYUIG010000024.1:49453-52068 GCA_964444685.1 uncultured Gemmatimonadaceae bacterium | reverse complement strand
CGGGCGCGCAGACCGCGATCAATCCGGAGCCGCTGCCGGAGATCGTGGCCGCGTATGCACCCGTGTCGAGCGCGGCCTGGAGTGCTTCGCGGCCGCGCGGGATCAGCGGCAGCCGATGCGGCACGTGCAGCTCATCATTGAAGCCGATGCGCAGCAGCCCGGGATCGCCCGTGGCCAGCCCGTGCGCGAGTGCGAACGCGCGTGCAGCGTTGCGCGTCGCGAGTGCATGCGGAACAGCTGACGGGAGTGCGGCGCGCGCGTCGCTCGTGCGTATGGCCACCGATGGCGCCGCGAACGCGAAACCTAGTGCATCGGAGAGTGGCAGTTCGAAGCTGCGGAAACCGCCGTCGCAGGGAGCGGATGCGCGCAGGCCGCCGAACACGGCGGGTGCGGCGTTGTCCGGATGTCCTTCGGCCCTGCACGCCTCGGCGAACACCACGTCGCGGTCGAGCGGCTTTTCTGCAACGGCGTGCGCGAGCGCGATGCCGGCCACGCGTGCGGCCGCAGAGGAACCGAGCCCACGGCCCACCGGGATGTCGGATCGAGTGCGGAACGTGCCGCGGATGACGTCGCCGAAACCGAACGTGCGGAGCGCGCTGACGAAGCAGGACGCCACGTAGTCGTCGGTGTCCGCTTCGACTCTGTCCGGACCGGGAAACAGCTCGACGGTCAGATAGCGGTCGAAGGCAAGGCCGAGCGCGTCGAAACCGGCGCCGAGGTTGGACGTGCTGGCAGGGACGCGAACGCGCGCGGCGCGCAGTTCCATGGCAGGGTCAGCCACCGACCTTCGCGAGCAGATCCTGCGCGTGCGTCTTCGCCTTCACCTTCCGCATCACGTCCTGAATGCGGCCATCCTCACCGATCAGAAACGTCGTACGCTCGACGCCCATGAACTTTTTCCCGAGGAAGGATTTCTGTCCCCACACGCCGTACTTCTCAGCCACTTCGTGGTTCTCATCCGCGAGCAGCGAGAAGGGCAGGCCGTACTTGTCCGCGAACTTGCGGTGCGACTTCACCGAGTCGGGACTCACGCCTAGCACGACAACGCCGCGCGCCTGGAGCGCCTGCTCGCTGTCGCGCAGGTCGCACGCCTGCGTTGTGCAGCCGGGCGTGTCGTCCTTAGGATAGAAGTAGAGCGCGACCTTGCGGCCGCGGAAGGACGACAGCGTGACCGGATTGCCGTCCTGGTCCGGGAGCGTGAAGTCGGGTGCCGCCTCGCCGACGGCCGGCATCGAGTCGTTCGTCATCTCAACCTATCAGGAAGATCATAAGCGCCGCTGCGGCCGCGCCGCCGAGCAGGCGCAACCAGCCGGGCATGCGCTTCGGCGGCGGTTCCAGTGCGGGCCAGAGAGCCACCACGCTGCAGTTGTTGGGTGAACCATCGACGTACGGTGGAATGCCGCGCATGCCGTGGGGCGCGTCGCTGTAGTAGCGGTAGTACTCGACCGCCTCGAGGTTGATGGTCAGATCGTTCAGCCACGTCATATCGGCGATCTCGGCATCGAAGGTCGTGACGAGATTGCCGTTCCAGTAGTAGATCAGGCAACTCCGGGGAGCTGGCATCATCTGTCGGAGCACGCCGCTCACCGTGCTCGAGTTCCGCATCTCGACGTCATCTTTCATGATGACGCGGCGTGAACCGATATCGGGGAATCGTTCCTCGCGGGCGAGGACGCCATCCCACGTGGCATCGTGCCGGGGATCGCGGCGGCGCGCCACGACCTGCAGCGGTTCGATCTCCATGACGGAGCGGGAGAGCCGGATGGCCAGCTCGACTTCCTGTTCGTTCTCGATGCGCACGGCCATCGGGTCGCGTGCGGCATACGCGGAGTTGAAGACCTCCAGCACGTAGTCCCCGCCCGTGCTCACGGGAATGACGAATGCGCCCGTGTCGTCGCTACTCGTGGAGCCTTCGCTGCGGCCGGTTGGGGTCCGGAGCACGAGGCGGGTGTCGGGGACGCCCTCACCGGTTTCGGCGTCGATGACGCGTCCGCGCACGACCTGCGCTTTAGCGGCCGAAGAGAAGGGCAGCAGTGACGCTGCGAACAGAACTGCGAAAGCGAACCGCGCTGCGGTCCGCTCAGGCATTCTCTTCGCGCTCCTCGGGGGAGAGGCGCAGTTCCGCGGGTTCGGGTGCGGCGGCTGCCGCGGGCTCGCGCCAGAGTGAGAGCGCGAGCAGGATGGCGCCCGTAGTGATGGCCATGTCGGCCACGTTGAAGATCGGCCAGTGCATGAAGCCGAGATCGATCGGGCCGATGAAGTCGACGACGCCGCGGTCCCAGCGGACGCGGTCGATCAGGTTGCCGATCGCGCCTGCGCCGACCAGTGCGACGGACGTAATGCGGAGCCAGTCGTTCTGGCGCGCCTGATGGAGCAGGCCGCCGAGCATGAAGACGACGAAGATGGAAGCGGCGATCAGGATCCAGCGGCCGGCAGATGGCACGTTCAGGCCGAACGCGATGCCGGTGTTGAAGGCCAGCGTGAGCGGCACGCCGGCGGCGTCGACGGTGGAGCCGTGGGCCAGCTCGACGAGTGCCCAGCGCTTGGTGGCGATGTCGGCCGCGACGATCGTCGCCAGCAGCGTCCCCGCCGTGATGAGCTTCCGCTTCAAGCCG
>CAYUIG010000024.1:0-49353 GCA_964444685.1 uncultured Gemmatimonadaceae bacterium | reverse complement strand
CGGCGCGTGCACATGCTGCTGATCGACCTCCAGAAGGACTTCTGCTTCCCGGAGGGCTCCCTTTTCGTGGGCGGCCGGAGCGGGACGGGCGCCATCGAGGACAGCGACCGGACGGCTCGTTTCATCTACGAGAACCTGCACGCGATCTCCGCGATCACGTGCACCATGGACACCCACTACCCGTACCAGATCTTCTCGCCGTCGTTCTGGCTCCAGGAGGACGGCACGCCGCCCGCCGCGCACCGGGAAGTCACGACCGACGACATCCGCAGCGGACGGCTGCGCCCGGATCCGGCTCTTGCGCCGTTCCTCACCGGGGGCGATGTCGAGCGGCTCGAGCGACAGGTGCTCTACTACTGCGAGCAGCTCGAGAAGGCGGGGAAGTACACGCTCTACCTCTGGCCGCCGCACTGCATCCTGGGCAGCGACGGCCACGCGCTGGCCGGCGTGATCCACGAGGCGCGGCTGTTCCACTCATGGGCGCGCGTCGCCCCCGCGGCCGTCGAGATGAAGGGGGACAACCCGCTGACCGAGAACTACTCGGCGCTCGCGCCCGAGGTCCTGACCTGGTACGACGGCCAGCCGCTGGCGGCGCAGAACCGCCGCTTCATGGAGCTGCTCCAGCAGGAGGACATGATCCTGATCGCGGGACAGGCGGAGAGCCACTGCGTGAAGAGCACGATCGACGACCTGCTCGGCCACGTGGAGCGAAGTCTGGCCGAAAAGGTATACATCCTCTACGACTGCATGTCGTCGGTCGCCGTCCCGGACGGGAAGGGCGGCTTCGTCTTCGATTTCACGCCGCAGGCGGAGGCCGCGCTCGAGCGCTTCGCCGCGGCCGGGATGCACGTGGTCGAGTCCACGCAACTGGAACTGTAGCAAGATGCCCGAGCGACGCAGCACGGTGACGGTCCGCGTCGGGGATGTGCCGGTCGGTTCCGGCCACCCGATCGTGGTCCAGTCGATGACCAACACGGACACCGCCGATGCCGAGTCGACGGCCGCGCAGGTGTACGCGCTCGCGCAGGCAGGCAGTGAACTCGTCCGCATCACCGTCAACAACGATGAAGCCGCAGCCGCCGTCCCCGAGATCGTGCAGCGCCTCGACGACCTCGGCTGCAACGTCCCGATCATCGGCGACTTCCACTACAACGGCCACCTCCTCCTCGCCCGGCACGAAGCCTGTGCGCGTGCCCTGGCGAAGTATCGCATCAACCCGGGCAACGTCGGTGCGAAGCGTCGCGACGACAACTTCCGCACCATCGTCAAGCTCGCGGTCGAGCACGGCAAGCCGGTGCGCATCGGCGTGAACTGGGGTTCGCTCGACCAGCAGTTGCTGACCGAGTTGATGAACGAAAATGCGACGCGTCCCGATCCGCGCGACGCGCGCTCCGTCATGATCGACGCGATGCTCGAATCCGCGCTCCGCTCCGCCGCACTCGCCGAGGAGACCGGCCTCGGTCACGACCGCATCGTGCTCAGTGCGAAGGTGTCGGGCGTGCAGGACCTGATCGACGTGTACCGGCTCCTGGCATCGCGTTGTGATTATCCGCTGCATCTCGGACTGACGGAGGCGGGCCTCGGCACGAAGGGCGTGGTAGCCAGTACCGCGGGTCTTGCAGTGCTGCTACAGGATGGAATCGGCGACACGATCCGCATTTCGCTGACGCCGCGGCCCGGCGGCGACCGCGCCGAGGAAGTGCGCGTGGCGCAGCAGATCCTTCAGTCGATGGGGCTGCGCAGCTTCGAGCCGCAGGTCAGCTCGTGTCCCGGCTGCGGGCGCACGACGTCCACGTTCTTCCAGAAGATGGCCGAGGACATCGGCGCGCACATCCGCACGCGGATGCCGGAATGGCGCGAACGTCATCCCGGCGTGGAAGAGTTGAAGCTGGCCGTGATGGGCTGCGTCGTGAACGGGCCCGGTGAGTCGAAGCACGCCGACATCGGCATCTCGCTCCCCGGCACGTTCGAGGAGCCCGTTGCACCGGTCTACGTCGATGGTGAACTCTTCACCACACTCCGTGGCGACGACATCGTACGCGAGTTCCTCGCGATTCTCGAGGATTACGTGGTGCGCAGGTTCGGGCCGGTGCCGGCGAACTGATTCCTTCCCGGGGGATCCACATGAAAGCCTTTCTCGGCGAGCTGAAGCGCCGGCGCGTGCCGCGTGTGGTGCTGGTCTATGCCGCCGGGGCCGCAGCCCTCATTCAGGCTGCCGATGTGATCGTCCCTCGACTCGGCCTGCCGTCCTCCATCGTTACCGTGCTCGTCTGGTGTGCGGTGATCGGGCTGCCGGTCGCCGCGGTGTTGTCCTGGATTTTCGAACTTTCGGGCAGCGGCATCCAGCGCGAGACCGACGTGGCAGCCGCTACGGCACGCGGGCCGGCGTGGATCTCGCCGCGAACCGCCGTCGTCGTTGCCGTGCTGCTGGCGGCCACGGCAGGCACGGGCTGGTGGGCGGGCCAGACGATACGCCCCATCGCCGTGGAGGACGCAACACGGTCCATCGCGGTGCTGCCTTTCGCGGCCGCCGAGGGCGAAGATGCGAGTTTTGCCGAGGGGCTGGCTGACGAGCTGCTC
Organism: uncultured Gemmatimonadaceae bacterium; assembly: GCA_964444685.1. Classification (GTDB taxonomy): domain Bacteria; phylum Gemmatimonadota; class Gemmatimonadetes; order Longimicrobiales; family RSA9; genus CAYUIG01. The sequence continues at coordinate 46,773 of CAYUIG010000024.1, read as the reverse complement.
ACTGTGCTCGGCCGTATCAACGGGCTCAAGGTGGCAGCGCGGACGTCCTCCTTCGCCTTCCGCGATGCGGCGGACGTGCGCGTCATCGGCGATTCACTGGGTGTGAGTACCGTGCTCGAGGGAGCCGTCCGCCGTGACGACGGCAGGGTGCGGGTTTCGGCGACACTGATCGACGTGACGAGTGGTCTGGGGATCTGGTCCGAGCAGTACGAAGAGGATGTGGCGCAGGCCTTCCTCGTGCAGGAGCAGCTGGCGAGGGCCATCGCACGACAGCTCGAGTTGCGGCTCGGTGACGGAGCGGCAATCGCCGCGCGCCGCGCGACACCTCCACAGGCGCTCGAAGCGTACCTCCGCGGACTCGCACACTTCCGGGACCGCAACAATGTCGAGGACATGCATGCTGCCATCGCGAACTTCCAGAGCGCGCTCGCAGAAGCTCCGGATTTCGCCGAAGCCTGGGGCGGCCTCGCAATGGCTTACGCCGTCCTGCCCGGCTTCGACACCGTATCGGTCACGACGACCGCACCGCGCGTGCGCGAGTATGCGGAGCGCGCGTCCCGTCTCGACGACCGTCTCGCCACGCCCCATGCCGCACTCTGTGAATCGCTGGGGATGCAGGAGTGGCGGTGGGCGGAAGCGGAGCAGGCGTGTCGCGCGGCCATCGAAAGGAACGGCAGCTTCGAGACGGCCCATGCCTGGCTCGGCGCACTGCTGGCGATTCAGGGGCGATACGAGGAGAGCGACGTCGCCTTCAGCCGCGCCCTCCTGCTCGACCCACGGTCCCCGGTCATCCAGCGCATGGCCGCCGCCGCCGCCCTGTCGGCGCGCGACCTCGCCCGTGCCGAGCGCTACGTGGCCGAGTCGCACCGGCTCGATCCGGCCGAGTTGTCGACCCAGTACCTGCTCTCCGGCGTACGGGTCCTGCGGAAGGACTTCACGGGCGCCCGCGACGCTTTCGTCACTGCAACGCCCGCAGAACAGCAGCAGACCGACGTATTCCTTCGGGCAGTGAGCGACCCGGCCGTTCGCGCGGCGGTGCTACCCATCTTCCACACAACGATCGACAGTACCGTCACCAACTGGGCGACCTTCGTCTCCATTTCTCTCAGCATGTTGAGCGATACGGCGGGTGCGCTGCGTTATATGCAGGTCGCGCGCGACCGGCGGGAGTACATCCTCGCCGCTTACATCCACTCCCCTTTTCTCGACATGATCCGGACCAGGCCGGAATACCAGGACGTGCTCCGGAGCATGCACCTCGAGCGCTAGGCTTCGTCGTCCTCGATCCGCACCACCAACACAGGACAGTCCGCGCCGCGCACGACCTTGTCGGCTACGCTGCCGAGCACGAGCCGGTCGAAGCCGCGGCGGTCGTTGGTGGCGAGGGCGATCAGGTCGACGCCGTGTTCGCTCGCCCACTCGTCGATGGCGCGGCCCGGGTTGACGTGCTCCGTGACGGCGACGTCCACCTGCAATCGGTCGCCGCGCAGTCCGGCCGCGATCTTCTCCAGCGCTTCGTTGGCACTGCGCCGCAGCGCTTCGATGTCCTCGCCTACGGCCACGACCGTCGCGGGCGTGAACGCCGTGTAGACCTGATACGGCCACGGAATCACGCGCAGCAGCGTGACACGCGCGCCGAACGCGCGCGCGATGCGCGCAGCCGGGGCGATGGCCGGCTGCGCAGCGGTTGCGGTGGCATCGAGCGGCAGCAGCACGTGGCGGATGTCGCGAACGGGGTGATCACCCTCCTCCGGACGCACGACCAGGAGTGGAATGCGTGCCCGGCGCACGAGCGCGTCCGCGACGCTGCCGAACCACGCGCGCGCGAGGCCGCCGCGTCCGTGCGTCGCGATCGCCACCAGTTCGGTGCCCTGGCGCGTCGCGTAGTCGAGCACGAGGTCCGCAATGGAGCCTCCCGACGCCGGCCATGAACCATCGCCGGCACTCGGCTTTTCGGGAAGGATCGCCGTCGACACGGATGACCCGAGTTCTTCCGAAACGCGGCCGGCCATCTTCTGCAGGTAGCCCTGCACCTCCGCCACGTCCGTCAGCGGCGAGTCCGGTGGCCAGAGAGGAACACGCACCAGATGGAGTGGTGCATCGAGACGCTTCGCAACGGGCACGGCCAGTTCGAGCGCCTGCTCGGCCAGCTCCGAGCCGTCGAGGGGAACGAGTATCGGCTTGCTCATCGCGTTTCTTCGGGGTCGGGTGTCGGGGGTCGAGGGTCGAGTGTCGAGTGCGCGCCCCCGATTCTCCGCGCTTATCATGGCTCGCGGTCGAGCGTCACGCCATGCGGGAAACGGCGACCCGCCGTGGGGTTTTCCCCGACCCCCGACCCTCGACCCCGAGAGCGGGACCGTCCGGTTCCGAGATGGACCCTTCCCGGAAACGCGGATCGAGGCGCGAACGCGGAAGGCAGCGATGGACCGGAAGTGCAAGCGTCGCAACGAGTGCGGTCGTTCCGGCGAATCCGGCACACGCCTTTCCTCGTAGGGGCTCACCAAACGAAGCCATGGAAATGCACAGGAGCATGAGAATGTCGTATCGCGAGGCCTGGCGTCGGCGGCTGATCCGCCTCGGGCTGGCGATCCTGCTGGCGCTGATCCCGGCGCTGCTGGTGGCCCAGGAGGCGCCGGCCACGCTAACGCTCGAGGAGGCGATCGAGCTGGCGCGGGCATACAACCCGGACTTCCGCGTGCGGGCGAACGATGAGGTGGCGGCCGACTGGCAGGTGCGTTCGGCCTACGCCGCGCTCCTCCCGTCCGTGAACGTGTCCAGCGGCCTGACATACCAGGCCAGCGGCACGCCGCGCTTCGGCATTTTCAGCGGCGAGGACGTGGGCATCGGGCGCACGCCGCCATCGTATTTCTCGGACTATTCGATCGGCCTGGGCCTCACGCTCAGCGGCGCCACGTTCTTCAATATGGCGCAGCAGCGCGCGAACCGTGCAGCGACGGAGGCCGGCATCGATGCGGCCGCGTACCAGCTCGCGACCGACGTGACGGCGCAGTATCTGGCGGTGCTTCGTGCGCGTGACAACGTCGCGCTCGCCGAGGCCGCCCTGGAGAGTGCGGAGGAATCGAAGCGTCTTGTGGACGCGCGCATGGCGGTGGGCGAGGCAACGCGACTCGAGGTGACGCAGGCGGAAGTGGAGCGCGGGCGCGCGGAGGTCGCGCTCGTGCAGGCAGAGAACACGTACGCGTCGTCGAAGCTCCAGCTCATGCAGCAGATCGGCCAGCCCATCGATCGCGAAGTCGAGCTGACGAGCGAGTTCGCGGTGTTCGAGCCGACATGGTCGCTCGCGGAGCTGCAGGATGCGGCGCTGCGGTCACACCCGCAGCTGATTTCGGCGCAGAAGGCGGAGGATGCAACCGTCGCCGCTGCACGTGCCGCGAAGATGTCGTATCTGCCGACGCTTCGTTTCTCGGGCGGCTGGTCGGGCTTCGTGCGCAGGATCGGTGACGAGCAGTACCTGCTGGATCAGGCGCGCGGCTCCGCGCAGAACGCGATGGAGAACTGCCAGTTCTGGAATACGGTAGCCAGCGGCCTGAGCAATCCGCTGCCCGGCTATCCGCAGGACTGTTCGCGTTTCACGCTCACGCCCGCGCAGGAGCGTGCGATCCTCTCGTCGAACGACGCCTATCCATTCAACTACGATCCGAATCCGGCGTCGTTCGGTGTCGACATTTCGCTGCCGATATTCAACGGGTTCCAGCGCGAAGTGGACGTCCAGAACGCGCGGCTGGCGGCCGACGATGCGAAGCATCGCGTGCGCGCTGAGGAGTTGGCGCGGCGGACCCAGGTGGCCACGCAGCTGATGGCGCTCCAGACCGCGCACCGGACGGTCGCGCTCGAGGAGCGGAACGTGGCCGCGGCAACGGAGCAGCTCGAGCTGGCGCAGGAGCGATACCGCCTGGGCGCCGGTTCGATCCTCGAGCTCACGCAGGCGCAGGAGAACCGCGTGCGCGCGGACCAGGCGCACCTTGCGGCGATTTACGGGTTTCACGAGGCGCTCGCGGGTCTCGAGGCGGCCGTTGGCCGGCGGCTTCGTCCGTGAACTTCGAGTCTGGGGTCTGGAGTCTGGAGTCTGGCGTTCCCGGGGATGCGACCGGGTGTGTCCGATATCGGACGGCGCGCATGCGGGCGAAGCGGGTAACACGTTGCGGCGCAATGATTATGGCGAGGCACAGAGATTGGTAGAGAGGTGATCGCCGGGTGAGCGTCCGGACCGGTTCCCGGGGGGTGAGCCGGGCCGGACGCGAGCCCGGCGAGCGGTGGGGCGGGGCGGGGTTCCAACAGGGGGCATGATGGACAAGCCGAGACAGAACAAGAAGCGGAAGAAGGGTCCGATCTACATAGGCGCGGGCATCCTCGGCGCCGTGGTGATCACGCTGGGCCTGTCGCAGCTCAAGCCGGCACCACCCTCGGTGGACGGCGCGGGCCTCTGGCTGGATACCGTGCAGTTCGGGCAGCTCGTCCGGCAGGTGACGGGCCCCGGCACGCTGGTGCCCGAGCAGATCCGGATCATCCCGGCGATCACGGCCGGCCGCGTCGAGGAGAAATACCTCATGCCGGGAGCACCGGTGGAGCCGGACACGCGGATCCTGCGGCTGACGAACCCGGACGTGGAGCTGGCGCTGCTGGAATCGGAGCGGCAGCTCACGCAGGCGCGCACCCAGCTCGTGAACCTCACGGTTCAGCTCCAGACGAACCAGCTCGTGCAGGAAGGCGTTGTGGCACAGACGCGGACCCAGTTCGCGGCGGCCGAGCGGGCATGGCGAAACAACCAGGAGCTATACGAGAAGGATCTAATCACCCGTTCGGACTACGAGGCCTCGCAGGAGCAGTACGACGAACTGAAGGCGCGGCTCGCGCTGGAGGAGGAGCGGCTCCAGCTCTCGCGGAGCACGATCGACGAGCAGCTCGAGGCACAGCGGCTGGACGTCCAGCGGCTGGAGCAGATTGTGGCGTTCCAGCGGACGCAGCTCGAGTCGATGAACGTGGTTGCGGGCACGCGCGGTGTGCTCCAGCAGCTCGACCTCGAGGTCGGCCAGTACGTGCAGTCCGGCTTCGAGCTGGCGCGCGTGGTTCAGCCCGGCCGCCTCAAGGCCGAGGTCCGGATTCCGGAGACCCAGGCCGCCGAGGTGGTGCTCGGTCAGAACGCGCACGTCGACACGCGAAACGGAATCGTGACCGGCCGCGTAGTGCGAATCGACCCGGCGGCCCAGAACGCCACGGTAGGCGTCGACATCGCGCTGCCCGACAGCCTGCCGGCCGGCGCGCGCCCCGACCTCCAGGTCGATGCGCGCATCGAGATCAACCGGCTCGACGATGTGCTGTTCGTGGGCCGGCCGCAGTTCGGCAACGCGAACTCGACTACGACGCTGTTCAAGCTGGAGCCCGGCGGCCGTGAGGCGGTGCGTGTCACGGTTCGCTTCGGCGAGAGTTCCGTGAACGAGATCGTCGTCGTACAGGGCCTCGAGGAAGGCGACGTCGTGATCCTGTCCGACATGTCGCAGTACGACCAGTACGACCGCGTCCGCATTCGGTAACCCGGTGAACCCCGACTCCAAGGAGCAGACGATGGACCAGGCGATGGAGCCCCTCATCCACCTCAAGGGCGTCAGCAAGGTGTTCTACACCGACGAGGTGGAGACACACGCGCTCTCGGGGATCCACCTCGCGATCCAGCGCGGCGAGTACATCTCGATCGCGGGCCCGTCCGGCTGCGGCAAGACCACGCTGCTGTCGCTGCTCGGCCTGCTCGATACGCCGAGCGAAGGCGAGTACATGCTCGACGGCAAGGACGTCGCGCAGCTCTCCGCATCCGACCGCGCACGCGTACGCAACCGCGAGATCGGGTTCATCTTCCAGGCGTTCAACCTGATCGGCGACCTCACGGTCTACGAGAACGTGGAGCTGCCGCTCACGTACCGCGGCATGCCGTCCAGCGAGCGCAAGGAGCGCGTGCAGCAGGCGCTCGAGCGCGTCGGCATGGCGCACCGCACGAAGCACTATCCGTCGCAGCTCTCCGGCGGTCAGCAGCAGCGCGTCGCAGTGGCCCGTGCCATCGTCGGCCGCCCCCTCATCCTCCTCGCCGACGAGCCGACGGGAAACCTCGACTCGAAGAACGGCGAGGCGGTGATGGATCTGCTCAAGGAGCTGCACGCGGATGGCGCGACCATCTGCATGGTCACGCACGACCCGCGCTACGCTCGCCACGCCGAGCGCTCGATCCACCTCTTCGACGGCCAGATCGTCCGCGATGAGGACGCCGTCCAGGCGCACGAGCTGGAGGAGAGCGGGTTCGAGATCCATGGTGGGTGAGGCGGGCGACTGACGGCGGGCGACCCAGGACGGGCGACTGCACGACGGGCGACCCACGACGGGCGACTTCTGACGGGTTTTGTTGATGCGGGCTTGGTGAAACGGCCGCTTCGCGGGTCTTCTCGCGGGGCGGTCGTTTCGTTGGGGCTTCCTCTTCCGGGCTGCAGTCGGGTTGACCCCACGGTGGGAGTGCGTCGCCTGTGGGGCGCATCTCACAGCTCCATCCGCTGTCGGGTCTACCCCACCCGCGCGCGACGCGGAGCTGGGGTCGGTCCCACCGCGTTGAGCGCGGTCAACCTGTACCCACCAACGAAGAACACGCCGGCTGGGGCAAACCTCACTGCACGCTCCACACGAAGCGGGGACTGCCCGGGCGCGCGTGATCGCGTAAGTTGGGGCGGATTCCGACAGGGAGGATGGAGTGAAGAAGGTCTGGATCATGGCCGCCGCTCTGGCGTTGGCTGCACCGGCGGCGGCGCAGGAGACGCCGGCGTTCGAGCTGGGTACGCGGCTGGGGATGACGGTGTTCTCGGAAGACGATTCGGCCACGCTCCTGTCGGTTCCGGGCGCAGGCTTCGTCGGAGCGCCCGTGCTCTATGTGACGTTCTTCCCGAGCCAGTCATTCGCCTGGGAGCCGCAGCTCTACTTCCAGCGGATCAGCGACTCGGGCCAGACCGGCTGGGCGCTGGGGGCGGGCGCCGACTTCAAGTTCTACGCGGAGTCCGCGACGCAGAACTCGCTGTATGCATTGCTCGGTGCCGCGCTGCTGGACAGCAGCAGCGGCGATGGCGAGTTCGGGCTTGGCGGCGCGGTGGGGTACCGCTGGATCGTGCGTGACGTACTCGGCGTGGGCCTCGAGGCGCGGCTGCGTCGCTGGCTCGACAGCGAGCTGAACGAGATCGTGATCGGGGTCAACCTGGGCGCGATCGTACCGAGACGATGAACATGCGACGACGGGTGATCATGATCGCGGCGGCGACGCTCGGTGCGGCGTCGCCGGCGTCGGCTCAGTTCGGTGCGGTGGAAGCGCTGTTGAGCAACGTGACGGACGTGAGCTTCTACGCGGGCAGCGGCGTGCTCTTCCCGAAGCCGGATCTGCTGAAGGAGGCGGAGCACGGCCTGGCGAGTTACGGCGTGGAGCTGCTGTTCGAGATCGGCGCCGTACGCAGGCGGAGCGCGGTGCAGCCGCCGCCGCCATCGGACTCGGTCGAACTCGAATGGACCGCGATGGAAGTGCGCCGCGCGTACGGGCGCGCGGACACGGTCTACACGTACGAGCCGCGGCCCGTGTCGTACTCGCCGGCTTACGACACGGTGTGGACGTTCGAGTTGGGTGTGGGCTACGGGCAGACGATGGGTTTCGAGGCGGCGGATCCGTCGCTCGAGCTGCGCGGCTCCGTCCGCGATCTGCCCGCCGTGACGGTATACGCCACGTACGAACCGAGCGGTACGTATTTCGGCATGCGCACCGGCTTCATGAAGACGCAGGCGCTGCAGGTAGCTACTGCGGAGGAAAGCTTCAGTGCATCCGCCGAAGCGTTCCTGCTGGGGGCAGTTGTCGGCCAGTCGTTCGACGTCAGCATGCTCACCATGTTCCTCGAGGTGGGGTACATGGTTCGCCACTTCCCGAGCGTGGAGTGGAGCGACGGCGGACCGCTGCCGCCCGGGATCAAGCGGGACCTGCGACTCAGCGGCATCGTCTTCTCCGTCGGTCTTCAGTTCAGCCTGGGTACGAACTGAGCCGTCCGATCGTGGGACGGTGCGTTTCGGATCCGGGCGTCCTCCTCGCGGGCGACCCGGCGCAAGTCACGATTTCATACCTTCTTACGCCCTGAAGCTCGGCGGCACGCGGTTTCCATTCACGCCGTATCCAAGACAACCAGAAACCGAACTCGGTAAACGATGCTGACAGAGCTCCGGCAATCCACACGCGCACTGCTCCGCTCGCCGGCGTACGCGGCGGTAGCGGTGCTGACACTCGCGATCGGGATCGGCGCCAGCACCGCGATCTACACGCTGCTCGAGCGCATGGTACTGGACCCGCTGCCGTATCCCGAGTCGGATCGGCTGGTAAGGCTGAAGTCGCTGGTGCCGGGCGTCGGCGAGGGTACGGAGTGGGATCTTGCGACGGCGGAGTACTTCCACTTCTCGCAGGCGCGCACGCTCGAGGAGATCGGTGTGTGGCAGCGCGGAGACGCGAACGTCATGACACCGGACGGCCCGCAACGCGCGTCTGTAGGTGTCGTTACAGCGAACACGCTGAGGCTGATCGGTGGGCGTGCCGCGCTCGGGCGTGTGCTGTCGGATGCCGATGATACGCCGGGCGCAGCGCCCGTGGCGGTCCTGTCGTACGGCATCTGGCAGCGACAGTTCGGTGGCGACCGCGGCGTTCTCGGCACGTCGCTGTCGATCGACGGGCAGCCGTTCACGGTCATCGGCGTCATGCAGCCCGGCGTCGACCTACCGGGCGAACCGGGCGTCGGGGGCCTCATCTCGCCGCGCGATCTGTGGGTTTCGATGATGCTCGACCCCGCGGGTCCGTTCGAGAACAGCCACGTGTACTCGATGATCGCGCGGCTGTCGCCGGGTGCGACACTGGAGCAGGCGCAGGCGGAGCTGGATCGGTTGACTGCGCGACTTCCCGAAGCATACCCGCAGACGTACTCGGCCGGATTCATGGAGCGCTTCGGATTCCGGACGGTTGCATACGAGCTGAAGCCGTACGTGCTGGGAGATCTGGCGACCCGGCTGTGGATGATCCTGGGCGCGGTCGGCCTCGTGCTGCTGATCGCGTGCACGAACGTCGCGAATCTGTTTCTCGTGCGCACGGAAGGGCGACGTCGCGAGCTCGCAGTGCGCGCGGCGCTCGGTGCCGGTCGCGCCGCCATCGCGCGCCACCTCTTCGCCGAAAGCCTGGTCATCGCATTCGCGGCGGGTGCGCTCGCCGTACTGCTGGCGGTGTGGGGCCTCGATGCACTCCTCGCCCTCGCGCCACCGACGTTGCCCGAGATCGGCGCGGGCGCGGTGGACGCGAGTGTCATCGGCTTCACCACACTCGTGACCTTTGCCGTGGCAGCGGCGCTCGCCGCACTGCCACTGCTGCGTCATGGACGCCCGCAACTCGCCACACTCGCGGAAGGCGGTCGCTCGATGACCGTCGGCCGGGAGCGCCAGCGCGTGCGCGGCGTTCTCGTCGCAACGCAGGTGGCGCTCGCACTCGTGCTGCTGGTGGGAGCGGGTCTGCTGCTGGAGAGTTTCCGTCGGCTGCGCGCGGTGGAGCCGGGGATCGATCCCGAGGGCGTGATCACGATGCAGGTGAACCTGCCGTTTGCGCGCTACGAGGACCACGCATCGATGTGGCGCTTCTATGACGGCGTGCTCGAGCGTGTGCGCGCGCTGCCCGGTGTGCGCGCGGCCGGATTCACGGGAGACCTCCCGTTCGCCGGCGGCTTCGGCTGCTGGGTCCAGGGCTTCGAGGATCCGGAGGTCGCGCAGCAGGCGGAGGAAACGACGTGTGCCGGGCTCGTGCCGACGTCGCCGGGTTACTTCGAGACGATGGGGATCCCGCTGCTCGCGGGCCGCGACTTCACCGACGCCGACAACGACAGTCCCGAGCGCCGCGCCGTCATCGTGAGCCGTGCGTTCGCGGAGCGCTTCTGGCCCGGCCAGGACCCGATCGGCAAGGGCGTAGCCCCGGGACGCGGACAGCCACCGTGGTACCGTGTGGTCGGTGTGGTCGAAGATGTGTACGGCTCGTCACTCGATGGACCGCCCGCACTGGCCATCTACTACCCGATCGTACCGACGCCCGAGACGTTCTGGCCGGCGAACCGGCTCAATCTCGTGATCGATGCGGTGGGCAGCACGGACGCGCTGCTGCCCGCGGTGCGCGCGGCCATTGCGGACGTGGATGCGACGATCCCGCTTGCCAACGTCTACTCGATGGAAGAGCTGCTCGGCTGGTCCATGAGCCGGCTGAGCTTCACCATGCTGCTGCTCGCGATCTCTGCTGCCGTCGCACTCCTCCTCGCCGGCCTCGGACTGTACGGCGTGGTCTCCTATCTGGTCGCGCGCCGCACCGCGGAGATCGGCGTGCGCATGGCGCTCGGCGCCGACGCGTCGCGCGTCGAACGCATGGTCGTGGCCGGCTCCCTGCGCGTGACGATCATCGGTCTCGCCGCCGGCCTGCTCGCGGCGCTCGCACTCACACGCGTCATGCAGGGACTGCTGTACGAGGTACGGCCCACGCATCCCGCTGCCTACGTCGTCGGCGCACTCGTACTTACCACGGTTGCGATGGCGGCGAGCTGGATTCCCGCAAGGCGAGCGGCACGGGTGGACCCGATGTCCGCGCTGCGCGCGGAATGAGTCTGGGGTCTGGCGTCTGGTGTCTGAGGTCCTGGTTCACCCCCGGATCGAAGGGTTCAAACCAAACTCCAGTCTCCGGACTCCAGACCCCAGAGTCGAGGATTTCATGAACCAGATCCGCTTCGCGATACGAACGCTCTTCCGCGCACCCGCGTTCGCGCTCACCGTCCTGATCACGCTTGCACTGGGAATCGGGGCGAACACGGCGATCTTCAGCTTCGCACGCGGACTCGTATTCGAGCCGCTGCCGTACCCGGACTCCGAGAAGCTGGTGATGGTGTGGCAGGACCACACGCGGACGGGCGGGCCGGCGCAGGAGTGGTTCACGCCGCCCGACTTCGAGGACCTCGAGGCGGCCGGCTCGCTGACGTCGAGCATCATCATGAACTGGGCGCCGACGCTGACCGGGTCCGGTGAACCGGAGCGGCTGACCGGCGTGTCGGTGTCGAGCGTGTTCTTCGATGTCGTCGGCGTGCGGCCGGTGCTGGGGCGCGGCTTCGCGCCCGAGGAGAACGCGGCCCGTGGCGACCGTGTCATCGTCATCTCCGACGGACTGTGGCGGCGCCGTTTCGGCGCCGATCCGGGCGCGATCGGCCGCACCATCCTGCTGAACGACGAGCCGCACACGATCATCGGCATCATGCCGCGCGACTTCGTCCCACCGTTCATCGGCAATGCCGAGTTGTGGCGGCCGCTGCGCATCGATCCGGCCAACTGCGGCCGGGCCTGCTACGTGATGCGCATACTCGGCCGCGTGAACGGTGACGTTCCGGTCGAACGCGCCGCGGCGGAGGTGGCCGCGATCGGGAATCGTGTGGCATCGGAGTATCCCGAGAAGGAGGGCGTGAGCTGGAGTGTGGTCGGACTGCGCGACCAGCTCGCGCAGCCTGTACGCACCGCGCTGCTCGTGCTGCTGGGTGCGGTCGGCTTCGTGCTGCTCATCGCGTGCGTGAACGTGGCGAACCTGCTGCTCGCGCGCGGCGCGGGCCGGCAGCGCGAGGTCGCGATCCGCGCGGCGCTCGGTGCGGGGCGTTCCAGTCTCGTGCGACAGTTTCTCACGGAAGCGCTCGTGATCGCAGCGGCCGGCGGCGTGCTCGGCCTCTTCATCGCGCTCTGGGGCGTGGATCTGTTGCGCGCCATCAGCCCGCCGTCGCCGCGACTCGCCGAAGTCGACGTGGACGGCGTCGTGCTCGCGTTCGCGGCCGCACTGACCCTCGTCACCGGCATCGCTTTCGGGCTGCTGCCCGCGCTGCATGCCACGCGCGGCGACCTCGCGTCCACGCTGAAGGAGGGCGGTACGCGCAGCGTCACGGCACGGCAGCGACTGCGGCCCGCACTCATCGTAGCGGAGTTCGCAATCGCACTGGTGCTGCTTGCCGGCGCCGGCCTGATGCTGCGCAGCTTCGAGCGGCTTCAGGCAGTGGATCCGGGATTCCGGCCGGACGGCGCGCTGGTCGCCGCGCTTTCGCTGCCTTCCGCGCGCTACGAACAGCCCGCGTCGGTCCAGCAGTTCTATGACGATCTGCTGGCGCGCATCGCGGCGCAGCCCGACGTATCGGCAGCCGGTACGAGTCCGATCCTTCCCATGGGTCCGGGCGGCGACCAGGACATCTCGTTCATGATCGATGGCGCGCCGCCGCCGCGACCGGGCGAGGCGCCGACGGCGTGGTACCGACAGGTGACGCCGGGCTACTTCGAAGCGGTCGGAATGCGGCTCCTCAGGGGCCGCGCGATCGAGGCGACGGATGATGCGGATGCGCCGCCCGTCGTGGTCGTCAATCAAACGCTCGCGAACCGCTACTGGCCGTCGGAGAATCCGATCGGGAAGCGGCTGCGCCCGAATGACGAGGGTCCGTGGTGGACGGTCGTCGGCATCGTCGCCGACGTGCACCAGCGCGGCCTCGACGAAGCGCCGGTGAACGAGATCTTCCTGCCCGCCGCGCTGGCTCCCGCACGCGCGACGAACGTCGTGGTGCGCACGACCGGCGACCCGCTGCTCGCAGCGCCGGCACTGCGAGCCGCCGTGGCCGAACTCGATCCGCAGCTGCCGGTATCCAACGTTGGCACGCTCGAGGCGATGGTATCCGCATCGCTCTCGCAGCCGAAGCTGCAGACCCTGCTGTTCGGCGTGTTCGCCGCACTCGCACTCACGCTCGCGGCCATCGGGATCTACGGCGTCACGGCGTATAGCGTATCCAGCCGCACGCAGGAGATCGGCGTGCGCATGGCCCTGGGTGCACGCGCGGGCACCGTCATCGGCATGGTCGTGCGCGGCGCCATGACTCTCGCCGGGCTCGGCATCGCCATCGGCCTCACCGCCGCAGCTCTGCTCGCGCCGCAGCTCGAGTCGCTCCTCTATCAGCTCAGCCCCGGCGACCCGGTGACCTACGCCGCCGTCATCGGCATCCTTGCCCTCGTCGGTCTCGCCGCCGCACTCGTGCCCGCCCTGCGTGCGGCGAGGATGGATCCGGTCTCGGCGCTCCGCGCCGAATGAGTCTGGTGTCTGGGGTCTGGGATCTGGTTTACGGCACCCGGCGTAAACCAGACTCCAGACACTAGACCCCAGACACCAGACCCCTGATCTTGAGGAACCCCTGTCGCCTCGACTGCGACCTCTCGTACGCAACCGAATGAGCCGAGCAAAGCTACTGATCGCCGACGACCAGCCCGACGTCCTCGAGGCGCTCCGCATCCTGCTGAAGGCGGAGGACTACGAGGTGGAGACGGCCACATCGCCAGCGGGCGTGCTGCAGGCGGTGGAGGAGCGCGACTTCGATGCGCTGCTGATCGACCTGAACTATACGCGCGACACCACGTCGGGGAGCGAAGGCTTCGAGCTGCTGACGCGCCTCCAGGAGCTGGACTCGTCGCTGCCGGTCGTGGTGATGACGGCGTGGGGCTCGATCCAGGGCGCGGTCGAGGCGATGAGGCGCGGCGCGCGCGACTACGTCGAGAAGCCGTGGGACAATGCGCGGCTGCTGTCGATGCTGCGTACGCAGATCGAGCTGGGCCGCGTGCTGCGCGTGAGCGAGAAGCTCGCGACGGAGAACCGCCTGCTCCGGAAGGATGGCCTGCCCGAGCTGATCGCGGAGTCGCGCGCAATGCAGCCGGTGCTCCGCCTGCTCGAGCGCGTCGGTCCGTCGGATGCCAACGTGCTGATTACGGGCGAGCATGGGACCGGCAAGGAAATCGTAGCGCGCTGGCTGCACGCGTCGTCGCCGCGCGCGCGCAAGCCGCTGGTCATCGTGAATGCGGGCGGCATCTCGGAGGGTGTGTTCGAGAGCGAGCTGTTCGGCCACGTGAAGGGCGCGTTCACCGATGCGAAGACGGACCGCGTCGGCTACTTCGAGCTGGCGGATGGCGGCACGCTGTTCCTCGACGAGATCGGCAACATGCCGGGCAAGCAGCAGGCGAAGCTCCTGCGCGTGCTGCAGACGGGTGAGTTCCAGCGTGTGGGATCGTCCAAGACGCGGCGCGTGGACGTGCGCGTGGTCTCCGCCACGAACGTCGACATCGGCACGGAAGTCGCCGAGGGCCGGTTCCGCGAGGACCTGCTCTATCGCCTGAACACGGTGGAGATCCATCTCCCCGCGCTGCGCGAGCGGCCGGAGGACATTCCGCCGCTGGCCATGCACTTCCTGCGCAGGAGCGCGAAGAAGTACGGCAAGCAGCTCGCCGGCTTCGATCGCGAAGCGCTGGCCGCGCTCGTCGAGTACTCGTGGCCGGGCAACGTGCGTGAGGTCGAGCACGTGATGGAGCGCGCCATCCTGATGGCGCAGGGGCCGCAGGTGCGCGCGGACGATCTCGGGCTGCGCGGCCGGCCCGACGGTGCGGCACGCCTCGAGGAAATGACGCTGGAAGATGCGGAGAAGTATCTGATCCAGAAGGCGCTCGGCCGCCACGGCGGCAACGTGAGCCGTGCAGCGGAGGCGCTCGGTCTGTCGCGCAGCGCGCTCTATCGCCGGCTCCAGCAGTATGGACTATCGCCCTGAGATGCGGCGCCCGCGCGCGCCGCGGCTGCCGTTCGAGACGCGCGTGCTGCTGTACGCGCTCGGTGCAGGCGCGCCCGGCGCACTCGTCGCACTCTTCCTCCTCTGGACGCAGGGATACTCCGCCAAGGTAATCTGGACTTTCACACTACTGATCGGCGGCATCTGGCTCGGCCTCGCGTTCACCCTGCGCGAACGCGTCGTCCGACCGATCCAGACGCTCTCGAATCTCCTCTCCGCACTCCTCGAGGGCGACTACTCGATCCGCTCGCGCGGCGCGAACACCGAGGATGCGCTCGGCCTCGCCATGATGGAGGTGAACGCACTCGGCCAGACGCTGCGCGAACAGCGGCTGGGTGCACTCGAGGCCACCGCACTGCTGCGCACGGTGATGGACGAGATCGACGTCGCCGTGTTCGCGTTCGATGACGAGCTGCGACTGCGCGTCGTCAACCACGCGGGCGAGCAGCTGCTCCAGCAGCCCGCCGAACGACTGCGCGGTCGCACCGCGGAGCAGGTCGGCCTCGGCGCGTGCATGCAGATGGGTGAGCGACGCATCCTGGACGCCACCTTCCCCGGCGGTCACGGGCGCTGGGAGGTGCGACGCTCGACGTTCCGGCAGGGCGGGCTGCCGCACCAGCTGCTCGTGCTCTCCGACCTGAGCCGTACGCTGCGCGAAGAGGAGCTGCTCGCGTGGCAGCGGCTGATCCGCGTGCTCTCGCACGAGATCAACAACTCGCTCGCGCCCATCAAGTCCATTGCGGGCAGCCTGCTCACCCTCATCGGCCGCGATCCGCGGCCGCACGATGCGGATGAAGATCTCGAGCGCGGCCTCTCCATCATCGCGGGCCGCTCGGACGCGCTTTCGCGCTTCATGCAGCAGTACGCACGGCTCGCTCGCCTGCCCGCGCCGCGACTCGCGCCCGTCGATGTCGGCACGTGGATCCGGCGGGTGGTGCAGCTCGAGACGCGCATGCCGGTCACGGTGAACGCAGGCCCGGACGTGGCCATCCGTGCGGATGGTGACCAGCTCGATCAGCTCCTGATCAACCTCGTGCGCAACGCGGTGGACGCATCACTCGAAGCGGAGCGCGAGCGGGTCGAAGTCGGGTGGGCGCGTCAGGACGGCGAGGTCGCCGTGTGGATCCGGGATGAAGGCCCCGGCATCGGCGACGCCACCAACCTCTTCGTGCCGTTCTACACCACGAAGCCGAACGGATCGGGCATCGGCCTCACGCTCTGTCGTCAGATCACGGAAGCGCACCGCGGCACGCTGACGCTGGAGAACGCGTCGGACGGGCCGGGCTGCGTGGCGCGGCTGCGCCTGCCGCTGTAGGCGCGTTCAAACCCGGGAGGGCCGGCCGGCATCCCATGGCTGTGGAGATCGTGACGGCCGCCGACGATCTGGTGGAGCGGGCGCGCGCGGGCGACCGTGACGCGTTCGACGCGCTCTACGCGCGCCACGTCGGGCGCGTGTACGCCCTCTGCCTGCGCATGTCGGGGGACCGGGAAGCGGCCGAGCGGCTGACGCAGGACGCGTTCGTGCGCGCGTGGCAACGGATCTCCGGATTCCGCGGTGACGCCGCGTTCGGCTCGTGGCTGCACCGGCTCGCGGTCAATGTCGTGCTGATGGATGGCCGCTCCGAGTCCCGACGGCGCGCGCGCGTCTTCGAGGTCGAGGACCCCGGCGTGTTCGAGCGGGGCCGCGACGCGCCCGCGGATGATGTGCGCATGGACCTCGAGGCCGCGATCGCGAAACTGCCGAAAGGCGCGCGCGCGGTGCTCGTGCTCCACGATGTCGAGGGATACCCTCAGCAGGAGATCGCCGACATGCTCGGCATCGCGGTGGGTACGGTGAAGGCGCAGCTGCACCGGGCGCGCCGGCTGCTGCGGGAGAGGCTGGACCGATGAATCATCCGAACGAGACCGAACTCCAGGACTGGGTCGACGGCGTCCTCGATCCCTCCGAGTCTGCGCGTGTGGTCGCACACATCGAAACATGCGACGCGTGCAGCGCCGAGGTCGTGGCGCTCCGTTCGCTGCTCGCGGATCTGCATTCTCTGCCGCGCTCGATCGAACCGGACGTCGATCTGCGTCCCGGCATCGCGGCAGCACTGGACGAGACGTCCACGGTGGCGCACGCACGCTGGTTCGATCGTTCCTTGCGTTCGCTGCGTGCACCGCTGGCCGCGGCTGCGCTGCTGCTCGTTGCACTGTCGTCCATCATCACCGCGCGCCTCGTACGCCCTGCCGCCGAGACGGTGGCCGGCGATCCGGCCGCGGCCATCGAGGCCCGCTATGCTGCGGCGATCCGCGAGCTTGAAACGCTGCTGCGGGAGAAGCGCTCCGAGCTGCCGCCCCAGGCGCTGGCCCTTCTCGGCGAGAGCCTGACCGTCATCGACGCCGCACTCGCGGAAACGCGGGCGGCGCTGCGCGAGCAGCCGGAGAACCCCGCGCTCGAGCCGGTGCTGGTCGCAACGTACGAGCGCAAGCTCGCGCTGCTGCGCGGCGCCGCCGCGCTGGATGCCGAATCGTGATGCGCACGGTTCTCGTCGTCTTCAGCCTGCTCGGACTCGGTGGTTCCGCGGCCGCCCAGCGCATCGACGAGCGTGCGCCGTTCGACGGTAACGTGGTGCGCATCTCGATCATGGAAGGCACGGTGCGCGTGCTCGGCTGGGCCCACGATTCCATCGCGGTCACCGGCACGGGCGACTCGCTGGAAGTCTACGTAGGCGAGGGCGGTGCGAAGGTCGGCGTGTGGGACCCGAAGAAGCGGCAGCGCGCCGACATCGAGGTACGCGTGCCCGCGCGCGCGGACGTCTGGGTGAAGACCGGATCGGCGGACATCGGCGTGGGTGGAATCACGGGCGGGCTCGAGCTGATCTCGGTCACGGGCGGCATCCAGGTGACGGGTCGCCCGGGAACGCTTTCGGCGGAGACGATGGGCGGCAGCATCGCCGCATCGGTGGACGCGCAGCGCGTGACGTTGCGCACCGCCATGGGCGGAATCGCGCTGCGTGGTGCCGTAGATCAGGCCGACGTAACCACCGTCACCGGAACCATCGACATCGACGGCGGCAGCATCCAGATGGGTCGCTTCGAGTCGATTGAAGGGCGGCTCATGCATCGCGGGCCGTTCATGGCACGGGCGAAGCTGACCTTCACGACGCACTCCGCACCCATCGAGTTCGTGATCCCCGAGGGTGCGGCGGCGTTCTTCACCTTCCGCACGTTCGAGGGGAAGTTCGACGACCGGCTCGGCCTCGCGTTCCACAAGTCGGGCACGCGCGAGAGCGGACGCGAGCTCGTGTTCGGCGTGGGGGAAGAGGGGACGGCGGAGATCGAGGTGCAGAGCTTCCGAGGCGCGCTGATCCTGCGCCGCTGACCTACCGCGGCCGCTCGGGCAGCCAGAGCGTGAAGGTGGTACCGAGCCCCGGATTCGATTCCACCGTGAGGTCTCCGCCGAGCAGGCGCGCGACGCGCCGGCTGATCGCGAGGCGGAATCCCGGCCGGGGACCGCGTCGTTCCACGCGGTGGACTTCCTCGAAGATGTTCTCGGCATCGGCAATCCCGGGCCCGTCATCGGCGATGGCGATGCAGATCCACTTGGTCGGATCGGCGCGCCGCCGGCCGGGGCGAACCTCCGCACCGATGCGGATCACACCGTCGGGCGGCGTATAGCGGACCGCGTTCCCCAGAAGATTGTCGAGGATGTGGCGGACCGAGTCGAGGTCGGTTTCGACGCTCGGGAGCGGCTCGAACGATACCTGGAACGACGGTCCTGCCGGGCGCGCGCGCTGATAGTCGTGCACCATGCCGCGCACCACGGACGCGATGTCGATGGTGACGAACTCGAGTGCGATGCGGCCGCTCTCGGCGCGCGCGAGGCCCACGAGTTCGCTCATCAGGTGCAGTGCCGAATCGATGCTGCTGCGGCTGCGCTCGATGTAGTGACGCTGCCGTTCATCGATCGGTGACTCGAGCTCGAGCAGCTGCACGAATTCGGCGGCCGCACCAAGGCGGGAGCGCAGCTCCTCACCAATGCCGCTGACGAGGCGGAACTTCTGCTCGACCGACTGCTGGTACTCGCCGGAAGCGCGCAAGAGCTGTTCGGCCAGCCGAAGCTGCCGCACTGCCACGCTCGCCAGCGCCACGTACTCGCCCAGCCGCGTCACATCCTCGCCCAGCACGCGCGGCGCGGAGCGCGGCCGGACCAGCACGAGTGTGCCGAGACGCTCGGGTCCGCCGCCCAGACCGAACGTCACGCGCTCCGATTCGGCGTTCACCGATTCCGGGTCGCCGGCCATCGCGATCACGCACGCCTCGCCCACTTCGTCGAGGTGTTCGATGCGTACCACTGTGCCGGCGGCGAGGGAGCGAACCGACACCGCGATGCGATGGAGCACGTCCGCGGGCGCCGCGCCTTCGGCGAGTGCACGGACGAGGGCCGGCACGTCTTCCCGCGTCTCGCGGCTCGGGTCGATCCGATAGACCTCCACGCTCATGCCTCACACGCGTGCACCGGGCGTGCCACGTGTGCGGGCGCGTAACGCCGCGGCATGGGGGCAGCCGAGTCGGAAAAGGTTGCGCGCTTCACGCAGTTCGTTCAAACCGGGGCAGGGCGGCCGGCATCCCAGAACTGGAGGTCGAAACCCGACCCTCGACCCTCGCCAACAGGAGGATTCCGATGCGCGCCAGAGCCGTTCGTTCCGCTGCGGTTGCCGCACTGCTCACGGTCGCGAGCGCGGCCGCGGCCCATGCGGGGCCGCCCTGGATCTCGATCGAGATCCCGGCGAATCCGCACCACGCATCGACGCGCGATGCACTCATGGTCGTTCGGGCCTATCACCACAGCACGGCGATCGCGTTTCCCGTGACGGCGCGTGCGGAGGGGCTGGTGGATGGGAAGCGCGTCTCGGTCGACCTCGACGTGCGGCCCACGCCGGAGCCGGGCGTGTTCGCGATCCGGTCCCGGCCGGATGCCGCGGGCGCGTGGGTCGTCGTGGTGACGCTGACGCAGGGTGAGGATGACACGGCGACGGCGCTGGTCGCGCTCGACGGTCGCGGACAGGTGGCTCGCGTCGATGTGCCGTCCTATCGCTCGCGGGATGGTTGGACGGTGCCGCGAGCAGTTACGGCCGATGACATCGAGGGTGCGCTGCGTGAGGCCGTGCGTATCGCGTCACTCGAGGGCGGCGCGCGCCGCGACTGGGCGGATGCGTCACTGCCGGTGGGTGCGCTGCTGCTCGTCGGACTCGCAGCCGTGGTGCGGCGCCGCCGTTAGTTGCCGGGCTGACCCTTCACGTCCGGGCCCGCCGGGGCGGGCGCCGGCTTCGCCGCAGCCGCAAGGCGCGCGGCGTGAGCCGCCGCCAGCCGTGGCGGGCCCTGTCGTGCCGGCGTGGGTGCGAGCGTCTGCGCGGGCGTGGGAGTCCGCGGCGGCGGAGCAGCGATGCGCGCGGCGAGCTCCCTGCCGGGACCGTTGTCGGGAAGCCTCGTCGCGGACGTCGTTTCTGCCGCGACCTCCGCCTCGGGTTCCGACTTCTCCGCGATCGGCTCGAGCGTTTCTGGGTCGAGCGGCGTGCCGACGACCTGCGGACCGCGCGGCGCCGGAGCCTCGCGCTTCGGCTCGGGCTCGCGCCGTTCCGTCCGGGTCTCCGCCTTCGGCTCCGGGTTCGCGATGGGCTCACCGAGAACCCGTGCGTCACCCGGCATTCCCGTCCTCCCTCCGATCACGTACCGGCCGCGGCCATCGACCGCAATGCGCGGCAGTGTGCGCGTCGCCTCGAAGTGATCGAAGCCGGGCTTGAGGTTGCTCCAGAACCGGTGAAGCTCGGGCTGCGCCTCGAAGAACGAGCCCAGCCGTGTCATCTCCTCGTCCGTCAGCCGGACCGGGAAGATGTGCACGGGAATGCGCGGCTGTCCTGCAGCGCGCGCCTCGACCGAGATCCAGTACAACTCTTCGATCGCTTCATCCGTGACCGCAATGCAGCCTTCGGTCTGGCAGCCGCCGTGGATGAAGATCTGCCCACCGAGGGGCGCGCCGGTGGAGCGCATACGGTCGGCGCGATTCGGATAGTTCATGTGGAGCGAGAGGTGATACTGGCTCCACGGATTGAAGTGATCGATCTCGTAGAATCCTTCGGGCGTCTGCCAGTCACCCTGCCGCGTCTTCGGTCCGAATACGCCGGCCAGCGCGCAGATCGGATAGGTGCGCAGCAGTGCGAACGTGTCGGACGCCATCGGGCGCACCCACAGCTCGAGCTGCCGCTCGCGCTTGAACACCCGCAGAAAGATCTCGGCCGCCGGATAACTCAGGCCGCGCTCGCGGAACAGCTTCTTGATGCCGAAGCGCGTGTTCATGCGCGCCGTCTTCACACGCGGATACTGGAGCTGCTCCTCCGCGAACGGCGCATCGTAGGGAATCAGCGACGCGCCCGGCCGCACCGTGTCCGGGCGCGACATGGCGAAGGCCGCCGTCGGTTCCACGGCCTGCGCCGCCGCCCGGCCGGGCGTAAGGCTCGCGGCCAAGGCCAGTAGAGTGGCCGGAATCGCGGCCATGCGCGTACGCCTCGTCAGTTCCAAACCTTCGGCTCCTGGTTCTGCGGGGACGGAATCCGGGGGCGCGGATCGGGCACTTCACGTCAGAATGCGTGCCGGTCTCGCGCCGCGCCAGCGCGACGGGTGTAGGGGGAGCGCCACTCCCATTTTACCCATCTGGGGCGATATCTTCAAGACCGACAGCATGATACGCGAGGCGAGGCCGGCCCTGGCGGGCGGCGTGCCGCTTGCCGCCCTACGTTGACGAGGTGCGGGGCCCGGCCGACATTCTGCCGGTCTCCACGAGAAATCGAGGACGGGTCAGAGCGCGCGTAGCGCGCCGGCGGCCGGGTTCCGCACCTAATCGCCACCGGAAGCGTCCGTCCCGGCGCCCCGGCGATCGGCGACGACATCCGGAGAGAATGCCTGATCCGACGACGGATTTCAGCGACGGCCCTGCGGGCACGCAGGAGCTCGTAGCCCGTGTGTTGCGCGCGGGGGCAGAGGAGCGCTTCGACAGGCTCACTCGCCTCACGGCGTCCACACTGCGATGCTCCGCCGCAGTACTCGCGTTGATCGATGACGCGCGGCTGTTCGTGAAGAGTGGTTACGGCCTCCCCGAGCCGTGGGCGACGCGTCCGCGCGTCGCCCTTCCGCACGCCATGCTCCGGCACGCCCTGGCATCGACCGCGGCGTTCACGGTGCAGGACGTACGGCAGCATGCACTCACCCGCGACATGCGACTCTCGGCCGGCTGGGAGCGCGCCGCATACTGCGGCGTTCCCATCGTGCTGGAGGACGGCGTTGTAGTCGGCGTATTCGCTGCGCTCGATAGGCGCCCGCGCACGTGGGCCGAGCGGGAGGTCGCATTCCTCGCGGGTCTGGCGGGCACCGCCGCTCAGGAGTTGCGACGCGTGCCTCGCTCCATCCCCACGCTCGAACCGGAGCCACCGGCGACCGAAATCCCCCCTCCAGCGACGGCTTCCCCACCGTCACCGGAGTCGGCCGTCGAGTGGCTTCCGGTCGAGCCCTCGGAAGAGGAGCTGCCCTGGCTGGATCTGGGCGAGGAAGAGGAAGCGGTCGAATCCGCACTCGTCGAGGTTCCCGAGCCTGTTGCCCCAACGCCCCAGCCCGGGGCGCTGGAGCGCGAGATCGCCGAGGCGGAGGAAGCGCGCTACCGGCGCCTGTTCGAGGCGTCGACCGACGCGATCTTCTTTACGGACCGGCAGGGCTTCCTCGTGGAGTGCAACGGCGCAGCGCTCGCGCTGCTCGGTTGCGATGCGACGGAAATCTGCGAGCTCCGGCTTCAGGACCTGATCGTCGATGACGAGGACCGCGCTCGCATCGACAGCGAGCTGATGGCGCAGGGGCAGATCGTGGACATGGCCGTCCAGATCCGCACCCGCGAAGGTTCGCTCCTCGACTGCGAGCTGAGCATCGGCAGCACGCGCGACGACGCGGGCGAGCCGGTCGGCTACCACGGCGTGATCCGCGACGTCACGATCGAGAAGCGCACGAAGGAAGAGCTGCTCCACAACGCGTTCCACGACGCGCTCACCAACCTGCCGAACCGCGCGCTGTTCATGGACCGCCTGGAGCGCGCGCTGCTCGTGGCCAACCGCCGCCCGGGCTACCGTTTCGCCGTGTTGTTCGTCGACCTCGACCGATTCAAGCTGGTGAACGACACACTCGGCCACCGCGCCGGCGACGAACTGCTGCAGGCGGTCGCGCGCCGCCTCGAGATGTGCGTCCGGCAGGAGGACAGCGTGGCGCGCTTCGGCGGTGACGAGTTCGCCATCCTGCTGGATGCCATCAACGACGTGAGCGATGCGACCCGCGTCGCGGACCGCATTCTCCACGAGCTATCGCTGCCGTTTCAGATCGGCCGGCGCGAAGTGGTCTGCTCGGCGAGCATCGGCATCACGCTGAGCGTGAGCGGTTACGAGTCGGGTGATGAGGTGCTGCACGACGCCGATACGGCGATGTATCGCGCGAAGTCGAGCGGGCGCGGTCGCTACGAGATCTTCGATACCGAGATGCATTCGCGCGCGCTGTCACAGATCCAGCTCGAGTCGGATCTGCGCCGCGCGGTGCAGCAGGGCCAGTTCGTCGTGCACTACCAGCCGGTCATCTCGATCGACGGCGGCGCGATCACCGGCTTCGAGGCGCTGGTTCGCTGGAACCATCCGCAGCGCGGGATCCTGCTGCCGCGCGAATGGATGGCCGCGGCCGACCAGACCGGCCTGATGGTGGACATCGGCTACTACGTGCTCGCGTCCGCATGCCGTCAGATGCGGTCGTGGGAGCAGCACTTCCGTGACACCGGCATCCAGCTGTACGTGGGCGTCAACCTGTCCGACCGGCAGTTCCGCGATCCCGATCTGGTGCGGCGCCTCGACGAGATCCTCGGGGAGACAGGCCTCGATGCGCACCGGCTGCGCCTCGAGATGACCGAGAACGTCGTGATGCAGAACCCGGACGTGTCCGCGTCCGTGCTCGAGCAGCTCCGCTCGCGCGGCGTGCAGATCTGCATCGATGACTTCGGTACCGGCTTCTCGTCCCTCGCGCGACTGCAGCGGTTCCCGATCTCGATGCTGAAGATCGACCGCTCCTTCATCAACGATGTGAACGCCAACGCCGAGAATCGCGGTGTCGTGCAGGCCATTGTCGCGCTCGGAAAGAGCCTCTCGGTCGAGGCGGTGGCCGAAGGGGTGGAAACGCTCGAGCAGCTCCAGGAACTGCGCTCCCTCGGCACCCGCTACGCCCAGGGATTCCTCTTCTCTCGCCCACTCGACTCCGAAGCTGCCAGCGAACTGGTGATGGACCGCGCGCGCGGCTGAGCCCGTCGCATCCGGAGCAGGGCACCTTCCAGCTTTTCCAGGCCGACATGGATCATTCTCGCATCCACGCGCCAACGCGCGGCGGAGTCCGTGCGTCCCTGTCCCATACCCCGATCCGAGGAGGTCGCACGTGCAGGTCCGGTTTCATCCGCTTCAGCTGACAGCCGTCCTGATCGCTCTCGTGCCAGCCGGCGCGCATGCGCAGGCCGCGCCCGATGTCGCCGTGCGGTTCGTCACGGCCGCCGAAGGAAACGAGGCGCGCTATCGCGTGCGTGAACAGCTCGCCGGCGTCGAATTCCCGAGCGACGCGGTCGGAACGACGACGACGGTCGAGGGGTCCATCGCGCTCGACTCGAAGGGCGCGATCGTTCCGGGAGAGTCCAGCTTCACTGTCGACCTCACCTCCCTCGAGACCGACTCCCGGATGCGCGACAACTTCATCCGCCGCCGCACACTCGAGACCGAGCAGTATCCGGCGGCTACGCTCGTTCCGCGCGAACTGCGCGGTGTCACGTGGCCGTTCTCGGGTGAAACGAGCTTCGAGTTGCTGACCGATCTGACGATCCGCGGTGTCACGCGTCCCGTCGTGTGGCAGGTCAGCGCGCGCGTGGTCGACGGCGCGGTCGTCGGCACCGCCACCACCTCGTTCACCTTCGAAGAGTTCGAGATGACGAAGCCGCGCGTGGCGCGCGTGCTGAGCGTCAACGACGACATCCGCCTGGAGTACGACTTCCGGCTCATTCCGGGCTCCGAACCGTAGCCACTTGGACGCCGCGAACGCGACGGGGCTCGAGCAGGCGGCGGCAGCGCTGCGCGCCGCGCGGCGCGTCGTCGCATTCACGGGCGCCGGCGTTTCGGCGGAAAGTGGACTGCCCACGTTCCGTCAGCCGCAGACGGGGCTGTGGGAGCGATACCGGCCCGAGGATCTGGCGACACCGGAAGCCTTCGCGCGCGATCCGGAGCTGGTGTGGCGCTGGTATGCGTGGCGGCGTTCGCTCGTAGCGGCCGCGCACCCCAACCCCGCACACAAGGCGCTCGTGCGTCTCGAGTCCCGCGTACCGGAGTTCACGCTGGTCACACAGAACGTCGATGGACTGCACCGGCGTGCGGGCAGCCGGAACATCGTGGCCCTGCACGGCGATATCACACGGGCGCGCTGCACGGCCGAAGGCGTCACGCTCGACACGTGGCCCGAAGGCGTCCGCCTGCCGCCGCCCTGCCCGCGCTGCGGCGCGCAGCTCCGGCCGGACGTCGTCTGGTTCGGCGAGCCGCTGCCGGCCGAGGCGCTCCAGACCGCCGTGGCCGCCGCATCCGCCTGCGACGTCTTTCTCAGCGTGGGCACATCCGGTCTCGTGTATCCGGCCGCGGCACTCCCGGCCCTCGCGTCGAGTGCCGGCGCGACGGTGATCGTCGTGAATCCGGTGCCCGCGAACGATGTAACGGCCGTCCGGCTGGTGGGCCCGGCGGGCGAGGTACTGCCGGCCCTCGTGGCCCGGCTGGAAACATGATGTGCTGGTGAAATCTGCGGGGCGGTACTAGCATCGGGGCCGTGGCCGGCCGGGTGGGGCTGGGGATCGCAACACCAACAGGGGTCTAGAATGGTCGAAGATCAGGCGACGGAGGCTGGGGGCACCGGTGTGATGACGCCCGGGACCGGACAAGGCGGAAAATCCTGGTTCGGTCACCCGCGCGGCCTCGCCACCCTCTTCTTCACCGAGATGTGGGAGCGCTTCTCGTACTACGGGTTGCGCCCGCTTCTCGTCCTGTTCATGGCCGCGGCGCTCGCCGATGGCGGCTTCGGCTTCGAGCGCGATCAGGCCTCGGCCATCGTCGGCATCTACGGCTTCTGCGTCTACCTGGCCTCGCTGCCGGGCGGCTGGGTGGCCGACCGGCTGCTCGGGCTGCAGCGCGCGATCCTGTACGGCGCGGCCTGCATCTCGCTCGGTCACATCTCGATCGGCCTGTCCGCCTTCATGGGCGGCAAGGTCACCTTCTTCATGGGCCTCGTCCTCATCGTCATGGGGACCGGCCTGCTGAAGCCGAACATCTCCGCGATCGTTGGTGACCTCTACCCCGAGGGCGGCGCTCGCCGCGACGCCGGCTTCTCGATCTTCTACATGGGCATCAACCTGGGCGCCTTCTTCGGCCAGCTCGTCACCGGTTTCCTCGGCGAGCAGGTCGGCTGGCACTTCGGATTCGGCGCAGCCGGCGTCGGCATGCTCGCCGGCCTGATCGTCTTCTCCATCTTCCGCAAGTCCACACTGCGCGGCATCGGCATGGAGCCGACCCGGGATCCGGATCCGGCGAAGCAGGCGCGACAGGAGCTCACCGTCAAGCTCGTGCTCGCTGTCGCGCTCGGGCTCATAGCTGTGGTCTTCTTCCTCGCTGCCACCGGCACGATCACGATCGATGCGGCCGTGATCGGCCAGTACATGGTCTGGGTCACCCTCGCCGCCGTGGGGATCTTCTTCCTCTCCGTGTTCTTCACGGGCGGGCTGACGGGCGACGAGATCAAGCGCGTGCTCGTCATCATGGTACTGTTCCTGTTCGCGATGGTCTTCTGGTCCGCGTTCGAGCAGGCGCCCACGTCGCTCAACCTGTTCGCGCACGACTTCACCGACCGCATGGTCGGCAGCTTCGAGATCCCCGCGACCTGGTTCCAGTCGGTCAACGCGTTCTTCATCATCGTGCTCGCGCCCGTCTTCGCGGCCGTATGGACCGGCATGGGCAAGCGCGGATTCAACCCGTCCAGCCCCGCGAAATTCGCCTTCGGCCTCGCCATGGCCGGCGTCGGCTTCGTCATCATGAGCTTCGCCGCGCGCGCCGTGGTGAGCAGCGGCGGCACGATGCTCGTTTCGCCCTGGTGGCTGGTCGGGAGCTACTTCTTCCAGACGGTCGGCGAGCTGTCCCTCAGCCCGGTCGGCCTGTCCTCGATGACCAAGCTGTCGCCCCGGAAGTACGTCGGTCAGATGATGGGGATCTGGTTCACCGCATCCGCCCTCGGCAACCTCATCGGCGGACTCGTCGGCGGACACGTCGACCCGGAGAAGCTCGAGCAGATGCCCTCGCTCTTCGACCGGACCTCGCTCTCGCTCTTCATCGCGACCATCATCCTCGGACTGCTCGTGATACCGATCCGACGGATGATGAAGAACGTCCACGCGGAAGGCGGACGCGCGCAGGAAGTCTGATACAGGAGACTGGAGTCGAGAGTCTGGAGACTGGAGTCTGGAACGAGTTGTAAACCAGACTCCAGACTCCAGACTCCAGACTCGGTTTTATCTGGCCAGCTCCCCAGTCCTCAGCTCACGCACAATCCTGTCCAGCCGATAGACCTCCCCCAGCGCCTCCATGATCGCGCGCACGTCGACCATGACGTTGCGGCCGCGTTCGGGCAGGTAGATGAAGTCGCGGACCAGTCCTTCGATGTTGCGATCGAAGTTCAGCCCCACGACGGCGAGGTCCTTCGTGACGGCCGGTGAGCCGGAGTTGCCGCCGTACGTGTCCGCGGTCGAGATGAAGTTGAGCGGCGTCTCGAGGTCCAGCTCCGCAGGACGCGGGACCCAGCGGTCCGGCAGGTCCCATTCGGTACCCTCGCCGAACGCGTGGTACAGGTCGTACATGCCGTAGAACGTCGTGTGTACCGGCGCGACCGTGCCGTTGTACTCGTAGGGCAGCACCACACCATCCGTGATGCGCGGCGACGACGTGGCATCGGGTGGCACACTCGTGCCGTACACCTCGAAGCGGGCACGCCCCAGATCTGCGTTCAGCTCCGCCTCGCGGGCGCCGAGCTGCTGCAGCTCGCGCTGGAACGCGATGTAGTCCGGCAGCACCGCGGCTGCGATGCGCAGCGCAGGATCGTCCGCGCTCAGCGTACCGCTGCTGAGGGCCTGCGCGGCACGCGCGCTGTCCGCCAGTGCCGACTGCGCGAGCAGCGAGGCAGCGACGTCGGCGGGGTCTCCCGCGATCAGCACCGCGTGCTGCTCCGGCAGGTGCTCCTGGAAGTCGCGCAGCCGTGCTGCGAGCAGCTCGCGTTCGAGCGCGGCAGGGAAGTCTTGCACCGCAGCTACACGGCGCGCGTACACCGCGAGCGTGTCGGCCGACGCACCCGCTGCACGCGCTTCCTGCCACTGCAGGGCAAACAGCGCGCGCCGGATCAGCGCCGACTCGTACGCCTCCGAGCCGAGCTGCGCATACGCCGCGTACTGCGCGCCCAGCGCCGTCTTCCGCTGCGCGATGCTCGCGATCTCGTCGATCACCGAGCCGTAGCGCGCAGACAGCGCGGGCCTCGCCGCGAGCGAGTCGCGGAACGCGCGCTCCGCGGCTGCGCGGCGGGCCATGACGTACGCGCTGTTCAGCGCCGCACGCCGGCCCGCGTTTGCCTTCTGCGAATTGGACAGCGAGAAGACGCGGTTGCGCAGGTCCAACGCATCCGCCTGCTCCGGACTTGCGGCCACGAACGCGCGCAGTACTTCGATCCGCGATTCCAGCCACGACAGCGTGGCCGGCACCTGCACGGCCCGCAGGAACTCGAGCTGCGCGACCGTGTTCAGCCGGTTCGTCGGTCCGGGATTGCCGATGATGAACACCGCGTCACCTTCGTTCGCACCCGTCTCGCTCCACCCGAAGTGCATGGTGTTGCGAAACGGCTGGCCGTTCTCGTACACGCGGATGAACGCGAAGTCGAGGGCGTGGCGCGGGTAGGTGAAGTTGTCCGCGTCGCCACCGAAGAAGCCGGCCTGGAGCTCGGCCGCAGCCACGAGCCGGACATCGTTGAACCGCCGGAAGGCGTACGCCGAGTACCGTCCGCCGTTGTACAGCGCGACCACGTCCACGCGCGCGCCCGGATGCTGCGCGCCCAGCCGCTGCTGCACGGCCGCGACCGCGCGCGAGCGCGCTGCCTGCCGCTCCGCATCGGTCGTGGCCGCATCGGTGGCCGCGAAGATCTCGTCGCTCACATCGTGCACGGCGAGCAGCTGATCCACCCAGTAGTTGGGGATCTGCCGCTCCTCCGCCAGCGAGTGCGCAAGGAATCCGTCCTCGAGCAGGTCCTCACCCGCGCGCTGAACCTGCGTCACGCCGCCGCGCACGCAGTGATGGTTCGTGACCGCCAGACCGTTCGGTGACACGAACGAGGCCGAGCAGCCCGGGATGCGCAGCGCCGACAGCCGCGCGCGCTCGAACCACTCCGGTGTGGCCTGGAAGCCGTACGTCGAGCTGAAGTACTCGGCGGGCGGATACTCGAACGTCCACATCTTGCCGGTGTCGAACCGTCCCGGGTGGACGGTGTCGGGGTCCAGCTCCTGTGCACGTATGCCGCCCGCAACCGCGAGCAGCACACATGCGACTGCGCAGATTCGCTTCATCATCCTTCCGTCGTGGTGGCCGGCAGCCGCGCGCGCCAGCGCTCGGCGTCCGCATTGCGACCGGCCTTCTGATAGAACGAGATCAGGGCGTTCAACGCCTCGATCGTGCGATCGTTCGCGTCGCCGCGGGCTCTCGCCAGCCCTTCATACCCTGCCATCAGCAACTCTTCGGCTTCGGCACTCTGCCCGCTGGCCGCGAGGCATTCCCCCAGCGCACTCGCCGAGCTGGCCACCAGCCAGTGGCCCTCGGGCAGCGTGCTGCGCCGCAGCTCCAGACTCTCGCGCAGCGCGGGCTCCGCTTCGCGATGACGGCCGAGCGCCGCGAGCGAGCGGCCGAGCACGTGCAGCGTCGATGAAGTCATGATGTGTTCGTCCGGCAGCGTGCGGCCGCGCCAGCTCAGGACCTCGCGCGCGATCTGTATCGCACCATGATAATCACCCGTGTACAACCGCATCGACGCCAGGTTCTGCGCCGTCCACAGCGCGTCCGGATGTCCCTCGCCGAGACTCGCGGTCCGGATCGCCAGCGCTTCGCGGTAGAGTGAATCGGCGGCCGGATAGTCGCCGCGCATCTCGATTACGAATGCGAGCGTGCCGATCGCACTGCCGAGGTCCGGATGCTCGGAGCCGCGCGTCGCGCGCATGATGTCGATCGCCTCGCGGTGCAGCGGCTCCGCTTCATCCCAGCGCCCCTGGTTGCCGAGCACGACGCCCAGGTTGTTGAGGACGATCGCGACCTCTTCGTGACGGTCGCCGAAAAGCGCGCGGCGCAGAGCCAGTGCCTGTCGGTCGATCCGCTCCGCTTCCTCGTACTCACCTCTCGTTTGCCGGATGTGACCCAGGTTCACGAGCGTGTTCGCCATCTCGACACCCGCCGTATCACCGGCGGCCTGCAGCGCGATGAATGCTTCCTCGAGCAGGCGATCGGCGGCGTCGACGTCGCCCAGAGACTCCTGGACGATGGCGTAGTCGTTCAGGCTCGCGGACAGCGCCGCGGGTGCGGCCTCGAGGGCCCGGCGCGTCTCGACCGACGCGCGCAGCACCGGCTCTGCCTCGGCGTACAGACCCAGGCTGAGCAGCGAGCGGCCGATCGTGGCCTGGACGCTCGCGCGCAGGTCCGGCTGGTCCGCCAGCTCGCGTTCGGCCCGTTCTGCGGCTGCCGTCAGAACCTCGCGCACGGTGACGGAGCGGCTGTCGACGCGCGGGTCCGCGGCAGCGAGCATGCCCGTGACGTAATCCGCAAGCTGCTCGGCACGCTCCGCCTGACGACGCGAACGGTCACGCTCCGCACGCGCGACTTCGGCCTGCCATGATGTGGCCGTGATGCCAGCCAGCAACGAGATCACGAGCAGTGCAGCCGCCGCGGCCACGCCGCGGTTGCGGCGCGTCCATTTGCGCAGCCGGTAGCCGACGGAGTCCGGCTGCGCGAGCACCGGCCGCCCCTCGAGGAAATTGAGGATGTCCTCGGAGAAGCGTTCGACCGATTCGTAGCGGCGATCGGGCTCCTTGCGCAGCGCCATGAGCACGATGTTGTCCAGCTCGCCCGCGGGCAGTCCGCGCAGCCGCGTGTCCATCTCGAGTGCGCCGCCGGGTTCGTGCACCGAGCTCGGCTTGCGCGGCTGCGTCTCCGATACCGCGCGCACGACCGCGGGCCACGAGCCCGTATCGAGTGAGTACGGCAGCCCGC
Source organism: uncultured Gemmatimonadaceae bacterium (assembly GCA_964444685.1). Classification (GTDB taxonomy): domain Bacteria; phylum Gemmatimonadota; class Gemmatimonadetes; order Longimicrobiales; family RSA9; genus CAYUIG01. Next base: position 15,656 of record CAYUIG010000024.1, on the reverse strand, counting down.
CCGTCAGCAGCTCGAACAGTACGACGCCGAGCGAATAGACGTCGCTCGCAGTCGTGATCTTCTCGCCGCGCACCTGCTCCGGACTCGCGTACTCGGGCGTCAGCGGCAGCACGCCCGTGCGCGTCATCGCCGTCGCCGCCTCCGGGCCCTCCTCCAGCAGCAGCTTGGCGATGCCGAAGTCCACCAGCTTCACCGTGCCGTCCGCGGTGACGAGGATGTTGCGTGGCTTCAGGTCGCGATGGACGACGAGGTGACGGTGCGCGTACTGCACCGCGGCGCACACATCGCGGAAGAGACGCAGGCGCGCCTGCACATCGAGGCCCTGCGCGCTGCACCAGTCCGTGATCGCCTCGCCTTCGACGAACTCCATCACGAAGTACGGCCGGCCGTCCTCCGTGACGCCGCCATCGAAGAGCGTGGCGATGTTGGGATGCTCGAGCGCGGCGAGGATCTGACGCTCCTGATGGAAGCGCGCGACCGTCTGCTCGGAGTCGAGTGCGGCCGCGCGCACCATCTTGATCGCGACCCGGCGCGCATACCGGCCGTCGGCGCGCGTCGCCTCGTACACGGCGCCCATGCCGCCGCGCGCAACTTCGCGCACGATGCGGTACGGGCCGACCATGGTGCCGGGATGAGCGGACTCGGTCTCCGCGATCAGGCCGGCTACCGCGGAGCCGGCGAGCCGGTCGAGCGGCTGGTCCGGCTTCGCGTCGACCTCCAGCAGCGCTTCCACTTCCGCGGCCAGTGCCGGATCCTGCGCCGAAACGTCGCGCAGCAGCGCTGCGCGCTCGGGCTCCGGCAGGTCCGCAGCCCGATGGAAGACCTCCTGAATACGTTCCCAGCGGTCCCGGCTCACGCGGAGAGCTCCGGGTTGGCGTCGTGCGGCAACTCAATCTTGCCGGACCCGGAGCCGCCCGTCCAGTCGCGCCGGCCACGCCACGCCTCTATCTTCCGCCGATCGGACCAGGGGGACGGCCATGGCGAAGGGCAGAAGCAAGAGGGCCGCGGCGGACTTTGCCGTGCTGCGCGTGCCGTGCCACGTCAGCGAACGGTGGCTTCAATTCCACCCGCGCGAACAGGGCGACGTCATCGAGGAGGACCTCTTCCTCGTGGACGTCATGACGCTCGACGACGACGGCGAGCCCTACAAGCTCTGTGACGTCGTCCTCGCCCGCGGCGACCTGCTGCGCGCCATCGCCGAGGCCGATGGACCCGTGGCTCGCGTCACCCGGCCCGTGCGCGCGCGCACCCGCAAAGCCGCATCGGACGGGGCAGAGTAGACGTGTTCGTCGGCCACTACGGCCTCGCCTTCGCCGCACGACGCGTCACCCCCTCGGTTCCCCTGTGGGTGTTCTTCGTTGCCGTTCAGCTCGTCGACATCCTCTGGGCCCTCTTCGTACTCGCCGGCATCGAGCACGTCCGCATCGTGCCCGGCTTTACCTCGACGAATCCACTCGACTTCTACCACTTCCCGTACACGCACGGGTTGGTGACCACCGCAGGCTGGGCCATCCTCGGCTACGTGGCGTGGCGCTTCATGCGACGCGACCAGGCCGGCCGCGCGGCGCTCGTCGTCGCGTTCGCCATCTTCTCGCATTGGGTGCTCGACTTCATCGTGCACACGCCCGACCTGCCGATCTGGGATGACACGGCGAAGGTAGGGCTCGGGCTCTGGAACATTCCCGTGCTCGCCTTCGCCCTCGAACTCGTGTTCCTCGCCGGCGGCCTGTTCTGGTACCTTCGCGGCGGCGCCGCGCGCCCGAAGGGCATGATCGTCTTCGCGATCGCCATGGTCGCGCTTCACGCCGCCACCCTGTTCGGGCCGCCGCCACCCTCGCCCGCAGTGGTGGCCGGATCCGGTTTCTTCGGCTACATCGTGCTCGCCGCGGTAGCCGCATGGCTCGAACGACGGAGGACGTGACTTGGAGCCGCGCATCACACTGATCACGCTCGGCGTCCAGGACCTCGAGCGCGCCGCCCGCTTCTACGTCGACGGCCTGGGCTGGGAGCGATCGCCGCTCGGGGGCGATACCGTCGCGTTCCTGCGCACGACCGGCACCGTGCTCGTCCTCTGGCCGCGTACCGACCTCGCGGTGGACGCGGGCGTCGAGCCCGAGGGCAGCGGATTCCGCGGCTTCGCACTCGCCCACAACGTGCGCGACGCAGGCGAGATCGACACCATACTCGAGCGCGTGCGTGCCGCCGGCGGGACGGTCGTGCACGAACCGATCGATCGCGACTGGGGCGGACGCTCCGCCTACTTCGCGGATCCCGAGGGCGCGCTCTGGGAGGTGGCATGGAACCCGCACTTCCCCTTCAACGACGACGGTTCCGTCCGCATCCCCTGAGGCCGCCATGCAGCTCACCGGCATCCATCACGTGACCGCGGTGTCCGCGCGCATCCGGGACAATTACCGCTTCTACACGCGCGTGCTCGGCATGCGGCTCGTGAAGCGCAGCGTCAATCAGGACGACGTCAGCGCGTATCATCTGTTCTACGCCGACGCCATCGGCTCGCCCGGAACCGATCTTACGTTCTTCGACTGGAAGGTGCCGCCCGAGCGGCGCGGCACGAACGGACTCACACGCACACACCTGCGCGTCCGCGACGAACGCGCGCTCGAGTTCTGGGCCGCGCGCCTGCGCGAACACGATGTGCGCACCGCAGACATCGGGCAGCGCGATGGCCGTACCGTGCTCGACTTCGAGGATCCCGAAGGTCTGCGCCTCGCCTTCGTTGTCGATGACGGCGCCGGCGACGAACCGGTCCCATGGGAACGCTCTCCCGTTCCACCCGAGTTCCAGGTGCGCGGACTCGGGCCGATGCACATGAGTGTGGCCGACCTCGAGCCCACGGAGTACGTGCTCACCGAGGTCGCCGGCATGCGCCGCGTGCGCGAATACACGGCGGAGCTTCCGATCACCGTGTTCGCAATGGACGGTGACGGACCGCACGCCGAGCTGCACGTGGCGGTCGATGCGAATGCACCGGCTTCGCGCAACGGCGCGGGTGGCGTGCATCACGTCGCATTCCGCACGCCCGACGACAAGTACGACGAATGGGCCGCACGGTTGAACCAAATGCGCGTCCCCAACAGCGGCCCCGTCGATCGCTTCTGGTTCCGCAGCCTCTACTTCCGCGAGCCGAACGGCGTGCTCTTCGAGATCGCCACCGATGGCCCCGGCTTCGGCGTCGACGAGGATGTCGCGACACTCGGCGAGAAGATCGTGCTGCCGCCGTTCCTCGAGCCGCATCGCGAAGCCATCGTCGCGAATCTGGTGCCCATCGAAGAGTGAGCGCGCGCTACATCATCACGGCCGCGCTGCTCGGGGCCGGCTGGTTCCTCGTCCTGCTCATACCGGGTACGACACGGGGTTGGCTGCTCGGCGGACCCGGTTCGAGTTTCATCCTGCTCGTCGTGACAGCCGTACTGATCGCCACGGTGTTCCGTCGGTACATCCTGCGTGCGGAAACCTTCGGTCAGCGCCTCGCCCGCGCGTTCGTGCTGTCGTACGTCGGCACGATCGTGTTCCTCGTCCTCACGGTGACGTGGATCTGGATCGAGGACCTACTCTTCGGCGGCCTTGCCAACCTGCACGATTCCCTGGCCATCCTGTACATCGGCACCCTCATCGCGCTCCTCTACATGCCGGTCGTGTTGCCCTACGGTCTCGCCTGCCAGTACATCCTCGAGCGCGCTGCGAAAGATTGAAGATGCGCATCGATCTCATCGCCGTTCCCTGGGATTCCGGATCGCGCGGCCTGCGTCTGGGCGCCGGGCCGCTGCGTCTGCTCGACGACGGCATCGCGCAGCATCTCGAGAGCCTCGGACACGAGGTGCGTGTCGAGATCGTCGAGCTCGAGTCGGCGTTCCCCACCGAGGTCGCCGGCGCATTCGAACTCGCTCGTTCGATTCGCGATCTCGTATCCGAAGCGCGGCGTGATGGCCGCCTCTCGATCGTACTCGCAGGCAACTGCTTCGCCGCCGCCGGCATCGTGGCCGCGCTTGCCGAGTGTTCCATCACATGGCTGGATGCACACGCGGATCTCAACACGCCCGAAACGTCACGCAGCGGCTTCCTCGATGGCATGGCGCTGGCCGTCATCCTCGGTCACGGCTGGCATGCCATGCGACGCGACCTCGGCCTGCATCCGATCCCCGAGACAGCCGTCCGGCTCGTCGGCGTCCGCGACCTCGATCCGCCCGAGCGCGAGTTCATCGAGAAGTCGCCAGGCATGACCGAACTCGCGGCGTTTCCTCCCGCATCGACCGGCTACCTCCACGTCGACCTCGACGTGCTCGATCCGAGCGTCGGGACCGCGAACCAGTTCGCTACGCCCGGTGGACTGTCCATCGATGATGTCCGGCGCGTGATCGATCGGGCGGCGGCAGCTGCGCCGATCGCTGCGGCCGCCATCACCGCCTACGATCCGAGCTACGATTCGAATGGCGCGGTCGCTCGCGCCGCGTTCGCCATCGTCGAACACATCGCCGCAGCCGCGGCCGCACGCCCGCACGCCGATCCGCGGCTCCGCGAGATCGAGCAGCGCATGCGCGCTGCGCGCGCCGGTCTCCACCGCGCGCTCACGTCCATTCCGCGCACACGCTGGACGAAGCAGCCGGGACCCTCGAAGTGGTCCATCGCTCAGGTGCTCGACCATTTGCACCGCGTCGAGGCGTTCATCGTGCGACTGCTCCACCAGGTCCCGCCCGCACCCGAGAGTACGGCGGACGCCGACGTTCCGTGGACCCTTGAGACACGCTTCATGACCGACCGCCGCACCCGCGTCGACTCTCCGGAACAGGCACGCCCCGTCGGCGACCCGGATCCCGATGACGCGCTGCATCGCATCGGTGAGGTGCGCGCCCGCACCATCGACTTCATGCACACCTGCGATGCGCGCGCGCTCGCCGCGTTCCGCTACCCCCACTTCTTCATCGGCGAGCTCAACGGCCTCCAGTGGCTCGACTTCATTTCCGGCCACGAGCGCCGCCACACCGCGCAGATCGTCGAGATCGCTGCCGCCCTCGAGACTTGACGGAACTGCACTAGTCGGATAGTACGCCGTGATGCGTAGACACATGGCACTGATCCCGGCCGCGTGCCTCGTGGCCGCCTGCGGCGGACCCACGGACGCCGGGCGCACGGCCAGCGTGCGCGACAGCGCGGGCATCCGGATCGTCGAGTCGTCAACCGACCTGGCCGCCGCTGCGACGCTCGCGGCAGCGCCGGACATCGACATCGGCGGCGGCGACGATCCGCTCTACCAGTTCGACTATATCGGCAACGCGCGGCAGCTTCCCGACGGCAGCGTGGTGGTCGGCGACGAACGCGCGCGTCATCTGCGGTTCTACGACGCCGACGGGCGGTACCTGCGGACGCAGGGCGGCCCGGGCGAGGGTCCGGGCGAGTACACCTGGCTGCTGATGCCGCACACCTGGTCGGCGGATACGATCGTCGTGTTCGATCTGAACCAGTGGCGGCTGACATTCGTGGCTGCGTCGGGCGAGGTGGCAGGGATAGAGGCGTTCTCGCCTGCCGCGGGCTCCGCGTGGCCGAAGCACCGTCTGGTGGACGGCCGCTGGCTGACGGAGGGCAGCACGGCCGGTGTGCGGCTCGGCGACCCCGAGGGCATGATCCGCAACCGCGTGCTGCTGATTGCGCGCACATCCGATGGTGCTTCCGTCGACACGCTGATCGAGCTCGAAGGCGGCTGGCTGTACCGCTGGTGGCTCACGGAGCGGCAGCCGGTGATCACGCCCGTTCCGCTCACGGTGCAGCCTTCCATTGCTGTCACGCCGGATGGGTACATCGTGGCAGCGAGCGGAGTGCAGCCCGAGGTGCGGGGCTACGCCGCCAACGGCACGCTCGAGGCGATCTACCGCATCCTCGCCGACCCGACCCCGCTGAACCGCGCCGCGTTCGACTCGATCGCGGAAGCGGAGTCGAGTAACTGGCGCGAACGTGCGCCGGATGCGCGTCGCATATTCGGCCGCATGGACGTACCCACGCATCAGCCGTGGTTCGACGCCGTGCAAGTCGGCACCGATGGCCGGATCTGGGCGCGCCGCTTCGTTCCGCACCATCAGGCCGCGCGCTCGTGGATCGTCTTCGACACCACCGGCGCTGCGCTGGGCACGCTGGACATGCCCGCCCGCTTCGACGTGTTCGAGTTCGGCGCGGACTACGTGCTCGGGCGCTGGCGCGATGACCTCGACGTGCAGCATCTTCGGCTGCACCGGCTGGTCCCGGCCGGGTCGTGAGCGTCACGAACCACGCGCTTCGCGCGTCATCCTCACAGGAGATCGTGTTTCGGAGGCCTGCATGAAGAAAGCCGTCCTGTTCGCCCTGGCTCTGCTGGCGGCGTGTACGGACCAGCCGTCCGATCCGTTCGGCCAGGGCCCCGCGGTCGCGCTGCTGCCGGGGCCGGAGTGGACTCTCGTCGGCGTCCGCGTCGAGGACGGCGCCCCGATCCGGGTGGACGTCCGCTTCACGGCCCGGTTCGAGGACCAGTACGTCGGCGGCATCGCCGGGCCGAACGCTTACGGCGGCGAGTTCGAGGCCGACGACGAGGGGATGCTGGCCGTCAGCGATCTGGTCTCCACGCTGATCGGCGGGCCGGAAGCCGAGAAGGGCATCGAACTGCTGCGACTTCTCGGACGCGCGTACGCATTCGAGGCGGGCCCGAACGAGCTGCGCATCTACGCGACCGGCGACGTCGTACTGCGCTTCGAGCGTTCCTGACGCCTAGCGGTTCATCCACGGCGCGAACACAAGCACCGCGCCCGCGCCGATCAGTACGAATCCCGCCACCACGTTCCAGCGGATCGGCTCGCGCAGGTACCACGCCGCGAACGCCACGAACACAGTGAGCGTGATCACTTCCTGAAGTGTCTTGAGCTGCGCCCCCGAGAGTCCGGCCGCGTAGCCGACCCGGTTGGCGGGCACCTGGAAGCAGTACTCGAAGAAGGCGATTCCCCAGCTCACCACGACCACCAGCCATAGCGCCCGGTTCATGTGGCGCAGGTGTCCGTACCACGCGAACGTCATGAAGACGTTCGACACCGTCAGCAGCAGCGCCGCGCGCAGCATACGCTTGGGGTTCCGCGAAGGAGGGTGGATGCGACCGGCCGCATCCACGATAGCGCCCGCCGCAAGATCCCTCCGTTGCCGGCGTCGTCCGGGGACCTGTAACCTCAGCCATGCCCCATTGTGATGTCGCCGTCGTCGGCGCCGGCCCCGCAGGTACCGCCGCTGCGCTCGCACTCGCCCGCGCGGGCGCCCGCGTCACCCTGCTCGAGCGCCGGCGGCTGCCGCGCTACAAGACCTGCGGCGGCGGCCTCGTCCCGCGCGCATGGCGCGAACTTCCGGCCGCCGCGAAGTCGGTCGTCGAACGCGAATGCCGGACCGTAGACGTCGCATTCACCAGACCCGGCATCCGCCTGTCCTGCGCACGCGACGCGCTCATCTCGATGGCCATGCGTGCACCTCTCGACCACGCGCTGGCCAACGCCGCCGCGGACGCGGGCGCCGACGTGCGCGACGGCTGCACCGTGACCGGGATCGAGGATGGGAACGGGCACGTCACGCTCCTCTCCGGCGCCGACACGCTCACGGCGTCGTTCGCGATCGTTGCCGACGGCGCCACGGGTGCGGTTGCGCGCATGGCGGGTTGGCCGCAGCACGCACACGCGATCCCCGCCATCGAACTCGAGGTCACGCCGCCCGACGTGGACTTCGAGCGACTCTCGCGCACCGCACGCTTCGACTTCGACATCGTGCCACACGGCTACGCATGGGTGTTTCCCAAGCGGAACCACCTGTCCATTGGCGTGCTCAGCGTCGTGCGCGGCCGCGTCGCACTCCGCGAACATCTCGACCGCTACCTCGCCTTCCTCGGCCTCGACGCAACCGGTGAGCAGCACGGCTACGTGATTCCCATCCGGCCGCGCAGCGAAACATGGGCGCGCGGACGCATCATGATCGCCGGTGATGCCGCAGGCTGCGCCGATCCCGTTACCGCCGAAGGGATCAGCATGGCGTTGCGCAGCGGCCGCTTCGCCGCCGAATCGATCCTCGGAGCCGAACTGGACCCCGCGCGCGCACGAACGAACTACATGCGACGCGTGCGCCGCGAGATCGCGGATGATCTGCGTTACGCGCGCACCGTGAGCCGCGTGCTGTACCACGGCGGCCGCAGCCGGGACGCACTCCTGCGCCGGCGCGCGCAGATCCTGGCCGATGCCGTTGAACACATCTTCGCGGACGAGGAGTCCTGGCGCGGGGCCATGCTACGCCCGCGCGCGTGGCTGCGCCTCCTCACCCGTTGACCCACTCGTCCCATCACAGAATGAGGTCGGCGGGTCCTGCCATGGGATGATCGGGATTCCTTCACAAACTTCGGATGTGCGCCGGGCGGCATTGCCGGCAGGACTGCACATGCTCCTGATTCCGGTGTTCGAGCAAGCCTGCCGGCAATAGTTGCCGGTTCGGCTGCTCGAGCCGCCCGAATCGGCGCACGCGCAATCGCACCGGCGATTATCGCCGGTCCGGATGCGCGGATCGACGCCGGGCGACCAGGTGCAGCCGTACCGGCAGCCCGCCCCCTTCACGACGAGCGCGCATTGCGAAGGAGGAGTGCGGTGAAGGAATCCGACCGACCGTCGATCGAGGCTACGATCGGACGGATCGGGTCGTCGCAGCATGGCGTGGTGGCCCGCGATCAGTTGGTGGAAGCGGGCGTGCCGATCCACGCCATCGAGTATCGAGTGAAGACCCGCCGTCTGCAGCCACGCTACCGGTCGGTCTATCGCACGGGCGCGGTCGGGTCATTGAGGGAGCCTGAAATGGCGGCGCTGCTCGCGTGCGGACCCGGCGCGGCGATCGGTCATGAAAGCGCAGCCGCCCTGCTGGGGATCGGCCCCGCTCAGGCGTGCGTCGTGCACGTCACGGTCGAAGGCGGATTCCGCAGTCCCGGACCGGGTGTCTGCGTGCACCGTACGAGCCGCCTCGACGACGCGGATGTCACGTTGGTGGACGGCATCCGCGTGACGACCGCGACACGCACGATCCTGGATCTCGCGCGTGTTCTGCGCATCCGGCCTCTCGAACAGATGATCGCGGAGGCCGAGCGTCTCGGCGTGGTGGAGAAGTCGGTGCTGGCGCAGCGTGCCCGGGCCCGCCCGGATCGCAGGGGTATGGGTGCGCTCCTCGGCCTGCTGGCCACCGACGTGGCGTTCGTTCGCTCCGAGGCCGAGGCCGTGTTCTTGGCAATGTTGAGACGTGCGCGTGTCCGGCTGCCTGAGACCAACGTGCGTGTGGAGGGCTACGAGGTCGATTTCCTCTGGCGGGGGGCACGCGTCGTCGTGGAGATCGACGGCTACGCATATCATCGTTCGCCACGGGCCTTCGAACGGGACCATCAGCGCGACCGCGATCTCGGCTCCGCCGGCTTCCTCGTCCTCCGCTTTACCTGGCACCAGCTCAGGAAGGAACCCGAGTCGGTGATCTTCCGGCTGGGTCGGGCGCTGGCCCGAGCCGCTTGACGCTCGCCGCTGGCCACGTAGCATCGAGGAATGCCGACCCGCGCATCCTTCTCCGAATCGGCCGAGATCCCGGCGTCCGCGGCCCGCGTGTACGGCATCATCGCCGACTACCGAAGCGGGCACCCGCGCATCATCCCGCAGCGCTGGTTCGGCCCGATTACCGTGGAACAGGGCGGCGTCGGAGCGGGGACCGTCATCAGCTTCGAGTTCCGCGCCGCGGGGCAGACGCGCCGCATGCGCGCCACCATCTCCGAGCCGGAGCCGGGCCGGCACCTTGTCGAGACGTATGAGGACGGATCGGCCACCGCATTCACGGTCGACCCGCTGGGCAGCGACCGCTGCCGCGTCGAGATCCGGACCACCTTCACCCCGCGCGGGCTGCGCGGCATGATCGAGCGCGCACTGATGCCGCGCATCCTCGGTCCCGTGTATCGTGCAGAACTCCAGCAGCTCCGGGATGTCGCGACTTCGGAGCGTTGACCGTGGAAACCGGCCGGCATCGAGATCGATGCGCCGGCCGAAGTCGTGTGGCGGGTCGTCGACCGCCCCGCCTTCCGGAGCCTCTGGCGCGGCGACACCGACGCGCAGCACTGCTTCACGGGCGAGACCATCGGCGTCGACGAGATCTTCGACCGCGATCCGCTCCGCCACCTCACCGTCGAGGTGGACGACGCGTATCGCCTCACGGCGCGGCTCACTCCCGCAGGAAGCGTAACGCGGCTCAGCGTGAGCATCACGCGCCCGAAAGATGCCGCGGACGACGATCGCGCCGGAATCGCGACCGACCTGTTCAGGAAACTCGCGATCGTGCGTCGCTGGGCCCGGATGGGCTCGGCGATCTCCATCCTGCCAACCGGATCATGAGCGACGAACGCCGCTACTCCGAACGCGAGATGGCCGTGCTCCTTCGTCTCGCCGCAGAGCTCGACACGGGGCGACACGGTGAACGCACGCTCGCCGAGATCGAGGAGATCGCGGCGGAAGCAGGGATCTCACTGGAAGCCGTGCGCGCTGCGGCCGCGCGACTGGATGAGGAACAACCCGGCTGGATCGCGCGGCTGCTGGGTGCGCCGACCACCTTCCGCTACGAGCGCATCATCCCTGGCGCACGTGCAAAGGCAGAACTGCACGAGATCGTCGCGGCCTTCCGCTGGTCTTCAGGACTGAAGGGAGATGTCGTCGAGCTCGGCGACGGCGTCGGCTGGCAACGAAAGACCGAGGAAGGCCCTCTTACGCAACTCGAAGTCGCGCCGCACGGCGATCAGACGCGCATCCGGCTGCTGGGAAGGTGGGAAGATCCCGCGTCGTGGATTGTCGTGGCCGGCGGTGCCGCCACCGCCGCCATCACCGGGCTCGGCATCGCAGCGCTCGATCCCTCGCTCGCAGGCTCGATCGGCATCACCGGCGGCGCCGCGGCCGCGAGCTGGCTCGGCATGCGCGCATGGTGGAAACGTCTCTCCGCAAGCGTACGTCGCCGCCTCGTCGCCTCCATCGATGAGCTCGTGAACCACACGCGCAGCATCGCCGCGAAGCCGGAAGACGTCGAGCTGCCCGCTCCCGGGTCGGACCGCCTCACCCGATGATGAACTTCAGTATCCGGATCCCCCAGTCGAGACACGATACCGCGGCCGGCATCAGTGCAAGTCCCACCGAGAACGTCAGCCCCATCCGATAGAGCATCGGACCCAGCGGCAATACGCGTCCGCGCGACAGACGCTCCACCGCATACTCGACGATCGGGCCCGTCGTGTAGAACACGTTCGCCAGCACGCCGAACACGATCACGCCGGCCACGGGAATCTCCGCTCCCGCACGCGTCGGCGGCAGCGCGAGCATCAGGTGCGTCCAGCCGAACGACACCAGTCCGACCAAACCCACGATCACGTTGTAGCCCAGGCGCCGCGCCTCCCACCACGCGGCGATCCCCGCTGCCGACCGGCGCGCCGGCGCAGGGAACAGATACTCGACGATGGCGCTCATCCGTCTCTCCGTGCACCAAGTACTTTGTTCCATAAAGATACCGCCGGGAGCCGGCGTGAGCAAGAGGGGCGAGGGCGGAACGCGGCGTGCGGGCGAGACGACTACGAAGGGGGCCGTTCAGGCCAGGGACCGACTCTTGCCGTCGCCATCCGTTTGGCATATATAGGGGAAGGGCGAGCCATCGCCCTGCAGTTCCACCGAGCCGAGCGCGCGGCGCCGAAGCCGCGCGGCGGGGGACCCGGGACGTTCGGGGTGTATCCGGCGGAAGCCGGAGGGAGACTTCCTTCTCCTAACCCGTCAGCTAACCCCGCAGGCGAGAAAGGGAGCGTGGAGGCTCCGGATTCTGCATCCGGAGCACCTCTGCCTCGTCGGCGCACATGTGCGCCACTCATCGCCTGAACGTCGGGTCCGGCCCGTCCGCGCGTTTGCGCCGTGTGATCGGCTCCTGGAGAGGGAGGGGATCCGATGCTACGCATGCTGCTGTTGAGCGGGGATGTCCTGCGTTCGGAGTCCACCTTGCGGCGGAAGGTTCTGCGGTTTACGGGCAGCCGCCGCGCGACGCGGCTGATCCTGAAACGTATCGAGGGTGCGAAAGCGCTGGGCGCCGTGGTGTCGTGTCTGGTGAGGCCGGCAACGGCGCATGGCGAGAGCGATTACGGTGATGAGAGCGGCTGGGACGTGAGCGTGAGTTACGGCGGTTCGGCGACGCTCGGGCGCGGTGCCTCGTGACGGCGCGCGTAGAGAGTGCCACGAAGGCCGGGACGCAACAGCGGACGGGCACGTACACGGTGCTCGTGCCGGTCGGTCTGCCGGCGTCGGGACCGGCGCTGGTGTCGCTCGGCCGCACCCTCGTTCCGGAGGGACGTGATGCCGCGATCCGGCCGCTCTTCGTAGCCGCGGGGCCGTGGGCCGGAACGGAGGATCCGCTCGGCCCGATCCGCGCGGCGTCGCACGGACGCGCGGACATGGATCCGATGGTGCGGAGCGCGCCGGATGTTGCGGATGCCATCGTCGCAGCCGTGGATGAAACGGATGCGGAGCTGATCGTCCTGGGCTGGCAGCGACCGCTGCTGAACCGGCGGCTGATCGGCGGCACGGTAGCGTCGGTGATGAACCGCACGTCGGCCGAGGTGGTGGTGCTGTACGACCGGAAGCCGCAGCCGTGGAAGCGCCTGCTCGTACCCTATCTGTTCGGCGACCACGATCGTGCGGCCGTCGGTGTCGCGCACCGTCTGGCGCGCGAGAGCGAGAGCGTCACGCTGCTGCACGTCGTCGAGCCGGATGAGGACCCGCGTTCGGTGGGCCCGCTGCGCGATGCGATGGGCAGCGCGCGCAGTGAAGTGAAGATCGTGCCCGCCGCTGATCCGCTGTCCGCCGTGATCGCGGAGGCGCGCACCGGCCGGTACGACACGATCGTCGTCGGCACGTCCCGCACGTGGGGGATGGGTCCGAACTTCATCGGCGTGCGTCATGAGCTGCTGGCACGTGCAACGGACGCGTCGATGGTGATCGTGCGCGCGGCGAGCCGCCGGGACAGCGACATCTGACGCTCGAACACGGACGTTGACCACGGAGGGGCGCGGGCCGCATCGTGCGGCAGCGCCCCTTTTTCCGTGTCCCGTGGAGCCGCGTGAACGATCCTCGCCGTTTCGACGAGTCCGAGCTGGCTCTCATCCTGAGGCAGGCCGCCGAACTTCAGGCGCGCGACAGCGTGAGACCACACGGCGGCGGCGGGCTTTCCCTTCCCGAGATTCAGGCCATTGCCGCAGAGGTCGGCATCGAGCCCGGGTACGTGCAGCGCGCGGCCGCGGGCCTTGCCGTTCGGCCACCGAGCCAGCTCAGTCGCATCGCGGGAGGACCCGCCCGGATCGAGACCGAGCGCACCGTGGATGGCAGCGTCGATGCCGACACGCTCGCCGCGATCGCGGACGCGACGCGCAGCGAGTTCGGCGAGCACGGCACATTGCGCGATGCGCTGGGCGGCATCGAATGGCGCGCGCGCGGAGACTGGGGCACGACGTACGTCACCGTCCGCAGCGGCACCCACGGCACCCGCGTCGTGGTCGGTGCGGATCGGAGCAATACCGCATGGGCGCTCGGCCTCATCGTCCCGATCATTGGCGTCGTCGTCGGCGCGGCCGCGGCGGGGCCCATCGGTGTTCAGGAGGTCATCGGCGCGGCCGGTGGTGCGGCGGCCGGTCTCACCGGCGCGCGCTACGCGTGGTCGCACATCACCGCGCGCTGGCGCACCCGTATCGATTCCGTGGCCGAGCGTTTGCGCGAGATCGCTTCCCGCACGTGAGCCGATGCGACGGGGCCGCGGCCGCGACGGTCACGGCCACGGCCCCGTCCTGAACGGCTGCGGCGCCGACGCTTCGTATGGGACGCCGGCCGCGCGCGTCGGCCGGCGTACCCGAGGCCGCTACTCGATGGCCGTCACGTTCTCGGCCCGGGGCCCCTTCGGGTCATTCACGAGGTCGAACTCCACCCGCGCTCCCGGCTGCAGGGAGCGGAAGCCGCTCGCCTGGATCGCCGTGTGGTGCACGAATACGTCCTTCCCGCCGCGGTCGGGCTTGATGAAACCAAAGCCCTTGTCGTCCATGAACCGCTCTACCGTTCCCGTCTCGCGTGCCATCGTCCCGGCCTCCGAAGAGTTGTCGATCGCCCGCACAGCAGGCGAGCCCGCTTCCCGTGCAAGCACCGTGCAACGGCGTCCAAACATGCGTTCCGCTGGCCTTCCACGGCCCCGCCGACCATCCTTGCCGGATCACGCCCGCGCGGAGAAACCATGCTCGTCCTGGTGAGTGATCTGCACATCGCGGACGGCAGCACATCGCACAACTTCAATCCCGAAGCGCTCCGCATCCTGGCCGGCGAGATCCGTTCTGCCGCAGCGGATCGGCGCGCGCGTGAAGTGGAAGTGGTGCTGTGCGGCGACGTCCTGGATCTCGTCCGCACCGACTACTGGCATGAGCACGTCCCCTCCGAACTTCGGCCCTGGGGCGGCCGCCTGGATCCCGAGACGGCGATGAACGAGGACGCGGCGGCCGTCGAAGCGCAGTACGCGGCCGTTCTGGAGCGCATCATGGCCACTGATTGCGCGCGTCCCGGTTTCGGACTGCAGGCCTTCCTCGCGGGGCTGGCCGAACATTTCGGCGAGCAGGGGATCCCGTTCCGCGCCACGTACGTCATCGGCAACCACGACCGCGTGCTGCATGCGTTCCCGCGCCTGCGCGAACGCGTGCGCACCGCGATGCCGTCGATCGCCGCGTTCGTCGCATCGTTCGAAGCGGAGCGCTACGCCACGGTCGCGCGCCACGGCCACGAGTGGGACGTGAACTGCCACGCGTACGCGTTCGCGCGCCAGGTTCTGAAACTCGAGGGCAAACCCGACCGCTTCCACCCGCGCATCTACCTCGTGCAGGCCATCGGCGAGGTCGTGACGGCGGAGCTGATGAGCGGGCTGGTATGGCACGTACGATCCGCGGGCGGCAATGCGGACCTGGTCGCGCGCCTCAAGGACGTGAACAATCTGCGGCCGGTGACGGACGTCTTCGAGTGGCTCGAGTGGTTCGGCGGTGCACAGACGCGCGCCGAGCAGCGCATGCTGCACGAAGCCCTGCGCGCGTCGCTGGATGCCGTGCTCGACTCCTCGCTCGCGCAGCTGTGGGACCGGCTGCGCACCGACCTCCTCGTCTCCGGTGACCTCGTCGACCGCCTCGCCCTCGCACGTACCCTCCTTCTCGGCGACGACTTCTCCGATTTCCGCCGGCGCGCGAAGGGCCTCGAGGCGCTGCAGGCCGCGCTCGCGGAGGTCGAAGGCGAGGACCGTCTCGCTCTGGGCGCGGGCCGTGAGTATGCCGGCCGCGAAGGTTCGCTGCCCGAGTGGACGCAGCACCTGATCTACGGTCACACGCACCGCCCGCGACACGACTACCTGCGCGCCGACCTGGATGGCATCGCGCGCATGTACATAAACACCGGCACCTACCTGCCGCTCATCTCCCGCGCGCGCGACAACCGCAGCTTCGCCACCGAGCTCCAGATGACCATGATCCTCGTGTACGCCGAGGATGAGGACACCGAGGGCAAGAAGGGCGGCCCCAGCATCGACATCTGGAACGGGGC
>CAYUIG010000023.1:14468-56158 GCA_964444685.1 uncultured Gemmatimonadaceae bacterium | reverse complement strand
TCCTTTCTGGAGCGACGAGTAGATCCTCGGATCGAAAGTCCTCACAGGTCGCACCACACGGACACCTCGATTCGGATTGCGATATACGAAGGCCGGACCGCCCTTGCGCGTGTCCGGCTTTTTCGTTGTATGAGGGTCGCAACCCGCATTCGAGATCGAACGAGCGAGATGACAGAGCTGAAACCCGAAGACTGGGAAGCCACGGCGAAGCAGCTTCTGCCGCAGGCGGTCTACGACTACTACGCGGGCGGTGCGGAGGATGAGCGCACGCTGCGCGCGAATCGCGCCGCGTACGAGCGCGTGGGTTTCGCGCCGCGTGTACTGGTGGACGTGAGCGGTGTCGACACGTCCACGACGCTGCTCGGTACGCGGCTCGCGCATCCGATCCTGGTGGCGCCGACGGCGTTCCAGCGGCTGGCGCATGCGGGCGGCGAGTCCGCGGCCGGACGCGCAGCGGCTCGCACGAGCACACTGTACGTGGCGAGCACGCTGGCGACGGAGCCGATCGAGGACATCGGGGCGGCCGCGGGTCTGTGGTGGCTTCAGGTGTACGTGTTCCGCGACCGCGGCCTCACGAAGTCTCTGGTGGAGCGTGCCGCCGCCGCGGGCGCGAAGGCGCTGGCGTTGACGGTCACGGTTCCGGTGCAGGGACTGCGCGAGCGCGATGCGCGCAACGCGTTCACGCTTCCGCCCGGTGTCGAGCTCGCGAACTTCCGCGGCCGCACGCAGGCGGCGTTCCCGGGCACGGAGGAATCGGGGCTGGCCGCGTACATCGCGCGCGATTTCGACCCGTCGCTCACCTGGGATGCCGTGGAGTGGCTCGCATCCGTTTCCGGCCTGCCCGTGCTCGTGAAGGGCGTGATGACGCCGGAGGATGCGCGCGTCGCGGTCTCGAGTGGTGCGTCGGGTGTGATCGTGTCGAACCACGGCGGGCGTCAGCTCGATGGCGCGCTGCCGACGCTCGTCGCGCTGCCTTCGATCGTGGATGCAGTGGCGGGCGCGGTGCCCGTGCTCGTGGATGGCGGGATTCGCCGCGGCAGCGATGTGGCGAAGGCCATCGCGAGCGGTGCGGATGCCGCATTGCTCGGACGCGGTGTGTTGTGGTCGCTGGCCGCGGGTGGCGAGGAGGGCGTCGTCGCCTATCTCGAACAGGTTCGGAGCGGTCTCGTGCGCACGATGGCGCTGCTGGGCCGGCCGACACTCGCGGACCTGGATGCGTCCGCACTGGTGCCGCTGCCATGAAGCGCTGGGATGCCGTGCTGTTCGACCTGGACGGAACGATCGCGGACACGGTCGAGCTGATGATGACCTGCTTCCGCCACACGATGCGCACGCACCTGGGCGAAGTGCCGGACGATGCGCTGTGGCTCGCAGGGCTGGGCACGCCGCTCGAGCGGCAGCTCGCCGGCTTCGCGCGCGACGAGGACGAAGTGGCCGCGATGCGCGACACGTATCGCAGCTACCAGCTCACGATCCACGACCGGATGGTGCGTGCGTATCCGGGCGTGCCGGAGCTGATGTCGTCGCTGCGCAACGCGGGGATCCCGACGGCAGTGGTGACGAGCAAGGCGCGCTACGTCGCGGATCGCACGCTCGCCGCGTGCGCACTGGGCGACTGCTTCACCGCGATCATCACGCCCGAGGATGTATCGTCGCCGAAGCCGGATCCCGAGCCGGTGTTCGCGGCGATGCGCGCGGTGGGCGAGCCGCGGCCGGAGCGAACACTCTTCGTGGGGGATGCGCCCGCGGATCTGCTGTCGGGCCGTGCGGCCGGCGTGCGCATCGGCGCCGCGCTGTGGGGACCGTTTCCGGAGTCGACGCTGAAGGTGTACGAGCCGGACTATCTGCTGGCGAGCGTGGCGGAGCTGGCAGCGCTCACGGTCAGTCGAGGATCGGCGCGAACTCCGTGATGCGGTAGCCCATCTCCTCGTCCGCAACGTTCTGCCTGTAATCGATGAAGACGTCCGCGGGGAAGCCGTACGTCGCGTCGTACGTCGCGCGGAACTCGTGCGGATCGCTGTCCAGCCCTTCCGCGAGGAACTCGAAGAGCTCCGGGATGGTGAAGAAAACTTCTTCGAGGCGCGGGTCCAGCGGTTCGCCGGTCTCGACGACGATCGCCGAGGTGCGCACGCCGTCCTCCACCGTCACGCGCACCTCGCCCACGAAGCCGCAGAAGCAGAGGCGCACCATCACCATCTGGTAGCTGGCCGGGCCCTGTCCGGTCCAGCGGGTGCTCGCCTGCCGCAGCTCGTCCCGCTCGTCGGCGAGGGGATCGAACAGGGAGCACGCGGCCGTCAGGGCGGACGCCGCCACGAGCGCGATTCGGAGGTTCATGGCCGCCTCCATCCGGGTCCATCCTGAGAACGCGCGAGGCCCGCTCCATACGACGGCGGCGGTTGAAAGGGGTGCCCGAAATCCCTATCTTTATCGTTCTCCGGGCCAGTAGCTCAGGTGGTTAGAGCGCACGCCTGATAAGCGTGAGGTCGGTGGTTCAACTCCACCCTGGCCCATGAGCACGATACCTGCGACGCGCGGGAGCCGGATTGCGGCTTTCGCGCGTTCTTTCATCCGGTCGAACGGGAGCGAACATGCGCATTGCAACCCTGCTGCTGACTCTCGCGTTCGCTGCCGCGTGCAGCCCGCGCGCGGACGAAACCGAAACCGCGGCGACGGGTTCACCCGCACCGCCCGTGGCGCAGGACACCACCTGCGAGCCGCTCGAGACGCGCGAGCCGAACGCGCCCAGCCAGCAGCCGGCGTTCGAAGGCCAGACGCGCGCGTGCGGCGTGACCGCGAACGTGGCGTTCGAACTCACAGTCCTCACCAACGGGCTCGAACATCCGTGGGCGGTCGAGCCGCTGCCGGACGGGTCGCTGCTCGTGACCGAGCGGCCGGGCCGCATGCGCATCGTGAGCGCGGACGGTACACTCGGCGCGCCGATCCAGGGGCTGCCGGCGGTTGCCGCGGGCGGACAGGGCGGATTGCTCGATGTCGCATTGAGTCCGTCGTTCGACTCCGACCGCACGATCTTCTGGAGCTTCACCGAGCCACGCGACGGCGGCAACGGCACCTCCGTCGCGCGCGGTGTGCTGTCCGCAGACCGCACCCGCGTCGACGACGTGCGCGTAATCTTCCGTGCGCTGCCCACCTACGACAACTCGGCGCACTTCGGATCGCGGCTCGTGTTCGCGCCCGACGGCATGCTCTTCATCACCACGGGTGACCGTTCCGATCGCGAGATGCGCGAGCACGCGCAGCGCCTGGACGGGCACCTCGGCAAGGTGATGCGCATAGCACCCGACGGCGCCATACCACAGGACAACCCGTTCGTCGGCCGCGACGGCGCGCAGCCCGAGATCTGGTCGTACGGCCATCGGAACATCCAGGCCGCGACACTCGACCCGCAGGGACGCCTCTGGATCGTCGAGCACGGTACGCGCGGCGGCGACGAGCTGAACCTCATCGAGAAGGGCACGAACTACGGCTGGCCGCTCCAGGCGTACGGCGAGGAGTACTCCGGCATGCCGATCCGGAGCGCGGAAACGCAGCGCCCCGGAATGCAGCAGCCGCTCTACTACTGGGATCCCGTCATCGCGCCGTCCGGCGCGCAGTTCTACACGGGCGACGCGTTCCCCGCATGGCGCGGCTCGCTCTTCATCGGCAGCATGCGCGATCAGATGCTCGTGCGCCTCACGCTCGACGGTGACAGAGTCTCGGGCGAGGAGCACTTGCTGACCGACAGAGGCCAGCGCGTGCGCGACGTGCGCATGGGCCCCGACGGTTCGCTCTTCCTCGTCACAGACGAGGACGAGGGCGAGCTCTGGCGCATCTCGCCGCGACGCTGAGCCGGGCGCAGCATCAGCGCGACGGACGTCAGCACCAGCGCCGTCGCAACGAAGAGCTGCGGGCCGAGCGGCTCGCCCGCGAGTGCGGCCCCCAGCGCGATCGCCACGACCGGATTCACGTACGCGTGCGTCGAGACGCGCGACGGTCCCACGCGCTCGAGCAGCCACACGTACGCCGCGTACGTCACCACCGATCCGAACACCACGAGATACGCGAACGAGAAGAACGCGCGCGCATCGACCGCGCGTAGGTTGAATGCTGTTGGGCCGCCGGTGAGCGCCGTGAGCAGAACGAGCACCGTTCCGCCCATGAGGAGCTGCATGCCCGCCTGACCGGATGACGTGATGCCCGGGCGCGCGCGCGTGCGCAGCATTCCTGCCGACCACGACCCTGCCGCGAACGTCGCAGCACCCGCACCAGCCAGATCGAGTCCGCCCGTGCCGCCCGGCAGCACGAGCAGCCCAATGCCCACGAAGCCGAGCACCATTGCAGCCACGGCCGACCACGCAGGCGCGTCACCGCGCTCGCGACGCAGCAGCCGCCCGCCGCGCCAGCCCAGCAGCGCGATGAACACCGGCTCGGTCGCCAGGATCAGCGCGGCCGGGCCCGACGCGATCCGCGTCTCCGCCCACGCCAGCACCGCCTGACCCGTCACGAACAGCATCACGCCCGTGACCAGTGCCTCGGTCCAGTCGGCACGCATCGGCCGCGCCGATCCGCGACTGCGCGCCCACGCGTACAGCACCGCTCCCGCCGTCAGCGACCGCAGCCCGATCATCAGCAGCGGGGACATGCCTTCCACCGCCCAGGCGATCGCCAGGTACGTCGACCCCCACACCACGTAGACCGCCGCGAACGCCAGCATCACCAGCACTGCATCCCGCTTCATCGGATCGCCCTCCATGCTTCCGACTGCCGCACCGCCGCCAGATACCGGATCAGGAGTCCAGCCAGCCTCCGTGCCATGCCCGCCTCCCCAGAGGGTTGACCACCGTACCGTGTTTTGGTAGTTATAAAGGTAGGTCCGGGCAGTCTAACCTGTCAATGGGGGTACGGTGGTTAGTCGCGTCCACGATGACGGCGTCACGCGGGTCGAGTTCATGGACCTGGTCGGGGGGGACGTGTGCCTGGATTTCGTGAACACGGGGAGCGAGCGGGACGAGACCGGGGTTCCGCGGAGCGAGAAGCTGCGCAGCTACGCGGACCTTATGGTGTGGGGGGAGCGAACGGAGCTGCTGGGCCCGGAGCGGTCGGCGCGCCTGCGGGCTGCGGCGGAGTCGTCGCCGAAAGAGGCGGAGGCCGCGCTTACGCGCGCGCGGGAGCTCCGTGAGGCGATCTACAGGATCTTCCGGGACGCCGAAGCGGCGCCGGCAGATCTCGATCTGCTCGCGCGACGCGCGGGAGAGGCTGCGCTCGAGCGGCGGCTGGTGCGAAGCGGCGACGGGTACGCGTTCGGGTGGCCGGAGAGCGATGCGCTGGACCAGGTGTTGTGGCCGGTGGCGGTGTCGGCGGCGGAACTGCTCACGTCACCGGATCGCGAACGCGTGAAGGAGTGTGCGGCCGACACATGCAACTGGCTGTTCCTGGACATGAGCCGGAACCGGAGCCGCCGGTGGTGCGACATGAAGGAGTGCGGCAACCGAGCGAAGGCGCGCCGCTTCTACAAGCGTCAGCGCGCTGCGGACTCCGCCTGACGCAGTCGACCGCGATCGATCTTGCCGAGGTGTGTGCGCGGCAGCGCGTCCATGAACACGAAGGCGCGCGGCACCTTGTAGGATTCGAGGCGCGCGCGCACGAACGCGCGCAGCTCGTCTTCATCAGCGGTACCGACGACGTACGCGTGCGGATGCACGAGCCCATCACCGTCCGCCACACCCACGACGGCAACCTCTCTCACCGCGGGATGCTGTAGCAGGCAGTTCTCGACATCCTGCGGTGCGAGCCATTTGCCCGAGACCTTCAGCATGTCGTCGGCGCGACCGCAGTAGCTGAAGTACCCTTCCTCATCGACACTCAGCATATCCTCGGAGACGTACCACTCGCCGCGGAAGGCGCGGCGCGTGGCGTCCATGTTCTGCCAGTAGCCAATCGCGCGCGAGTCGCCGCGCACCCAGAGGAATCCCACCTCACCCGCCGGGAGATCACGGCCGCTTTCGTCGCGCACGCGCACGTCGAAACCGGTGACCGCACGACCGAGCGTGCCGGGCTTCACATCACCGGGCTGATTCGTGAGGAAGATGTGCCACATCTCGGCGGTGCCGAGTCCATCCAGCAGTTCGACGTTGAACGTGCGCGTCCATCGTTCGTGCAGCTCCGCCGCCAGCGCCTCGCCTGCGGATGTGGCGAGGCGGAGTGATGAAAGGTCCTGATGCGCGGCATCCGGATGCGCGAGCATCTGCTGCACCATCGTAGGCACGTTGATCAGGACGGTGGGGCGGTGACGCGCGATGCGTTCGAAGATCGCGTCGGGCGTGCAGCGTTCCGGGAAGAGCACGGCGGACGCCCCGACGGAAAAGGGAAAGAAGAGGTTCGAGCCCATTGCGTACCCGAAGAAGAGCTTCGGGACGGAGATCGTGATGTCGTCGGGCGTGAGGCCGAGCGTGTTCTGGCCGTAGAGGACGGTGGTGTTGGCGTAGGAGCGGTGCGTCTGCACGACGGCCTTGGGCTGGCCGCTGGTGCCGCCGGAGAAAAGCCAGATGGCCGGATCGTCGCGGTGTGTAGGGAACGACTCGGTGCGACGCGGCCCGTCTGCCAGCGGGTGCTCCTCGCCCTCGCCGAGGGTGATCAGCGTGCGCAGGTACGGCGCGCCCGTGGCGGCCTCGCGGAATGCGCCGGCGGTCTCGGCGTGGATCCAGGCGAGGACGGCTCGGGAGTAGTCGAGGATGTCGCGGATCTGCGGGGCGCGCAGGTGCGGATTGACCATGACCACCACGGCGCCGATCTTCAGCGCGCCGAGCAGGGCGGCGACGTACTCGGGTCCGTCGGGCAGTGCGATGATGATGCGCTGCTCGGGCTGGACGCCGGAGGAGCGCATGAGGTGCGCGGCCCGCGCGACGAGCGTGCGGACGTCGTCGTAGGTGAGCGTCGCGTCGTCGGTGCGCAGCGCGATGGCGCTGCCGTCGCGCGCATCGAGCAGCCAGTCGGCGAGATTGAACGTCTCCGGGAACTCGAGCTGCATGCGCCGTTCGGGTTCGGGTGGCACTTCGCAGGAGTATACGGTCCGCAATGGCGATCCGGGAGTTCTCGGCGTTGACGTGGGAGGAGGCGCGCGCGCTGGACGGTGCGCGCGCCGTCGCCATCCTGCCGGTGGGCGCGGTCGAGGCGCACGGTCCGCACCTGCCGCTGGGGACGGACCTGATCATCGCGGACGCGATGGCGCGCGCGGGCGCGGAGCGGCTGGACGCGCGCGGCTTCGATGCCCTCCTGCTTCCCGGCATTGCGTACACGGCCGCACCCTTCGCCGCTGCTTTCCCCGGAACGTTGTCCGCGAGCGCCGACGCGGTGCGTTCGCAGATCGTTGCCGTGGCGGATGCACTGGAAGGCGTGGCCGTCCTGGCGATCGCGAATGCGCACCTGGATCCCGCGCACGTGTCATCGCTGCGCGCGGCTGCGGATGAGATCGCGGCGGGCAACCGGATCCGCTGCGCCTATCCCGACCTCACGCGTCGCCGCTGGGCGGAGCGCCTCACGGAGGAGTTCCGGAGCGGCGCGTGCCACGCGGGGCGCTTCGAGACGAGCATCGTACTGGCGACGCGTCCCGACCTCGTGCGCGGTTCGTACTCCTCGCTCCCGGCGGTGCCGAACTCGTTGACGGTCGCGATCCGGGAAGGGAAGCATACGTTCGAGGAGGCGGGCGGCCCGCGCGCGTACTTCGGCGAGCCTGCGGCCGCGACGGCGGAGGAGGGCGCCGCGACGATCGCGGAGCTGGGTCGCATACTGGAGGAGGCCGTGGTGGCAGCGCTGGAGGCGCGACATGGGTGAGCTCGACGACTACGGCGCAGTGATCACGGGCGCCGGCCGCGGCATCGGTGCGGCCGTGGCGATGGCGCTGTCCGCGAGCGGTGCGCGGCTGGTGCTTGCGGCGCGCACGCGCTCCGAAGTCGAAGCGGTTGCGTCGAGGCTGCGTGAAGTGGGCGGCACGGCGGTGGCCGTCGAGTGCGACGTCACGGATCCCGACGCGGTGGCTGCCCTGGCGCATCGCGCGAACGAGGAGCTGGAACGCATTGACATCCTCGTCAACTGCGCGGGCGCTGCGGCGGCCGGAGCGGTGCACAGGACGGAGATCGAGGTGTGGGACCGTCTGATGGCGGTGAATGCGCGCGGCGCGTTCCTGTGCATGCGCGCGTTCCTGCCGGGAATGCTCGAGCGGCGCTTCGGCCGGGTGGTGAACGTGGCGTCCGTGGCCGGGCTGCACGGTGCCCGGTACATTGCCGCGTACGCTGCATCGAAGCACGCGCTGATCGGATTGACGCGCGCGGCCGCAGCCGATGCGGCAGCGAGCGACGTGACGGTGAACGCGGTCTGCCCCGGCTACGTGGACACGGAGATGACGGAGCAAAGCATCGCGCGCATCGTGGAGCGCACGGGCCGCACGCACGAGCAGGCGCTGGATGCGATTCTGTCGACCACGCCGCAGCGGCGGCTGATCGAGCCGACGGAAGTGGCCGCAGCGGTGGCGTACCTGTGCAGTCATTCGGCGCGCGGAATCAACGGGCAGACGATCGTGATCGATGGAGGGGGGCTGCTCTCGTGAGCTTCGAGATCGTGAACCCGCCGGAGTTCGATCCGCCGAAGGGGTGGAACCACGGCCTGCTCGCGCCGGCGGGCGGGCGCGTGCTGTTCGTTGCGGGACAGGTGGCAGCGCAGAAGGGCGGCGGGCTCGTTGCGGGTGGCACGGTGCCGCAGTGGCGGCAGGCACTCGAGAACGTACTCACTGTCGTGCGCACGGCGGGCGGTGGTCCGGAGGACATCGGGCGCATGACCATCTACATCACCGATCGTGCGGCGTACCTGCGCGCGCGCCCCGAGCTGGGTGCCGTGTGGCGCGAACTGATGGGCCGGCACTTTCCCGCGGTGGCCGTGGTCGAGGTGAGCGCACTCGTGGATGAGGGCGCGGAGGTCGAGATCGAAGCGACGGCGGTGATTCCGCCAGTGGGAGGTGGTGGATGATGTTGAAGCCGGAGTCGTTCCTGTACGAGCACGACCGCGACACGGGCGTTGCGACCATCACGCTCGATCGGCCGGAGCGGCTGAACGCGCTGACGTTCCAGGTCTACGAGGAGCTGCGCGAGGCGTTCAAGCAGCTCGACACCGAGCCGGGTGTACGCGCGATCGTGATCACGGGCTCCGGCCGGGCGTTCTGCTCCGGCGGCGACGTGGAGGACATCATCGGAGCGCTCGGCGACCGTGACTTCCGGGGACTGCTCGACTTCACGCGCATCACCGGCGCCCTGATTCTGTCGATGCGCAAGTGCCGGCGTCCGATCGTCGGCGCACTGAACGGTACAGTGGCCGGTGCAGGCGCGGTGATCGCCGCCGCGTGCGACATCCGCGTCGCGGCGGACACCGCGAAGATCGCGTTCCTGTTCACGCGCGTGGGGCTGTCGGGGGCCGACATGGGCGCGTCCTGGCTGCTGCCGCGCATCGTGGGCCATGGGCTCGCGTCGGAGATTCTGATGACGGGCGACTTCATCGACGCGCACCAGGCGCATCGCATCGGTCTGTATAACCGCGTCGTTCCCGTTACCGATGTCGTGAAGGATGCGCGCGCTCTGGCGGAGCGGCTGGCGCGCGGGCCGTCGTTCGGGCTCGAGATCAGCAAGGAGTCGCTCGACCGCGAGTGGTCGATGGATCTGGAGACCGCTCTCGCGTGGGAAACGCAGGTGCAGGCGGGCTGCATGACGGACCCCAACTTCCGCGAGTCGTTCGAAGCGTTCCGCGACAAGCGGGAGCCGCGCTTCTCGTGACGGATCCGCTGGCGCCCGTACGGGCCTTCCTCGATCCAGCCCACCGCGAACTGGCGGAGCGCGCCGCGGACGCCGCCGCGCGCGTCGCCGCGCTCGGCCATGCGCGCGATGACGACGATGCGCGCCGCCTGGCCCGCGACATCGCGCGGATCATCGGATCGGCAGGTCTGGTCGATGCGGTGGACCCGCTGGATCTGCGCGGCTGCGTACTGATCCGCGAGACGCTCGCAGCGGCGTCGTCGCTGGCGGATGCCGTGTTCGCGCTCCAGGCGCTCGGGTCCACGCCCATCGCGCTGGCGGGATCGAACGAGCTGCGCGAGCGGTGGCTGCCCCTCGTGCGTTCGGGTGAGGCCATCGGCGGGTTCGCGATGACGGAGGCCGAGGCGGGGAGCGATGTCGGCGCGCTGAGCACGCGCGCACGGCGGGACGGCGACGACTACGTGCTGGATGGCGCGAAGACGCTCATCTCGAATGCGGGCATCGCCGACTTCTACGTGGTGTTCGCGTCGACCGCGCCGGATCGTGGCAACAAGGGCAT
This sequence comes from uncultured Gemmatimonadaceae bacterium, assembly GCA_964444685.1. Lineage (GTDB taxonomy): Bacteria > Gemmatimonadota > Gemmatimonadetes > Longimicrobiales > RSA9 > CAYUIG01. The sequence continues at coordinate 45,808 of CAYUIG010000023.1, read as the reverse complement.
CTCGGCGTTCGTGGTGCCGGCGGATGCGCCGGGCCTGCGCTTCACCGGCGCGCAGCGCATGAGCGAGCCCCATCCGCTCGGCGAACTCTCGTTCGAGGGCTGCCGTGTGCCGGCATCCGCCCTGCTGGGTGAGGAGGGCGCGGGCTTCCGCGCCGGCATGGCGACGCTGGACCGGCTGCGCGCCACGGTAGCGGCCGCCGCGTGCGGCATGGCGATGCGTGCGCTCGATGAAGCGCTGTCTCACGCGCGCACCCGCAGGCAGTTCGGGCAGCCGCTGGCGGACTTCCAGCTCGTGCGCGCGAAGCTCGCGCGCATGGCCACGGAGCTCACCGCGGCGCGGCTGCTGGTGTGGCGCGCGGCATGGGAAAAGGACAACGGCGCCGAGCGCATCACGATGGAAGCGGCCATGGCGAAGGCGTTCGCTACGGAGGCCGCGCAGCGCATCGTGGACGATGCGGTGCAGATCGTGGGTGGCCGCGGCGTGCTGGCCGATCATCCCGTGGACCGGCTCTACCGCGCCGTGCGCGCGCTGCGGATCTACGAGGGCACGACGGAGATCCAGCAGCTCATCATCGCAGGGCAGCTCCTGAAGGGAGAGGCGTGAAGGTCGTCTGCGTCGGCGGCGGGCCGGCCGGGCTGTTCCTCGGGATCCGGCTGAAGGTGGCGGATCCGTCGCACGAGGTGACGGTCCTCGAGCGCAACCGCGCGGACGACCCGTTCGGCTTCGGCGTCGTGTTCTCCGATGCCACCGGTGAGAACATCGCCGGCGCGGATCCCGAGACGTGGGCCGAAATGTCCCGCCGCTTCTATCACTGGGACGACATCCACATCCACTTTCGCGGCGAGCTGCTGACGTCCACCGGGCACGGCTTCAGCGGACTGTCGCGGCGCGCGCTGCTCGAAATCCTGACGGAGCGCGCACGCTCGCTGGGCGTGGACATCCGCTTCGGCTGCGAGGTACAGGACGTCGAAACGCTGCGGCGCGAGGCGGACCTGGTCGTCGCGGCGGACGGGGTCAACAGCACGATCCGTCCGCTCTACGACGATGTCTTCCGCACCACGATCGACGTGCGGCCGAACCGTTTCGTGTGGCTCGGCACGACTCGGCGTTTTCCCGCGTTCACCTTCGACTTCCGCGCGGACGAGCACGGTCTCTGGCGGCTGCACGCGTACCAGTACGAGGGCGGCCAGTCGACCTTCATCGTCGAAGCCACCGACGAGACGTGGCGGAAGACGGGTCTGGCCGAGGATGACGAGGCCGCGACCGTCGCGTTCTGCGAGGCGCTGTTCGCCGAACGGTTGGAAGGCCACGCGCTGGTAGCGAACCGGTCGGTTTGGCGGCGTTTTCCAACCGTGCGCAACGAGCGGTGGAGCCATGGCAACGTCGTGCTCATCGGTGATGCCGCGCACACCGCGCACTTCTCGATCGGCTCCGGGACGAAGCTGGCGATGGAGGATGCGATCGCGCTGTCGTCTGCGCTCGCGACCCGCGGATCGGTTGCGGAGGCGTTGGAGGCGTACGAGGCGGAGCGCCGGCCGCTGGTCGAGAGCACGCAGCGCGCCGCGCAGGTGAGCATGCAGTGGTTCGAGGAGACGGAGCGGTTCATTGACATGCACCCGCTCCAGTTCGGCTTCAACCTGCTCACCCGTTCCCTGCGCGTCACGCACGACAATCTGCGTGTGCGCGATCCCGTGTACGTCCAGCGGGTGGACGCGTGGTTCGCGGAACGGGCGGCGGCCGATGCGGGAACGCCGGTGCCACAGAGTGCGCCTCCACTCTTCACACCGTTCCGCGTGCGCGACCTCGTGCTCGTCAACCGCGTCGTGGTATCGCCGATGTGCCAGTACTGTGCGGAGGACGGCACGCCCGACGACTGGCACCTCGTGCACCTGGGCAGCCGCGCGGTGGGTGGCGCCGGACTCGTCATGGCGGAGATGACGAACGTGAGCGCCGAGGGCCGCATCTCGCCCGGCTGCACGGGGCTCTACCGTGATGAGCACGTAGCAGCGTGGCGGCGCATCACAGACTTCGTGCACGAGCACAGTCAGGCGAAGATCGGCATCCAGCTCGGCCACGCGGGCCGCAAGGCGTCGACGAAGCGCATGTGGGAAGGAGACTGCGAGCCGCTCGACGAAGGTGCGTGGGACATCGTATCGGCCTCACCGATTCCGTACTTCCCGCACAGCCCGATACCGCGTGAACTGCCTGTCGGCGAGATGGATGCGATCGTCGTGGATTACGTCGCGGCGGCCGAACGCGTGCTCGAGGCGGACTTCGACTGGCTGGAGCTGCACTGCGCCCACGGCTACCTGCTGGCCAGCTTCATCTCTCCGCTGACCAACCAGCGGACGGACGAGTTCGGCGGTTCACTGGAGAACCGCCTGCGCTTCCCGCTGCGCGTTTTCGATGCGGTGCGCGCGGTGTGGCCGCAGGAGCGGCCGATGTCCGTGCGCATCTCGGCGGTAGACTGGAAGCAGGGCGGCGTCGATTCCGCGGAGGCAGTCGAGATCGCGCGCGCGTTCCGCGCGCACGGCTGCGACGTCATCGACGTGTCCGCCGGCCAGACGGTGGCCGACCAGCGCCCCGTCTACGGCCGCCAGTTCCAGACTCCGTTCAGCGACCGCATCCGCCACGAGGCGGACGTGCCCACGATGGCGGTCGGCAACATCTCGTCGTTCACCGATGTGAATACCATTCTCGCCGCGGGTCGGGCGGATCTGGTGCTGATGGCGCGCGCCCACCTGTGGGATCCCTACTGGACGCGACACGCGGCGTACGAGATGGGCTGGCCGCTGCCATGGCCGCCCCAGTACGCCACGCTGAACCGCTACACCCCGAGATTCATATGAAGACGCCGCTCACCTACGGCTCGTACCTGCGCATCGACGAGCTGCTCTCGTTGCAGACGCCCGTATCCGAAGGGCCGGAACACGATGAGATGCTGTTCATCATCGTGCACCAGGTCTACGAGCTGTGGTTCAGGGAGATCCTGCACGAGCTCGACCACCTGCGCGTTTTGCTGGACGCCAACGATCCGCGCGTGCCGCACACGCTCAAGCGCGTGCTCACGATCCTGAAGGTGCTGGTCGCGCAGATCGACATCCTCGAGACCATGACGCCGCTCGAGTTCCTCTCCTTCCGCGACAGGCTCGAGTCGGGCAGCGGCTTCCAGTCGTGGCAGTTCCGCGCACTCGAGTTCGCGCTCGGCCAGAAGCGGCGCAGTGCGGTGGATCACTATCCCGAGAATACGAGCGGCCGTGACGAACTCGAGCGACGCTACGCCGAGCCCACCATCTGGGATGCCTTCCTCCACTACCTTGCCCGCCGCGGCTTCCCCGTGCCGGAGCCGGATCTGGAGCGCGATGTGCGCGAGGCCGTGGGCGAGTCGCCGGCGCTTCAGCCGGTGCTGGTCCGCGTCTACCGCGAGGATCCGGATGCGCGCGAACTGTGCGAGCGCTTCGTGGACCTCGACGAGGGGATCCAGGAGTGGCGCTACCGCCACGTGAAGATGGTCGAGCGCACGATCGGCATGCGTCGCGGCACCGGGGGCAGCTCCGGAGCCGAGTACCTGCGCAAGACGCTGCGCGCGAGCTTCCCGGACCTGTGGGCGATCCGCACCGAGCTCTGACCGCGCGGGATCTGCTCGCCGATCCCAATCCGCTCGCGGCGGCCTACACGCACTTCCGCGTCGCGGAGCGGCTGCTGCTCACCGGTCACTCGCATCAGGCGTGGCCGGATCGCGGCTTCGAAGGACAGAAGCAGGCCTGGCTCGACGCGGCCGGGCACGTCGACGACAAGTGGGAGCGCGCGTTCGCGCGCGCGGATCGCGTGCGGCGCGGCTTCGCACGTCTGCTCGGTGAGCCCGATGCCGTCATCGCACTCGCAGCGAACACGCACGAGCTCGTCGTGCGCTTCCTCTCCGCGCTGCCGCTGCGCAGTCGCCCGCGCCTCGTCACCACCGACGGCGAGTTCCACACCATCCGGCGCCAGCTCGACCGCCTGGCGGAAGAGCGCATCGAGATCGTGAAGATCGCGTCGTCGCCGGTGGAGACGCTGGCGGAGCGCATGGCCGCCGCGGTCGACGACCGCACCGCGGCTGCGCTCGTGTCGAGCGTGCTCTTTCGCGACGCGCGTATCGTGCCCGGCCTCGAGCTCGTCATGCGCGCGTGCCGCACGCACGGCGCCGAGCTGCTCGTCGATGCGTACCACCACCTGAACGTGGTGCCATTCTCGATGCGGGGGATCGAGGACGCGTTCGTCACCGGCGGCGGCTACAAGTACTGCCAGCTCGGGGAAGGGAACGCGTTCCTGCGCATTCCGCCGGACTGCACGCTGCGGCCCGTGATCACAGGCTGGTTCTCCGAGTTCAGCCTCCTCGCCGACGCGCATAAGGGCGACGCGGTGCCGTACGGCGCCGGTGCCGACCGGTTCGCCGGCGCCACGTACGATCCCACGTCGCATTATCGTGCGGCGGAAGTGTTCGATTTCTTCGAGGAGCGCGGGCTCACGCCGGCGCTGCTGCGCGAGGTGAGCCAGCGCCAGTTGCAGCGGCTGGTCGAGCGCTTCGATGCACTCGGACTCGATCCCGCGATGATCGACCGCGATCGCAGCGCGCCGCTCGACCAGTTCGGCGGATTCCTCGCGCTGCGTGCGCCGCGTGCGGGCGAGATCGTGCAGGAGTTGCGCGTGCGCGGCGTGTATGCCGATCACCGCGCCGACACCCTCCGGCTCGGTCCCGCTCCGTACCTCTCCGCACGGCAGCTCGACGACGCGATCGACCGCCTGCGCGAGTCTGTCGCCTAATCCTCCCGCAGCGCTTCCGTCGGCTGCACGCGCGCAGCGCGCCATGCGGGCAGCGCGGTGGCCACGAGTCCGACGACCACGAGCAATGCGGTCGCGGCGCCGGGTACGAGCGGATCTCGTGGCTACAGGGCGTCGGCATCCGTGCGGGGTAGATGGAGGCATCATGCATCAGGAAACGACGTCGAAGGCACCGAACTCGCCGACCGTACTCGGGCGGGGTCTGCGGCTGCGCTGTCCGTGGTGCGGCCGGGGCCGGCTGTTCGAGCGGTGGCTGCGGCTGCGGCGGTACTGCGTGGAGTGTGGATTCCGTCCGGATCGGGGCGAGACCGATGCGTTCATCGGTCCGTACACGGTGAACCTGGTCGTGTCGGAGCTGATCCCGGTGACGATCGCCGTGGCGATCGGCTTCGCGACGTGGCCGGACGTGCCCTGGCGTGCACTCACGTGGGGGCTGGTGGCGCTGATGCTGGTAGCGCCGATCGTGACGTACCCGTTCGCGCGTGGATTCTGGCTGGCGCTCGACGTGATCTTCCGTCCGCCGGTGCGCGGGGACTTCGAAGAGGGCGGGCCGGGGAACGGCGCGGGCTAGGCCGTTCGGATCGTGCGCGTGAAGCGCCAGGTTGCGAGCGCCAGCACCGCGACGGCGGAGATTGCGATAAAGGTCAGCTGCGGCCAGAGCTCCGCGAAGCCGGCGCCTTTGAGGAAGATCGCGCGCACGCTCTCGAGGAACCAGCGCACGGGATTGAGATACGTGAGCGTGCGGAATGCCGAGGGCATCGTTTCGACCGGATACATGAATCCGGACAGGATCAGCGCGGGCAGGATGAGCAGGAACATGCTCATGAAGGCTTCCTGCTGCGTGCGCGAGATGGATGAGATGAAGAGGCCGATCCCGAGCGCGGCGAGGATGTAGAAGGCGGAGCCGACGAACAGGGTGGCCACGCTGCCGCGGAACGGCACATCGAACCAGAGGATCGCGGCCGCGCACACGAGCACGAGGTCGATGAACGCGACGATTGCTACCGGGATCGTCTTGCCGAGGATGAGCTCGGCGGGTGTGAGCGGGCTGACCATCAACGGCTCGAGCGTGCCCAGCTCGCGCTCGCGGACGATGGCGAGGGCGGTGAGCAGAAGGGCCATGACGAGGAGCAGCGCACCCACGACCGCGGGCACGTTGTAGACGCGGCTCACGAGTCCCGGGTTGTACCACGCGCGCGCACGCAGATCGATTCCCGCCGCAGGCGTGCCGGCGTTTTCTGTCGTGAAGCGCTGGACGATGCGCTGTGCGTATCCGAGCGCGACCGTTCCGGTATTCGAGTTGGTGCCGTCGACGAGCAGTTGCACGTGCGCCCTGCCGGCCGCGAGGTCTGCCGTGAAGCCGCGCGGGATCTCGACGCCGACCACCGCGTCGCCGTGGTCGAGCGCGTGCGTGATCGCGCGCGGGTCCGTGGTCCGCTCCACGATGCGGAAGTAGCCGCCGGCCACGAGCGCATCCTGGAGCGCGCGCGACGCGGCCGTGCGGTCGAGGTCCACGACGATCGTGGCGACATCGTGGACGTCGGTGTTCACGGCGTAGCCGAATAGCAGCAGCTGCAGCAGCGGCGAACCGAAGATCACGCGCTTGGTGCGCGGATCGCGGAAGAGCTGTCGCCATTCCTTCACGATGAGCGCGCGCACGCGCGGCCAGCCGTCGCGGATGCGCGCGATCATGCCAGCCGCTTCCGGAAGCTGATCGCGGCCAGTCCGAGGCCTGCGGTTGCGAAGGCGAGCATCAGCACGCCCTGCAGCCACAGCGCATCGAGTCCCACGCCCTTCAGGAAGAGCCCGCGTGTCACGACGACGTAGTAGCGCGCGGGGATGACCCACGTGATGGCGCGCAGCACGGGCGGCATGCTGCCGATGTCGAAGAGAAAGCCCGAGAGCAGCAGGGCCGGGAGGTACGTCGCAACCATCGCCACCTGCGTTGCGAGCACCTGACTGCGCAATGCGGCGGAGATGAACATGCCGAGACCGAGCGCGCCCGTGAGGAACAGCAGTGTGAGCACGGCGAGCAGCGGCACACTTCCGCGCAGCGGCACGCCGAAGATCAGGATGCCCGCGCCGATCGCCACCGTCACGTCCACGAGGCCGATGCCGATGTAGGGCAGCAGCTTGCCGATGACGACGTCGAGCCGGTGGACGGGCGTGGAGGCGAGCTGTTCCATGGTGCCGCGCTCCCACTCGCGCGCGATCGTCAGCGCTGTCAGCATCGCCGCAATGATCGACATGATCACCGCGATGAGGCCCGGCACGATCATGTTCCGGCTCTCGAGCGTCGGATTGTACCAGACGCGTGCATCGATGGTGAGCGGCGGGTCGCTCCGCACTCCGAGCGCCGCGCGCGAATGACTCGCCATGACGGTCTCGAGATAGCCGAGCGCGATCGTGGCCGTGTTCGCGTCGGCGCCATCGAGCAGGAGCTGTACGGGCGTCGGCTTGTGCGCGGCCAGATCGCGTCCGAAGCCGGGTGGAATGACGATGGCGGCATCCACGCGGCCGCGGTCGAGCAGCGGATCGATGCCGTCCGCCGATTCGAGCCGGTGCGTGACCCGGAAGTAGCCGCTCGCTTCGAGCGCCTGCACGAGGTCGCGGCTGGCGCGCGTGCGGTCGTGATCGACGAGTGCGATGCCGAGGTCGCGCACGTCCCATGAGATCGCGTACCCGAAGAACAGCAGCATCATGACCGGGAGCGCGAAGGCCAGCAGCATGCTGCGCCGGTCGCGTCGCAGCTGGAGCCACTCCTTGCGCGCGATGGCGAGTGTGCGCCGGGGTCTCGGCCCTGCCACTAGCCCTCCACCGCGCCGCCCTCGCGGCGCACGTGCGCGACGAACACGTCTTCGAGCGACGGCGCCACCCGCCGGATCCCGCTCGCCTCGACCTGCGCGGCCGCGAGCACGCTCCGCACTTCCGCTTCCGAATCGAGGTGTGATGCACCCACGAGGTGAACGGCGCGGCCGAACAGCGACGCTTCCGCCACCCCGTTGCGGCCGGCCAGTGCAGTCACGGCTTCCGCGGCACGGCTCGTCTCGATCTCCCAGATCGGCTCCGACATCTCCGCGCGCAGCTCCGCCGGCCGGCCCTGTGCGATCACGCGGCCGCGATTCATCAGCAGCACGCGGTGGCAGTGCTCCGCCTCCTCCATGTAGTGCGTGCTGACGAGCACGGTCGTGCCGCGGCCGGCCAGCTCGTGGATGAGGTCCCAGAACGCGCGCCGCGCGATCGGGTCGACGCCCGATGTCGGCTCATCGAGGAACAGCACGGGTGGCTCGTGCAGCACGGCACAGCCGAGCGCGAGCCGCTGCTTGATGCCGAGCGGCAGCTCCGCCGTCAGCATGTCCTCGCGCCCGTCGAGGCCGGCCATGTCGATGACCCACGCCATGCGCGGGGCCAGACGCTCACCGCCCACGCCGAGCAGCCCCGCGAAGAGCCGGATGTTCTCCTCGACCGTGAGATCGCCGTACAGCGAGAAGCGCTGCGACATGTACCCGATGCGCCGGCGTACCGCGGCCGCATCCGTGGCGACGTCATGCCCGAGGACACGTGCCTGGCCCGACGTCGGGCGCAGCAGTCCCGCGAGGATCCGGATCGTCGTGGTCTTTCCCGCGCCGTTCGGTCCGAGGAAGCCGAAGATCTCGCCCGCGAAGACATCGAAGTGTACGCGATCCACCGCGGTGAAATCACCGAACCGGCGGGTGAGGTCGCGGCACTCGATCGCCGACGCGCCGGTCATGGCTGTGTCAGTCACCGGCGACGAAGTCGAGGAAGACATCCTCGAGAGATGGCCGGATGGTGGCGATGTCGTGGATGGGAATGCCCGCCGCGTCGAGCACCCGTCGCGCGCTGGCTTCGTCGCTGCCCGGCCGGAGCAGGACGTGCACCGTATCCCCGAACAGCGAGGCGCGCCGCACTTCGGGCGTGGAGCGGAGTCGGTCGCGTGCAGCGCGCGGGTTTCCCGTGCGCACGGCGAGGAGCTCACCCGGCAGCCTCGACTGGAGCTGCGCGGGCGCATCCACGGCGAGCAGACGACCGCCATCGAGCAACGCGACACGGTCGCAACGCTCTGCTTCATCCATGTAGGAGGTCGTGACGATCACGGTCGTCCCGGCCGCCACGCGCTCGTGCAGAATGATCCAGAGGTCGCGACGCGAGATGGGATCCACACCGAACGTCGGTTCGTCCAGCAGCAGCACCGAGGGATCGTGTATCAGCGCGCAGCAGAGGGACAGCTTCTGCTTCATGCCGCCCGACAGTGCGCCCGCGAGACGGTCCTCGAATGGGCCGAGCCGCGAGAAGGCGTACAGCCGTTCGATCCGCTGCACGCGCTCCGCAGCCGGCACGAGGTACAGGTCCGCGTAGAAATCGATGTTCTCGCGGACGGTCAGGTCCTCGTAGAGGCCGAAGCGCTGCGACATGTAGGCGAAAAGCGGCCGTGCCGACTCGGGATCGTGCGTCACTTCCACGTCGCCGATCCACGCGGCGCCGTCCGTCGGCGTCAGTACGCCGGCGAGCATGCGCAGCAGCGTCGTCTTGCCCGCGCCGTCCGGTCCCACGATGCCGAACAGCTCGCCCTCGCGTACCTCGAACGACAATGCTTCGACGGCGATGGCCGCGCCGAAACGGCGCGTGAGCCGGTCGGTGCGAACGATCGTGTGCGTCAACGCCCGGCCGTTGCGAGCACGACGTCCGCCGGCACACCGGGCTTCAGCGCGAGCCCGTCGTCCCCCTCGATTGCCACCTTCACCGCGTACACGAGCTTCACCCGCTCTTCGGTCGTCTGCACGTTGCGCGGCGTGAACTCTGCTTCACTGGCGATGTGCGTGACGCGGCCGGTGAACGTCGAATCGGGATGGCTGTCGATCATGATCGTGGCGGCATCGCCCAGGCTCACCCGGCCGATGGCATCCTCCCGCACGTAGATGCGCACCCAGCGGTCGGAGGGATCCATCAGCGTGAGCACCGGCGCGCCTGCGGGAACCGTTTCGCCGGGCTCCCGGTGGCGGATGGTTACGATCCCCGCGAACGGCGCGACGATGCGCGCCCGCTCCACGGCGATGCGAGCCTGGTCACGGCTGGCTTCGGCAAGGCGCAGCTGCGCGCGCTGCGCTTCCACCTGTTCCGGGCGCACGCCCTCGAGCACCAGCCGCAGCTGCTCGAGCGCCTGCGTGTGCTGCGCCGCCGCGACCCGCTGCGCCGTCTCCGCACGCTCGAACTCGGCACGGGCGATCGCACCTCCCTCGTACAGCGAGCGCGCCCGCTCGAGCGCACGCTCCGCCTCCTCGAGCCGCTCGCGAGCGGCTTCCTCCACCGCCCGAGCCTGCTGCCGCTCCGCCGCGCGCGCCCCGCGCTCCAGCTCTGTCAGCCGCGCCTGCGCCACCGCCACCTGCGCTGCCGCCTGCTCTTCGGCCGCCTCCAGCTCCGCCACATCCAGCACCGCCAGCACCGCACCCGCCGCGACGTTCTCCCCTTCGCGCACGTTCACCGATTCGATGCGGCCGCCCACGACGAAGCCGAGATCCGCTTCCGTTGCCTCCGTCGTGCCCGCGGCCCGGATGCTCTCGTCCTCCTCGCCCGTTCCGCGAACCACCAGAGCCACGGCCGCAGCCGCGATCAGCAGCAGCACGATCAACAGCGGGACGCGCTTTCTCATGTCTCCCCTTCCCGTGGTGACAGACCCGAACGCGCGTACCGAACAAGGGTCGATACCACTTCTTTGCGCCTGCTCTCATCCATCAGTTCGAGACCGGTCACGGCCGCGAGACCGCGATGCACTACCGACAGGTGGATCGCCTGCGACGTCATCCCCAGCGCCAGCACCACCGGCGGTCCCTCGCGGATCGAACCCTCCGCCTGTCCCTCCGTGACCAGCGCGGTGAGCACCGACAGGATGCGCCGCAGATGCGCGAACGCGGCCGCGGGCGGGCGGTCGCTCAGAACGACGGACTGCATGAGGAAGCGTGGGATCTCCGGATGCTCGAGCAGATACGCGACGTACGTCCGCACCACCGCTTCGACACGATCCAGGGGCGGGCCGGGCCCCACAGCGGCCGCGATCACCGCGTCCGCGAAGGGCCGCAGCGTGTCGTCGATCACCCGGTCGTGGAGCGCCGACTTCGAGCCGAAGTGGTAGGTGATCGCACCGAGGTTCGTACCCGCCTGGGCGGTGAGCATACGGACCGACGCGCCGTCGAATCCGTGGCGGGCAAAGAGTTCGCGCCCTGCGTCGATGAGCGCCTGTCGGGTGTCCGTCTCGCTCTGATTCATACGTTCGTATGATGCGTCGAAGGAGACAACAGCGCAAGGCCGCACGTCCGCACCATCCTGATCCGGGCGTTCTCAGGCAGGGGTCAACGGCGAAACCGTGAGGGATGGCATGCGGAGCTGGATGGTGTTAGCGGTGCTGCTGGGGGCGTGCGGTTCGGACCCGTCGGGTCCGGCGCCGCGGGACGCGGATCTGAAGGTGCTGTTCATAGGCAACAGTCTGACGTCGTGGAACGACCTGCCGTACATCGTGGAAGCGATGGGAGACTCGGCGGGGCTGGAGCCGATGCTGGCGGCGCGGGTGGTGGCGCCCAATACGAGTCTGGAGGATCACTGGCTGTCGGGCGTCGCGCCGGGAGCCATTCGGGGCGACGACTGGGACGTGGTCGTGGTGCAGCAGGGGCCGTCGTCGGAGGCCGCGGAGCACCTGCTGGAGTGGGTGGCGCGCTTCAAGACGCTTACGGACTCGATAGGGGCGAGGCTGGCCGTGTACATGGTGTGGCCCGAGGAAGCGCGGAAGCACGCTTTCGGCGCGGTGAGTTTCTCGTATCGCAACGCTGCGGAGGTCACGGGCAGCGCACTGTATCCGGTCGGGGATGCGTGGCAGGAAGCGTGGGAGCTGAACCCGAACCTGCCGCTGTACGGTCCGGACCGATTCCATCCGAGCGTGGTGGGCAGCTATCTGGCGGCGCTCACGATTTTCCAGGGGATCTACGGCGAGGAGCCGGACGAGGTCCCCGCGCGGCTGAAGCTGCGCAGTGGTGTCACGGTGGAGGTTCCGCCGACGATCGCGGAGGTTCTGAAGACCGGTTCGAAGACCGCGTTCGCGGCCGGGGGAATCCGCTGACGCGCCTGGAGCCCCGTTGTCCGGCGCAGCCGTGCGCGCGCGCATCGTGAGGAAAGGAGAAGGAGGCAACGATGCGACGCGGGAGCGGAAGGCCTGCGGCGGCGCTGGGACTCGCGCTGGTGCTGGCGGTTGCGCTGTCGCCTGATGCGGATGGGCGGAGCGCCCCGAGCACCGAGGTGGTGCGGGACTCGCTCGAAATCGACGGGCTCGATCGTACGTTCACGGCACTGGTGCCGGAGAGTCGGGCGACCGGCGTGGTGATCGCGCTGCACGGTGCGGGCGGCACGGGCGCGCGGCTGCGGCTGCTGATGCCGCGCACGTTCGAAGCGGACGCGGCTGGCCGCTCGCTGATCGTCGTGTACCCGGACGGATTCGAGGGCGGGTGGAACGGCTGTCGGTCGGCGGCGCCGACCGCAGCGAATGCGCGTGACCTGAACGAGCTCGTCTTCCTGCGTGCAATCGTGCGTCGGCTCGGGGCGGAAGCGTTGCCTGTCGGCCTGATTGGATTCTCGAATGGCGGCCAGCTCGCGCTGCGCTCCGCACTCGAGGATCCCGACTTCGCAACCGGCATTGTCGCGATCGGTGCTGGGCTTCCCGCCGCTGGTGAGAGCGACTGCTCGCCGGTGGGTCAGCCGGAGCGTGTGCTGCTGATCGCGGGCACGGCGGACCCGATCAACCCATACGATGGAGGACGCGTCCGGCTGCCGGATGGCCGGCACTTCGGCCGCGTGCAGTCGGCGGCGGCGACGGCGTCCTGGTTCGCAACGATCGCCGCGGCGCGGCCCGCGCCTCGGGCCGTCCTCGCCCCGGGATCGAGGCCCGTCGAGCGGCAGGATTGGGAGGGCGAGGGTGAAGTGGCCGTGTCGCTCGTGACGGTGCATGGCGGTGGTCACGCGATTCCGGGTTCCGCCGCGACGTGGCCCGACTGGGTCGGCGCGGTGGAGACTCGAATCGACGCGGGCACACTCGCGCTGGACTTCCTCTTCGGCCGCGCACGGTAACACGCTTGCCAGAGGCCTCCGGGGTGGCGCAGGTTGTCGCGCTCACCCCGGAGGCCTCGCTACGTGTGGCATCGCGAACATCACCGCTGGCACAGCCCATCGCTGGGCCGCGACATGGAGCTGCTCGTGTTCGGGCACGCGGGCGCGCGTGCGGTCGTCTTTCCCACGAGCATGGGCCGGTTCTTCGAGTGGGAGGACCGGGGAATGGTCGAGGCGCTGGGCGAGCACCTGCGCCGCGGCTGGCTTCAGCTCTTCTGCGTCGATAGCCTCGATGCGGAGACGTGGTACGCCCGCCACCGGCATCCCGGGGAGCGGGCATGGCGGCACGTGCAGTACGAGCGATACCTGCTCGAGGAGGTGCTGCCGTTCACGGCGCACCGCAATCCGGATCCCTTTCTGATCGTCACGGGCGCGAGCTTCGGCGCCTATCACGCAGTGAATCTTGCGCTTCGCCATCCGTGGCACGTGGGGCGTGTGCTGGCGATGGCGGGGCTGTACGACATCAAGCAGCTCACACGCGGCTACTCGGACGACAACGTCTATCAAAACGATCCGTCGTCGTTCCTGATCGGTGTGCAGGACGCGGCGCGGCTGGAAGCGATGCGTCGGATGGACATCATCCTGTCGATCGGCCGGGATGATCCGAACCGCGCGGACAACGAGTGGCTGTCGAAGGTGATGTGGGAGAAGGGGATCTGGCACGCGTTCCGTCTGTGGGACGGGTGGGCTCACGACTGGCCGTGGTGGCGGCACATGGTCCAGCTCTACATCGGAGGCGCATGACGCTGCGCGTGGGATTGCTCGTGGGCCGGGAGTGGTCGTTTCCGCCTGCGTTCATCGAGGAGGTTGCGCGCCGGGACGAGGGCGTGGTGGCCGAGTACGTGAAGCTGGGCGGCACGCGCATGGATGAGGCGTGTCCGTACGCGGTGCTGATCGACAGGATCTCGCACGAGGTGCCGTACTACCGCAGCTACCTGAAGCAGGCTGCCCTTCAGGGCGTGCACGTCGTGAACAATCCGTTCATGTGGACCGCGGACGACAAGTTCTTCGGGGCCGCGCTCGCGAACCATCTCGGCATAGCACACCCGAAGACGGTGGCGCTGCCGAATCGCGAGTATGTCGAGGGGATCGTGCACGAGGAGAGCCTGCGCAATCTCATCTATCCGCTCGACTGGCAGGGCATCGCCGAGCACGTCGGCATGCCATGCATCCTGAAGGATGCGCACGGCGGCGGCTGGAAGGATGTGTATGTGTGCCGTTCGCTCGACGAGCTGATTGCGAACTACGACCGCTCGGGACTGCGCACGATGATCGTGCAGGAGTTCATCGAGTGGGAGCAGTTCGTACGCTGCATCTGCCTCGGCCGGGAAGAGGTTTTGCCGATCCGCTACGACCCTCGCGAGCGGCGCTATTACGTGGACCACGCGTATCTCTCACCCGCACTCGGGCGCCGCATCGTCGAGGACTCCCTCAAGCTCGTGCGCGCGCTCGGCTACGACATGAATTCGATGGAGTGGGCGATCCGCGACGGCGTGCCGTACGCGATCGACTTCATGAACCCGGCGCCGGACATGGACATCTACTCGCTGACGCCGCACTACTTCGAGTGGGTGGTGAAGCACATGGCGGACATGGCCATCCGGCTGGCGAAGTCGCCGCGCTCCATTCCGGCGGAAACGGGCTGGGCCGCGCTGTTCCCACCGGAAGGAGCGCCGGGCGCATGACACTCCAGGACGCGATCGAGCACTACCACGGGCTGCTCGACGACGAGTTGGCGGAGGAGAGCCACGCCCGGCTCAACGACCAGCTGCGAACGCGCGGTCTCTTCTTCGGAGATCGCCCGCTTTGCAGCGTGCTGCGGCCGCGCTTCTTCACGCCCGCGCAGTACGCTTACCTGCAGAAGCAGTCGCAGCCGCTGCTCCAGGCGTTCGACAAGGCACATCGGGCGGCCATGGAGGACCGGACGTTCCGCGCGCAGTTCCGGCTCTTCGACTGGGAAGAATCACTGCTCGCCGATGATCCCGGCTTCGCGGAGCCGACGCCTGTGTCCCGCCTGGATGCGTTCTTCGTGTCCGAGCGCGGCGGACTGCGCTTCACCGAGTACAACGCGGAGACGCCGGCGGCCGCGTCGTACGGTGACGTACTGACGGAGCTGTTCCTCGGCCTCCCCGTCATGCGCGAGTTCCTGCGCACGTGGCAGGTCCGGGCGCTGCCCGCGCGCCACCACGTGATGCACGCGCTTCTCGATGCGTGGCGGCAGTGGTCGGGCGGCGCGCGCCGCAGCCCGCGCGTCGTCATCCTCGACTGGCGCGAGGTGCCGACCTGGAGCGAGTTCGTCATCACTGCCGAGTACCTGCGCTCGCAGGGCCTCGAGTGCACGATCGGGGACCCACGCGATGCGGAGTACGACGGCAACGAGCTCCGCGTGGATGGCCGGCCCGTCGACCTGATCTACAAGCGCGTATTGATAAGCGAGCTGATCGAGCGCGGCGGCCTGAATCATCCGGTCGTGCGCGCGGTGCGCGAGCGGAAGGCGTGCATGGTGAATCCGTTCCGCTGCAAGCTCCTGCACAAGAAGGCCAGCCTCGCCGTGCTGGGCGACGAGCGCAACGCGGATCTCTTCTCGCGCGCGGAACGCGACGCGATCGATGCGCACATTCCGTGGACGCGGGTGGTCGAGGAGCGTCGCACGCAGTTCCGGGGTGAGAGCGTGGACCTGCTCGAGTTCGCGGCTGCGAACCGCGAGCGGCTCGTGCTCAAGCCGAACGACGAGTATGGCGGCACCGGCATCGTGCTGGGCTGGCACTGTGACGACGCGGCGTGGTCGCGCGCACTGAAGCAGGCGCTCGACGAGCCGATGGTGATCCAGGAGCGCGTCGTCCTTCCCGAGGAGAGCTATCCATCCATGGCCGACGGCCGCGTGCACTTCACCGACCGTGTGCTCGACACCGCGCCGTTCGTCTTCCGCGGCTCGTACGTGGACGGCTGTCTGACGCGGCTGTCGACGGAGCCGCTCGTGAACGTGACCGCGGGCGGCGGATCGAGCTTGGCTACCATGATCGTGGAGCGGCGTTGATGAAGCCACCATCGCTGACGATCGGCATCGAGGAGGAGTACCAGATCATCGATCCGCGCACGCGCGAGCTGCGGTCGTACATCACCGAGATCCTGAAAGAGGACGAGGTGGTGCTGCGCGAGGTGAAGCCCGAGCTGCACCAGTCGATCGTCGAGATCGGTACGACCGTGTGCGAGACGCCGGCACAGGTGCGGGCAGAGCTGCGCCGGCTGCGCGGACTGGTGATGGCGCTCGCGGCGAAGCAGGACCTGCGCATCGCGGCCGCGGGCACGCACCCGTTCTCCTCGTGGATTACACAGGAGATCACGCCGCTCGAACGCTACATGGGTGTGCGCCAGGACATGCAGGTGCTCGCGCAGCAGCTGCTCATCTTCGGCACGCACATCCACATCGGCATCGAGGACCCGGAGTTCATGATCGATGCGATGAACGTGGCACGCTACTTCGTGCCGCACCTGCTCTGCCTCGGCTCCAGCTCACCGTTCTGGATGGGAAGGGACACGGGCCTCAAGTCGTACCGGTCGATCGTGTTCCGCAACTTCCCGCGCACGGGGCTGCCGCGCGTGATGGCAGGACGGAGCGAGTACGATGGACTGCTCGCGATGCTCGTACGCACCGGCTGCGTGCCGGACGCGTCGAAGATCTACTGGGACATCCGGCCGCATCACATCTACCCGACACTCGAGTTCCGCTTCCTCGACGTGTGCACGCGTGTGGAGGAAGCCGTCTGCCTCGCTGCGATCCTCCAGGCCATCGTAGCGAAGCTGTGGAAGCTGCGACGCGACAACATGACCTTCCGCGTGTACGCCTCCGACCTCATCGAGGAGAACAAGTGGCGCGCGGTGCGCTACGGTCTGGATGGCCGACTCATCGATTTCGGCCGCGGCCGCGAACTGCCCGCACGCGCACTCGTCGGCGAGCTGGTCGGCTGGTTCATCGACGATGTGGTCGACGAACTGGGCAGCCGTACCGAGGTAGAGTACGCGCACACGATCCTCACCGAGGGCTCCAGCGCCGACCGCCAGCTCGCCACCTTTCAGCGTACCGGCAATCTCAATGATGTGGTGGACCAGCTCATCCTGGAGACTGCGGAGGGTGTGGGGATTCCGGCGTAGGGATCGAGTCTGGAGTCTGGGGTCTGGAGTCTGGAGTCTGGTTGAATGCGGGGGACGCGAAGCCCGCCGTAAACCAGACTCCAGATCCCAGACTCCAGACTCCAGACTCCAGAAAACCCTCCCCCCTCGCCAACCATGCTGTTAGATTCCGAAGCGTTCCCGCGGCCGGCCGTCACCCCCCGACGGCCGGCCGCGTGGCATTCCTGATGGAGGCAGATGACGTACCGGCCGGTGATCGGTGTGCCGACACAGACGCTCCAGGTGATCGACGGGATCCCCGCCGGCCTGCCGCGTTCGTGGGTCATGAACCAGCGGTACTTCCTCGCGCTGACGAAGCTCGGCGCGGTGCCGTGGATGATCCCGCTGCTCGACGAAGATGAAGCGACGCTGCGGCAGATCCACGAGCGGCTGGACGGACTGTTCCTCGCCGGCGGCGTGGACATGGATCCGGAGACGTACGGGCAGGAACGCGAGCCCGGGTGCGGCGCGATCGATCCGGCACGCGACCGTGTCGAGCTGACGCTCACGCGCTGGGCAATGGAAGATGGCCTGCCCATTCTCGGCGTGTGCCGCGGCATGCAGGTGATCAACGTGGCTGCGGGCGGCACACTGCATCAGGACTGTGCGACGGATCTGCCCGAGGCGATCCGTCACGACTACTTCCCGACCGCGGGCTACGCGCGCGACTACCTCGCGCACGAGGTGCGGCTCGTCCGGGGCACGCGCATGCACGACGTGTACGGTCAGGAAGAGATCCGCGTGAACAGCATGCACCACCAGGCGGTGGACGTTCTGGGTGATGCGCTCGTCGCCAGCGGCTGCGCGCCCGACGACCTCGTCGAGGCATTGGAAGGTTCGGGTGACGCCTTCCTGATGGCGGTGCAGTGGCACCCGGAGATGCTGGTGGAGCGGGATGCCGGCACGCGCCGGCTGTTCGAACGGTTTCTCGACGCGGCGCTCGGTTACGCGCGCGCCCGCGACGTCATGGCCCCCGGCCGCTAACTCGCGGCCATCCCCGAGAGCAGGAACTGCAGCGCACGGCCGAGGCGGCGGGCCCACGCGGTTTCCTCGTGGCGACCTCCCGACTCGACGACGACGAGCAGCTCGCGGCGGCGGCGGTAGCCCTTGCGCAGCAGCAGCTCGCGCAGGTGCGCCACGTGCTGTACCGCGAGCGAACCCTCGTGCGTGCCGACATCGAGATAGATGCGGCCGGGCACGAACGAAGCGGTTTCGACGAAGGGGAAGATGCTGTTGCCCGCAAACCAGAGGGATGGACTCATCGCACCGCAGAAACCGAACGTCGAGGGATGACGAAGGAACCCGTACAGGCTGATCAATCCGCCCATCGACGACCCGGCGATGCCCGTGGCCGCGCGCTCGGGGCGCGTGCGGAAGTCCGCGTCGATGAGCGGCTTGACGGTATCGACGAGGAAGCGCAGATAGTCGTCGCCGCGGCCGCCGCCTACCTTCGGGTCCGGCCACGGCGCGTACTCGTCGATGCGCTGCTCGCCCATGTTCGGGATGCCGACCACGATGACGTCGCTGCCCGCTCCGCTCGCCTCATCGACCGCACGCTGGACCTCCCACTCGCGTCCGAAGCTCGTGGCCTCGTCGAAGAGGTTCTGCCCGTCATGCATGTAGAGCACGGGGTAGCGGCGATCGCCCGTCCCGTACGAGGGCGGCAGATAGACCAGCAGGTCACGCGTGTTGCCGAGCTGCGGACTGGGCAGCCCGGGCAGCATGCGCAGCGTCCCGGCCGCATCGCGCAGCGGATAGTCCTGCCACTCCGCCACGGCTCAGGCCGTCGGCTTGTCCGGCGCGGGCAGCACCGCCTGGAACTCGTCGGCGAAACGGCGCGCGTACTCTGTGAGCAGTGTTGCAACCCGGCCCGGATCGTCCGCAGAGATGATGAGACCCGCGTGGTGCCGCTTGTCGAGCCGCCATACGATCTCGGGCGCATCGTAGCCACTCGTGTCCGGCCACTCCTGCCGCGCCAGGGAGATCAGCACGCCCGCGTATCCGGTCCGCGCGGGCGGCGCTTCGTACGGCCGACCCGCGGCACGTGCGACCTCGAGCCGTCCCCATTCGCGCCAGAGATTCACGCCCGTCGCCGCTTCGACCATCTCGGCGATGTTCGCGCCGCCCACGCGCGCGGCCAGCTCGACGAAGTGGAAGCGGCCCGTCGCAGCGCGGATGTACTCGGCGTGCAGCGCGCCGTCCACGAGGCCGAGCGCACGCGCCGTGTCGATAGCCAGCGCACGCAACGTCGTGGCCGCCGGATCATCGCGCTCCGCCGTGCGTGTGATGAAGAGGCCGCCGCCGTGCATCACGTCGAACGGCGGGCGGTCGTAGCGATGCACCTCGAGGAAGACCGGCTCACCGTCGGCGATGATGCCGTCCGCGTGCCAGACGTCGCCGGGGATGTAGCGCTCGAGGAGGAAGTGCGAGCGCCGGTCGCCCAGCTCGCCGAGGTAGTGCCACACCTCGTCGGCGCGGCTGCATTTCCTGATGCCGACCGCCGACGCCTCCGTGCGCGGCTTGAGCAGCCACGGCGGCGGCACGCGCTCCAGCCATGCACGTACGGTGTCGTCGTGGAACACGCCGGTGAACTCGGGCATCGGGATGCCGCCCGCGGCGGCCGCTTCGCGCATCACCAGCTTGTCGCGGAACGCACGTGTCGCGGTGACGCCGGGGCCCGCCACGCGCAGGTGCTCGCGCAGCCCGGCCGCGACCTCGAGGTCGAACTCATCCAGTGCCACGATGCGGCCGATCGGCAGCGTGCGCGCCAGCCACGAGACGCCATCGCGCACCTTCTCGAAGTCCTGCACCGAGGGCAGCCAGTGGAAGCCGGTGATCGCGGCGCGCGGCCAGTCCGCGTCCTTCAGCTCCTCGGCCGTGAGGAACTCGACGCGCGCACCCGCGGCGGCGCACGCCTCGAGGAAGGCGTCGCCCTTGCGGTAACTCGCGATGCAGAGCACGACGGGCCGGTCGTCCGCCATTCCGCCTCCTTGCGCGGGGGCGGCAATCTATCATGCGGATGCCGCCGCGCGAAGCATGGTGGCCGCGCCCCGCGCGCGCTATGCTTCCCGAGGACTACAGGACCCGAGCGATGACGAAGCGCGAACCCGGCCGCACTCTGCGCCGTATCCCCGCCCATGTGCCCGCGCGCGCACTGGTCATTTCGTTCCTCGCCCTGGCCGTACCGCTCGTCGCCACGTTCGTCGAGCCCGTGGCGACGACGGACTACGACGTGCTGCTCTGGCTGCTCGCGCTGATTCCGGCCTTCCTGCTGGCGTACTACCGGGGCTGGCGCGGTGCGGCCACCGCCCTTGCCATCGGCATGGCCGTGCTCGTCCTCGCCCAGACCGTGCTGCTCGCCACCGGCGGCACGATCGACCAGTGGCCGCTGCTCATGCTGGTCCTCGTGATCTACATCGCGCTGTCGCTGGGGGTCGGTGTGCTCACCGAGATGCTGCACCGCGCGCGTCTCGACGCGGAGACGCTGTCGCTCGTGGATGACGTCACGGGCCTGCCCAACCGCCGTCACGTGCGGCTGGTGCTCCAGCAGGAGTTCGCGGCCGCGCGGCGCGGCCGCAAGCTCGCCGTCGTCTTCTTCGACCTCGACGGCTTCAAGCAGTACAACGACCGCTACGGCCACCTTGCCGGCGACGAGGCGCTGCGCGCGTTCGCCGTCGCGCTCAAGCGCCACACGCGCGCCATGAACATCACCGGCCGATACGGCGGCGACGAGTTCGTTTCCATCCTGTCCGCTTCCGACCTCGATGGCGCCGGCGTGTTCATCAGCCGCGTCCGCTCCGCAGTGTACGACATGCAGCCGGCGCGCGGCGCACTCACGGTGAGCGCGGGTGTGGCGCAGTTCGAGCCGTGGATGAAGACGGCGGACGACCTGCTGGTGGCGGCCGACCGCGCCCTCTACGACGCCAAGGGCGTCGGCGGCGACACGACGCGCATCTTCGACCAGGTCGGATCTGTGACGCCCGCCGTTACGCGCCGGCGCCGCGGCGCGCCGTCCTGACGCCGCCTACATCGCCGTCGAAGCGAACAGGCTGCTGCGGATGGCGAGGATGCCGGCCACGATGAGCAGCAGCGCCAGCGCGATCCCGGCCAGGCGGAATCCCGCAGCGTTCCCGGCCGGCCGCTTGCTCGCGGCCTTCGAGAAGCCGTGCAGCGCCCCGGCCGCCAGGATCATCAGCGCAATGTGGCCGATGTTCCGCGCCACGAATGGACGCGTGAGGAGCACGAGGATGCCGAGCAGGATCTGAAGATCCAGCACGCGCTCGAAGATCTTCGTCGCGACGGTGGCTGCGCGGCCGGGCGCCGGGCCCCGGAGGTCGAGGCCCGCGGCGATCAGCGCGAACAGCGCGGCGAGCAGGACGAGGTAGCGCAGCCCCGAATGGGCGGCGAAAACGATCTCTCCCACGGCACCTCCTGGAGTCCGGGTCCGAGTTTCGGCTCAAAGTGGCCGGCGCGGCCCGGATTCGCTATGCTACGCCCCTTGGAACCCCGTACCGCGCGTCGCTTCGGCGCGCATCCTGACCGCAGATGTGGAGGATCGATGCGGCTTCGCGTCCACTCGCTGCTCGCGCCGCTCGCGGCGCTCCTGTTCCTCGCGCCGGCCGCGCGCGCGCAGCAGCTCACGAGCCCCGAACAGCAGTTCGGGCACCCGATCGGCGCCGACTACGTGCTGCCGAACTACACCGAGCTCACGGCCTACTGGCAGAAGCTGTCGCGCGAGTCCGACCGGATGGTCCTGGACACGATCGGCACCACGGCCGAGGGACGGCCGCAGCTCATGGCCATCGTCACCTCGCCGGCGAATCATCAGCGCCTCGAACGCTACCGCCAGATCGCGGAGACGCTCGGCCGCGCCCGCGTCTCGGAGGAGGAAGCGCGCGCGCTCGCGCGTGAAGGGAAGGCGATCGTCTGGATCGACGGCGGCCTGCACGCCACGGAAGTGCTCGGCGCGCAGCAGCTCATGGAGACCGTTTGGCAGCTTGTGAGCGGCCAGGACGAGGAGACGCTGCGCATCCTGGACAACGTGATCATCCTCGCGGTCCACGCGAACCCGGACGGCATGGAGCTGGTCTCCGACTGGTACATGCGCGTACCGGAGCCCACGGAGCGGTCCACGGGCGGCATTCCCCGGCTCTACCAGAAGTACATCGGGCACGACAACAACCGCGACTTCTACATGTCTGCGCAGCCCGAGACCGAGAACATGAACCGGGTGATGTATCACGAGTGGTATCCGCAGATCGTGTACAACCATCACCAGACCGGCCCGCAGGGGACGGTGCTCTTCGCGCCGCCGTTCCGCGATCCGTTCAACCATCACTTCGATCCGCTCGTGGTCACGGGGATCGACATGGTGGGCGCGGCGATGCACAACCGCTTCATCCTCGAGGGGAAACCGGGCGCCACCATGCGCTCGGGTGCCGGCTACTCGACGTGGTGGAACGGCGGCCTGCGCACGACGACGTACTTCCACAACATGATCGGGCTGCTGACGGAGACGATCGGCAACCCGACGCCTATGCAGATCCCGTTCCTCACGTCGCGGCAGCTGCCCAGCGCAGACCTGCCCGCGCCGATCGAGCCGCAGGCGTGGCATTTCCGCCAGTCGATCGAATACTCGGTAACCGCGAACAAGGCGGTACTGGATCTGGCTTCGCGCAACAAGGATCACTTCCTCTTCAACTTCTGGCGGATGGGCCGCAACTCGATCGAGCGCGGCAGCCGCGACAACTGGACGCACTACCCGCGACGCATCGCGGCGGCTGCGGAATCGCTGGCGGCCAATCGCGGTCAGGGCGGACAGGGTGGCGGCTTCGGCGGCGCAGCGCGCGGCACGCAGGAGGACTTCCAGCGGCTGCTGCGCGACCCGGCGCTGCGTGATGCGCGCGGCTACATCATTCCGTCCGACCAGCCCGACTTCCCGACGGCGACGAAGTTCGTTGAGGCGCTGCTCGAGACCGGCATCGAGGTCGATCGCGCGACGTCGGCGTTCGAGGTGAACGGCAAGCGCTACCCGGCCGGGTCGTATGTCGTGAAGACGACGCAGGCGTTCCGCCCGCACGTGCTCGACATGTTCGAGCCGCAGGACCACCCGGATGACTTCGCGTATCCGGGCGCGGCGCCGACGCCGCCGTACGACAACGCAGGCTGGACACTCGCGTTCCAGATGGGCGTGCAGTTCGATCGCGTGCTCGAGGGTTTCGACGGTCCGTTCGAGCGCGTCCAGGGATTCCACCTGGCGCCGCCGCCCGGACGCATCTCGGGCAACGGGCGCGCGGGCTACCTGCTGAGCCACCAGGTGAACGATGCGTTCATTGCCGTCAACCGCCTCATGGCGGCGAACAAGGACGTCTTCTGGCTGACCGATGCCGTCACCGTCGACGGCACGCAGTATCCCGCCGGCACGTTCTTCATTCCCGAGGCCGGCGGCGTGCGTCCGATTCTCGAGGCGGTGGCGCGCGACAAGGGCGTGAACTTCACCGCGGTCGCGGCGCGCCCGCAGGCGGAAGCGCTGCGCGTCGAGCCCGTGCGCGTAGGCCTGTGGGACCGCTACGGCGGCTCCATGCCCTCCGGCTGGACGCGCTGGCTCCTCGAGCAGTTCGAGTTCCCGTTCGAGGTCGTATATCCGCAGCGCCTCAACGCCGGCGACCTCGACGATGACTTCGATGTCCTGGTGTTCGTCGATGGCGCCATTCCCGGCGGCGGCGGCGGCGGCTTCGGTGGCGGCGGGTTCGGCGGCGGCAACAACGCCAACATCCCTCAGGAGTTCCAGCACATGCTCGGCAGCGTGACGGTGGACAGCACGATCCCGCAGATCCGCCGGTTCCTCGAGGATGGCGGTACGGTCGTGACGATCGGCCGTTCGACGTCGCTCGCGCGTCACCTCGGTCTGCCGATCTCGCCCGCGCCCGCACGCGACGGCGTCGAGCTCGAGTCCGAGGAGTTCTACGTGCCCGGGTCACTGCTCCAGGCGCGCGTCGACAATACGCTGCCCGCGGCGCACGGCATGCCCGAGTACGCGGACTTCATGTTCGACAACAGCCCGTCCTTCACCCTCGGCCCGGAGGCGGCCGCGCAGGGCATCCAGCCCATCGCGTGGTTCGACTCGCCCGCGCCGCTGCGCAGCGGCTGGGCGTGGGGTGAGGAGCATCTCGAGGGCGCGGTGGCGGCGGCACAGGCCACGGTCGGGGACGGCACGCTGTTCCTCTTCGGCCCGGAGATCGCGTTCCGTGCGCAGCCGCACGGCACCTTCAAGCTGCTCTTCAACTCGATCTACTCGGGCGGAGCCGAGCGGGCTCGCGTCCGTTAGGAATGGCGCGGAAGACTCCGCGTGAGAGGCCGGCGCAGCCCGATCAGGCTGCGCCGGCCTCCCCGCTTCCGGATCCGCAGGCGCTGCACGCGCTGCTCGATGGCGACAACGCGCCGTTGCGCGCTCGCGTCCTCGAACTCCTCACATCGCCCTCGTTCCTGCGCGATGTGCCCGAAGATCGGCACGCACATCGCGAACGTGTACTCGAATGGCTGCGCGAGCTCGCGGCTGCAGGGTTCGGCGCGCTCGCCTATCCGCGCGAGTTCGGCGGCCGGCACGATGCCACGCAGTCGATCGCCGTCTTCGAGACGCTGGCGTATCACGACATCAGCCTGCTCGTGAAGTTCGGCGTGCAGTTCGGCCTCTTCGGCGGCAGCATCTTCTGGCTCGGCACACGCACGCACCACGAACGCTGGCTGGCGGACATCGGCGCGCTCAGGCTGCCCGGTTGCTTCGCCATGACCGAGACGGATCATGGCTCCAACGTGCGCGAGATCCGCACGACCGCTACGTACGACCGCGACGCGGGCGAGTTCGTGGTCCACACGCCCGAGCCGGGCGCACGCAAGGACTACATCGGGAATGCGGCGCTGCACGGCCGCATGGCCGTCGTGTTCGCGCAGCTCGTCACCGGTGGGGAAGGGCGCGGCGTGCACGCGCTCGTCGTGCCACTGCGCGACGCAGATGGCCGCACACTTCCCGGCATCTCGATCGAGGACTGCGGACCGAAGGAAGGACTGAATGGCGTGGACAACGGGCGCATCGCGTTCGACCACGTCCGCATCCCGCGCGACCATCTGCTCGACCGCTACGCCGAAGTGCGCGAGGACGGCAGCTACCACAGCCCCATCGCAGAGTCCGGCCGCCGCTTCTTCACCATGCTCGGCGCGCTCGTCGTCGGCCGCGTCAGCATCGCGGCCGCGGCCATGAACGCCGCCAAGACCGGGCTCACGATCGCGCTCCGCTACACGGACGCCCGACGGCAGTTCGGCCCCGAGGCCGGCCGCGAGATCCCCGTCCTCGACTACCTCGACATGCAGCGACGTCTGCTGCCGAGACTCGCGACCACGTACGCCCTCGACTTCGCACTCAAGGACCTGATCCGCACGCTGCCCGAGCGCAACGAGCACAACGCACGCGAGATCGAAGCCCGCGCCGCGGGCTTCAAGGCCTACGCGTCCGCACACGCCGTCGACACCCTGCTCGCCTGTCGCGAGGCCGCCGGCGGACAGGGCTACATGTCCGTCAACCGCATCCCCGCGCTCCTCGCCGACACCGACGTCTTCACCACGTTCGAGGGTGCGAACCCGGTGCTGCTGCAGCTCGTCGCTCGGGCCCTGCTCACCGAGTACCGCGAGGAGTTCGGCGACCTCGGGCCATGGGGCGCCGTCCGCTACATCACCGGCCGCGCGGCGACGCGCATCACCGAGCTGAACCCGGTCATCACGCGCCGCACCGACGAAGACCACCTCCTCGACCCGGACTTCCACCGCGCGGCGTTCGAGTACCGCGAGGAGCGCCTGCTCGCCTCCCTCGCGCGACGGCTCCGCCGCCGGATCGGGGACGGCCAGACCCCCTTCGACGCCTTCAACGCCTGCCAGGACCACGCGTCCGCCCTGGCCACCGCCCACATCGAGAGACTCCTCCTCGAGCGCTTCCAGGCCGGTATTGCCGCGGCGCCCGGCCCTCTCGCCGACGCCCTCCGGCCCCTCGGCGCCCTCTTCGCCCTCGCCGCGATCGAGCGGGATCGGGCCTGGTTCCTCGAGGCCGGATACCTCGAATCGGGCAAGTCCAAGGCGGTGCGTGAGATGGTCAATCGGCTGGTCTCACGGGTGCGTCCGGCGGCCGTTCCGCTGGCCGACGGATTCGGCATTCCCGAGCCCCTGCTGCCGCCGCTGGTCCGCCGAGGCCCTGTTTCGTAATTCGTTGCACCGCAGCGGGTTAGGAAGCAGGTCCCAGAGGGCGCCACGGGCGGCCGGAAGGGGCGAAGTCGCCCATTTTTTCCTTGCCCCCGGGCCCCTTCCGGAGCCATCTTCGACGATATCGAAGCAGAGTCCATGACGAGGGGCGCGGGGGTGCGCAGCCGGCCGCGCGGGAGTGTTCGAGGACCATGTCGGACGTGAGGGAGGGGCGCGGGGACGCGCGCGGATCCGCCGAGTCGGCTCGTCGCTGGCGAAGCCCGGGGGGACCATTGGAAGCGGATGCAACGGCGGCGCGCATAACGGCGCTCGAGCGGGAGTTCCGGGAGTTGTCGAAGCGAGTCCCGGGACTGGATGTGGAAGTCGTCGGACGGCCGGCGGCGGATGAGACGCTCGTGCATCCGACGGCGGGCTTCGAAGTCCGACTGGAGCCGCGCGGCGCATCGGCCGGTGTGTCGCTCTACGTTTCGAGCGCATACGGCGAGCTGAAGCGGTGGCGGCGGACGGACGGCATGGAGGGTGCGGCGCGCGAGCGCTTCTCGGTGAGTCTGACCGACGGCTTCAGCTGGGGTGACTCGGTGTACCCCGACGCCGTGGGCCTCGCACAGAACCTTCTCGGCTACATGCAGTTCAACCTGGACGTAACGGCGGACGACGACTGAATTCGATTCAGCGGCCCGTCTCCGTCGTGGGGACGGGCCGCCCGCCGCTCGCCACTTCCTGCTTCACCTCTTCCACCGCATCACTCCGGATCCAGCCACGCTCGGCCGCATGCGCGGCGGCGGCGATCGTGTCCTGTGCCACCACGAGATCGGTGCCCACGTTCCGTAGCTCCTCGGCGAGCGCGCGCACGGCGGCGCGGCGCGCGGGGCTGGTGGCGACGTCGCGGATGTACACCGCGGGGATGCGGCCCGGATGCTCGAGTGCGATGGTGCGATACACTTCGGGATCCTGCTGTCCGCTGTCGCCGAGCAGGAGGAACGGCAGCTCCGGATAACGCGTCAGGATGTGCCGGAGATGCGAGAGCTTGTGGTTCGCGTGGCCGCCGATAGGGAACCCTTCTTCCGTGAAGCCCCAGTCGCGCAGCACGAGCGGACCGTCGGGAATGCCGTGATGCTCCATGAACTCGACGAGCATCTCGTACAGGTTCCAGGGTCCGCTGGACACGTAGAAGAGAGGATTGCGATCGCCGCCGTGCACGCCCGCGCGCAGCGCCGCATAGAAGCGTGCGACGCCGGGGAAGGGCAGGCGCGTGCGCGCGTTGGTCAGCAGGACGGTCCTGAACATCCGGAAGAGGCTGCCGATGTCAGAGCGGACGACGGTGTCATCGAGATCGCTGATGAGTCCGAGCCGCGCGCTGCCGGCCGGCACGAGCGCCCAGCCCTCGCCTTCGATGCCGGGCTCATCGGCAACACGCACGTGCACGCGGTGCCACTCCCGATCGTGCGGCAGCCTGCGCGGGCGCAGGCGCGTGCGGAAGTAGCCGTCCCGGTCGGTAATCGCCTCCGCCGAATCCCCATCGATGGCTGCGACGACGCGCGCCGCAGGCACCTCGCCCGACTGCAGGCGCCGGACGGATGCATGCAGGTTGTGCCACCACGAGTCCTGATCGGATGAGCGACCGATCGGCGGATCGGCGAGGACGCGTCCGCTGATGATGAGCTCGTCCGGGCCGCCCCAGCCGCGGTAGACGACGATGCGGCGCGGGCGCGGCGGTGCCCCATCGAGGTGCCCCTCGATCCTTGCCGCCAGCCTGGCGATCGCACGTTTCCACCGTGTCATGCGCCTAGTGTAGCCACTGCCGCCGCGCGGCGCGAAACGGCGGGGGTGTTCTGGACATGACGGCCCCTGTACGTTGGCTTCATGTGCGGCCGCTACACGCTGACCCGCGCCCCGGAGGACCTGCGCGAGGAGTTCGGGATCGACGTGATTCCGGCCGGGGCCGAGCCGCGGTACAACATTGCACCGCGCCAGGACGCGCCGGTGCTCGCACGCGCGAGCACGGGTGAATTGCGAATGCGCATGCTGAACTGGGGCCTCGTGCCGTGGTGGGCGGAGGACCCGCGCATCGGCCAGCGCGCGATCAACGCCCGCGCGGAGACCGCGGCCGAAAAGCCCGCGTTCCGCGATGCGTTCCGCGAACGGCGCTGCCTCGTCCCGGCCGACGGTTTCTACGAATGGCTGCGGCCGGACGGAAAGACGCGCGGACAGCCCTACCGGATCCGCCGGCCGAACGAAGAGGTGATCACCTTCGCAGGACTGTGGGAGCGATGGCGCTCCGCCGACGGGGAGGTGCTGAATTCGTTCACGATCCTCACGCGTCCGGCTACGGGTGTGACGGCCACGATCCACGACCGCATGCCCGTCATCCTCTCCGGTGCAGCGCGCGCTGCGTGGCTCGATCCCGACACGCCGCCCGAGCGGCTCGAGGCGCTGCTGACAGCGGAACCGCCAGCGCTCGAAGCGGACCCGTATCGCAGCTCGTCAACTCGCCGCGCAACGACGCGCCTGAGCTCGTCCTTCCCGTGGACGATCCCGTGCTGACGCTGCCCTTCGGAGGCGACGCGTGAGGTCAGCCCTCGCGGCTCTCGCTCTCGTTGCTCTCGCCACGAACGCGTCCGCGCAGATGCGGCCCGAAGTGAACGGCACGCGCGGCGCCGTCACTGCGGATCATCCGCTGGCGGCCGCAGCGGGTGCCGAGGTGCTGCGCCGCGGCGGCAATGCC
Source organism: uncultured Gemmatimonadaceae bacterium (assembly GCA_964444685.1). GTDB lineage: Bacteria > Gemmatimonadota > Gemmatimonadetes > Longimicrobiales > RSA9 > CAYUIG01. The sequence continues at coordinate 16,679 of CAYUIG010000023.1, read as the reverse complement.
GTCGATGCGGCGATCACGATGGCGGCCGTGCTCGCGGTCGTGCGGCCCCACATGAACGGCCTCGGCGGTGACGCGTTCATGCTCATCCGCGAGGCCGGCTCCGATCGCGTGCACGCGCTGAACGGCAGCGGGCGGTCGCCGCGCGGCGCAACACCGGAGGTGTACCGCCGGCGCGGGCTGACCGACATGCCCGAGTACGGCCTGCTCACCGTCACCGTTCCCGGTGCCGTGCGCGCGTGGGATGATGCACTGCGACGTTTCGGCACGATCTCGCTCGCGGACGCGCTCGCCCCCGCGATCCGCTACGCGCGCGACGGCTTCCCGGTATCCGAGAAGCTGAGGAGCGACGTTGCGGCGAGTCGGGAGCTCATCGCACAGGATGCGGCACTCGCCGATCTGTTCCTTGCCGACGGTGAACCGCTCGAGGCGGGGACGCTGCTGCGCCAGCGCGACCTCGCCGCGACGTTGGAGGCCGTCGCGCGCGACGGACCGGATGCGTTCTACCTCGGCGACTTCGGGCTGCGGCTCGCGCGCCTGATGGAGCGCGAGGACGGACTGCTGCGCATCGAAGACCTGGCCGACCATTCATCGAGCTGGCAGCAGCCCATCTGGGCGCGCTACCAGGGATTCCGTGTCGCCGCGTTCCCGCCCAATTCGCAGGGCATTGCGCTGCTGCTGCAGATGAACGTCGCGGACCTGTTCGACCTGCGATCGCTCGCACACAACAGCGCGGGCTACGTCCATTCGCTCGTCGAGATCCAGCGCATGGCGTTCCGCGAGCGCGACCGCTACGTCAGCGATCCCGTGTTCACCGATGTGCCGATCGACCGGCTCCTCTCCCGCGAGTTCACGCGTACGCTCGCGGAAGAGCTCGAGCAGCGCGCGCGCGGCAATGCGGGCGCCGGCGGCAGCGAGGGGCGGCGTCAGGGAACCGGCGACACGGTGGTGACGCTCGCCGTCGATTCGGCGGGGAATGCAGTCGCTCTGATCCAGAGCCTCTTCCATGCGTTCGGCAGCGGCCGCATGGTACCGGAAACGGGCGTCATCCTGCACAACCGCGGCGCGCTGTTCAGCCTCGACACGACGAAGGTCAACGTCATCGCGCCGGCGAAGCGGACCTACCACACGCTCGCACCCAACCTCGCGTTGCGCGCCGACGGCTCGCTCTTCATGGTCTTCGCCACACCCGGCGGCGACGGTCAGACGCAGACCAACATGCAGGTCTTCAACGACATCGTGCTCTACGGCATGTCAGCGCAACGCGCGGTCGAAGCGCCGCGCTGGCGCATCGCCGGCCCACGGCTGACGCTCGAGCCCGGCTTCGATCCCGCGGTGATCGCCCAGCTGCGTGGCTGGGGACACGACATCCGCCTGATGGATGCGTTGTCGGCCGACATGGGCGGGGCGCAGGTCATCCTTGTTTCGCGCGACGGCGTTCTCCGGACGGGCGCGGATCCGCGTCGTGAAGCGTACTCCATCGCGTACTAGATTCTGTTCGGCGGGCGACCCTGCACGGACTTCAATGCGGGCGACTTACGGCGGGCGACTTTACGGCGGGCGACAACACGACGGGCGACTTCACGGCGGGAATGGCGGGTTGCGGACGATATCGCCCACTCGCTGTTTACGGCGGGACGTTTGGTCAATTTCGTTCGCGTAGCGAACACTATCGCCCACGCTTCTCGAGGATGTCGTGATGCGGGGTCGTTCTTGTTCGCAAGGCGAACACAATCGACCGAGCGTTGTCTGAAACCCGCCGTGTGGGCGATTCGATGCGCTTGGCTGGCGCCAGTGGGCCAGACTGGAGCGCTGACATCGGGCGTGGCCGGCCCCGATTCGGAATTCGACGCATGCAGTCCGGTTGTGTTCCGTCTCAGGGTCGGAGAACGGCCTCGATTCGGCACTCATGGTCCGGATCGCAGCGCGCGTTCCGGATTCAGGGCCGCATACCGACCCTGATCCGTCACTCGAATTCCCCGCTTTCTTCGGATTCCGAATCAGGGCCGCATACCGACCCTGATCCGTCACTCGTTCTCCCCGCTTTCTTCGGATTCCGAATCAGGGCCGCATACCGACCCTGATCCGTCACTCGTTCTCCCCGCTTTCTTCGGATTCCGAATCAGGGCCGCATACCGACCCTGATCCGTCACTCGTTCTCCCCGCTTTCTTCGGATTCCGAATCAGGGCCGCATACCGACCCTGATCCGTCAC
>CAYUIG010000023.1:9394-14368 GCA_964444685.1 uncultured Gemmatimonadaceae bacterium | reverse complement strand
CGTAAGTCGCCCGCCGTAAGTCGCCCGTCTTGAGTCGCCCGTCGTAAGTCGCCCGCGACAGGTCGCCCGTCGCAAGTCGCCCCCCATCAAGTCGCCCGGCTTTCCCCAGACGGGCGCCAGAAGACAAGAAAAGAGGGCCCCCTCCGGGAGGCCCTCTTCCTCGACGCATGGGGAGGCGAACGCTAGTTGACGCGGAACGTCAGTCCGACGCGGATCAGCCACTGGTGCGTGAGTTCCGTCTCGACTTCGGTGACCGAGTCGAGGCCGCCCAGTGCGAAGAGCGCATCGTTGCGCGCGGCGAGCTCGTCCTCGTTCCAGAAGGTGAGTGCGTCCTCGATGCCGACCTGGGCGGCGAGGCGCTCGGAGCCGAGCGGGACCTCTGCGTCGAGGCCGAAGGTGACGCCCCATGTCGAGATGTCCTCGAGCAGGATCGACTCGACGCGCGCGTCGGGCCGCGGCATCTCGCGGATGTACGTCGGGGCAACGAAGAGTGAAGCCGTGAGCTGGCGGAGCTGCATCTCCGACACGCCTTCCTTGAGACGCATCGCCAAGCCCGCACGTGCCATCAGGAAGTCGCTGCCGTTGCGGCGCGTGAACGTGCCGGTCTGCTCGGCGAACTCGACGGTCTCGCCGCGGTGGATGTACGTGCCGCCGAGGATCAGGCTGAAGCGATCCATCGCCCGGATCTCGATCTGTGCGCCGGCTGCGCTGCCCGAGCCGAGGTCGGTCTCGTAGGCGCCCTCGCTCAACAGGCCGTCGAGGTCGACCAGGTACCGCTCGACGCGCGTGACCGCGGGGGCAAGGCCGACGAAGGGCGTGATCCGGACGCGCGCGCCCCAGGGCTGCTCGTCCTGGAGGGGCATCAGCTGGGCCGAGGCGGTAAGCGGGATGAACAGCGTGGCCGCAGCCACGGCCAGGACCGGTCGCATCATCGAAGGTCTCCTGTCGGGAAAACATGGGCCGAGGGAGGGAGATGATGCGGGTGGACGGCCCGTCCAGCGCTGAAAATGCCTCCATCCCTCCGGAAAATCAAGGATTTCGGCGGGCAGGCCGGGGGTCAGTCGCGCAAACGCTTGTTTGAAGCCCCGGTACACCTCCTGCACCGGGCCCCGGCCGGACCCGCCACGGGAGACGAGCATGCGCAGCCGGGCGCACATCCGCGGAGACCCGATCCACCCGATGCTGGTGCACTTCCCGATCGCGTTCCTGCTGGGCGCGTTCGTGTTCGATGCGGCCGGCGTATTACTGGCGCGGCCGTCGTGGTGGGAGGTCGGCGGCTGGCTGGCGGTGGCGGGTCTGGTGATGGGCGTGGTAGCGGCGATGCCCGGACTGATCGACTACCTGTACACGGTTCCGCCCGCAAGCAGCGGGCGCCGCCGCGCGACGAAGCACATGATCGTCAACATCGTCGTGCTCGTGCTGTTCGGCATCGCGACATTCCTGCGTGGCGATGCGGCCGTGTCACCGGAACCGGTGCTGCTGATGGTGGAAGGGATCGCGAGCGGCCTGCTCATCTGGTCCGCAAGCATGGGTGGCACGCTGGTGGTGAGGAACCAGATCGGCGTGGATCACCGGTATGCGGATGCCGGAAAGTGGAACGAAGCATCACTGACCGTCTGGACCGATCCGCTCGCGCGAGCCGACGAGCTGGAGCCCGGCCAGATGAAGCTCGTGCGCGTTGCGGGCCGACGCATCGTCGTCGCAAGGACGGACTCGGGGTGGCATGCGTTCGATGACCGGTGTCCGCACCGGGGCGGGTCACTGGCAGGCGGCTCGCTCGCGTGCGGCGTCGTGCAGTGTCCCTGGCACGGTTCGCAGTTCGACGTACGCGATGGTTCGTTGCAAGCGGGCCCGTCCGAGCAGGGTATCGCGGTCTACGAAGTCGAGGAACGCGACGGCGCGATCCGGCTCACATCTCCCGTGCAATGACGCGCAGGCGTTCGGCGGCCGCACGCAGCGTCTCGATGCGCTTGCAGAACGCGAAGCGTACGAGCTTGCGACCGTCCTCGGGCCGATGGAAGAAGGATGAACCCGGCACCGGTGCCACTCCGCCACCCTGCTCGCCGCTGCCGCCGCGCGCGAGCCAGCGCGCGTAGTCGTCGTCGCTGCGTTCACTCAACTCCGAGAAGTCCGCGAGCACGTAGTACGCACCGGCGGGCGCTGCGCAGCGGAAGCCGGCGTCCTGGAGCGCGGGCACGAGCGCATCGCGGCGTGCGCGGTAGTCATCGGCGAGCTGGCGGTAGTAGTCGGGGCCGAGTGTATCGAGCGCGACGGCGCAGGCGTGCTGGAGCGGTGCGGGTGCGCCGACCGTGAGGAAATCGTGAACCTTGCGGATGGCGCTCGTGATGTCGGCCGGGGCGACGATCGTGCCGATCCGCCAGCCGGTGATGCTGAACGTCTTCGAGAAGCCGCTGATGGTGATCGTGCGTTCGCGCATCCCGTCCAGCGTGGCAAGCGGGACGTGTTCGCCTTCGTACAGGATGTGCTCGTAGATCTCGTCCGTCACTGCGATGAGGTCATGTGCGCGGCACAGCTCCGCGATCGATTCCAGCTCGGTGCGTGTGAGCACGCGCCCGGTCGGGTTGTTCGGCGTGTTGATGACGATGGCGCGCGTGCGGGTCGAGATCGCGCGTCGCATGCGGTCGAAGTCGATCGGTGCCACGGGATCCAACGGAATCCATATCGGCGTGGCGCCGCACAGGATGGCGTCGGGCCCGTAGTTCTCGTAGAACGGCTCGAAGATCAGCACCTCGTCGCCAGGGTTGACGATGGCCATCAGCGACGCGGCCATGGCCTCCGTCGCGCCGCACGCGACGGTTATCTCGCGCGCCTCATCGATCTCCATGCCGTAGTCGCGTGCGTACTTCGCCGCGAGCGCCTTGCGCAGCGGCGGCGCGCCCCACGTGACGGCGTATTGATTGATGTCGTCGCGGATCGCCCGGCAGGCGGCTTCCTTCAGGACGTCGGGCGCGGGAAAGTCCGGGAATCCCTGGGCGAGGTTGAGTGCACCGGCTTCATTCGCCACGCGCGTCATTTCACGGATCACGGATTCCGTGAAGCCGTGGGTGCGGAGAGCCGTCCGGGTCATTCCGGGTCGAGTGTGGAGGGTCGGGTGTCGAGTCACGGCGGGAACGTACCCGGCCGTATGCGGATGCAAAAGAGCGCCCGGCCGCTGTTGCAGCGACCGGGCGCTCCGAATGAACCGCTAAGGTCAGTTCGGCAACCAGATCGCGCTGGACGCGTCGCCGACGTTTTCCGTGAGATCGAACAGGCCGGTGCCGTCGGCGTTCACGATGTAGACGGACGACGGACCGGTGTACCGCGAGAATGCGAGCCGGGTGCCATCGGGCGACCAGCCGTTGAAGTCGGCGGGCCATGGTGTGAGTGCACGCAGATTCGAACCGTCGACGCGGATCGCGGCGCGCATGGCCGTTCCGCTGGAGTGGTCCTCGATGACCAGCTCGTTTCCGTTCGGCGACCACGGGGTGAAGTCGGCCTGATACTGCGTGGTCGCTTTGCGGCTGAGCAGTCGCAGGTCTCCGGGCTGGCTCGTCAGGTAGCGCAGGTTGGAGCCATCCAGGCCCATGAGCTGGGGACGGTTCCCCGCTTCCTCATCGTCCAACGCGATCGTCGAACCATCCGGCGAGAACCATGTGGTCATGAAGTCGAGATCCGACTCGAAAGGCTGGCTGCCGTCTGCGTTCACGACGTAATGGCGATAGCCGAAGCCGCAGATGTAGTTCGAGAACAGGACGCGGCCGTCGGGTGTCCATCCGACCATTTGCAGGCGTCGTTCGGTGCCACCGCACGGCTCATCGGCCTCGATCGCGGCGCTGGACAAGTCGAGGGGGGGGCCGCCGTTCGCGGGGATCACGACGATAGCCTGATCTTCGCCATAGACACGCAGGAACGCGATCCGGCTGCCATCAGGCGACCAGCGCGGCCCGTAGTTCAGCCCGTCCGTCGTGATGCGCCGGAGGTTCGTGCCGTTCGTGGCCATGAGCCAGATGTCCGTGCGGTTGCCGACGCGATCGTGGTGGAATGCGAGGGTAGCGCCGTCGGGCGAGAGGTCGAGCCCGCCGTAGACTCCCGGGCTTCGGGTCAGGTTCACCGCGCCCGAGCCATCGGCGTGGATGCGGTAGATGTCCGATGTGCGCAGATACGGCGGCTCCGGGCCCGGCTGGTGCACCACGACGAGGAGCTGATCCGGCGATCCCTGCGGCGGATCGGTGACGCCGTTGGCGCAGCCGGCAGCCAGGCCGATCAGAAGGCAGGTCAGCACGGCACTACGAATCGGAGTCATGGCAGACTTCCTTGGGGGTTCAGGAACCAACAATGGACCCGGTCGACGGACGGGTCAAGACAGAAGGCCGCGTGACGGCCGCGAGAAGTGGCCGCTGCCCATGAAATTCGCCATGTTGCATGGATGGATCGGAGAACGGGAGGTGATGGGTCATGAGTGACAAGGGTGCATTCGGAAGCCGCGACACGCTGAAGGTCGGCGGGCGCACATACACGATCTATCGGCTGGAGGCGCTGGAAAAGGCAGGATTGCCTGCAGGGCGGCTGCCTTTCTCGCTGAAGATACTGCTGGAGAACCTGCTGCGTTTCGCAGCGGAGGATGGCACGGATGACATAGAGGCGCTGACGCGCTGGGCACCGACGGAACAGTCGGATCGCGAGATCTCGTTCCGTCCCGCGCGCGTGCTGCTGCAGGACTTCACGGGTGTCCCCGCCGTCGTAGACCTCGCCGCGATGCGCGACGCGATGGCGCGGATGGGTGGCGATGCGCGTCGCATCAATCCGCTTCAGCCTGCCGAGCTGGTGATCGACCATTCGGTGCAGGTCGACGAGTTCGGCACGCGCATGGCGTTCCGCTACAACGTCGAGCGCGAGTACGAACGGAACGGCGAGCGCTATGCGTTCCTGCGCTGGGGCCAGAAGGCCTTCGGCAACTTCAGCGTGGTGCCGCCG
>CAYUIG010000023.1:0-9384 GCA_964444685.1 uncultured Gemmatimonadaceae bacterium | reverse complement strand
AACCTCGAGTACCTGGCGCGCGTCGTGTTCGGAGAGGGCGACGAGGCGTATCCCGACACACTCGTGGGAACCGACTCACACACGCCGATGGTGAACGGTCTCGGTGTGCTGGGCTGGGGTGTGGGTGGCATCGAAGCCGAAGCCGCGATGCTCGGGCAGCCCGTGTCGATGCTCATTCCGCAGGTCGTCGGTTTCCGCATGGTCGGCGAGCTGCCCGAAGGTGCGACGGCGACGGACCTCGTGCTCACCGTCACCGAGATGCTGCGGAAGAAGGGCGTGGTCGGGAAGTTCGTGGAGTTCTACGGCCCCGGGCTCGGCACGCTGCGGCTCGCGGACCGCGCCACGATCGGCAATATGGCGCCCGAGTACGGCGCCACGGTCGGCATGTTCCCGGTGGACGACCTCACGCTGAGCTACCTGCGCTTCACCGGCCGGTCGGAGGAGCAGGTCGCGCTCGTAGAAGCGTACATGAAGGAGCAGGGGCTCTTCCGGACGGCGGACACGCCGGACCCCGAATATTCCGACACGCTCGAGCTGGACCTGTCGACGGTGGAGCCGAGTGTGGCGGGGCCGCGCCGCCCGCAGGACCGGATCCCGCTGTCGGGTGTGAAGAGCGCATTCCTCGATTCGATCGAGCCCGTGGTCACGGCGTCGCGACAGGGGAACGGTGAGATCGCGCGCTGGAAGGACGAGGGCGGCGAGGTTGCAACGGCGCCGCCGATCCACAGGCGGCCGGGCATCCGCTGCGTGATGGCCGGCAACGAGTTCGAGCTGTGCGACGGCTCGATCGTCATCGCCGCGATCACGAGCTGCACCAACACGTCGAATCCGTCGGTGATGGTGGCCGCGGGTCTGGTCGCGAAGAAGGCGGCGGAGCGCGGGCTGAAGACGCCGCCGTGGGTGAAGACGAGCCTCGCGCCGGGGTCGAAGGTGGTGACGGACTACCTCGCGGATGCGGGACTCACGCCCTACCTCGAGCAGCTCGGCTTTGCGCTGGTCGGCTACGGCTGCACGACGTGCATCGGCAACAGCGGCCCGCTGCCGCCCGAGGTATCGGCCGCAATCGATGAGGGCGAGCTCGTCGCGGTGTCGGTGCTGAGCGGCAACCGCAACTTCGAGGGGCGGATCAATCCCGAAGTGCGCGGCAACTACCTCGCCTCGCCGCCGCTCGTCGTGGCGTACGCACTCGCAGGCCGGATCGACATCGACCTGTACGACGAGCCGCTCTCACACGATCCCGACGGCAAGCCGGTTTTCCTGAAGGACATCTGGCCGACGCAGCAGGAGATCGAGGACGTGATCGGCACGTCGGTGCGGCCGGAGATGTACAGGACGCAGTACGCGCGCGTGTTCGACGGCGACGACACGTGGCGCAGCCTGCCCGTACCGGAGTCGGACCGCTACGAGTGGGACGATGCGTCCACGTACATCAAGAACCCGCCGTACTTCGAGGACATGCCGGTGCAGCCGCCGGCGGTCGAGGACATCCGCGGCGCGCGCGTGCTCGCACTGCTGGGCGACAGCATCACGACCGACCACATCTCGCCCGCGGGCGCGATCAAGAAGGACAGTCCGGCAGGACAGTACCTGATCGAGCACGGCGTGCAGCCGCGCGACTTCAACTCGTACGGCTCGCGGCGCGGGAACCACGAAGTGATGATGCGCGGCACGTTCGCGAACGTGCGGCTGCGCAACCGGCTGACGCCGGATGTGGAGGGCGGCTTCACGCGGCTGCTGCCGGACGGCGCGGTGATGTCGATCTACGATGCGGCGATGAAGTATCGCGAGAGCGGCGTCCCGCAGATCATCATCGCGGGGAAGGAGTACGGCTCCGGTTCATCGCGGGACTGGGCGGCGAAGGGCCCGCGGCTGCTCGGCGTGCGCGCGGTGATCGCGGAGAGCTACGAGCGGATCCACCGTTCCAACCTGATCGGCATGGGTGTGCTGCCGCTGCAGTTCCTTGATGGTGAGAACCAGGAGACGCTCGGGCTCACCGGCGAGGAAGTGTACGACCTCGAGGGGCTCGATCGTGCGGTGGCGGGGCGGACCGTCGAGCAACGGATGGTGCGCGTGCGCGCGGTCTCCCCGGCGGGTCAGGCGAAGGAGTTCCGCGCGCTCGCGCGGATCGATACGCCGAACGAGGCGGACTACTTCCGCCACGGCGGCATCCTGCACTACGTCCTGCGTCAGCTCCTCGGCACGGCGACGTAGCCGCTTCCGACGGCGGCCGGCGCGTCCCGCTTCGGGACGGCCGGCTGCCGGGCGGGCGCAGGCCCGCCGCGCACCGTCGCGCGTGCATCGACACGCGCATCCTCGCGCGCATCCACTCGGACGTCGGGGAGACCGGGCATCTTCACCCTCCCGTTTCAGCGCGTCTCTTCGTGGACCGCGTCGTTGCGGTCCGATTCCTTCCTCAGGCAGGGGGCGTTCCGATGCGCTTGCGTTGTGGCGCAAGGGTTCCTGCGTTGTGGCGTGGCTGGAATAGGTCAGGCGGGCGTCATCGCTTGTGGACACTTCGCGGCAACTTCGCGCGAACGAAAATTTTCACCACAGAGCCGCCGAGAACGGGGAGAACGGAATGTCGTAGTTGGTTTCCGGTGAAGTCCGATTCGCGGCGAGGTTGAAACTCCACCTCGAACAGCGAATCACCGGAACAACAACAGACTCAGACTCCGTTCTCCGCGTTCTCTGCGGCTCTGCGGTGAATGAAGTTCGCCTCGGGAGCCGATGAGCTAGCTCCAGTTGCGTGCAGCAACCGGCCAGGAGCGCTCGATGACGTTGTCGCGGACGCCCCAGACGCGGTCGTGGAGGTTCACGGAGACGCAGACGTGGTTGGGTACGATGCGGACGAGGTCGCCGATGCGGGGACGCCAGTCCGTCTGCGACAGGTCGAGGATGCCGTGTTCCTCGGAGAGGGCGCGCACCTGCACTTCGGGGCGATCGAGGAGTGCACCGAAGCCGGTCGCGTTCGGCGCGCGGAGTTCTTCGCGGCTGAGCGCCTTTGAGCCTGCGTCCACGACGGCCTGTCCGGGCACGGCGGTACTCACGACGGTGGCGAGGACGGTGTAGGCGCAGTCGTCCCATTCGCACGCACCGATCACGGCAGTAGTGCGGTCGTTGAAGATGTACGTGCCGGGACGGATCTCGGTGAGACCGGAGATGCGGTCGGACCCGAACGCCGTCGGAGTCGAGCCTCCGCTCACGACTGCGGGCGGGAGCCCGGCGTCGGAGAGGCGGTCGATCAGCGCGGCGAGGTCGGCGGCGAGACGTCGCAGGGGTTCGTCCTGTTCGGCGACCGGTTCACGCACATGACCCGGGTAGAACATGATGCCGCGGTACTCGATGCCGTCGCGCTCGGTGGCAGCGCGGGCGAGTGCGACGATCGCATCGGGATCGGCGAGGCCGACGCGTCGCATACCGAGGTCGGCTTCGATCAGGACGCCGAAGGTGCGGGCGGCCGCGCGCGCGGCGGCGGCGAGTCCGGCGAGGGCTTCGAGGGAGTCGAGGCCGATCGTGATGCGCAGAGGGTCGGGGAGTGCGGCGAGTCGGCGGAGTCGCGCGTCGCCGACGGGCGGGTAGGCGATGAGAATGTCATCGGCCACCTCCGCCATGACTTCGGCCTCGCGGAGTGTGGCCACGGTGAGACCCGCGGCGCCGCGGCGGAGCTGCTCGTGTGCGAGTTCCGGGCTCTTGTGCGTCTTGATGTGAGGACGGAGCGCGAGGCCGTGTCTCTCCGTCCATGCGGCCAGCCGATCGAGGTTGGCCGACATGCGCGGCAGGTCGACGATCGCGGCCGGCGTCGTCAGCTCGTCGAGCGCAGCGGGTGCCGACACGGCTACGGCTTCGTGATGGAGAAGCCCCCGACGTGAACGTCGAGATTGTGATTGACGCGCAGGCCGGCAATGCCGTCGGTAACGAGCATGGGCACGCGATCGAGCGCGGCCACCTCGACGCCGTTGACGAGGAAGCGCACGCGGTCGGTGCCCGCGTCGATGGCCAGGGTGTTGGAGACGCGCCCGTTCGCATCGGGACGGTTGACCGCCTCGTGCGCGGTCCAGTTGAACAGATCGTGCGTCTCCCGGCCCGCGCGATGCTTCACGAGGAATTCACCCGTCTTGCGGACGAGGAAGTACAGGTAGTCCTGGCCGTCCTGATCGAGCTGGCTGCCACCCGCGAAGAGGCCGTACGCCTCGGCGTGTTCCGGCTGCTGCGTCTGGGAGAACGTGGCCTCGACCCGGTACGCACCGGTGGCGCTGTCGGTCGGCCGGTACAGGATGACGGCAGGGCCGGTGGTGACGTGGAAGCCGTCGCCCATGGGCGCGAGCCGCACGTCGGCAAGGGCCTGATTGGGCCGGTCGGTGCGACCCTGCCAGCCATCCGGCAATCCCTGAGCGGCGGCCGGGGCAGTGCAGGCGAGCAGAAAGAGTGTCGCGGTTGTGCGCATGACGTTCCTCCGGGGCATGGACGATGGCGGACAAGCTAGTGGCGGCGCGGGGCCGCCGGTAGCGGGGTTGCCGCTTTTGAACCGTGCGGGGTAGCATCCGCTGATGACGGGGTCCATCGGGGTGGCGGCGATCGCCATCGTGTTGCTGGTCTGGGTGCTGACGGCCTGGACGGTTCGTCGCCGGAGGCGCGCGCGGCAGCAGTATCGCGACATGCTCCAGCGCGCGCTCGCGGACGGCCGCCTGACTCCCGAAGAGATGGCGGAGTTGGACGCGCTGCGCGCGCAGAAGGATCTGAGTCACACCGAGGTGCGAATGATCGCGCGTGCCGTGTACCGCGGCGCGCTGCGCAGCGCACTCGAGGACGCAGTGCTCACGCCCGAAGAGGATGCGCATCTGCATCGGATCCAGCAGGAGCTGCGGCTCGAGGAGCGCGAGCTCGGCGAGGATCAGGCGCAGGTGGTGCGGCTGCGCATGCTCGCGCAGTTCCTCGCGGGCCACCTCCCCGAAATCGAGGCGCCGCTCCAGCTCGTTCCGGGCGAGATCTGTCACTGGCTGGTCCAGGGTGCGTTGGCGGAGCGGCTGGAACTGCCGGTCGCGCGGCCCGAGCTGCGCGGCGTCGTCATGCGCGTCATGAGCGACGACCCGTTCACGATGGAGGACGAGCGCGACGCGCTGCGTCCCGCCGAGGACATCCTGCCGGTGGATCTCGGCATTGTCGCCGTGACGAGCCGGCGCACGGTGTTCCAAGGTGCGAAGCGGACGATCAGCATCCCGCACGCGCGGGTAGACGGCATCGTGCTGTACGCCGATGCGTTGCGGCTGGACGAACTGAACGGCGCCACGCGCCGCTACCTGCTCGTCGAGGATGCGGAGCTGACGGCCGCGGCACTGTTGCAGGCGGCGCGGCGGCGGCGCGCGGAGATCCGTCCGAAGAAGCAGGGTCGCACGGCGTAACGCGGCACGGCACGTGCGGGCCGGCGCGCGAGCTTTGGAGTCGAGGAGCCGCACATGCCGGTCAGCATCACCGGACTCGCCGGCGGCCTGCACGCACGGGCGCTCGAGGAACTGAAACACGAGCTCGTGCGGTTCCGCACCCGCGGGCTGCGCGAGCTGCGGCGCGACCTCGAGGCGGGCGTCATCGGACGCGGCGGCTGGACCGGCTGTCCGCTCTCCTATCGCGAAGGCGCGCGCGGCGCGAGCCGGCGTGACCGGCGCGGCCGACCGGGCAACCTCTTCACACGACTCTGGGACGCGGGCTGGCTCACGGATGCCGACGTGTGCGCAGCGGTGAAGCGCGAGCTGCAACGGCGTGCCCGGCGGTTGACCTGTACGTCGCACGGGGATTAACTTTAGCCACTGAGCGGAGGGGTCCGGGCGCGGGTCCCTCCGCTGATCGTTGGGGCTGTAGCTCAGCTGGGAGAGCGGCGGCTTTGCAAGCCGTAGGTCACGGGTTCGAATCCCGTCAGCTCCACTACTAGCAAATCTATGTCCCTCAACGGTTCTCGGCCGTACGCGTCGGGTGTGCGGCTATGGTCCCGATGCCGGCGGGTCACTCGTGGTGACAACATTGCCGCGGGTTCGATTTGCATCGCCGAGGTACTCTAAGCCACCAACACTTAGACGATACCCTTTACGGTTGTGCGGCCTAGGTGCGGCCGTGCTCGCGGAACCGGCGCACCCATTCACGCACGATCTCCGGCGTTCGGCGCACCACCTCTCGTCCGCAGAGAACTTCATCTGCGTATCCCATGTGCATCATGTCGATAAGCCGGCACAGGTACGACCTACCGGAATTCCACCACGTGTACTTCGCGTCCACCACGACGAGATGCTGAACCTCGATCCCCGTGCTCTTACGCAGCTCTTCGAGCTCCATCCCGTCGAGCAAGCTCTCGTAGACACCGTCCGCAAGGCGGCTTCCGAAGCTTGTGGTGTAGTAGTATTCCTTGATCTCCCAAACCGCGATTGGATCGACGGCGGCAGGAAAGCACCTGGTCGTTCCGCTCTTATCAGGAGTATTGCTGGTGACTTCCAATTCAGCCCGAGTAGCACTGGTCCCTTTGGAAGCATGGGCCTATCACGCGCCGCTAGTGCGGGCGACTGGGGCCGCCATTGATATCGGCTTGCTCGGTGAGGCACTCATCTACTACGAGCGCGTGTACGTGGTTCCCGGCAACGAGGCCCACTTCGCTGACTTGGTCGAGTGGTTCAGACGACAGAGACACCTCGGCACTCTCGTAGCGTTGATCTCGGAAGGTACGGTTACGCCGTATTACTATGCGTTCCTCAGCTCGGCCGTTCACCATCAAGAGCGCGACGTCTACTCCGTCGTGAACATCCAAGATCAGGCTTCGGCGGCAGGACCTGTATTCATCAGTCGAGTCGTACAGTCTCCGCGCCTTCGTAACCTTCATCCGCGGCATCTCCGTCGCCAACTTGAGCAGGTATTGCAAGATCAACATATCGAGGTAAAGGCGGCCGATTTCGGCGTGGCGATCGAGAATGCGAAGTTTGATTACGGTTCACCGGAGCGAAGCGCCGCACTCGTGCAAGTCTTCGTTGATGAGGTGTATCGCGAACTTGGCTACTTGCGGCCACCTCAAGTGACGGCTGTCTTCGGCGAACGCGCAGATGGCGCTCGGACGATCACCTACAACATCGACTTTGGTCGCGTCGCGGAGCTGCTAGGGAAGGAGCTAGGATTCCATCGGGGCACGCCTCTCGTCGGCGCAGTGGTGGGAAACCGTACCCTATGGTCAGCAGCGAACCTCGGTGCCGATCTCTACCTAGCTCCGCCGCTCACCAGCTTTGTCCGATACAAGCTCGACGATGGCTGGAGGACCACACGGCGTAAGCAAATCCTGGCAGACTTGGTTGCTCGTGTGGCGTTCCCCGATGTCCGGCGCCTGTTGAACCAAGGAAGAATCGGCTTCAGCGAGGTGCTTGCACTGCGCGCGAGGGCTGGGCGATTCCGGCAGTGGTTGGCGGAGGAGTCAGAGTTCGAGCGCGACGCTGTGGTCGCTTACCATGCGGAAGTGGCAGAGCAGGCCGGATTCACCAAGTCTGCTTCGCGCGTCCTGAGTGTTTCGGGGACCATCGGGGGTGCCGCACTTGGCGCGGCCCTAGTCGGCCCGATTGGAGCAGTCGGGGGTGCGGCAACCGGCGCTGCCTTGGAATACCTTGCGGGACTTGGTGGCAAGATGTTGGGCGGCTGGAGACCGAGAATCTTCGGAGATTGGGCAGCAGCAAGAATCGACGAAGCCATGAGAGGGGTGTCTCTGGAGGATGACCGAGGATGAGCGGGGTCCGCCCACATGTCGGAGGGACGCCGCCTCTTGGGCCTATGCTTCGCGGTCGGGTTCGACCCGCCGGCTCATCACGGCCGGTGCCATCATGGTGACAGAGCCGACGGACGCGGCCGGTACCGCCGGAATGGCATGGAAGCTGGTCAGATTCGCGGTTGTGGCCGACTGCCAAGCCTTTCGGTAGATTCCAGAAGGACGGATCGGACGCCGACTGACGGGCAGTAGCCGCTTTGCAAGCCGTAGGTCACGGGTTCGAATCCCGTCAACTCCACTGTTCGCCCCCGGCTCGCGTTAGCGGGTGCGGGGTCTCTGTGTTTTGTTGAGTGAAAACCCCGAGCGGTGCGCTTGACCTTTCTTCCGTGTGGGGCGCAAGCAAACCTCGAAGCAGCTTTCCGTTCAATCTTGGTCGCCGCATCTGGCGCGTTGAACGGACGATCTCGACCGCTGCTGACAGCTGGAACCAGTCCGAGTTCCTGGAGGGAAGTGCGCGCAGACTCCCGCCGATGGAGGAAAACGAGATGGCATTGACTCGTGTTTATGTAAGAAAAATCTTCGCAAAATCTTCATTTCCTGACCGGCCAAATTGCACCTCGTGAGACGTAAGTTATTGCACCGACCGTACATCGTGTTGGGCATGGATCTGGAAAGCGCATATCGAGGGAAAAAACTGGATCGTGCGCTGCTCAGGGCAAGCCCGACCGAAAGGCGGGGAACGCAGAGCAACGGGAGCTAAAGCGGGGACGACCCGCCATGCTTCGCCGAGCCGCCCAGCGACTTCAACCAAGTCGAAGGGCGGCTCGTTTTGCATCCGCCCGTCAAGAGTACGGGAGGCAACGGTGCTTCTGTGGACCAAGGCTGTGTTCAATGTTGCTCTGTCCTTCGGGGTTCTTCCCGTCTGCGCCTTCTCGGTGTACTTGACTTGGCATATCCTGCGGAATTTCCGTGAACCGCCACGGTGGGTAGTGAGGATCATCCTGCCTTTCCTGACCGCAACTTGGAACCTTGGTCCGGGAGAGTATGAAGCTTCACAGCAGACTGAAAATCGCGGCTCGGAAGGGGTGCCGTTCGCGGTGGCAAAGCGAGTGGACAAGCATGGGCGCGTTCGCAGGGGTCAAAATCGGCTCGGATCCTGATAAATTGCGAATGGAGAATGGCTTCCGTATACTTGCGCCCCCGCTCGGCTGGACGCCATTGGACGCGCGAGAACCGCTTTGCAAGCCGTAGGTCACGGGTTCGAATCCCGTCAGCTCCATCCAGGTCGGCCGTTCACCGCCGCTCGCGCGACGCACGGTTGCGCGGGCGGCTTGCGCATCGCACCCATTCCGCGGAGCGAAAGGAGCCTATGACGGCGAAGCGGATCGCGGTGGCGGGTGTCGGGGAAGCCGTCGGCCGAACGGCCACCGCGGTGAACCTCGCGGTCGAACTGGCGAACGGCGGCTGGAACGTGCTGCTTTCGGATCTCGATCCGGAGGCGAGCGCAACGCGCGCGCTCGGACTCGAGCCGGCGCGCGATCCGTGGCGCGAGCCCCCGGCCGTCGTCGATGTCGCGAATGGTACACTCGCGGTGATGCGCGGCGGACGCGGGCTCGCGGGTGCGACGGCGCCGGACGTGCGCCGGCTGGTGGACGGCGATG
>CAYUIG010000022.1:52440-62827 GCA_964444685.1 uncultured Gemmatimonadaceae bacterium | reverse complement strand
AGCGCTGGGAAGGCGCGGAATGTGGCGTGGTCCGCGCCCGGGAGGCCGCGGCGCTTGCCGGTGGTTCCGATGATGTCGTCGCCGCGATGGACCTCGAGCTGACGCATGCGCTCCTCGACTGCGCGCGCTTCCGCGCACGCGGGCGGATCGATCCGAAGAGCCAGCACCCGGGCTGGGCAATGGGGCCGCGGCATCCGGATCTGCTCTGGCGCGTGGAGAACGCGTTGGAGGACGGACGGATCGCCGACATGCTCGGTGCGCTCGCGCCGCGCGACGCACGTGCCCTCGCGCTGCACATCGAACGGGAGCGCTACGCTCGCATCGCGGAGCAGGGCGGCTGGCCCGCGCTGGCACTGAAACGGAGCCTGAAGCCGGGGCAGCGCGGCGCCGATGTGCGCGCGCTGCGTGACCGGCTGGCGATGGAGTTCCCGATGCTGGCCGATGCGCCGGCGGACGTGTACGGACCCGAACTGGAGGCCGCGGTGCGCAGCTTCCAGCGCACGCACGGCCTGGAAGTCGATGGCATCGTGGGTGCCGCTTCCATGCGCGCACTGAACGTGAGTGCCGCAGCGCGCGTCCGTCAGCTCGAGCTCGCATTCGAGCGGCTGCGCTGGCAGCCGGAGCCCGAGGGGCGACACATCCGCGTCAGCATCCCGGCGTTCGAGCTTGTGGCCGTCGAGGACGCTGACACGGTGCTCGCGCCGCGTGTCATCGGCGGACGCCGCGACTGGCCGACGCCGGTGTTCAGCGCGCGCATGAACACGGTGGTGTTCAGCCCGTACTGGAACGTGCCCGCGTCCATCGTCCGGGCCGAGATCGCGCCGGCGATGCGTCGCGACGCGAGCTATCTGGCACGCAACGACATGAAGGTGCTCGGCAGGGATGGAAATCCCGTGCATCACGCGTCCGTGGACTGGGCGCACTTCGATGCGGCACAGTATCGCGTGCGGCAGGAGCCCGGTCCGGCGAATCCGCTGGGCGGTGTGAAGTTCCTGTTCCCGAACCGCTACGACACGTACCTGCACGACACGCCGGCACAACTGCTGTTCGAGCGCGCGGAGCGTGCGTTCAGCCACGGCTGCATGCGCGTCGAGCGTGCGGACGAGCTGGCGGCGTGGGTGCTCGCGGGCACGGAATGGGATCGGGATGCGATTCAGCGGGCAATGCATCTCGGTGCTGAGCGGACGGTGCGTCTCGCCGAGACGATTCCGCTACATGTCGTCTACGAGACGGCATGGATCGGGAAGGACGGGGCGCTGCATTTTCGTGAGGACCTGTACGGGCATGACGCGCGCCTCGATGCGGCCTTGCGAGGGGCGGTCGCCGAGGTGGTGGATGCGGTGGGGTGCCGTGGTGGCTGGTGAGGCGGGCTGTTTCGGGTAATGCGGGCGACTTACGGCGGGCGACATACTCGGGCGACGGGTTGCGGGCGACTGACGGCGGGTCTTCACGGCGGGTCTTCACGGCGGGTTTCACGGCGGGTTTCACGGCGGGAACGAAAGCACCAGCCGCTCTCTAGACTCCACCCGCCCGCCCCCTGCTTGGCCGCCTGAGCGCTCGGTAAGCGCATGGAATCGGACGAGAGCGGGTGCGGTGACCGACTCGAGTCCGATTTCACGCGAATGGCGCACGATCTCGGCCTGGCCTGAGCGCTGGGCGTCGCGTTGTGTCCGATTTCGTGCGTGACGGCCGGTCGCATCCGAATTGAATCGACCCTTTGTGGCGTTCGAGACAGGCCGCGGGCGATTGGGTTCGCGAGTCGAACACAATGGACCGCCATCTCCGTCAGGCGCAGTGGTCGCGGGCGATTGTGTTCGCCTGTCGAACCCAAGTGACCGCCGGCGCATACGATTTCACCCAGCGGTCAATTCAACTCACCCCGACAAACCCGAAGTTCCCGCCGTGAGTCGCCCGTCGTGAGTCGCCCGAGTACGTCGCCCGCCGCATGTCGCCCGCAGCTCAGGCAAGCCGCGCCTCCCTGCCGCTGAGCTCCTGCACGGCGATGCGGAAGAGGACGGTGCGGAAGGGGAACGGGTCGCCTTCGCGCAGCGTCTCGGGGATCAGGGTGCGGAGGATGTCGATGGCGCGTGCGCGCACCTGCGCGTCCTCGGCGCTGCCCTTTTCGGGGATGATGTAGAACCCGCCGTGGACCTGTACGCTGCGCCAGTGGAAGAGGTTCTCGATCTCATCCACTTCGAAGACCACGGGCCACCACTGGTATGCGGTGGTGCCGCCGAGCGCTTCGTACTTCCTGCCGGCCGAGGTGCGGCCCCAGATCCAGCCGGAGTCGAAGACGTAGTGCACCGGCTGGATCTCGATGCGGTTCTCGCGCGCGAAGCCGATGCGGCCGACGTGGTTGCGGGCGAGGATGCGCTCGGCTTCGTCCTTCTCGAGCTCTCGCACCTCGGGCCTGCCGGTCATTCTTCCTCCGTCGGTCGGGTTGAGCGGTGGCCGTGGACGTGGTAGGTTGCGCGCTCGAATCCGAAGCGGCAAGGCAGGGCATCGCCGCGATCCGAAACGAACAACTGGAGCTCGACCATGGTCAGGCGTCCTCTCCCGGCCGCTCTGCTCGCCGCTGTCGTGGCGGCGGCGTGCGCCGGCAACCAGCCACCGCCCACACCGACCCCGCGCCCGGCGGCACGCGACAGCGCCGGCGCGATGCGTCCGTACGCCCGGGTCATCACCCCGGATGTGACGACGGACGAAGGTCTCTTCAAGGTGCATCGCAAGGGCGAGGACGTGTGGTACGAGATCCCGAATGCGATGCTCGGGCGTGAGCTGCTGCTGGTGACGAGCATTGCGCGCACGACCAGCAACTTCGGCTACGGCGGCCAGCGCGCGAACACGCAGGTGGTGCGCTGGGTGCGTGAGGGGAACCGCGTGCTGCTGCGCACGGTGCAGTACGACGTGGTGGCGGACACGAGCGCGCCGATCTATCAGGCAGTCCAGAACGCACATTTCGAGCCGATCATCGCCGCGTTCGACATTGCCACCATGCCTGCGGACAGCAGTGCCGTGGTGGTCGAAGTGAGCGACCTGTTCACGACGGACGTGCGTGTGCTCGGCCTGAGCAACAACGCGCGCGAACAGATGCAGGTCCGCCGGCTGGATGGCGAGCGGTCGTACATCACGTCCGTGAACAGCTATCCGGAAAACATCGAAGTCAAGCACGTGCTGACGTACGAGGCCGGGCGCCCGCCCGCGAATGCGAGCACCAACACGGTCTCGCTGGAGCTGAACCAGTCGATGGTGCTGCTGCCGGCGCGGCCGATGCAGCCGCGGCTATTCGATCCGCGCGTTGGTTTCTTCACGCGCAGCATGATCGACTACAGCACACCGGCGCACTACGCGGAGCGGAAGACGTACATCACGCGCTGGCGGCTGGAGCCGAAGGACACGGCCGCGTTCCGGCGCGGCGAGCTGGTCGAGCCGGTGAAGCCGATCATCTACTACGTGGATCCGGCCACGCCGGTGCAGTGGCGGCAGTGCCTGATCGACGGCGTGAACGACTGGAACGTGGCGTTCGAGGCCGCGGGCTTCCGGAACGCGATTCAGGGTCGGATGCCGCCGTCGCCCCAGGAGGACCCGGAGTTCAGCCCGGAGGATGCGCGCTACTCGGTGATCCGCTACTACCCGTCGGACATCCAGAACGCGTCGGGCCCGCACGTGCACGACCCGCGCACGGGCGAGATCCTCGAGAGCGACATCAACTGGTATCACAACGTGATGAACCTCGTGCGCAACTGGTTCTTCGTGCAGACGTCCGCGGCGAACCCGGAGGCGCGCACGGCGTGGATGAGCGATGAGGTGATGTGCCAGCTCGTGCGCTTCGTCTCGTCGCACGAGGTGGGTCACACGCTGGGCCTGCAGCACAACATGAAGTCGAGCGCTGCGTACCCCGTGGACTCGCTGCGGTCGGGCCCGTTCACGCAGCGGATGGGGACGGCGCCGTCCATCATGGACTACGCGCGCTTCAACTATGTGGCGCAGCCGGGAGACCCGGGCATCAGCTTCTATCCTGCGATCGGGCCCTACGACAAGTGGGCGATCGAGTGGGGCTACCGCCCGATCCTCGAGGCCGACTCGCCGGAAGAGGAGGAGGCGACGCTCGACCGCTGGGTCGCGGCGCACGACGAGCCGATCTATTACTTCGCGGGCGCGACCGGCTCGGATCCGACGGCACAGACCGAAGCGCTGGGTGACGACGGTGTGAAGGCGAGCGAATACGGGATCGCGAACCTGAAGGTCACGATGGACAATCTGATCGGCTGGACGACGCGGCCCGGGCAGGACTATACGCAGCTGAACGAGCTGTACGGCCAGGTGCTGGGCCAGTGGAACCGGTATCTCGGCCACGTAGCGACGATCATCGGCGGCGTCGAGCGGAACTTCCGCGAGGCCGACCAGCCCGGCTATCCGTACAACCCGGTGCCGGAAGCCGATCAGAGGCGTGCGGTCCGCTACATCATCGACCAGGCATTCACCACACCGACGTGGATGCTCAACGACGAGGTGCTGCGCCGGATCGGGAACCCGTCGGGCGTCGAGCGGATCCGCGACGCGCAGACGCGCGCGCTGGGGCTCGTCTTCAACGCCGCGCGCATGGAGCGTCTGATCGAGCAGGAAGCGATGCTGGGCGCGGATGCCTACACGATCGGCGAGTTGTTCACCGACGTGCGCGGCGGCGTGTGGTCCGAGCTGGCAGCGGGCCGGCGCATCGACGTGTACCGTCGCAATCTCCAGCGCGCGTACGTGGATCGCATGGCGGAGCTCATGACGCCGCCGCCGGCACCGACCGGGCCGGTGGGCTTCGGCGGCCCGCCCGTGGATCCCACGCAGAGCGACATCGCCGCGTTCGCGCGCGGTGAGCTGATCGAGCTGCGTGCTCAGGTCGTGCGTGCGATTCCGCGCGTGAGCGACCGCACGACGCGGCTCCATCTGCAGGACATCCGGGCGCGCATCGACGACGTGCTCGAACCGGGGAACTGAGTCCCGGAGTCAAGAGCCCGAAAGTCGGGAGTATGAGGGGCCCCCGTCGCGGAGTCGCGGCGGGGGCCTCGCGCATCGGCGAGCCTCTTGTGAAGCCGGGATCGGCCGATCACGTTGCACTCGAGCGCTTCCTCGGAGATCTCGATGATCGGGCTGGTTCAGCGTCTGAAGGAACGCAAGCTGGTCCAGTGGGTGCTCGCGTATCTCGCGGGTGCGTGGCTCGTGCTGCAGGTGCTCGCGCTGCTCGCGGACACGTACGACTGGGCACCCATCGTCATGCGGTCGGTGCCCGTGCTGCTCGCGGGCGGGCTGCTCGCCACGCTTGTGCTGGCCTGGTACCACGGCGAGCAGGGGCGCCAGCGCGTGTCGGGGATGGAGCTGCTGGCGCTCGCGCTGGTGTTCGTGGTGGCGGGTGCAGGCGTCGGATGGGTCCAGCGCAGTTCACCGAACGCCGACACGGCGACGCCCGATGAGGATGCACCGGACCCACGGTCGGTCGCGGTGCTGCCGTTCGCGGTGACGGGTGCCGATTCAGGAAGCGCCTACCTGGGCGATGGCATCGCGGAGGAGATCCTGGACGCGCTGGCACAGGTGCCCGGCCTGCGTGTGTCGGCGCGCA
This sequence comes from uncultured Gemmatimonadaceae bacterium, assembly GCA_964444685.1. Lineage (GTDB taxonomy): Bacteria > Gemmatimonadota > Gemmatimonadetes > Longimicrobiales > RSA9 > CAYUIG01. Next base: position 57,219 of record CAYUIG010000022.1, on the reverse strand, counting down.
CGTCATCGTTCCAGTTCCGCGATCCCGAGGTGCAGATCCCGGACATCGCGCGCGAGCTGCGCGTGGCCATGGTGCTCGAGGGCACGATCCGCCAGTCGGGGGATCTCCTGCGCATCTCCGTGCGGCTCGTGGACGCGGCGGGCTTCCGGCGTTGGTCGGATCGGTTCGACACGGATGCGGCGGAGCTCTTCGAGGTCCAGAGCACGATTGCGCGCACGGTGGCGGATGCGCTGGAGGCCGGTGTCCTCACCGAGGATGCGCCCGCACTGGTACGCTCAGCCCCGGCCACGGCTGCACACGACCTCTATCTCCAGGGACTGTTCTTCTGGAACCGGCGCACGCCGCAGTACGTCCTGCGCGCTATCGATCTATTCGAGCAGGCGATCGCGCTGGAGCCGGCTTACGCGCGCGCACACGCAGGAGTCGCGCTGGCGTGGTCGGTCGTACATCAGCAGGCGCGTGACATCCGGCCCGAGGACGCATACCGGCGTGCCGAGGAAGCGGCGCGGCGTGCCATCGACCTCGACCCACGATTGCCCGACGCATACGCAGCGCTGGGCTACAGCTACTACTGGCAGTGGCGGTGGTCGGACGCGCTCGATGCCCTGCGCCGGGCGCTCGACCTCAATCCGAACCACTCGACCGCGCGTCAGTGGTATGGCGAGCTGCTCGCGCAGCTCGGGCGTGCGGAGGAAGCGGAAGCGCAGCTGCGCCAGGCGGTCGCACTCGACCCGCTCTCACCCGTCGCGCACGGCAACCTCGGACTCGTGCTCCTGATCAACGGCCGCACGCAGGAGGCGATCGCACAGCTCGAGGCAACGCTGCGCATGGATCCCGCGTTCGCCTTCCCGCAGGTGCTGCTGCACCGGATGTATCTCAGCACCGGCCGCTTCGAGGACGCGCGGCACGCCGGCCGTCGCTGGGCAGAGTATACCGGCGCCCTCGAGACCGCGGATGTCGACGCCCTCGTCGATGCCGCCATGGACTCCACTCGCCTCGCGGGGGGCATCGCGGTGCTCGATCGGTGTGAATCGGAGCGACGTCACCCCGTCGACATCGCGTACTACGCCATCGTCTTCGGCGACCGCGGGCGTGCGTTGCGCGCACTGGAGCGAGCACTCGAGGAGCGCGCCACGTTCCTGCAATCGATACGAACCGAGCTCTTCTTCGGTACGCTGCGTGGCGATCCGCGCTACGAGCGCATCGTGGGTGCTCTGGATTTCCCTCCGGTCTGACGTCATTCACCACAGAGGCACCGACGGCGCGAAGCCACCCTACTCTTCGTGGGGATCTGCGTGCCAAACGGAGTATCGATTCGATGTGACCCTTACCCCAGTATCGCTCTCTACAGGACCTGGGGCAGTTCTCACCGTGCGGAGTGCAGTCAGAATTGCCCCGGTCGGTCTCGCGAACAGACTGGGGCAGGGTTCACAGCGTCAGGCGCCGCGAACCGGACCCCAGTCACTTCCGACCTCGCCGTTGGGGTAAGGTTGACCGCGCGATGAACTCCGGTGCGCCCGTCAGACCTCTGCGTTCTGTGCCTCTGTGGTGTCAACTCCGTGAGGCGCGGAGTGCTCGATCCCAGAGCTTCCGGTCGCCCATGCGATCAGCCCAGTCCTCGAACTCGTCCTGCGGTCCGGTCCAGGCCAGCGCATCGACGCTGTCGAAGAGCGGTTCCTCGGCACGGAGTGTGGCGAGGCGCTTGAAGAGCAGGGCGTGGTCGCGCTGGCCGCGCAGCGCGTCCTCCGGCCATTCCTCGAGCGCGCCGTAGCGTGCGATGAGCCGTGCCGCCGTGACCGGGCCGATGCCGCCGATCCCGGGATACCCGTCCGCGCTGTCGCCGACGAGCGCGAGGAAGTCGGCGATGCGAGCGGGCGGAACGCCGAACTTCGCGACCACGGCCTTCTCATCGCGGATGGCACCGGAGCGGCGGTCGACCTGCACGATGCGCTCGCCCCGTACGGACTGCGCGAGGTCCTTGTCGGGCGTCCATATGCAAACCTTCTCCACGCGCGCATCCTCGCCGGCGATGCGCGCCGCGGCCGCGAGTGCGTCGTCCGCCTCGAGCTCGACCATCGCCCAGACTGTCACGCCCATGGCCCGGAGCGCATCCTCCAGCGGGTGGAACTGCGCCTTCAGCGACCGCTCGATGCCGGCTCCCGTCTTGTAGCCGGGCCAGAGGTCGTTGCGGAAGGATTCGATCACGTGGTCGGTGGCCACACCGATGTGGGTCGCGTCCGACTCGATCATGCCCAGCACGGTACGGATCACGCCGGCGACCGCGCCGAGCGGCGGGTCGCTATTCTTCTGGAAGCGGCGCAGTCCGTAGAAGTGCCGGAAGAGCTCGTAGGTGCCGTCGATGAGGTGTACGATCATGGTCCGGATAGTATCCGGGTCGGGGGTCGGGGGTCGAGGGTCGGGTCCAAAAACCCGGGTCTGGAGTCTGGTGTCTGGAGTCTGGTGTCTGGTTTGCTGCAACGACTCCATCACTCATCGATACCCAACTCTCGGTACTCGACCCTCGACACTCGATCCTGCGGTCCGCGTGGCACCATGATTGCCGCCGGGATGGCGCACATGAGAAGAATCATACTCGCGTTGTTCGTGCTGGCGTGCGGTGAACCGCGCGCGGACTCCCAGGACGAACCGGTGCAGGAGCCTGCGCCGGCTCCGTCCGCGCAGGAAACGGCATCGTGCGACACGGCGGCCGCACGTTCGCTCGCGATGCGTCTCGGTTCGCGGCTGAACGATGTTTCGGTGCTTGCACCCGACAGCATCGTGGAGCGTGAGCTGCGCGCGGCGTACGCGGATCTCGTGACGCCGGAGCTGCTGGAGAGCTGGATTGCGAATCCGGAGTCGGCACCGGGACGTCGCACATCGAGTCCGTGGCCGGACCGGCTGGAAGTGCGGTCCGTGACGGCGGAATGCGTGGTGGCAGGCGAGATCGTGCTGGTGGCGAGCACGGGCGAGGCGGGCCGGGAGCGCGTGCAGCTCGAGGTGAGCGGAGGACCGGATCCGCGCGTCGTCGCATGGCGTACGCTCGGTGATGGCGCGGCCGTGGCGGAGCCCGATGCATCGAACGCGGTGGCCACGCTGCACCGCTACTATGCGGCGATCGATGCGCGCGACTATGCGCGTGCCTATGCGCTCTGGGCGGACAGCGGCCGCGCGAGCGGGCAGAGCTACGAGGCATTCGCGGCGGGATTCGCACAGACGGCCGGGGTTCGCGTCGAAACGGGTGCACCGGGCCGCATCGAGGGCGCTGCCGGTTCGCGGTACGTGGAAGTCCCGGTCGAGGTCGAAGCTGTGACGACGAATGGCCGGACGCAGCGGTTCGAGGGCAAGTACACGCTGCGCCGCTCGGTGGTGGATGGCGCCACGGCCGAACAGCAGCAGTGGCGCATCCACTCGGCACGCATCGCCGAAATCGACTGACCCCACACAATTCACGGCTCTGACGCACCTGCGCCGGGTCGCGGGGTATGGCCGGAAGGCCGCTCACGACAAACAGGAGAAGGACTCGTGGATTCGTTTCTCATCGATGCCCCGTGGGCGCGCGGGGCCGCGATGCTCGTCGCACTGCTGCTGGGCGTAGCGCTCCTCCACTTCGTCACGCGCCGCTACGTAGTGGCGGCGATCCGCGCGCTCGTCCGGCGCAGTCCGGTCGGCTGGGACGAGGTGCTGCTCGACGAGAAGCTGCTTCGCCGTCTCGCGCTCGCCGTTCCGCTGATCGCGTTCCGCATCGGGCTGGAGTGGGTGCCGCTGAGCGCCGGCCTCGAGGCGTTCTTCGAGCGGCTGACGGGCGCGGCCGGCATCCTGGTCGCGGCGCTGGCGATCGATGCACTGCTGACGGCGCTGCACGGGCTCTATCTGCGGCTGCCGGTGGCGGCCACGCGGCCGATCAAGAGCTACATCCAGCTCGCCAAGATCTTCCTGTACGCGATTGCGGGCATCTTCATCGTGGCGCGCGTGGCAGGGCAGTCGCCGTGGTACTTCGTGAGCGGGCTGGGCGCGATGATGGCGGTCATCCTGCTCATCTTCCGCGACACGCTGCTGTCGCTCGTGGCCAGCGTGCAGCTCACGAACAACGACCTCGTGCGCGTGGGCGACTGGATCGAGATGCCGCAGTTCGATGCCGACGGCGATGTGATCGATATCGCGCTCAACAACGTGAAGGTGGAGAACTGGGACAAGACGATCACGGTGATCCCGACGCACAAGTTCCTGGAGCACAGCTTCCGGAACTGGCGGAACATGTTCGAGCGCGGCGGCCGGCGCATCAAGCGGTCGATCCACATCAATACGGCGACGATCCGGTTCCTGACGGACGAGGAGATCGAGCGCTTCTCGCGCTTCGAGCTGCTGCGCGACTACATGCGCGAGAAGCTGGTGGAGCTGCGGGCGTGGAACGACAGGAAGGAGCGGGACCCGTCGCTGGTGGCGAACGCGCGTCGTCTCACGAACGTGGGGACGCTGCGCGCCTACATCACGGCGTACCTGCGCAGCCATCCGATGATCCGGCAGGACATGACCTTCCTCGTGCGGCAGCTCGAGCCTACGCCGGAGGGTCTGCCGATCCAGATCTACGTGTTCACGAACGACACGCGGTGGTCGAAATACGAGGGTATCCAGGCCGACATCTTCGATCACATCCTGTCGATGGTCCCCGAGTTCGGACTGAGCGTGTACCAGCGGCCGTCGGGTCACGACATGGCCGGGGTGCTCGCCGAGGCCGGTTGACGGCTGCGGCGTCAGGGGCTATGAACCGGGCTTCCGCTG
>CAYUIG010000022.1:41548-52340 GCA_964444685.1 uncultured Gemmatimonadaceae bacterium | reverse complement strand
CAGCCGCAGAACGCCTACTACCAGGAAGGCGAGATGGCGAACGAGGCCGCGCGCGTCTGCCTCGACGCCGACGACCTCGATGAGGCCGAGCGGCTGTACCGCCTGGGCACCGAGCTCGGCAACATGGAGCCCGAGCCGCGTACCCACCCGAAGAGCCTCTGGGACTACCGCCTCGCCCACGCCCTCGCCAGGATCGAGGCGCGCCGCGGCAACGCCGAGGCCGCTCAGCGGCACGTCGCCGAGGCCCGCCGCATCCTCGACTCCGACCCCGAGATGGCCGAGGATCAGGAGCGCTACTACCCGTACCTGGTCGGCTACGTCGCCCTCTACACCGGCGACCTCGCCACCGCCGAGCGGGAGCTCACGCGCGTCGTCGAAGAGCTGCTCCCCAACGACCCGTTCCAGGTCGTGCTCCTGGCCATGACCCATGAGAAGTTGGGTCACGCCGAGCAGGCTCGTGCGCTGTACGAGCGGGCGTTCGAGATGTCGACGGGGAGCAATCCGCCAAACGTTTACGCCCGCCGGGTCACGCGCGAGAAGCTGGGGCGCTAGGGGCATTGCTGCCGGGGGCGCGAGGCGATAGCGTCCGTTCGCTCCCGGCAGCTATCCCCAACAGTGCAGGCACCGAAGGAGGTGCTCATGACGCATCGCATCCCCACGCTCGTGCTGTCCGCAGTTCTCGCCGTCGCGTGCGCGGCGGACGAGCAGCCCGCCGAAGAGACCCAGCCCACGCAGGAAACGTCCGCTGCCTCGGCGGACGACGCGGCGTTGGCGCAGGCCCTCGTGGACTACGAGACCCACTACAACGCACACCACGCGTCGGTGGTGGCGGAAATGTTCCTTGATTCGGCCGTGGCGCTGTACGCAGATGGTTCGGAGGTTTTCAGCCGCGCGGAAGCTCAGGCGCATCTGGAAACCCAGATGGCGAACTCACCGACGATCGATCTCGAGTCGCTCCGGAAGATGGTGTTCGGCGATTATGCCGTGGATCTTGGCCGGTGGAGCATCACCGCGACGCCGCCGGGCGGCGCCCCGATGAGCGCGGACGGCCACTACATGTCGCTGCTCCGGCGCATGGACGGCGCCTGGAAGATCAATGCGCTGGTGACGAACTTCGACACGGTCATGCCGCCCGAGGCGTACTCTCCTCCCACGGAGCCGGGTGACCCGGTGCCTGAGAACGGAACGCTGAAGGATTTCGGTGCGCAGTGGTCGCAGGCGTTCGCGGCGGCCGACTGGGCCGCACTCGCCGCGCTGTACGCGGAGGATGCGGTGGTGTCGTACCCGAACGGTCCGCTGGCCGAGGGCCGTGCGGCGATCCAGGAGCGTTTCACGAACCTGTGGACGGCAGGGAACCAGTCGATCACGATTCACGACATCGAAACGATCGACTTTGGCGATGGCTGGCTGTTCGATGGCGGTTGGTACGAGATCACGGGCGCGAATGCGCGTGGTCCGGCGAACGGTGGCGGCACGTACTTCAGTCTTCTCCGGCGTCAGGCGGACGGCAGCGTTCAGATCGTGTGGGCGGTTAGTAACCTGATACCGGCGCCCGCGAACTGACGACGCGCGGCGTCCGCTCGGGCGTTTCGGGTGCGACGGGTGGGTGGGGACGGCCTCGCAGGAGACGGAGGCCGTTCCCGGCCACCAGCAACGTACTCCCCTCGTGGCCGACGACCGCGAGCGGCAGCGGAATCCCCACGGTCAATGCTAGCACCACGAGGAACAGCATCCAGCCGATGCTGAACCAGACGTTCTGACGCACCACCCTGCGCGCGCGCTTTCCGAGATGGATGACGTAGTCGACCTTGTCGACCTCGTCACTCATCAGGACCACGTCCGCAGTTTCGATGGCGACGTCGGTGCCGACCGCGCCCATCGCAATCCCGATGGTCGCAGCCGCCATCGCGGGTGCGTCGTTGACACCGTCACCAACCATCGCCACGCCCTGGGAGCTGCGGGCGAGCACACGCACGGCCTCGACCTTCTCGTCGGGAAGCAGACCCGCACGCACTTCGTCGGCGCCGATCTCGGCGGCAATGGCGCGCACGGCGTCGGGATGATCGCCCGAGAGTACCGTGATCCAGCGCACACCCTCGTACTTCAGGTGGCGGACCGCGGCGGCGACACCGGGCTTGAGCTCATCGCCGAACGCCATCGCGCCGTGCAGCTCGTCATCGGCGCCTGTGTAGACGACCGATCGGCCGCGTGACGTCTGTTCGGCGGTCCAGCCGAGGACGATCGGTGCGACGCGTGCGCCCATGCGCGCGGCCATGCTGGCGTTCCCAACCCAGGCGACCGCGCCGTCCACGCGCGCGCGCACGCCCTCGCCCGGGAACGAAGCGAAGTCGTCGGCAGGCGGGATGTCGAGATTGCGCGCGTGCGCTTCCTCCAACATGGCGCGCCCGAGGTGATGCTCCGAAGTACGCTCGACCGCCGCGGCGCGGCGGATGAGCTCGTCGCCATCGAGCCACTCCGACCCGGCGAACGCGCTGCTGTCCAGCTCGGCCGGGCTGACCACGTCGAGGAGCTGGGGCCGCCCGATCGTGAGTGTCCCCGTCTTGTCGAAGGCGACGGTGTCGATCGTGCCCGCGAGGTCGAGGTACGCGCCGCCCTTGAATAGGATGCCGTGGCGTGCGCCGTTGGCAATGCCGGAGAGGATCGCGGACGGCGTGGAGATGACGAGTGCGCACGGGCTGGCCACGACGAGCAGCGTCATGGCGCGATAGAACGCTTCGCTCCACGACTCGCCCAGCGCGAGCGGCGGTGCGACGGCGACGATGGCGGTGACCGCGACCACACCGAGCGTGTACGGGTGTGCGAAGCGATCGATGAAGTGCTGCGCCGGTGCGCGCTCCTCGCGTGCTTCTTCGACGAGACGGATGATGCGCGCGAGCATGGTCTCACCCGCGGGCTTCGTCACTTCGACGACGACCGACCCGCCGCGATTGATCGTGCCCGCGTACACTTCGTCGCCTATCGTCTTGCGAACCGGGATCGCTTCGCCGGTGATGGCGGACTGGTCGACTTCCGTGCGGCCGGAGATCACGCGGCCGTCCGCGGCGACACGGCCGCCGGGCAGCACGAGGATGTGCTGGCCGGGGATCAGGTCGTCCACGGCGATGCGTCCGATCTCGTGTCCCTGTTCGTCGGCGAGAATCGCTTCGGCAGGCCGTAGATCCATCAGACGCGCGATGGCGTGACGCGTGCGGCCCATTGCGTACGCCTCGAGCGCCTTCGAGAGGCTGAACAGGAAGATCAGGATCACGCCCTCGAGCGGCGCACCGACGGCTGCGGCGCCGAGCGCGGCAAGGCCCATCAGGAAGTCGATCGAGAGACGTCGCTGCTTCAGCTCCTCCCAGCCGTCCACGGCGATACCCCAGCCGCCCACGACGTAGGCAAGAAGGTACGGGGCCCAGCGCAGGGGATGCGGCGGTTCGGGGAGCCACTCGAGCAGCGCGCCGGCGATGAGCGCCAGCGCGACGACGAGCGTCACGCGCAGATGGTACGCGGACTCGCGGTCCTCCGCCGTGACCGCGCCGCGGCCGATCAGGAGCCGGAGCATGCTGGTCTTACCCCGGTGCACGGAAATGGAGCGAGCGACGAATGGCGGGCGACGGACGGTGGGCGACCGGGGGCGGGAAAGGCGGGGGGCGGCGCGCTCGTGCGCCGCCCCCGGCCCTGCTTCAGATGGTTCGGCGTCCGGCCACCATGCGGTAGATCCCCAGGAGTATGAGGGCGCCGATGATCGAACCGATGAGGCCGGCGGCGCCGCCTTCAGCCCCGAGGACCATGGATCCGAGCCAGCCGCCGAGGATGGAGCCCGCGATGCCGAGCAGGATCGTTACGATGACACCGCCGGGGTCCTTCCCCGGCATGATGAGCTTCGCGATGCCGCCTGCGATGAGACCGACGATGATCCACATCAGGATGCCGCGTTCCATGGGCCCTCCATTGGGTGAGTGGCTCCGACTACGCGTGCCGGGACGGGCAAGAAGGATACCGCACGAGGCTTCAGCCCGCAGGCAGCGTCACATCTGGCAGTGTGGTTTCGATCACCGGGCGTTCGGACTCCGCGTCCGGCGGCAGCTTGAGCCCCTGGCCGAGGGTGGCGGGGTCCTCGTCGACGGTGAAGCCGGGGCCGGCGGTGGCCACCTCGTAGAGTACGCCGCCGGGCTCGCGGAAGTAGATCGAGGTGAAGTAGTGGCGGTCGCGGACCTCCGTGACCTTCAGGCCGCGCTCGACCAGCTCTTCGCGCAGCGCGAGCTGCAGGGCACCGTCCGGAATGGCCATTGCCACGTGATGGACCGTACCGATGCCGTTCACGGCTGCGGGTGCATTGGCCGCGACGAGGACGTCGAGGCGGGAGCCGGGGACATCGCGGTCGGTTGCGAGTCGCGTGCGTGCACCCACCTCGCCGACGATGGACCAGCCGAGGACGTCGGTGAGCAGGGCCAATGTCGGTTCCGGGTCGCGGACGGTGAGCGTGACCGAATGCAGGCCGCGAATCGCCGCGTCCATCTCGACGGGGCCGCGTCGCCAGGGCGAGCGCGCATCGAGGTCGCTGCCGATCAGCTCGAGGACGAGTCCCGAATGGTCCTCGACGCGCAGGATCGGTTCGTCGAAGCGGGGATCGTCCTCCCAGAATGGAATACCGGCGTCGTGCAGGCGGCGGCGCCACATGTCCAGCGCTTCCGAAGGCACACTGAACGCCGTGGACGTCACCTGCCCGGCTCCCTTCGTGCCGATGCGCACCCCCATGCCCGCGTACGGGAAGGTCGTGTAGAGCGATCCGGGCGTACCGAGCTCGTCGCCGTAGTAGAAGTGGTAGACGCCGTGGTTGTCGAAGTTGACGGTGCGCTTCACGAGGCGGAGACCGAGCACGCCGGCAAAGAAGTCCAGGTCCGGCTGTGCGTGTGCCACCGTGGCGGTGACATGATGAAGTCCGGTGATCGGTCCCGGCACGGAAACCTCCTCGGGGCGGCGGGTCGTGTACGGATAGCGTATAATACGGCGGACACCTCGGCGAGGGGGTGGTGATGGTCCTTGCGATGATGCAGGCCGCCGTCGAGTACGGCGTGACCACGGCGGGTGCAATGACGCGTGTACTCGGTGCGGCCGAACGGAGTGCGGATCACGCTCTCGACTGGGCGGCCGCGCACTGGGAGGTCCTGACCGCAGGACTCATCGTCCTCGTCATCCTCCGCGCCTACGCCGCCGTCCGACGCTGACAGACGGTACCGCACGCATCTTGCGCCGCGACCCCTGCCCGACCGATCCCGGAGGTGTGGACCGGTGCAGAAACGCACGCTCTTCCTGCTCCTTGCCGTCGCGTTCGGCGTGCTGATCGGCCTCGGCGCGTTCACGTTCGTCTATGCGCGCGGGTACTCCTATCTCGGCACCGATCCCGCCGCGTGCGCCAACTGCCACATCATGGACGAGCATTACGCCGCATGGCTGAAGTCCAGCCACCGCGCGGTGGCCGGCTGCAACGACTGCCATACGCCGCATTCGCTCGTGCCGAAGTACTTCACCAAGGCGCGTAACGGTTTCTGGCACTCGTTCTACTTCACGACGGGCAACTTCCCGTATCCGCTGCGCATCACCGAACGCAATCACGAGATCGTGGAAGAGGCCTGCCGCTACTGTCACGAACGGCTCGTCGTGGCCATGAACGCGGGTGCCGACCTGCCGCCGGACGAAGTACGTCACTTCGGAACCGGCGAAGGCGTGGAGTGCACGCACTGCCATCGGTATGTCGGGCATTGGGTGAGGTGAACGGATTCGAGTCTGGAGTCTGGTTTACTGCGGGGCGCGTCCCCGCTGCTGCCGTAAAACCAGTCTCCAGTCTCCCGACTCCCGACTCCATTGTGGAGGTGTAGATGAGGAAGGGGCTTTCGACAGGCTGGATCGTTGCGGCGCTGCTCGCGGCGGTACTGCTCACGCTGGGCGTCGCCGCGCTGCTGACAAACATCTTCGAACGGCGTGCGGAAGCGACGCAGCCGTTCTACCGGGTGGTCGAGCTGAACGACTCCATCGTGGATCCGGCGGTGTGGGGTCAGAACTTCCCGATCCAGTACGACCTCTACAACAACACGGTGGACATGGTGCGGACGCGCTACGGCGGGAGCGAAGCGATCCCGCGGCAGCCGAGTGCGACCGATCCACGCGAAGAGGCCTCCGCGTCACGACTCGTCGAAGACCCGCGGTTGCGCGAGTTCTGGGCGGGCTACGCGTTCGCGGAGGATTTCCGTGAGGAGCGCGGTCACGCATACATGTTCATCGACCAGATTTTCACCGAACGGCAACAGGTCGCCCAGCAGCCGGGCACGTGCCTGCACTGCCATGCTTCCGTCTATACGGTCTACCGCGATGCCGGCGATGGCGACCTGATCGCCGGCTTCGACCGCGTCAACCGTATGCCGTACCAGGAAGCGGCGGCACTCGCCGAGCATCCGGTGGCGTGCATCGACTGCCACGAACCGCAGACGATGCGGCTGCGCGTGACGCGCCCGGGTTTCATGGAGGGTCTGGCCGCATTCCTCGGCGACGAGCTGCCCGCCGACTTCGATGTCAACGAGGATGCGACGCGCCAACAGATGCGCACGTTCGTGTGCGCCCAGTGCCACGTCGAGTACTACTTCCGCGGTCCGGAGAAGCGGCTTACGTATCCCTGGGCGAATGGCCTGCGTGCCGACGACATCCTCTCGTACTACGAGGAGCAGCAGTTCGCCGACTGGACGCACGCGATCAGCGGTGCGCCTGTTCTCAAGGCGCAGCATCCGGAATTCGAGATGTACATGCAGGGCGTGCACGCGCGCAGCGGCGTGACCTGCTCGGACTGTCACATGCCGTACATCCGCACCGGAGCGATGAAGGTGAGCGACCACTGGGTGCGAAGCCCCGTGCTCAACATCGACAACGCCTGCCAGACCTGTCACCGCTGGTCCGAGGCGGAGCTGCGCAGCCGCGTGCACGCGATCCAGGACCGCACGTACCAGCTCCGCAACATCGCCATCGATGCGGTTCTTCAGCTCGCGAAGGCCATCGCGGCGGATTCCGCCACGGCCGGGGCGCAGCGGCTGGAGGCCGCCCGGACATACCAGCGCCGCGCCCAGTTCCTCGCCGACTTCGTCGAGGCCGAGAACTCGATGGGCTTCCACGCCGATCAGGAGGCCGCCCGAGTGCTCGGGCTGTCCATCAACTACGCCCGCCTCGGCCTCGCCGCGCTCTGGGGCGACCTTCCCGACACCCCGCCGCCCCTGCTCGAGGCACCGCCGCAGACGGTCGTCCCGCCCCCGGGCGGGCGCGGCATCTTCGAGCACCGCCGGGACTCCACCCTGTCGCGACCGGGGTCCGGTGGCTTGTAGGGAAATTCCCTACAAATAGGGGGGTCGCCCCCTATACCGAAAAATGGGCCGCGGCGCGATCGTTGGCGCCGCGGTCGCAGTTGCGGCCGCACTCGTGGGTCCCGCCCGGTCTCCCCCGACCGAACCCGCGGCGCGAGCCGCCCATCTCATGGAAGCCCATGTACGCACACCGACCGCGACGGAGCGGGCCGGGCCGCGTCGCCTTGGCGGCGCTGGGGGCCTTGGCATGCGTGATCCCCGGGCGTCTGGCGGCGCAGGCGCGCGATGCGGCCGCGCTGTCGCTGGACTCGCTGCTCAACGTGAAGGTGGAGGCGGCGTCGCGGCACGAGCAGTATGCGTGGGACGCGCCGTCGTCGGTCACGATCATCACTTCCGAGGAGATCCGGCGGCACGGCTATCGGACGCTGGAGGACGCGCTCGCGCAGGTACCGGGGCTGTGGGTCTCGAACGACAGGAACTACGGCGCCGTCGGCGTGCGCGGATTCAGCCGACCTTCCGACTACAACAACCGGATTCTGCTGCTGCTGGACGGGCATCCGATCAATGATGGTGTGTACGGCCAGGCGCAGACCGGCACCGAGCTCGCGCTGAATCTGCACATCCTCGACAGGATCGAAGTCGTGCGCGGCCCGGGGTCGGCACTGTACGGCGACAACGCGATGTTCGCCGTGGTGAACCTGGTGACGCGCGCGCCGTCGTCGTTGTCCGGGGTCGAGATGGACGTGGTCGCGGGCACGCCGTCGCAGCGGCACGGTGTGGTGCTCGCGGGCGCGGACCCGAATCCGAACGTGTCGCTCCTTGCGATGGGCGAGTGGAGCGTCGACGACGGTACGGACTATCTGCTCGGCTCCGATGTGTACGACGGCCTCGATGGCGATGAGTACCGTGGCGCCTTCGCAGAGCTCGCGGCGGGTCCGGTCAAGCTGCGCATGCGTCGCTCGGAGCGGTGGAAGCACATACCCACCGCGTCGTGGGGCACGGATCCGGGGGATGCCCGCCTGCGGACTTTCGACGCGTGGTCGCTGCTGGATGCATCGGTGACGATGCGGCCGGATGCGCGGCTCCAGATCGAGACGTCCGCGGCGTACGACCTGTACGAGTACCTCGGCTACTACCCGTACGAAGGGGTGATCTTCGAGGACGGCACGACGGCGCGCCGGCTGATGGCGGAGGCGCAGGTGACGTGGGACCCGATACCGTCGCTGCGCATGATCGCTGGCGGCGACTATCGCGATCACACACGTGCGGACTACTGGATGGTGGCGGAGGGTGAGTCGTGGGTCGAGCTGAACGAGCCGTTCTCGACCTGGTCCGCGTATGTGCAGGGGGAGTGGCAGATCCTGCCCCAGCTCATGGGGGTGCTCGGTGTGCGGCGTGACGAGACGAGCCGCGGGACGGGCTTCACCGCACCGCGTGCCGCCCTCGTCTTCCGTCCGGATGCGCGCACGTCCGTGAAGCTTCTGGACGGGACGGCGTTCCGCCGCCCCAACGTTTACGAGCAATACTACGAGGACGGCGAGCTGTGGCTGCCGGCGCTGCCGATCCGTCCTGAGCGCGTGCGCACGACGGAGGTGGTGCTCGAGCGGCGGGTGGGGCGCTCTGCATACCTCACCGCTGCCGCATATCGTTCAAAGGTGCGCGACCTCATCGATGCGATCCTGCACGAGGACGAAACGACGCGCTTCGAGAATCACGGCGCCGCCACCGCGAAGGGGTTCGAGATCGGCGCCCGCGCGGGGTTCGGCTCGGCGATCGTGAAGGTGAGCGCCGCGTACACCGAGGCGCACGACGAGCACGACGCGTCGCTGTCGGACGTGCCGTCCTTCATCGGCCGCGTGGCCGCGACCGTGCCCGTGACCGGTCCGCTCCATGCCGGCGTGTCCGCACGGTACGAGTCGGAGCGGCGGATGCTCGACGGGGGGAAGACCGACGCGTTCTTCCTCGCGGACCTGAACCTCCTCGCCGAGGAGATCCTGCCGGGCTTCACACCCTCCCTGCGGGTGCGGAACGTCTTCGACACCGACTACGCACTGCCGGGCGGACCGGAGCACGATCCGGGCTCGATCGTGCAGCGCGGTCGGCAGATCCTCCTCGGGGTGGAGTACACGCTGCACCGATGAAACTGTTCGGCGCCTTGCTCCTGAAGCTGACTGCGGCCGCGGCGCTCGCCGTGGGCGTAGCGGATGCCGTTCCGGCGGAACTCCAGTTCCAGCTGTTCGTGAAGATTCTCACGTTCGATCGGCGGCTGGACCGGATGGGCGACGAGATCGTCATCGCGGTCGTGCATCAGCCAGAGTACGGCGAGTCGGTGCGGACGAAGGACGAGCTCATCGCAGCCGCGCGCGCATCGAGTGTAGCGTTCATCGAAGGGCGTGCCCTGCGCATGGCCCCTGTCGCGCTCGACGATCCTGCGACGCTGCGGGCGCAGCTGCGGGACGCGCGCGCGGACGTCGCCTACCTCACGCCGCTGCGATCTGTCGACGTGAGTGCGCTCACGCAGGCCCTGGCGGCCTCGGGAGTGCTCACGCTGTCGGGTGTACCCGAACATTCGGAGGATGGTGTGGCGGTGGCGGTCGGCGAACGAGCCGGCCGCCCCATCATTCTGATCGACCGGAACGCGGCGCGTGCGGCGGGCAGCGAGTTCGGATCGCAGCTTCTGCGGCTTGCGGAGGTGCGATGAAGCCCGCGTGGACCATCCGCGGGAAGCTGGGCGCGGGCCTCACGGTCGTGCTGGGTGTGATCTCGCTGTTCATGTTCGCGTACTTCCCGGGCCGCATCGAGGAGCAGGCGGTCACGGCGATGCGCGACAAGGCGGTCAGTGTAGCGCGGCTCACCGCGTATACGGCGAGTGCGGCGCTCTACTTCACGGATGACGCCGGCGTCCATGAGGCGATCGCAGCACTGGAGCAGGTGCCGGAGCTGAGCTACGTCAGCGTCCTCGATGCGAACGGCGTGGTGGCCGCATCGCGCGGGGCTGCACCGAAAGCGAGTCGGCTGGACAGCGAGACCGTGTGGGAAAGCGACGGTGCGCTGCACGTGCGTGCACCCGCGGTCCATCAGGGCGAGATCGTGGGCCAGGTGCTGATCGGACTCTCGCTGGCCGGTGTGGAAGCCGCGGTGCAGGAGAGCCGGGCGAGCATCGCGGCGGTGAGCCTTGCCGTGTTCGCGGTGGGGCTGCTGGGCGTGTGGCTGGTCGGCTCGATCATCACGGGCCCGCTGGCGAGCCTCGTTGCTGCGACCGAACGCATCTCTGCTGGCGAGCTGTCGGGACGCGTCCGCATCACCTCGCGCGACGAGCTGGGCGAGCTGGGCGCGATCTTCAACAGCATGGTCGAGCGGCTCCAGGAGGCGCGCCGGGGACTCGAGGAGAGCAATCGCGAACTCGAGAACCGGGTGCGCGATCGCACGGATGAGTTGCACCG
>CAYUIG010000022.1:12216-41448 GCA_964444685.1 uncultured Gemmatimonadaceae bacterium | reverse complement strand
CTTCGATCTCGGCATTCTGATGATCGAGGATGTCACCGAGCGCCGCAGCCTCGAGGAGAAGCTGGTGCACGCGCAAAAGCTCGAGGCGGTCGGCCGCCTCGCGGGCGGTGTGGCACACGATTTCAACAACCTGCTGACGACGATTCTGGGAATGGCGGACGAAGCGCGGCGCAACGCGGGAGAGAACGAGGCGGTAGCCGCGGACCTGGACGAGATCATGAAGGCCGGCCGACGCGCGGCTGAGCTGACGCAGCAGCTCCTCGCGTTCGGCCGGCGCCAGCAGCTCCAGGTGCGCGTAATCCTGCCGAACGAGACGGTGCAGGACACGACGCGCCTGCTGCGGCGGCTGATCGGGGAGGACATCGTGCTGAAGCTCGAGCTGGGTGACGTGCCGCCCGTGAAGGCGGACCCGGGCCAGCTCGGCCAGGTGCTCATGAACCTGGCCACGAATGCACGCGATGCCATGCCGCGCGGCGGCGAGTTGACGATTGCGACCGATCGCGTCGAGATCGATGAGGGTGGGGCCGCGCGCCTCGGCACCGACCGCGGCGGCACGCATCTGCGGCTGCGCGTCCGCGATACCGGCCACGGGATGGACGATGCGACGCGCCGCCTGGTCTTCGAGCCGTTCTTCACTACCAAGCCGGTCGGGAAGGGGACCGGTCTCGGCCTGGCCACGGTGTATGGCATCGTGAGGCAGAGCGGCGGCAGCATCTCGGTCGAGAGCGAGCCGGGGAAGGGTACGCTCTTCACGATCCTGCTGCCGGCGGTGGAGAAGCCGGTGACGATCGAGTCGGCGCCGGCTACACCGGAGCCTGCGCGCGGCGGCAGCGAACGCGTGCTGCTCGTGGAGGACGAGCACGCGGTGCGACAGTTCCTCGGCCGCGTGCTGCGCCGCGCGGGTTACGACGTGCTGGAAGCGACGAACGGGCGCGAGGCGCTCGAGATCTGTGCGGCGGCCGACCCGCCGATCGACGGCGTCGTGACCGACGTGATCATGCCCGAGATGGGCGGGATCGAGATGGTCAAGCAGATGGCGGAGAGCTGCGGGTCGCTGGGTGTGGTGTTCGTGTCTGGCTACACGCGCAACGAGGTGCTGTCGGACGAGGGGCCGATGCCGCCGCAGCAGCGCTTCCTCGCCAAGCCGATGGCCCCCGCCGAGCTGATCGCCGCGATGCGCGCCGTGCTCGACGAACGCGCGGTGCGCGCGGCCTGACGCCTACTGGCGGATCGTACCCGGGTCGGCCGCCTCGTCCCTGCGGCTGTGCTGCTGTGGCGGCTTCCCGAAGTTGTAGCTCAGGCTGAAACTCGCCGACCGCATCGGCCGCGTCGTGCGCGACAGCTGGATGTGCGTTGCGTCCCGCGTCTCCATCCGGTAGCGCGCGATGTCGAGCGGGTCGTTCACGTACAGGTTCACCGTGGCCTTCCCGGCGAAGAGCTGCTGACGCAGGCCGATCGACGAGAAGACGAACCCGCTCTGGCGTCCCTGCGGCAGGTCGCGCGGCGGCTGATAGTGCGCGTTCATCGTCGCGCTCAGTGCATTGGTGATGCGGCCGGTCAGATACGTGCTCGTCGACCAGCGCAGCGACTCACGCTCGAACTCCTGCGAGATGTTCGTCGCGTCGTTGCGGACGTGGAACACCGAGAAGCCGATCGAGCCGCCGATCCGTCCCTGCGGGCGAAGTCCGATCGTGAAGTTCGTGCCGATGCGCCGCATCTCCGCCGAGTTTTCGTACGTCGTTACTGCCACGCCGTTCTCGTCCACGTGCTTGATCGATTCCCAGCTGTCCACCGTGCGGTTCATGTAGGGCGCGATGCGGAGCGTCCCCTTCGTCCCGATCCAGCTCAGGTCAGCGTTGAAGGAGTGCGTGTAGTTCGGACCGAGGTGCGGGTTGCCCTCGAAGCGGTTGAGCGGGTCCGTAGTCGGACGGAATGGATTCAGGTAGAAGACCGGCGGGCGGCCGACACGCTTCGAGTAGCCGACACGCAGCGTCTTCCCCTGTGACAGCTCGTACGCGACGCTGAAGTTCGGGAACACGCTGTTGTAGTCGTTCTCGAACACCTCGCCCGTCGTTCCGAGCGCGAACTCCGTGGCTGCGAACTCGCCGCGCAGGCCCGCCTGCAGGTTGAAGCGGCCGATCCGGCGAGCGGCGGTCAGATACACCGAGCGGATCCACTCATCGTGCGTGAATGCGGTCGGGGTATAGGTGTGCGGATCGGGATCGGAAACGTCCCCGTAGATCTGCTGGAGCGCATCCTGATCCGTGGTGCGGTGCGCGATGCTGATGCCCGCGGACAGGTTCCCGCCCTGTCCCCACGGCCGCACGTAGTCCGCGCGCACGGTGGTGGCGGCGTAGTCGTCGTCCGTGTCGTTCTCCGTGAGCTCCCGCGGCTCGCCCTCGATTTCTGGTTCCTTCAGCGCCTCGACGAGCGACTGGCCGCCGTTGGCGTTCCTGCGCACGTCCATCGTGAGCTCGTGACGCTGCGGTACGAACTGGTGCTTGAGGCCGAGCCCGACGTCGTAGAACAGATGGTCCGACTCGTTGGTGGTGATACGCGTGTAGCGGTCGATGTAGACGTCGTTCTCGTCGTAGATGCCGTACAGTGTGCTGCCGAACGTGTCGAAGCGATTCGTCGAGCCGTAGCCGTTGCCCCAGAGAATCGTTTTTTCCGCCAGCTTGAACTCGGCACTGAAATCACCGAACGCGTAGCCGCTCTCGTGGTTGGACCGGCCGGTCTGCTCGAAGAAGGTAACGGGCGTCGAGATCAGGTTCTGGCGCAGGTCGTAGCTGCGGCTCCTGTCGTCACCGATGCTGCCGCTGCCGCCGCCGAAGAAGGTGAAGCGGCCTTTCTGCCATGCGAGCCGCCCGCTCAGTCCGCGGTTGCCGCGCGAGTCGGAGTGCAGTCCGAAGTTGCCGCTGAGGCCGAGGTCGACGTTTTCGCGCAGCACGATGTTTACGATGCCGCCCATGCCTTCAGGGTCGTGCTTCGCGGACGGATTCGGCATGACCTCGACCTTCGACACCATCTTGCCGGAGAGCTGCGACAGGAAGCGATCGAGCTGCTCGCCCTTCATGGGCGCGGGCCGGCCGTTGATGTGAATGGCCACGGGCCGGTTGCCGGCGAGCGAAACCTTGCCGTTGAAGTCGACCTCCAACTCGTCGATCTGACGCAGCACATCCGCCGCGCTGCCACCCTCGGCCGCCGGCATCGCCTTCGTGTCGTAGATGGTGCGATCCGCCTCCAGGATCACCGGTGACCGCTCGGCCGCCGCTTCCACGCCTTCAAGGGAGACGGGGGCGAGCTCGAGTCCGGTCGTGCCGAGGTCCCGGACGGGGTTGGCCGCGGTGAGCTCGACCGTTTCGAGGTCGGCGGACGTGTAACCGATGAAGCTGACGTGCACGAGGTAGCGGCCGAGCGGCAGCCCTTCGATGCGGAACCGGCCGGCGGCGTTCGTGAGGACGCCCGTGACGACGGCGGAGTCGGCTGCGCTGCGCACTGTAATGGCCGCGGATTCGAGCGGCTGGCCCTCGGCACTCGCGACGACGCCGTGGATGATGCCCGGTGCCTGCGGCAGGACGGGTCGCTCCTGTGCCGAACCTGCGGCGGATGGGAGAAGCAGCAGGAAGGCAAGGAAAGCGGCGCGGCGCATGACGTTCTCCGGCAGACGGTCCATACGGGGAGGCGGGACAACCCATATCTGACAGCCCGTAACGGGCCAATGTTCCACGCACTTGGATGCACATGGCATGGGAAACGTTGCCTGCTGTTGAATCCCGGGCGGTGCGAACGCGTAAAGGAAGACGTCGACCACACGAAACGGGGGAGCCATGGTCCTGTGGCTGGAAGTGCGGCGAGCGGCGCGCGCGATCGTGCGCGAGCCGGCTGTGGCAGCGGCGGCGGTGCTGGCGCTCGGTCTCGGGATCGGTCTGCCGACCGCGATGTTCAGCCTCATCGATGCGACGGTGCTGCGCGGCCTCCCGGTCGAGGAGGGCAAGCGCGTCATGCACCTGGAGCGCCGGCCTCACGGGGCAACCGGCGAGGGCTGGGGTGCGGCGGCGCGGGACTATCTCGGCTGGCGCGAGCAGCAGCGTTCCTTCGAGGACCTGGCTGCGTTTCGCACCGGCACCGTGACACTGCGCGCGGAGCGCGGCACGGACCGCTGGAACGCCGGGTGGGTGACGCCGAACGCGTTCGCCGTGCTGCGCGAGGTGCCCGCGCTCGGCCGCACGTTCGACGACAACGAGACCGGCGCGGTGGTGCTCGGCCACGACCTCTGGCGTGACCGCTTCGGCTCCGATCCCGCAGCGCTCGGCCGCACGGTGTGGGTGGATGGTGCGCCGCATACCGTCGTAGGCGTGATGCCCGCGGCGTTCCGCTTCCCCGGTGACGAGGACCTGTGGCTGCCGCTCGCCGTGGACGCGCGCGCGGAAGCGGATCCGTCCTTCGGCACGATGGACGTGTTCGGCCGGCTCCATGACGGATTGTCGGGCGACGACGCGCGCGCCGAGTTCGCGGTGATCGCCGCGCGCATGGCGCAAGACTATCCGGCCACGAACCGCGACATGGGCGTCGCGGTGAAGCCGTACACGGAGCGCTTCCTCGGTGAGACGGCAACGCGCCAGATGTGGATCATGCTGGGTGCAGTGATGCTGGTGCTGGTGGTGGCGTGCACGAATGTGGCGAACCTGCTGATCGTCCGCGTCGTGCACCGTGTGCGCGAGCTGGCCATCCTTTCCGCACTCGGCGGCAGCCGCCGTCGCATCGTTGGCGGCGTGCTGGCGGAGTCGCTGCTGCTCTCGCTGACCGGTGCTGCGCTGGGTCTGCTCGTAGCGCTCGGCGCGGTGCGCGCCCTCGAGGGCGTGTTCGCGGGGCGCATGCCGTACTGGGCGGAACCGCGTGTGGATGGTTCGGCGCTCCTGTTCGCGCTCGCGCTCGCTGCTGCGGCCGCGCTGCTCGCCGGCATGCTGCCCGCACTCCGGGCCACACGCGGTGATACGACGACCCTGCTCCAGGATCAGGCGCGCGGCTCGACGAGTCTGCGCCTCGGCCGTGTCATGCACGGCCTCGTCGTGCTCGAGGTCGCGCTTTCGCTCGCGCTGCTCGTCGCTACGGGCCTGCTCGCGCGCGGCGTGTGGAACGTCCGCAGTGTGGATTTCGGCTTCGCCACCGAATCCCTTGCGACGGCGCGCGTCAGCCTCGCAGACGATCTCGATGATGCCGGCCGCCTCCGCTTCTACGACGAGCTGCGTGCGCGCCTCGGTGCGGACGCAGCGGTTGCAGCCGTGGGTTTGGGCACGACGCTGCCCGGCGACCGCGCGGCGCGCCCACGCTTCGCGGTCGAGGGACAGAGCTACGCGTCCGATGATGCGCGCCCGCGTGCACGGCTCGCCGAAGTGGATGCCGGGTTCTTCGAAACGTTCGGTGTGCGTGCGGTCCACGGTCGGCTGTTCGGTGCGCAGGATGGCCCGGACGGCTTGCCGGTGGCGGTGGTAAACGAGCGCTTCGTCGCGCGCTACTTCGAGGGCCGCGACGCGATCGGTGCGCGCATCCGCTTCGGTGACGATTCGCCCTGGCGCACGATCGTGGGCGTGATCCCCGATCTGTGGATGGGCGGTCTCGATGCGCAGGAGGATCGCAATCCGGCGGGCGTGTACGTGCCGCTCGCGCAGTCGGCGCCGTCGAGCGTGGCACTGGCCGTGCGCGCACGTACGGGCGCGCCGTCGCAGCTGTTCCGGACGTTGCGAGAAGCGGCGTTCGCGGTGGATCCGGATGTACCCCTGTACGAAGTGCGCACGCACGCGGAGCTGGTGCGCGACAACAGCTGGTTCTACGGCTTCGGTGCGGGCATCATGGGCGCGACGGGGCTGGCCGCGCTGATGCTCGCGGCGATCGGGCTGTACGGCGTGATCGCGTTCACGGTAGGCAAGCGGCTGCGCGAGTTCGGCGTGCGCATGGCGCTCGGCGCGACAGGTCGCAACATCGTCACGCTGGTGATGCGGCGTGGTGCGCTGCAGGTAGGGATCGGGGTCGCGTTCGGCCTCGCGCTCGCGGTTCTGCTGGGCGGCGGGCTGAGCACGCTGCTGTTCGACGTGGACTCGGTGGATCCGCTGGTCTACGGCGCGATCTCGCTGCTGCTCGCCGCCGTCGCGGGATTCGCGATGCTGGTGCCCGCGCTGCGTGCGGCCCGCGTGTCGCCGCTGCGCGCGTTGCGCATCGACTAGCTCAGAAGCGGCGCTGCCAGCGCAGGAAGCTGCCGAACGTGCGCGTCTGCGTGGGTGTGACGTTGGCGCGGAGGGAAGGTTCGCTGGGGAGGAAGCTGGGCTCCCAGACGGACTCCCATGTGAAGCCGGTGCCGAGGCGGTATTCGACGCGCACGCCGGGCAGCGCGCTCGACGGGCGGACCTGCGTCGACACGAAGAACCGGCGGTTGAGGTACTTGCCGGCTTCGAGCTCGGTGCCGCGCAGCAGGTTGGAGAAATAGCTCTCGAAGGCCACTTCCTCAGGGAGCGGCGCGGGACGGATGCGGAACACGTCGAGGCCGGCGCGCGTTCCTTCGCGCTCGATGTCGCTCACGGCCTGGTCGAGTGCGGCGCCCAGCCCGAGACCGGCGATCTGCTGCTGCGCGAGCGCGCCCAGCGCCTCGAGCCCGCCATCCGACGCCAGGCCCGAGTCGTTCAGATCGAGAAGCGATGACGACGACCGGCCGAACGCCAGATACGCGAGCAGATCGCTCTCCGGCAGCGGCGGCTGCGCGTTGCTCTCCAGTGCAATGCGCGGCTCCGACATCGTGCCGAGCACGTGGATCTGGATCACCAGTGCCTCGCGCCCGCGCCGAGTCACTTCCTTCCGGGCGGTGAGCTGGAGCAGCGGGTCGACCTCGCGGCCGCCGATGAACGTGACGGAGCCGGTGGTCAGATCGAAGGAGTGGCCGGCATAGCTGTACTCGCCGCGGTCCGCGTTGATCACACCCTCGAGCGACAGTGTCTCCTCACCGCGATTCATGTGGATGCGGAGCGGGTCCGCGTCCGGGGGCGTGTAGATCTCGACGTTGCCATCGCTGTTGCGTACCCAGGTGTCGCGGTCGACGCGCACGGCCAGGTCGAGGCGCAGGTTGGCGAGCAGCGGATCCGGCTCGGGCAGGAGCGCGGGGTCCGTGCCGGCCTGACGCAGTCCCTGGATCACCGCCGGATCGTCGAGGTCGGTCACGCGCCGCTTGCCGGTCTCCGGCGCCTGGATCACACCCGAACGGATGCGTACGTCGCCGGCGATGAGCACGGCGTCGTACGGCCCTTCCGCGGTGAGATCGAGGTCCGCGCGCAGCCGGCCGCGGCTGCTGTTCAGCACGATCCCGTTGTTCGCCGTGATCGCGAGATCGAACGAGGGCTGCGTCAGCGTTTCGAGGCCCATGGCTCCATCTACGCGGATCGCGCCGCCGTCACTCATGGCGACGAGCGAATCGATGGTGGCGCGGTCGTTGGCCAGCCTCGCGGTGCCCGCGATGTCCGTGAGCGCGATTCCGGGCTCCACGATGCGCAGCGACGCGAGATCGAGATCGACGGTGCCGGAGAGGTCGGGCGCGTTCGGTGTGCCCGCGACCTCGATGTCGCCTCGTAGACGGCCCTGCACGTCCTGGATCGCTTCCGTGAAGCTGGGCAGTGCTTCGAGCGGGAGCGAGTCCGCGTGCGCCGTGATGCGAAGTGGCGCGTCGAGCAGCCGCGGACCCTCATCACGTTCGAGGGCGAGGTCGATCGGTACGCTCGCATCCGCCGTGAGCAGTGTCACCGCGTCGCCCGTGAGCTGGGCGTCGGCCGTGAGCCGGGTGTCGGCGTACGCGAATGTCGCATCGATGTTCGGGATGGCGCGGTCGCGGTAGCTGCCGCCAGCCAGCAGGAAATCCCCATCGAACGTCGGCGCCGCGCGCGTGCCGGTCACGTGTGCGTCGAGCGTCAGCAGGCCGCGCGCGATCGCGCTGTCCTGGAGGAGCGCGGAGATCTGTGCGATCTCGAGCTGTTCGAGTTCGACGTCGAGATCGGCTGCGCCTTCGACCGGAAGGGTGCCATCCACGAAGATGCGGCCGCCCTGTTCGCTCACGAGCTCGATGCTTTCCACGGCGACACCGCGGCCGCCCCATTCGATCGTGCCGGGCTGCGTAGACGTCCACGTCGTGGTGTCGAAGCGCGCGGCGACCTGCGTGAGGCGCGCGAGGCTGCGCTCGAGAGAGAGCTCGAACTCGACGCCGAGACGATAGTCGCGGTCGGAGTCCTGGAAGATCCCGAGCTCCGCCGTCCCGCGGCCGGTGCGGCGCAGGCCCGTGTAGTCGACATCGAGCGCAACGCTGTCGAATGCGAAGCCGTTCAGTCGCACGGAATCGGCGTTGGCCTTGACGCGGAAGTTCGGATCGTTGGTTCCGAAGCCCGTCACCTCATAGCTCGCCTCGCCTGACGCGATCCAGTGGCCGCTTGCGAGCACGCGGTCGGCCACGGCCGTGCCACGTATGTCGAACTGCTCGACGTTGCCACGCAGCACGCCCTCGGCGCGTACCGTGCCCGAAACCGTATCGCGCCGCATCGGCTGGAAGCTGTCGACGACGAGCTCGGGTGGCGGCGGGTAGCCCAGCGCCATGCGCTGCACTTCGGTCTCGCGCGCGATGCGCACCGAGTCCGCGCGCGCGGCCATCACGCGGCGTGCGTTCAGGAGCGGACGCGGCGCCACGATGGTCGTGTCACCGGGAATGTACTCACCGAAGTCCGAGAGCGAGTCGACGGCGATCGTGTAGGACAGTTCGCCCGAGCGGCCGGCCACGATCCCGAAGCTGCCCGCGAGTTCGATGCGCGCGGATGCCATCCGGACTTCCGCGACTTCAGCCGTGGCGAGGCCATCGGCGAGGCGAACGAGGAGATGCGTGGAGTCCGCGGCTGCGTTTTCGATCGACGTGTCTTCGAGATCGGCGCGCACGACAGCGTTCATCGTAGCGAGGTCGGTGCCGGTGCCGCGGATGCCGAACACACCCGTGATCTTCGACGATGGCAGCCGCGTGGAAACGGCGGCGGCATCGAACGTGGTGAAGCTGCCCACGAGGTCGTAGCGCTCCGTGCCGTTCAATCCCATCGCACCAGCGACCTCGAGGCTGCCACCGTTCGCGGCAAGGTCCATGTCGAGGACGAAGTCGGCGGGTGTGCCGCTGGCTTCCAGTGTACCGGCAGCGGTGCCGCGCAATCCTGCGGCGGGCACGAACTCACCGACGGTCTCGAGTGACACTACGGGCAGGTCGAAGTCGAGAACGAAACGCGACGATGGAGCGGACCACGATGCGTCCCCCGCGATCTGCGAGCGTCCCGTCGGCGCGACGTGCGTGACGTCGACGGCGGCCCGGATGTTGTCCGTGGTGCCGTCCACGGTAGCGCGGCCAACGATCGTCCCGTCGAGCGGAAGCCCCGGTGCGATGTGTCGGATCACCTCGGTCTGCAGGGGCGTGAAGATCAGATGTAGATCCTGTGCAGCGATGCCCGACCGCAGGTCGATGCGTCCTTCCGCAAGCACGTGTGAGGGCGGCGCGCCGTTGTCGTGGATCAGGTTTGCGTCCACGTCGAGGCCGGTGGTCGTGGTGCCGGTGAGGCGGGCCATCCCGGTGATGGTGCCGTCGAGCGGGACGGCTGGCGCGAGCTGCGCGAGCAGATCGCCGTGCAGCGGATCGAGGCGCAGCTCGAGCCCATCCAGCCGCAGGCCATCGTCGATGCTGCCGATGCCGCCGTCCGCGCGCACGACGCTGATCGCGCCGTTCGGCTGTGTGAGCGCGACGCGGCCCGCCACATCGAGGTCGTCCGGTGAGCCTGTGAGCCGCAGGTGGCCGTTCATCCGCCCGTCCACCGGTGGTGCGATCGATGGAACCAGCCGTTCGAGCAGTGAGGTGCGGAGATCCACGAACGCGATCGCGCTCGGTCCGAAGCGGATGGTGCGGCCGAGCTGCACATCGATGCCGCCGGCAAGGTGTGCATCCTCGATGCGCAGGTCGATGTCGTCGAGATCGATGCGCGTCACGTCACCCACGCGTGCGATGCCCGCGCTCTCGATCGCGCCGCGCCCGTCGGGGAGCGAGGGCCGGAGCCAGCGGAAGTCCGCGAGTGCAAGGGACGGGAGCTGCGCGCGTGCGCGAACGTCGCCGGTGCCGTCGATCGCGTACACGCCGTCCGCGAGGACGCGTGTGCCGGGCAGGTCGAGTCGTACGGAGATCAGGCGGACTTCGTCGTCGCCAATGACGAACGTGCCGGCCAGATCGCGGACGCGCGCGGCCGGCGGCTGAAACGGCAGCGCGACGGTGCTCAGCGATGCGACGTCGATGCGGCGTGTGGCGCTGTCCGGATCCGCGAAGCGGACGAACGGGAAGTGCGCATCGAGGTCGAGGAACTCCCAGACGGACTGCCAGCCGCCGGGCACGGATACGATGCGCGTGCGTGTGTCCGCGGGCGGTTCCGGTGCATCCTCGGTGCCGGCCGGCTGCCACGGCTGCCGCACGATCACGGTGCCGTCCACGATCACGAGGTCCTCGAAGCGGACCCACGATCCGAAGCCCGGCATCGTGTCCGCCGCCGTCGTGTCCTGCGGGAAGAGCCGCTCGAAGTTCCACTTCTCGCCCGGCGGCCGATCCAGCACGATCACGGGCCGCACGAGCCGGACGTCGGAGAAGTACAGCTCCTCGGACAGGAGGGAGCGGAGCGAGTAGTGCAGCGACACGGTGTCCGCGACGAGGAAGGGCAGGCCCGCACTGTCGGCGATGCGTACGCCCTCGAGCGTAGCGCCCGAGAGGAGGTTGCCGTGGATGCGGTCCACCTCGACGTCGCCTGCCACCTGCGAGGCCAGGCGTTCGAGTGCGAGGATGCGGACGCGCTCGCGGCCCCAGTCCGTGCGCGTGAGGACGAACACGCCCAGCGCGAACAGCAGCGCCACGCCGGCGATCACGCCGCCCACGATGCGCAGCGCGGGGTGCGTCATCAGAACGCCTCCCCGACCGCGAGGTGGAGCTGCAGCCGCGAGAAGAGCTTCGAGAGGAAGCCGTTCGAGTCGCCTATCGGGTCGTAGCGACGCCGCGCGTCGAGCTGGACCAGGCGCGCCTCCTGGCCCGTGCCCGACTGCGTGATGACGGTCAGCTCCTCGACGAGGCGCGGGCGGATGCCGAGATCGATGCGGATCGGCCCGATCGGCGATCGGTAGCGGATGCCGAAGCCGGGTGTTGCCGCGGTGCGCGACTCGGCGGGTGTCTCCGGTGCGGCGATCACGCGCCCGGCATCAAGGAACACCGCACCCGTGATCGTTTCGGTGAGCGGGAAGCGCAGCTCGATGCTGCCCTCGATCAGACCGTTGCCGCCGAGCGGGCGCGGACTGAACGCGTCGTTCGGCGCGACGGACGGATCACAGGTGCCGTCGTCGAGGGATGCAGGGGTGCAGGCCGTGGCGGTCGTGTCGTCCGGGGCGAGCAGCTCTTCGGGATCGACGACGAGGATGCGCGGGCCGAGCTGGCTCTCGCCGTAGCCGCGCACGGAGCGTGCGCCGCCGGCGTAGAAGCGCTTGCGCGGGTGCAGCAGCGAGCCGCGTTCGTCCTGCGGCGGAAACGCGCGGTCGGTGCTCGCAAGCGCGCGGACGATCCCGCCGCGTGCGTGTACGGCCAGCGTGAAGCGGCCGATCGCGCGGTAATGGCTCAGCTCACCGGACGCGCGGTTGTACGCGAAGTCCGAGAACGTGGTCGGCGATGCGTGCTCGAGTTCGATCTGCGCGATCCAGCCGCGCGTGGGTGCGAGCTCGTCGTCGGACCGATCCACGCGCGCGGTGAGTCCGAGCGGCGAGAGCTGATGTGGCGACCGCAGCGCGTCGGTCGTTTCCGGCCGGCAGATGCCGAAGTTCGCGCAGAAGTAAACCTGTCCGGCTTCCACGCGCGTGCGCTCGAAGCGGTACGTCAGGCTGATCGGCGAGTTCTCGTCGACGCGATGCGTGACGCTCGCGTCGGCGCCGTAGCCGCGATCGACCACGATGCCGGGCACGCTGCGTCGATGCGCGAACACGCCGATGCCCAGCGAGTTACGCGGCGAGAAGAGCCACGGCTGCGTGACGCGCGCGGAGACACGCCACGTGGGATCGAGGTAGACGTCATCGACGTTGCTGCCGATGCCGGTCGGCTCCGCGCTGCCGAAGATGGAGCGGCCGTAGAGCTGCGGCGCGAAGATGTTGCCGACCGCGGCGTCGAGGTCCAGACGGCGCGCACTGCCGATCCAGTCGTAGCGCGTAAAGCCCGCCTCGACCTGCCCGAACTCCGTCGTCGTGAAGCCGATGCCCGTGCGGATCGCGCGGAACGGCGCCTCGCGAATCGACACGACCAGCGTCTTGGCGCTGTCGGCGTCCTCGGGCGGCTGAATCAACGCCTGACGGAAGATCTCCGTGCGGTACAGGTTGCGCTGTGCTTCGAGGACATCGGAGCGCCGGTAGATGTCGCCCTCGTTCAGGCCGAGCAGCCGGCCGATCGTGCGGTCCGACACACCCTCGTTGCCCTCGATCCGGATGCTGCCGATCGTCGCCACCTTCCCCGGCTCGATCCGGATCTCGAGATCGGCGACGTCTCCCGCGTCATCCACGTGTGCTGTGTCGTCGATCACGGCATCCGCGTAACCCCGCTCCCAGAGCATCGCCTGCAGGCGGAGGCGTGCGGAGTCGAGCTGCACGAGGTCCAGCGGATCACCCGTGTCGGGAAGGTCCGCGCGGCGGAGATCGCCGTCATCCAGGACCGAGTCGGTCTGCGTGACGCTCGCGTTCGTCAGAAGCGTGGGCGCGCCCTCGTCGACGATGAAGGCGACGCGTACGCCGTCGCCGTCGGGCGTCACCTCGGAGCGCACCTGCGCGTCGCGCCAGCCGCGGCGGAAGTAGAAGACGCGGATGCGCAGCTCGTCGCGCTGCAGCTCTTCGCGGTCCAGCCGGTGCTTCGCCTCGAACAGGTGGGAGCTGGTAACCCAGCAGATCGGCGCGTACAGGATGCTGCGGCAGCGCGTGGCTTCCGTGGCGAGGACTTCCTCGATGTCGGACGCATCGAGGCTCTCCACCCCCTGCCACTCGACCTTTACGACGTACGGGTCGTCGTCCACCATCTGGGCGATGAGCGGAGCGGGCAGGCACAAGACGATTAGCGGGGTCAGCCACGCGCGCATTCGCGGCTGCCCCGCGCGTACGCTCCGGCGGACTGCCGGCCGGATGCGAGCCGTGTTGCACCAGGCGCGGTGTGACACCGGGAGCGCCCGGTGCAAGTGTCGAACCAACCGGCACATGTCGCCGCAGGGCGCTATCTTCCCGGCTCCACGGATGAGGAAGGAAATGGAGTCGACGCTGGACCAGGCGACCCGCGTGCTGCGGGACGTGTACGGATACGAGGCGTTCCGGCCGGGTCAGGAAACGGTGATCGAGGCCGTGCTGGGCGGGCACGACTGCATCGCGGTCATGCCCACCGGGGCGGGGAAGTCGCTCACCTTCCAGATCCCCGCGAAGCTGCTGCCGGGCACGGTTCTCGTGCTTTCGCCGCTGATCAGCCTCATGAAGGACCAGGTGGACGCGCTCGAGGAGTGGGGGTTCCGCGCGATCACCATCAACTCCACGCTGCCGTTCGAGGAGCGGCGGCGCCGGATCACGGGACTGCGGCGCGGTGATTACGAGCTGGTGTACCTCGCGCCCGAGGCGCTGGACGGCTCACTGCGCCAGCTCCTCGCCTCCTGCCCGATCTCGCTCGTTGTCGTCGATGAAGCGCACTGCATCAGCCAGTGGGGGCACGATTTCCGGCCGTCCTACCGGCGGCTGCGCGGACTGAAGCAGGAGCTCGGCGTGCCCGTGCTCGCGCTGACTGCCACGGCCACGCGTCAGGTGGCGCGCGACATCCTGCGCCAGCTCGGGATGGTGAAGCCGAAGGGCTACAAGGGCTCGTTCTTCCGATCCAACCTGATCATTCACGCACGCAAGAAGGGGCAGGGTGGCGACACGCGCCGCGAGATCCTCGCGCTGATCCGCGCGCGCCGCGGCCAGAGCGGAATCGTGTACTGCATGTCACGGAAGGCGGTCGAGCAGACGGCAGAGTACCTGGGCAAGCACGGCATCCGCGCGCTGCCGTATCACGCGGGGATGTCCGACGCCGACCGCGCCGCGAACCAGGAGGCGTTCCAGCGCGATGATGCGGATGTGATCGTCGCCACGATCGCGTTCGGGATGGGCATCGACAAGTCGAACGTGCGCTTCGTCATCCACCGCGACATGCCGAAGGACGTCGAGTCGTGGACGCAGGAGATCGGGCGCGCCGGGCGCGACGGCCTGCCGTCCGACTGCTTCGTGTTCTACTCGTGGGCCGACGTGAAGCTGCACGAGCGATTCCTCGACGAGATCGAGGACCCGGAGCATCGTCGCGCGAAGCAGCGCGCGACCATCGGCCTGTTCGATCTGCTCGAGAGCACGGTGTGCCGGCACAGGGGCATCCTCGCGCACTTCGACGAGTCCATCGATGCGTGCGGCGAATCGTGTGACGTGTGCCGCGGCGTCACGGTGGAATCGATGGCGGCCGAAGCCATGCTCGCAGCTTCGCCTCGCCGCGAACGTGAGGAGCGACGTCGCACGGAAGCCGCGCCGTGGGACGCACCGCCGCCGCCGGAGTTCGATCCGGATGGTGATCCGATATTCGAAGCGCTGCGTGCGCTGCGGAAGAAGCTCGCGGATGAGAAGGGCGTGCCGGCCTACATCATCTTCAACGACCGCACACTCCGTGAGCTGGCGTCACGGCGCCCTGCCAACGCAGCGGAGATGCTGCGTGTGCCGGGTGTGGGTCCCGCGAAGCTGGAGCGCTACGGCGCGGCGTTTCTCGAGTTGCTCAGAAACGGCTAGTTCGATCGCTCGCCCGCCGCGTACGCCTCGCCTTCGAACACCCACTCGAAGCGCGTGGCGCGGCCGTTCTCGACCGTAAACACCACAACGGTCTCGAGGTCGGTCTCGCTCATCTGACCATCCTTGTAGTAGACCGGATGGAAGCGATGCTCGGCGATGGGGATGAGATCGAACACCGGATCGCCATCGGGCGGCGGTTGGTGAAAGCGGCCGCGCAGCCGCCCGTCCTCGACGACGAAATCGACGGGGATCGGGAAGGGCGGGCCTTCGCCGCCGAGGAAGCGGAGCGAATACGTGCCGAGGTACGGCCCGGCCTTGTCCGCGGCAAGGAAGGCGGGCCGGGTGGCCGGGACGGAAACGGAGATGGGAACGAAAGTCGTGCCCCAGTGCATGCGCAGCATGGCTTCGCTGCCGCCGATCACGGGGAAGTAGAACGACAGAGTCTCCATGTGCGCGCCCTGCTCGGGCGTCACGGTAAAGCGCGCGACTTCACCCGAAGCATCGGCCGGCGGCTGCGTGTGGAAGCGGCGCGCGTTGCGATCCAGGATCACGGTCCACTCGCCCTGCTCCTGCGGGATCATCCAGATCGCGTACTTGCCAGCGGGAACCACGTGCCCGTTCAGGCGGATGTCCTTGGTGGCCTCGATCGTAGTAGCCCAGTTCGCGCCGGGCGTCCACGGCCGGCCCCAGTGCACGACCGCGCCGAAGAGTTGGGTGCGACCGCGCGCGACCGGCCGCGAGTAGTCGATCGTGATGGTGGTGCCGTCGATGGTCTGTACGGTGGCGCCGCGCTCGCTGGCGCGTACCTGCGCGTCCGCGGGCATGGCGAGGGTGAGGAGGGCCAGCGCGAACAGCGGGCGGCGCATCACAAGCTCCGTGTCAGAGGATCAATAGCCGAACTCGGTGTCGATGGCGGCGCGGATCTCGTCGAGGTTCTTTCCCTGCGCGTGCATGTCCGCAGCCATGCGGCCCTCGCCCTGGCAGATGTAGCAGTGCGAGGCCATGCCGTTCTCGTAGCAGGAGAGCAGCGAGTAGGTGTCCTCCAGCTCGTCGCAGCCGCAGTAGCACTTGATGCCGTCGACGACCTGCGGAATCTCGCGGATGCGGTCGAACAGCGCGATGGTGCCCTCGTCGTGATCGGCGAGCTGCTCGCGCGTGAGGACCTTCGACCCGTCGACGTTCGGGCGCGGCGTCGGGTGATCCCCGCGCAGCCGCAGCGCGGCGGCCGCCCGGCGCGGGCCGGCGGAGAACGCGAACAGGGTCGCGGGCAGGCTGGTCAGGAATGCACGTCGCTCCACGGGGCAGACTCCGTGTCAGGGATTCGCAACCTATGAAACGCCCGGGAGTGCCGGAAGGTTTCAGGGACGGGCGGCTCCACTCTGTGATGCGCGGCCCGGGCTGTGTGCCGGACGCCTCAGGGGGCCCCGTGCTCGTGGCGGTGCGGGATTTCGTTCCGGATGGGTTTCAGCGTACGCAGATATCGGTAGATCGCGCGCAGATCGGTGTCATCCATCCGCCGGAACTCCCGCCATGGCATGAACGGATGAATCGAATCACCCTGCGGATCGATCCCCTCACGCAGCACACGCAGGAAATCCGCTTCCGTCCACCGGCCGATGCCCGTCGCACTGTCGGGCGTGAGGTTCGCGGGGTTCGCGGGGAAGCCCTTCGGCGGATCCGACTGTCCCGCGAACAATCGGTCGCGGTCGGGCTTGTTCTGGATGCCGGAGCGCGGCGTGTGGCAGTCCGCACACAGGGCCACATGATGGGCGAGGTACTGTCCGTATTCCGGAGTGGCCGCGCGTCCGGGGGCGGTGACCGACCCGGGTGAGTCGAGCGGCCCCAGGAAAAGCAGCTTCGCCATCTCGTACACGAGGTTCGGGTCGTTCTCCACCTCGTGACGCACCGCGGGCCGCGAGCGCAGATAGCGCGCGACGGCGAGGGCATCGCGATCGGACATGCCGTGGAACCACGCGTACGGCATCACCGGCGCGAGCATGTCGCCCTCATGGTCGTCTCCCGTCCGGATCGCCCGCACGAGCTCCTCGTCCGTCCATGCGCCGATGCCTGTGGCGGAATCAGGCGTGAGGTTGGCCGCGCGCACGGTGCCGAGGCGCCAGTCGGAGAACTCCATTCCGCCCGCGAGCGGGCCGTCGGGATCGTCCGGCTCCGCGGCATGACAGTGCCCGCACACGGCGACGCTTCGCACGATGTACTCGCCGCGCGCGATCAGCGCTGCGTCGTCCTCCACCGGCGCGAGGTCGGGCAGGGGAACGGACCCGCCGCCGCACGCAGCGGCGAGAACGAGGAGAAGGAACGCACGCATGACGTGCGGCGCACGCAATTCGCGTGCATGATCAACCGTCTACTGTGCGGTGTGAAACCCAGCGTCCTGGAGAATGCGCTGGAAGCGCGCTTCGTTGCGCAGCGGGTCGAGGATGGGGTCGACGGCCGCGTAGGCGAGCTGAGGGACGCGTTCCCGGACCGCGGCTTCGAGTCTGTCCAGAGCTTCGGCTTTTTGCCCGAGCGCGACGCGGGGCAGGGCTGCATAGTAGGGACTGAAGTACTCCGGCCCGCTCTCGAGTTCTGCGAGCAGACGCGTGGCCTCCTCGCTCCGTCCGCTGCGTGCGAACGCATGCGCGAGCAGTGCGCGGTTGGATGTGCTGCGCGGAGCGGCCTGCACGACGGCCTGCAGCTCGTTGAGCGCTTCCTGCGGTGCGTGGCGCGCCAGGTGGACGAGTCCGAGGGCGATGCGCGCAATGAGTGCGTCGGGGAACCGCTGGAGCGCGTCCCTGCATGCAATGGCCGCGGCATCGAAGTCACGGCTGTAATAGTGAATGAATCCGACCGTGGCCGCGATGGCG
Organism: uncultured Gemmatimonadaceae bacterium; assembly: GCA_964444685.1. Taxonomy (GTDB): domain Bacteria; phylum Gemmatimonadota; class Gemmatimonadetes; order Longimicrobiales; family RSA9; genus CAYUIG01. Next base: position 23,686 of record CAYUIG010000022.1, on the reverse strand, counting down.
GGGGAGAGCGGGTCGGTGCGCTGACCTTCCGCAATCGCTGCGCGTGCCTCGTCGAAGCGGCCGTGCCATGCGAGCAGGAGTGCCAGGCGGTGATGCGCGACCGCGTACCCCGGATTCAGTTCGAGCGCGCGCCGGAAACCATCCTCCGATTCCTGCCACCTCCACTGGAGCTGCGCGACGAATGCAGCCGAGCCGTGTGCTTCCGCCAGCTCGGGCGCCAGCGCGAGTGCACGCGCGGCATGATCGTGTGCCGGCCCGAGCGCTTCCGCTGGCGGAAGCACGCCGTAGTCGAGCCGCACCGCATAGCAATCGGAGAGGCCTGCGTGCGCGTGCGCGTAGTCTGGATCGACCTCGAGCGCGGCACGAAAGAAGTCGGCGGCGCGGTTGAGCGATACCGGTGTGCGCTCGCTCCAGTGCGTGCGGCCGCGCAGGTACAGCGTGTACGCCTCCACGCTTGCCGTGGAGCGATCGATCCTTGCCGAGCCCTCTTCCATGGCACTCCCCGAGCGCTTGCCGAGTTCGGTCACGATCCGCTGCGCGATGTCTTCCTGCACCTGGAAGATGTCGTCGAGCCGCCGGTCGAACGTTTCCGACCAGCTGGCGAATCCACGCTCGACATCGATGAGCTGCACGTTCAGCCGCATGCGGTCCCCGGCCACCTGCAGGCCGCCTTCGATGAGCGATGCGACGCCCAGCGCCCCACCGATCGCGCGCGCGTCACCTTCGCGGTTGCGGAAGGCGAACGCGGACGTGCGTGCGACCACGCGCCAGCCCGGCAGACGCGCGAGACCGTTGATGATCTCGTCGGTGATGCCGTCGGCCAGGTACTGATGATCGGCGCCGGGTGAGCGATCCACGATGGGCAGCGCTGCGATGCCGAACGGATCGATCGGCACGGGGCGCGGTGCAGGAACAAGATCCAGTGTTCGCTGCACGCCGCCGGGTGTGATGTCGAACACCCAGGCGAGGACGAGTGCGATCGGAAAGCCGATGGCTGCGAGTGCGATCACGACCGGGAGCGCGCGCTCCGGCGCGCCCAGAACCGGAAGGATGGTTTCCGATACCTCGATGACGACCCAGGCAGCCGCGGCGTAGGCGATGCCGACGCGGATGACCTTGCGGCGGCGCAGCTCGCCGAAGAAGCGTGCGATCGCGGTGCGGTCGATCTGCATCCGGTGCGTTTGGCGTCACAGGAGGGAGCGGTGCAAGGTAGGCGTGCGGCGCCGGTCGCAGCAAGGCGGGTCTGGCGCGGCGGGCGGCGGCTTCGCAACCTGCCCGCATGTTTGCGGATCTGATCCCGATCATCGTGCTCATCGGCATCCTCATCGTCGCGCCACTCATCGTGGCGCGGCGCGCGCTCGATCGTCGCATCGAGATGGAAGTGACCGCGCTGAAGCAGGAAGCCGAGGGGTCACGCCCGATCATCGAGCTCTCCGAACCCGAGCTGCCGGGGCCGGTGCTGCGCTATCTCCAGCTCGCGGGCGTGCAGGGCCGGCCGCGTGCACGGCTGATCACGCTCGAGCATGCCGGCCGGTTCCGGACTGATCCGGAAGGCGATTGGCTGCCGATCCGCGGCCAGGAGTGGTTCACGACGGACCCGCCCGCATTGCTGTGGACCGGCACGATCCGCAGCGCGGGATTCGTTCCCGTCCGCGCGCGTGACCTGTACCACCGCGGATACGGCGAGATGCTCGTGCGCATGGCGTCGCTGATTCCGCTCGCGACAGCGCGCGGGCCGGAAGTTTCGGTGTCCGCGCTGCTCCGCTGGCTGGCGGAAACGCCGTGGTTCCCCACCGCGCTGGTGCCGGGCGAGGGTGTGCGCTGGGAGGGGGTCGACGAACGGAGCGCGCGCGCCATCGTGCGTGACGGGTCGCTGGAGGCGTCAGGGATTTTCCGCTTCGGTGAGAACGGCCTGATCGCGTCGTTCGAGAGCGATGAACGCTATCGGAGCGTGGGGAAGGAGCAGGTGCGCACGACGTGGCTGGGGCGGTACGGGGACTATCGCCTGCAATGGGGCCTGCTCGTGCCGATGCGCGCGTCGGTGGCGTGGCGGCCGCCGGAAGGGGAGCAGGAGTACGCTGATTTCGAGATCCTGAAGATCGATTTCGACCGGGGTCGCTCGGAACGATAGTTGCGCCGCTTCCACGCTCCGCGAATGCACCCACCGCAGAAGGAGGAGAGCGTGGCGAAGCCGATCGGGGAACAGGTCATCGTGATCGCGGGCGCGTCCAGCGGCATCGGACTGGTGACCGCGAAGAAGGCCGCGGCGAAGGGCGCGCGCGTCGTGCTCGCGGCGCGCAACGAAGCGGACCTCGAGAAAGCGGTTCAGGAGATCCGGGCTGCAGGCGGCTCCGCCCTGGCGGTCGTTGCCGATGTGAGCAAGGCGCAGGACTGCGAGCAGCTCGCGAGCCGTGCGGCCGAGACGTTCGGCGGCATTGATACATGGGTCAACAATGCCGGGGTGAGCGTCTACGCCACGTTCGAGGAAACCTCGCTCGAAGACTTCCGCAGGATCCTCGATGTAAATCTCATGGGCCAGGTCCACGGTGCGAAGGCCGCGCTGCCGCACCTGAAGCGCAGCCGCGGCGCACTCGTTTGCATCGGCAGTGTAGAGTCCGACCGCGCGCTGCCCTACCAGTCCGCGTACGCAGCTTCGAAGCACGCGGTGAAGGGGTTCGTCGATGCGCTGCGCGTGGAGCTGGAGCACGAGGGCGCGGGCGTGCGGGTGGCACTCATCAAACCCTCTTCGATCGATACACCGCTGTTCGACAAGGCAAAGACGCAGATCGGTGTGGTGCCGCAGGGCATGCCACCCGTCTATGCGCCGGAACTCGTGGCGGACGCTATCCTGCACGCGGCGCAGCACGATGCGCGCGAGATCTACGTAGGTACCGCCGGGAAGCTGCTGTCGTGGACCGAGAAGTTGAGCCCGCGCCTCAACGACGTGCAGCAGCGCCGTGCGGGCTTCCGGATGCAGGAGACCGACGAGCCGCGCAGCGCGGACGCGCCGAACAACCTGTACGCGCCGCTGGCGGAGGACGGCGGGGAACGCGGACGTCTGGGCGACCGCGCGCATCGCCGCAGCCTGTATCCGTGGGCATCGGAGCATCCGGTGCTGTTCCGGACGGCGCTCGCCGCCGCTACCGGTGGATTGATCGCCGCGACGATGTTCGGGCGCCGCAACGGCTTCCGTCTGGAGGCGTAGGAAGACAGGGGTGCGAGGCGCGGCCGCGGTCCGTTAGGTTGCGGGCCGCCCTCCGCAAGGAGCCACGCCATGAGCCCGCACCCCACCCGGCCGGCGCCCGCTGCCGCCGCGCCCACAGGCGCTCACACGGGCCTCGTGCGCGAGGTCTCGCGCTGGCAGCTCGTCGGGCTGGCCATCAACGACGTCCTCGGCAGTGGCGTGTACCTGCTGCCCGCGGCCGCCGCTGCGCTGCTCGGTGCGGCCAGTACGCTCGCGGTCGTACTCGCCGGTCTCGCCGTCGCGCTCCTCGTGCTCTGCTTCGCCGAGGCATCCAGCTACTTCGATGAGCCCGGCGGCGCCTACCTCTACACGCGCGAAGCGTTCGGCCGATTCATAGGGTTCGAGACCGGCTGGATGACGTGGCTCGCGCGCATCGCGTCCGTGGCTTCGCTGTCCAATGGCTTCGCACTGGCTACCGCGTATCTGTGGCCCGCGGCCGCGGCCGGCTGGACGCGCGCAGCCGTCATCGGCGTTCCGCTCGCACTGCTCACATGGATCAACGTGCGCGGCGTGCGCTGGGGTGCGAATACCGCAGTCACGCTCGTGCTGGCGAAGTCACTCCCGCTCGTATTCTTCGTGATCGCGGGACTGTTCTTCGTCGACTGGTCGCGGGTGGCGGCCGTCGAAATGCCGCGGCCCGGCGTCCTCGGAGAGGCGGCGCTGCTGCTGCTGTTCGCGTACGCGGGCTTCGAGAACACGCCCGCGGCCGCAGGCGAGTATCGCAATCCACGACGCGATGTGCCCTTCGCCCTGCTCGCGATGATCCTCGTCATCACGCTGCTCTACACGTCCGTGCAGGTGGTGGCGCTCGGTACGCTCCCGAACCTAGCCGAGTCCACGTCGCCGCTGGCTGAAGCGGCGGGCGTGTTCCTGGGCGGCTGGGCCGCACTGCTGATGACCGTCGGCGCGATGATCTCGATCGAGGGGAACGTCGGGAACACCACGTTGATCGGTCCGCGCTATCTGTTCGCCCTGGCGCGCGACGGCTACGGTCCGCGCGTGCTCGCGCGCGTGCACCCGACCTGGCGAACCCCGGCTTTCGCGATCGTCACGCAATCCGTCATCGCGCTCGTGCTCGCCCTGTCAGGTTCGTTCGTGCAGCTCGCAATGCTCTCCATCATCGCGCGGCTTACCACCTACATCGGCACGGCCGCCGCCGTGCCCGTCCTGCGACGACGCTTCGGCGACCGACCGGATGCGGTCCGGCTTCCTTTCGGGGCAACGATCCCGGTTGCCGCCCTGGTCGTCTCTCTTGCCTTCCTTGCGAGCGCCACGTGGCAGAACCTCGCCGCTGGCGCGATTGCGCTCGTGGCCGGGGCGCTGATCTACGTGCTGAGGAGGAAAGAGGACGGACCGGGTTGATGCGCGCGCGTGCGGCGCACCGGCTGGCAAGGCGGCAGCGCACCGCACGCGCGGACCAATGGGGAGAGCGTCAACCCAGCGTCGGGCGGCCCCGGGCCGCCCCGGCACCAGCCGGGACGGCCCCGCTCAGGGAGAGCGCGACCAACGGTCGGCCCCTTCGTAAAGCATGTGGCGGACCGCCCGCGCCGGCGTGTCCCCGAATCCGGGGCGCTGCCGTAACCGACGGGGCATCAACGGCTTGGACGGGGCGGTTGCGGGCTGCAAGACGCCCGGATGCATTGCGCATGTCGCGGCCCGGCCACAGGTGCGGCGCGGGCTTTCGGCTGCGAACGCGCCGCGCGGCGCTCCGGGTGCTTCAGAATCGGAAAATCGTATTCAGAACGACCCAGGCGATCCAGCCGAGGATGGCGGTCGCGATGGCCCGCCCGGTGGAGAAGTCCAGCGCCTGGCGGATCGCGATCACGACGGCGACGAGGATCCAGAAGCTGACGATTGCGACGATGAACCCGCCGAGGAGCGGGAAGAAGCCGAGGATCAGGAGAACGCCGGGGGAGAGGGCGAAGCCTATGGTGCGCAGCAGCTCACCGTACGTGGCCGTGCCGTTCAGGAGCTTGTCCCCGATCACCCATGTCACGCCGGACCAGACCAGCCACCCGACGAAGTAGCTGATCAGGGACCCGATCACGCCCTGGGTGCCCGCGCCGACGGCGCCGATCGCGGAAGCGACCGCCGCGATCGCGACGACTGCGGCCGCCTGTCCGGTCGCGCTCTCGTCCGCTTCGACTTCTTCGTAGGTACCGACGTCGAGGATCGTTGCGCCGATCATCCGCTTCGTGAGCGTGCCTTCGCCGGCCATCGCGGTCTCCTGTCGGGGGAACGGAACCGCGGCAATGTAGGAACGCGCCGGCGCAGGACGCCACGGGGGCTTGCGGCGACGGGGGCGCGGGCGCATCACGGAGGCGCCGATGTCGATCTTCCGCTTCTGGGTGCCGCTCGCGGCCACGTGGACCATGATGGCCGTCGAGGGCCCGCTCCTCGCCGCCGTCATCGCACGCATGCCGGAGCCGGCCTTCAATCTTGCCGCGTACGGTGTGGCGTGGGCGTTCGCACTGCTCGTCGAAGCGCCCGTCATCATGCTGATGAGCGCATCCACGGCACTCGCGGAGAACCTGCGGAGTTATCGCCGGCTGCGCACCTTCACGCACGCACTCACGATCGGTGCGACCGCTTCACTGCTGATCGTGCTGCTGCCGCCCGTGTTCGCGCGCATCGCCGCGTTTCTGAGCCTCCCGGACGAAATCGCACGCATCACGCGCGGCTCACTCTGGATCCTGCTGCCGTGGCCGGGTGCGATCGCGTACCGGCGGCTGCTCCAGGGATTGCTCATCCGTTCGGGACGGACGCGGCTCGTCGCGACGGGCACGGTCCTGCGACTGAGCGCCATGGCAGGAACGGCGCTCATTCTCTACGCGATCGGTGCACTGCCGGGTGCGTGGGTGGGCGCCGCCGCCTTGAGCACGGGTGTGCTGGTCGAAGCTGCGGCCGCACGCTTCATGGCGCGCGGGGCGCTGCACGATCTGCATCGTGACCGTACCGATGCGGAACCACCGCCGTACCGCGACATCGCGCGCTTCTACTGGCCGCTCGCGCTCACGTCGATGATCGGGCTCACGGTGCAGCCCGTGCTCACCTTCTTCATGGGCCATGCGCCGCGCCCGATCGAGTCACTGGCGGTACTCCCCGTGGTGATCGCGCTGGCGTTCTTCTTCCGCGCGCCCGGGCTCAGCTACCAGGAAGCCGCCATCGCGCTGCTCGGCCGCAACCTCGAGCGCTACCGCGAGCTCGCTCGCTTCGCGACCGTGCTCGGCCTCACGACCTCCGCGCTCTTCGCGCTCGTCGTATTCACGCCCTTCGCGAACTTCTGGTTCCACACCGTTTCCGGCCTCGAGCCGGACCTCGCAGCGCTGGCCGTGCCCGCCGCGCGTTTCATGGTGCCGCTGCCCGCGCTGTCCGTGCTGCTTTCGCTCCAGCGCGCCGTGCTCGTGCAGCGGCGCAGCACGCGACCGATCTCGATCGCCACTGCGATCGAGGTCGGCGCCGTCGCCATCACATTCGCCGCACTGGGATGGTGGATCGAGATGATCGGTGTGATCGCCGCCGGAATCGCACTCGCAACGGGTCGCATAGCCGCGAACGCGTTCCTCGCCGCGAGCAGTGGCGTACCGCGGTCGCTCCGCTTCAGGAGCTCCGCGCCCGCGCCGCCGCCCGCGCGATAGACCGGCCGTACACCGGCATGGCGATCGGAAGCAGCATGTACGCCCAGCCGGGCCACCCGGCGACCGTTGGCGGAAGGAACAATGCAAGCAGGGCCGAGAACAGGCCGACCGCCATCAGGATCAGCCATGCGCCGACGTCGCCGCGCGCAACGATCACTTCCGCCGCGTCCAGCTCGAGCTCTTCCCGGCGCCGCACCGCATGTGCATTCAGCAGCGACACCACCAGCGACATGCCCGCGAAGCCGAAGCCATAGATCGCGAAGATTCCGTACAACTCGCCCGGTGACGACAGCTCTGCTGCGGTCCCGATCGAGCCCCGCGACAGCCACGTCGTAGTCAGCGACATCAGGTACTTCAGCGGATACACGTAACTCAGCACCGCGAATACCAGCACGCAGGACAGTACGATCGACGGCAGGTCCTCCATGCCGTAGCGTCGGCTCCACTGCCAGTGCCCGTACCAGAATACCATCAGCAGCAGGAAGCTGATCGCGAAGGCGGGCAGCCCCCGAAGCGCACCAATGAGTTCCGCGTAGGTCGTCGGAATCGCATCGACGGACACCACCAGCAGCGTCACCGCGAACGCAAACGCGGCATCCGTGAACGTCTCGATGCGCGTCATCTCACGACCCCTCAGCCGCACACCGTCCCGGTCCACCGGCAGCAGAGCCACGTCGCTCATCCGCCCTCCAGCTGTTCGATCGCGATCCGCACCGCCTCCGGCAGCGGCGCTTTCCGCCCTGTCTCGTAGTCGTACGACACCACTTCACCCGTTCCCTCCGCCGCCACCTCCCCGGTCGAAACGGCCACGATCCGATACTCCATCGTGAAGCGGTCCGGACCCACCGCCAGCGTGCGCGCGCCAATGCGCACCGTCTCCGGCCAGTGCAGCGGACGCCGGAAGCGGCACTCCGTTCGCGCCAGGATCGGACCTACCACGTCCCCGAGGAATCCGATCCGGTCCAGATACGCGATCCGCGCGCTCTCGAACCAACGGAAGTAGACCGCGTTGTTCACGTGCCCGAGCGCGTCCATCTCGCCCCACGCCACCGGCGCTTCGATCGTAACGGGAAAGCGCCCTTCACTCGGTTCATTCATGCGCCCAGGATCCATGCCCGGCCGGTCTGCCGCAAGGGTTTCGGGCGCGGGGTTGACAGCTTCCGGCGTTTGCTCTAATAATCAGAGTACTCTGAAACCGACCGAAAGGAAACCCCATGAACCAGCCGGAGCAGGACCTCGCCTTCATTCGACGGCTCATGGACGAGACGCAGCAGACCGTGGCGGACAACGGCAGCCATTTCCTGGTGTGGGGGCTGCTCGCGCCGGTCGGACTGGTGCTGACGTGGCTGTACGCGGAAGGGCGGCCGGTCGCGGATCCGCGGCTGGTGTGGGGAGCGGTGCTGGTAGTGGGCTGGGGGCTGTCGCTGTGGCTGGGGATGCGGGGGAGCGGGAGGGCGCGTGTGCGCACGGGTGGGCGCCGGGTGCTGGGGGTGGTGTGGCTGTCGTGTGCGGTGACGATGACGCTGGTCGCGCTTGCCGGGCTGCTGGGGTCGGTGGTGCCGATGGAGTCGCTGGCGGGGTTGATGGCGGCGCTGATGGGGCTGGGGATCGTCGCGACGGGCGTGTTGACGGGAACGCGGTGGCTGGCGGGCGTGGGCGGTGCGTGGTGGGCGGGCGCAGGGGTGATGCTGTTCGTGCCGGGGACCTACGTACTGCTGCTGCTCGCGGCGATGGCATTGCTGCTGGAGCTGGTGCCGGGGATGCTGCTGTACACGCGTTCGCGCCGGACCGTCATTCGCGGGTCATGAGCGAATACGAGTACCAGAAGCTGGACGAGGTCATCCACTCGCGCATCCGGCTGGCCGTGATGTCGATCCTGGCCGCGGTGGAGGATGCGGAGTTCACGTTTCTGCGGGAGCGTACGGGTGCGACGGACGGGAACCTCGGGATGCATCTGAGGAAGCTGGAGGAGGCGGGGTACGTCGCGGCGGAGAAGAAGTTCGTGGATCGGAAGCCGCTGACGCGGTACCGCATGACGGCGGCGGGGCGAAAGGCGTTCCGCCGATACATCGACCGGCTCGGTCGGATGATCGAGGGAGGGGAACGATGAAGGGGATGCTGCTGGGAGTGCTGTTCATGGGTCTGAGCGCACCGGCGGCGGCGCAGGTCGCGCAGGTGTCACCGGATGTGATGCGGGAGTTCGACTTTCTCATCGGCGAGTGGTCGGGAGCGGCGACGTTCCAGATGGGTCCGGGTGATGCGGCCACGGCGCAGGGGACGGAACGGGTGCGAAAGATGGCCGGCGGTGCTGCGCTCGCGGTCGAAGGTCTGTTCACGGCGCGCGCGCCGGATGGAAGCGAGCGTGTCGTACACAACGCGTTCGGCGTGATTTCACCGCATCCGGATGGCGGCTACCGGATCACATCGTGGCTGGCGGATGGCGGACAGGCGGAAGCGAAGCTGGAGCGTACGGCGGACGGTTTCCGCTGGGGCTTCGAGATCCCGGGCGGCCAGGGCCAGGTGCGTTACGCGATGCAGTTCGCCGACGGCAAATGGATCGAGAAGGGCGAATTCAGCCCGGACGGAACGACATGGTATCCGTTCCTCGAGATGCGCCTCGAGCGCGTGTCTGGCGATTGACCTAGTGACCGATCCCGGGCGCGGCGCTGGCGGTCATGGCGCGCGCGAAGTCTTCGACGCGTCGCAGTCGCAAACCGAACTCGGCGGCGACGGCCGAGGAGTCGAAGGCGGTCTCGTGTGACTCGAACGCGGCCGCGAGCTGGGCGACGACCGGCGGGAGTCCGGGCAGCGGGTCGCCCGGATCGACGAGGTGGATGTCAATGGCGCGTCCCAGTGCGCGCTCGAAGATCGCGGTGACGTCGCGCCACGAGAGCGCGTCGGGTCCGCCCAGTACGATCCTGCGGTTCGCCGCGGACGGTTGAATCGCGGCGGCCACGCCCAGGTCGGCGACGTCGTCCATGGCGACGAACGTGTGCCGCGCCTGTGCCGGCCGGACGAAGGTGACGGGGCCGCCCGCGATGGCCGGCCCCATCATCATCGCGATCCAGACCTCCATGAACAGGTTGGGCTGGAGGATGACGTACTCGAGCCCGCTCGACTCGAGATGCACTTCGGCCGCACCCTTGCCGCTCAGGAAGTCGGCGGGGCTGTCGGGATGCGCGCCGAGCGCGGAAACGAAGACGAACCTGCGCACACCCGCCGCACGCGCGGCATCGATGAGGTTGCGGTTCCCCTCCCGTTCGATCGTGTCGACGTTGTCCTCGCCGCCGCGGCGTGCGGAGTTGGCGGTGGTGACGACGACGTCGATGCCCTCGCATGCGCGCACGACTGAATCCGGAACCTTCAGGTCACCCAGCGCGAAGTCTGCACCGGCTGCGACGAGCTTCTGGTAGTCGGAGCCCGGGCGGACGAGCATGCGGACCGGGTGACCCAGATCGAGCAGGCGGCGGGTGATCATGCCGCCGAGCATCCCGGTGGCGCCTGAAACGAGGATCATGGCCGACTCCTGGAGGGGGAGCACGAACGGTAGCGTGCACCCCCTCGCCGGTCAGCGCAAGGTGTCCGCGTCGCTGCTGCGGCGCGGCGGTGCGCTCCAGATGAGCCAGAGGATGACCCCCGCGAGGGCGAACAGCGGCAGGGGCGAGACACCATGCGGGAGGAAGTCGCCGAACATCTCGCGCATGCGCTCGATGGTCGTGAGCGCCGGCAGCTCGAAGCCTCCGGTGAGAACGCGCGCGACTGGCTCCAGGACGCCGAGAGGTCGCCAGACCTCGCGGTTCATGGCCATGGCCCAGGCGAGGACGACGGAGGGAACCGCAATCCAGAGCTGGACCGCACGCGGCCAACGCACGAGCACGCGTGCGGTCGGCAGGAAGAGGAACGGCAGCACGGGCGCCATGTAGCGGATGCCCGTGTTGAACTGCAGGCGCGTGTAGTTGCTGCCGGCGAAGAACACCCATGTCGCGACGAACAGCGCGATGCACGTCCAGGTTTCGAGTGCCGGCCAGTCGTTGTCCCGGCGCAGGAACGGTGCGGCCAGTCCGAGCAGCAGGAGGGGTGCGGCCGCGAAGAGGCCGAACCGGTGGTCGGCGACGAGCATGATGAGCAGCTCGAGCTGCGGCCCGCCGTAACCCTGGTATCCGAGCTCGATCCACTGCACGGGCGGCATCCAGTGCTGTCCGGGCAGGAACGGGTTCCCGAACGCGCGCCACTGATAGAACCAGAGCACCAGAATCGGCGGAATCGATCCCAGCACGTACCAGAAGCCGGTGGGGATGACGGTGTGCCGGCCTTCGTCACGCCAGCGCGCGAGCATGGCGTATCCGAACAGTCCGAGCAGGAAGACCACGCCACTGTAGTCGAACAGCACGGTCAGTCCGCCGGCGATCCCGCCCAGGAACGCACGCGTCTTCCACGATATGTCGAGCGACCGTCCGGGATCCCACATCGCCAGGAAGCCGGCGAACGCGATGTGGCCGAGCATGAGGTTGTGGTTGAGAAATCCGGTGCGGAAGAAGACGGGCGTGCCGAACGCATAGAGCAGCGCGAGCCACATGGCGCGGCGGTC
>CAYUIG010000022.1:0-12116 GCA_964444685.1 uncultured Gemmatimonadaceae bacterium | reverse complement strand
TAGTGCTCGCGTACGATGTCGGTGGCGAAATGGAGGCCGTAGACCAGCCATGCCGTGAAGAAAAGCCGCCAAGCGATCGAACGTGCCGGGAGCCGCCAGGCCGCCGGCCGCACCGGTTCTACCTCACCGGTCTGCGCGCGCACGCTCGTGCGCGCGGCCGGCTGGGGTTCCATCACCTGATCCATCCGCTTCTGCACCTGTTCTTCCGGGTCGTGCCCCGATGCGGGGCGATGGGGCACCGTGGCACGTCGCACGCCAACGGGACCGGGCGCGAAAAGCACGCGGGGATGCGCCTTTTGCTGCACCCGGGCGTGGCTCACGCATCATGGATTGTTGCGCGCGTGCGTCAGGTCAAGGTCGGGGATACGGCTCCATGTGGATGAGCGCATCGATGACGATGGGCACGCCGGCGAGGATGGCGCGCTTCACGTCGTGCCCGAGCTCGTGGGCATCCTCGAGGGTCATGGCAGGATCCGCCTGCACGTGCAGGTCGACGTAGTAGCCCATGCCCACCTTGCGGGCCCGCAGCTTCTCGGTGGCGAGGACCCCCGGCACCCCTTCGGCGGCGCTGCGGACGTGGCCGAGGACATCGGCGTCGGGGGCGCGGTCCATCAGGTCGAGCACCGCAGGCCGGATGAGACGCCGGCCGTTGTACGCGATGACGCCGGCCGCAACGATCGCGGCCCACTCGTCGGCCACCGCCCAGCCCGGCCCGCCGACGAGCGCGATCGTTATGCCGATCAGCGCCGCCGTGGAGGTGATGGCATCGGAGCGATGGTGCCATGCATCGGCGACGACGGCGGGGCTGTGCGCTTCGGAGCCCGCGCGGAACACGCGCCGGAAGAGGACCTCCTTCACCGCGATGACGGCCACGAGTACGGCGAGTGTGAAGGGTGCCGGCGGCTCGTGCGGCGTGAGGATGTTTCGAACGGCTTCGACGACGATGATGACGGACGCGGCGACGAGCATGAGGCCGACGGCAGCGGCGGACACCGACTCGGCTTTGCCGTACCCGAAGTGGAACTCGCCGTCGGGATCGCGCTCGGAGACCTGGAGCCCGCGCCAGACCACGAGGGAGGAGAACACATCGAGAGAGCTCTCGATCCCATCGGCCACCAGTGCGTAGGAGTGGCCGATGAGACCGGCGAGCACCTTCACGACGACGAGCGCCGCGTTCGCGACGAGACCGACCTGTACGATGCCGAGGGCGCGCCGGAGGCGCGGCGAACGCGACCGGCCGCCGGCGCCGCCCGTCATCGACTGCTACCGGAAGATGCGTGTCTGGCCGAGCCGCTCGGCTGCTTTCTCGATCGCCTCCCGCTCGGCCTCCTCACGCGTGGCGGCCTCGGCGCGGGCGATACTCGCGCCGGGATCCACGCTGCGCACGGTCGCATTGTACTGCTCTCCGAGCCGTACAGACTCGATGCGAACCGCCCAGCCGTTGATCTCGGATGTGCGTGAGGAGAAGCGATCGGCCCTCATGGCTTCTCCACTGCCGCACCGACCATGTTGCCCCATTCGGTCCATGAACCGTCGTAGTTGCGCACGTCCGGGTAGCCGAGCAGGTACTTGAGCGCGAACCACGTGTGGCTGGAACGCTCGCCGATCCGGCAGTACGTGATCACGGGGCGGTCCGGCGTCACACCCAGGCCGCGATACAGCGCGTCCAGCTCTTCCGGCGACTTGAACGTGCCGTCCTCGTTGCACGCCTTGCCCCACGGAATGTTCTTCGCGCCCGGAATGTGGCCACCGCGCTGGCAGGTCTCCGGCAGTCCCGGCGGCGCCAGGATCTCACCCGTGAACTCGGCGGGGCTGCGCACATCCACGAGCACGGTCCGGTTGTCGGACAGCGACGCCTGCACCTGCGGCAGGAATGCGCGCAGCGAAGGATCGGGCTCGCGTGCCTCGTACACACGCGGCTCGAACGACGGCACGTCGGTGCTCATCTCGCGGCCTTCCTCGAGCCACTTGCGACGTCCGCCGTTCATGATGCGCACGTCCTGGTGGCCGTACACCTTCAGCTGCCAGAACGCCCACGCGGCGAACCAGTTGTTGTTGTCGCCATACAGGACGATCGTCGTGTTGTTGTCGATGCCGGAGCCCGCGAGCAGATTCTCGAGCGCGTCCTGCGGCACGATGTCGCGCACGACCGTGTCGCAGAGCTGCGTGGTCCAGTTCCAGCCAACGGCTCCGGGAACGTGGCCCTTGTCGTACTCCGACGTATCCACGTCCACCTCGACGATCCGGACGCCCGGATGGTCCAGGTGCTCGGCAACCCACGATGTGCTGACGAGCGTTTCGGGGTGCGCGTAAGTGCGGCCCTGCTGTTCCTGGTGCTGTGTGGTCATGGGGATCCTCCGGGGTTCGCGTACGCCGAAAGGGCGAATAGGCGCCGCCCCGTCCGGTACGTCAAGACAGCCTCTCGACCGCTTTTCCGCAGCCCCAAGCGTGACAACCACTTCCGGCGCCACCCGAGCCGTGGCCGACTTGTTGCAAAGTGTACGGGCGTACCCTTTCGCAAGGAGGCGATGGTGCTCTGGACGATATTCGTGATCCTGCTGGTGCTGTGGCTCCTCGGTCTCGTGTCCGGCTACACGCTCGGCGGATTCGTCCACATCCTGCTGCTGATCGCCCTGGTGGTCATCGTCATTCGTCTGATCCAGGGGCGGAGGCCGGTCTAGCTTACTGACTGCGGGCGACGCGTAGCGGGCGACCTGTGGCGGGCGACAAAGGACGGGCGACTGGGGGCGGGTAACGCCGCCCCTCGGTTGCCGTCACTTGTCGCCCGCCGTTCGTCGCCCGACGTAGCCCGTCCGTCGTCGCCCGCCGTTCGTCGCCCGACGTAGCCCGTCCGTCGGTCGCCCGCCGTTCGTCGCCCGACGTAGCCCGTCCGTCGTCGCCCGTCGTTTGTCGCCCGTCGTGGCCCGTCCGTTGTCGCCCGTCGTTTGTCGCCCGCCCCGCGTCGCCCGCCGTTCGTCGCCCGCATCACCAGCGTAGCCCGTCAACTCCACATAGCCGCGCCCCTCGACTGGGCGGCCGGCACGAAAGGCGCGCACCTCTACAGCGCCTTCCCAGTAGCGCACGGACAGATTCAGCTCCTGTGCAGCGATCACGGGCGTCACATCCATCTCGAGTTCGAGCGACGATACGCGGATGTGCCACGAGGACGGGTAGCGGGCGCCGTCGAGGGGACTGCGCCACGTGTCCAGCTCGTCGATCGTGAATGCGTCCGCCGACAGCACGGTCGTGCTTCCATCGCGGTCGACGAACGTGCCGCCGGCCCATTCCTGGCCCGGACGGATGCGATAGAGCATCAGCTCGGTGGAGTCCGCGAGCTGGAGCGCGAACCAGTCCCAGCCGGTGCGATCCGCCTCGAGCGCGCTCGTGCCCCATTCACGGTCCATCCATGCGAGCCCGCTCACCTCGTGCACCGCGTCACCCACGCGTATGGTGCCGTGCGCCGGCAGCCGCGTCATCGAGTAGTAGTACGTCGCATTGCCCGGTGATGGACCCTTCCTGCTCAGTCCGGCCTCGCCGTTCAGTACGGGCGGCTTGCCGGCTTCGAGCGTGAGTTCGAGTGTGAACGAGTCGCGCTGTGCGCGCAGCACGAGCGGGAACGTCTCTGCGCCTGTGGATGCGGCTTCCCAATCGTGCAGCCACACGCGGAACGGCTGCGCGGTTGCCCCCGCGAGCTGCGCGGCGCCGCGCGCGAACGCATCGAACGCGTGGAACTCATCGGCGGTCGCATCCGTGATCGCGAAGTGGGCCATGTACGCATCGCGTGCTGCCCACGACGAGGAACGGGGAATCGAGTCGGCCGCGAGGCCGCTGCGGAAAAACGTGAGCTGGAATCCGAAGCGTCGCCCATCCGTCGTGTGCAGATTGCCCGTGAAGTACCACCACTCGGTGCGATACCCGGTGTGCGGGCCGTGGTCCGCGGGGAAGGAGAACGGGCGCGGCTCCGTAGCGCGCTGCCAGCCGAGCGTATCGCCGATGCCCATGGCCTCGGAGAGCGACAGTGTGGCGCGCACGTCGGACTCCGGCCTGGGCCACAGGTACGCAACGGCCGCGATGCCGAGCACCGTGAGCCCAATGGCGATGTTGATCGCGCGTCGCATCATTCGCCCCGCAGAGCTTCCGCCGGCCGCGTGCGTGCCATTCGCCACGCGGGGTACGCACCGGCAACGAGCGCGGCCACGATGGCGACTGCGGCGGATTGTGCGACCATGTTCGCATCGAGCTGGAACGGCACGCTCCAGCCGAACGAGCGGCGGTTCACGACTTCGAGCATCAGCGCGCCGAGTGCCGCACCGAGCGGGAGCCCAAGGACCGCCGCGGCCACGCCCATGACGGCCGTCTGACCGGCGACGACGGCACCGAGCCCGCGCGGCGTGAGTCCGAGCGCGCGCAGTACGCCCAGCTCGCGCGTGCGCTCGAGCTGGAGCGCCATGAGCGCACCCAGCACACCGACCAGAGCCACGACGAGCGCGAGTGCGCGCAGCACCATCGTGATGGCGAACGTGCGGTCGAACACGGCGAGCGATCCCGCGCGCAGGTCACGCGTGCGTGTGAAGTTCACCGCCGCGTCGGTGGGTGCAAGCGCGCGCAGCGCGGCGATGAGCGAATCCGTGCTCACACGCGGCCGCGCGAACACGCCCAGCGATGTGACGCCCGCATCATCCCAGTTTGCATCGTACGCCGCGCGGTCGATGAAGATGAGGCCGTGCTCCGTAGTATAGTCGCGGAATACGGCGGCTACCTCGAACGGCCGGTCGCCGCGCTGCGTCGGGAGGATCAGCATCGAGCCGGGATGCAGTCCGCGGCGGAACGCGAGCGATTCCGTGACCAGCAGGCCGCCGGCATCGAATGCGCGCCACGCTTCCACCGGATCGCCTTCGATCAGATCGAACCCGGCGCGGTGCGGCGGATGCAGATCGACCGCCGAGATGCGCAGGTCGCCATCCGGATGCGGCAGCACCACGTTGCGGAACGTCGTGACACCCTCGGCGAGCGGCAGCGCCCTTACACGCTCGACGATGATCGGGTCCAGCGTGCCTTCGGCGCGGTTCGATAACGCACCGGGCACCGAGACGTACACGTCGGCGCGGAGCGCGTGCGCGAGCCATGACTCGACCGCGCTGCGGAAGCTGCCGACGACGGTGCCGACGGCAAGCACGGCGCCGACCGCGACCGCGAGCGCGGCGATCGCGGGGCCGGTGCGACTGAGTGATGACGCGACGCCGCGCGCGGCATGACTGCCGGCGGCGCCACCGACGAACGTCGCGGCGGGGCGCAGCAGTCGCGCAATGCCCAGCGTGATCGCCGGCGCGAGCAGGGCGGCACCGCCGATGAGCGCGAACAGACCCGCGAATCCGAGTCCGAGTCCTGCCCCCGGCGTAAGTGCGACGACGACGCCCGCGCCCGCGAGTGCGAGTCCGCCGAAGAGAAGTGGACCCGTGCGTGCCCGCACATGCTGCTCGAGCGCCGAGCGGAGGAGTGCGGCGCCCGGCCTCATGCGTGCGGCCTGCACGGCGGCGGGCAGGGCAGCGAGCGCACTGCCGAGCGTACCCAGCAGCAGCGCACGCAGAACGGCGCCCGGTCCGAAGCGGAGCTCCGACACCGTGAGCGCGAAGTGCAGATCGTTGATGGTCCGTGCGACCAGCCCCACGAGGCCGCGCGCGAGCAGGATGCCCAGTGCGAAACCGAGCAGTGTGGCGAGCGCGCCGATGACGACGGCTTCACCGACCACGCGTGCCACCACCTGGTCGCGCGTTACGCCGATGGCACGCTCCAGCGCGATGAGCGGCCTGCGTCGCAGCACGGAGAAGGTGACCGCGTTGTAGACGAGGAAGATCCCGAAGATCAGCGCGAGCAGCGACAGTGCGGTGAGGTTCACCTCGAATGCGCGCGTCATGGCTGCGGTCGTCGCCACACGCTCACCCGCACCGACGATGCGCGTGCCCGGAGGAAGCACAGCAGCCAGGTGCGCCGAGTCTTCAGCCGTCATGCGGAGATCGATGCGCGTGATGCGGCCGATGGTGCCGGCCAGCTCCTGCGCGGTCGCGATGTCGGCGAGCAACACATCAGCTAGGGCGGTGCGCGCGAGCGCATCTTCCGGCTCGACCAGTCCCATGACGACCGCGCGGCGTGGTTCGCCGCCTGCAACGAGGGCGAGCGTGTCGCCGATCGACAGGCCCAGTTCCATGGCGAGCGGCAAACCGAGTACGACGGAACCGGGATGCGTGAGGAGCGGGGCGAGCGAGAGGCCGGAGCCCGTCGCCACCCAGGAACGGAACGGCGCTTCCGCGAACGGGTCCACGCCCAGGATGCGGAACGTGCGGCCCGGGAAGTCGGGTGCGCGCGCGTACGCCTCCACGATCGGCGCCGCTTCCACGATCGTGCCGCGCACGCGCGCGTACGTGCTGTCCGGCAGGCCTGCCGGTCCGCCGATCACGTGATGCGTAGCGCGCCCGCCTACGGCTTCGGCCGATGCGAGAAATGCGCGGCGCGCGCTGCCGATGGCGAGGTCCATGCCGGCCACGACGGCTATGCCGAGCGCGATGCCGAGCAGCGACAGTCCCGCGGGCCACGGATGTTGAAGCAGCCAGCGCGCGGAGGAGCGGCGCAGCAGGCTCATGATTCCAGCTTGCCGTTGCGGAGGACAAGTGTGCGGTCCGCGTGCTGGACCACGCGATCGCTGTGTGTGGCGACGATCAACGTCCGGCCCTGTTCGCGCACCAGCTCACCGAGCAGCGCGAGCACGTTCTCGCCCGTCGCCGCATCGAGGTTGCCCGTGGGTTCGTCCGCGAGCACGACATCGGGATCGTGCACGAGCGCGCGCGCAACCGCGACGCGCTGCTGCTCGCCGCCCGACAGACGATCCGGAAAACTGTGTGCACGATCCGCGAGACCGACGCGGTCGAGCAGGGCGAGGATTCGGTCCTCGCCCTGGATGCCGTTCAGCTCGAGCGGAAGGCGCAGGTTCTCCGCGACGGTGAGTGTGGGCAGCAGGTTGAAGAACTGGAAGACGAAGCCGATGCGCCGGCGGCGCAGCAGCGTGCGCTCGCGCTCGGAGAGCTTGTTGACGATCTCTTCACCGAGCCACACCTCGCCGCTGTCGGGCAGGTCGATGCCGGCGATGAGATTCAGCAGCGTGGTCTTGCCGGAACCGCTGGGACCCAGCAGCGCGACGAACTCACCGGGCGCGATGGACGCGGTGGCGCCATCGAGCACGAGGTGGGATGCGTCGCCTTCGGTGTAGCGCTTCGTGACGGCGGCGATCTCGACGTACGCGCCCACGCGGGCGCTCAGCCCACTTTTCCCGAGCCCGGAGCTTCTGCGGTTTCGAGGACCGGCGATTCGCCGAGCCCCTGGTGTGCGAGCCAGCGCTCGGCCTCGAGCGCTGCCATGCAGCCGGTGCCTGCGGCCGTCACGGCCTGGCGGTAGTAGCTGTCCATGACATCGCCCGCGGCGAAGACGCCGGCCACACTCGTAGCCGTGCGCCAGGGCTCGGGCGTGACGATGTAGCCGCTCGGGTGCAGCTCGAGCTGGCCGTCGAGGAACTTCGTGGCCGGGTCGTGGCCGATCGCGACGAACAGGCCGCCCACTTCGATCTCGCTCGCTTCACCGGTGACGGTGTCCTCGAGGCGCAGTCCGGTGATCGTGTCGTAGCCGAGCACTTCGGTGACGACCGTGTTCCAGAGGAAGCGGATCTTGGGGTGCTGGAGCGCGCGCTCCGCCATGATGCGCGACGCGCGCAGCTCGTCGCGCCGATGGATCACGAGTACCTCGCGCGCGAACTTCGTCAGGTACAGCGCCTCCTCCATCGCGGAGTCGCCGCCGCCGACCACGGCGACGACCTTGTCGCGATACGCCGGCAAAGCGCCGTCGCATACGGCGCACGCGGACACGCCGCCGCCGCCCTGCGCCAGCCGCTCCTCGTTCGGCACGTTCAGCCAGCGCGCACGCGCGCCCGTGGCCACGATCACCGACAGCGCCTCGATCGGGTCCGAGTAGTTCGGCCGGATGACGAACGGGTGCACGCCGAAGTCCACCGACTTGACGTCCTCCGTCATGATGCGCGTTCCGAAGTGCGTGGCCTGCGTGCGGAACTTGTCCATCAGCTCCGGCCCCGTGACGCCTTCGGGGAAGCCCGGGTAGTTCTCGACTTCCGTCGTGTACATGAGCTGCCCGCCGGGCAGCGTGGTACGCGACGGTTCCCCCTCGATCACGAGGGGGTCGAGGTTCGCCCGCGCCGCGTAGATCGCGGCGGTCCATGCGGCAGGGCCGGAGCCAATGATTACGAGCTTTTCCATATCATTTCGCGTCCGCTGGTTCAACGCTGATCTTAACGCCTCTGGCAAGACTTTTCGAGTCTGGAGTCGGGAGTCTGGTTTACAACGGGGCCCGCCTTCAACCAGACTCCAGTCTCCAGTCTCCAGTCTCGCGACTCCCGACTCGGATGATTCAGCCAGGTACGGTCTAGAATGAACCACCCCGACGCCATCGTAATCGGGTCCGGCCCCGGCGGCGCTTCGGTTGCCCGGGAGCTGGCACGGGCGGGAAAGCGGGTGCTGGTCCTGGAGCGGGGCAAGGACTGGCGCGGGCATCCGCTCTACGGCACCTATCCGGGCGCACTGCTCTACGCCGACCGTCGCGCGCTGCTGTTCACCGACGAAGGGCTCAACATCATCCGCCCGCTGATGCTCGGCGGCGCGACGTCGATGTACTGCGCCTGCGCGGCACCCCCGCCCGCGTGGCTGCGGGCGCGCTACGGCGTGGACGTAGAGGCGGATGCGGCCGCGGCGGCGGACGAGTTGCGCGTCGCGCCGCTGCCGGCGGAATTGCGCGGTGACGCTTCGACGCGCGTGGCGATGGCGGCGGCGGAGCTCGGGATGGAGTGGCAGCCGCAGGACAAGTTCATGGTCCCGGGTCGCAACGGTCGGTTCGACTGCGGCGCGAAGTGCATGCTGGGCTGCCGCTGCGGCTCGAAGTGGAATGCGGCCGAGTGGATCGATGACGCGGTGGCCGCGGGCGCCGAACTCATCACCGGCGCGCGTGTGGAGCGGATCCGCGTCGAAGGCGGGCACGTCGCGGGCGTGAGCGCGCGCGTGCGCGGACGATCCATTGACTACGATGCGGGGACGGTCGTCGTTGCGGCCGGCGGCATCGGTTCCGCGGTGCTGCTGCGCAACAGCGGCATCGAAGCCGCGGGTCGCGGCGTGGCCATGGACACGACCGCGATGGTTTACGGGCTCGCGCCGTTCCGCGGCCAGGGTGGCGATCCGCCGATGACCTGGAGCATGGAAGAGCCCGAGCTGGACGTGATGTACTCCACGCTGGTGGACCCGTGGCTGATGTACCCGATCATCATGGCCACCAAGGGGCCTGCGTATCCGCTGACGTGGCTGCGCTGGGGCCGCACGCTCGGCGTCATGATCAAGCTGCGCGACGAGCGCAGCGGGGAAGTGGATGCGCGCGGCCGCATCCGGAAGGGCCTCACGTCACTTGACCGCGAGCGGCTCTCGCGCGCCGAGGAAGTGGCCGGCCGGATCCTGAAGCGCGCCGGCTGCAACCCCGGCACGATCTTCACCACGCCGCTGCGCGGTACGCATCCTTCCTCGACGGTACCGATCGGTGGCGTGGTGAATGCCGATCTCGAGACGGAAGTCGGCGGGCTCTACGTGTGTGATGCAAGCGTGTTCCCGGAGGCACTGGGCCGTCCTACCGTTCTCACTATCCTCGGTCTCGGGCGACGACTCGCCCGCCGGCTCACGGCGTAAGCGAACCGACGGAAGCCGTCACGTCATCCAGTTTCATCCGTGCAAGCAGCGCCTGGTAGCGCGGGTGACCGCGCAGCGGCGCGAACAGGAACGAACCCTTGATCGCGTAGACGGCGCCCGCGCGCTCCTGCATGGCGCGCTCGAGGAGATCGATGGCGCGGTCGTGCTCGCCGAGACCGGTGTAGACGTAGGCGAGGTGATAGGGCGGCACGTAGTCGAAGCCCTTGCCGCGTTCCATGCGGGCGAGGATCTCACGCGCACCATCGCGGTCTCCGCTAACCGCCTTGGCCTGGGCGAGCTGTCCGAGCCACTGCGAGCTGGCAGGTGCGGCCTCGACGGCTCGCTCGAGCTCCGCAACACCTTCCGACTCGCGTCGCTGTCCGATCAGTGCCCACCCGAGGGTCGCGTGTGCGCGGTCGTAGTCGGCATCGAACGACATCGCGTGGCGCGTTTCGCTTTCCGCTTCCTCGTACCGCCCGGCGCGCAGGAGTGTGGTTGCGACGTCGAGGCGGTGTGCGAGTGGATCGAGCTGCTGTGCGCGCCGCTGCAGTGCGATGGCCTCGTCGAAGCTGCCGAGCGCAGAGCAGAGGCGGCCGTACAGGTCGTATGCATCGGCGCTGCTCGGTGACAGCTCGATGGCGCGCCTGAACCCGGCGAGCGCGCCGGCCCAGTCGAATTCCCACAGCGCCTTCACATGCGCGATCGCCGTATGTGCCTCGCCCAGATTCGGGTCGATCCGCACCGCCTGCGTCGCGGCGTCCACGGCCGCACGCCGGGCCAGCTCGGGCCGCACGGCCCCGGCCTCGCCGAGCTCCGCGTAGGCGAGCGCCATGCTGGCGTACGCGAGCGCGTAGTTCGAATCGGCGGCAATGGCATCCTGATAGACGCGGATCGCACGCCGCAGCGAGTCGGGCGTGTACTGGATGTGAAGCTGCCGCGCTTTCAGGTACAGCTCGTACGCCTCGATGCTGTGGGTCGGCTCGCGACGTATGCGCGATCGTTCGTCCGGACTCAGCTCGGCCTCGAGCGCGTTCGCGATGTGCAGCGCCACATCCGTCTGGATCGCGAAAATGTCGGTCATCTCGCGATCGTAGGTCTCGGCCCAGAGATGCCGGTCCGTGCTCGCTTCGATCACTTCCGCGACGATGCGAACGCGGTCTCCGACCCTGCGGACGCTCCCGTCCACGACCGTCGACGCGCCGAGCTGCGCGGCGATTTCGCGCAGGCTCTGACCGCGATGACGAAAGGGCATCACCGACGTGCGGGAGATCACGCGCAGCGAGCGGATCTTGGAGAGGTGCGCGATGACATCCTCGGTGATCCCGTCGGCGAAGTAGTCGTTCTCCGGATCGGAGCTGAAGTTGAGGAAGGGCATGACGGCGACGGTGCCGGGCTCGACAGCGAGCGGCGGCACCGCGGGCGGCGTGCGCTGGAACCCGCCGCGGCCGAGATCGAAGTTCCACGCGATGGCGAGCATGACGAAGAAGCCGATGGCCACGAGCACCACGACGAGCGTCATGGTGGCCGGCGGGAGCCGCAGCGCCGGAACGAGGATGTCGGCCGCCTGGAGTGCGACGAAGGCGCCGCCGATATAGACGAGCGCAGCACGGATTACCTTGCGCCGCTGCATCTCGCCCAGGAAACGCTGAAGCCGGGAGGGCATCAA
Source organism: uncultured Gemmatimonadaceae bacterium (assembly GCA_964444685.1). Classification (GTDB taxonomy): domain Bacteria; phylum Gemmatimonadota; class Gemmatimonadetes; order Longimicrobiales; family RSA9; genus CAYUIG01. Next base: position 668 of record CAYUIG010000022.1, on the reverse strand, counting down.
CGCGCGCGCGCCGCTTCGACGAGTCCGAGTATACGATCCACCTCGGCGAGCACAGCATCGAACTCTTCGCTGCCGTGTTCCATGATGAAGAGACGCATCGAGAACACGCCGATCGTTTCGTAGTCCACGGGTACGCGGCTCGATCCGGTCGGCGCAGGGCCTTCCCGGCCCAGAAGGAGGTGCGCCATGCGGTTGCCCACGAACGGGCTCACATCCATGCGCGTGCGCATGACGGGGTCCAGATGATCGTGAACGTACTGATGGCCTCTGAATTCTTCCTCGGTCAGCTCCCCGAGCCTGCCGTCCCACTCGGAAAGAGCCTTCCGCAGCGCGAGATCCTGGAGGATGCCAAGGCGGCCGGATTGTATCAGTCCACGCGCAGTGCCGAGGCCGAGTTGCGTCGTGGGAGCGATGTAGGCGAGTCCGAGCGTCGTGTCGGCGACGACCGCGAAATTTTCGTGTCGGTCGCGGCTTTCGTGGAGAGCCAGGGTCGTCGAACGGGTGGCCGCTTCGATCCGGGCATGGAAGACGCGCCGTCGCTCGAGCTCGGTACGCGCGGCGGTGAAGTCGTCGTGGAGGGCTGCGAGGGTGGCGCGCTCTTCCGACCGCTCGCGCTGGCCCTCCCACCAGCGGTCGAGTGCGAAGGCCGCCAGGATGCTGGCCATGAT
>CAYUIG010000021.1:0-64969 GCA_964444685.1 uncultured Gemmatimonadaceae bacterium | reverse complement strand
TCGAGCAGGTAGATGCCGGTGTTGATCGTGTCGCTGAACACCTCGCCCCAGGTCGGCTTCTCCAGGAAGCGCTCGATCCGCCCCGTTTCGTCGTCGGCGATCACGATCCCGAAGGCGAGCGGGTTCTCGACCGACGTCAGCAGCAGGCTCGCCTCCGCGCCCCGCTCCTCGTGCGACCGGATCGCCGCCGACAGGTCGAAGTCCGTCAACACATCGCCGCTGATGACGAGCACCCGTTCGTCGCCGATCAGCTCCGCGGCGTTGCGTACGGCGCCCGCAGTGCCGTAATCGGCGTCGGCGGTCACGTAGCGCATGCGCACGCCGAACGCGGAGCCGTCGCCGAAATGGCTGGTGATGTGATCGGGCTGGAAGTAGAGGATGGAGATGAGGTCCGTGATCCCGTGACGGCGCAGCAGCGCGACGATGTGTTCCATCATCGGCCGGTTCGCCACCGGCACCATCGGCTTCGGCCGGCTGATCGTCAGCGGCTTCAACCGCGTGCCGAAGCCGCCCGCCATGATGACGCCCTTCATGCCGGCAACCTAGGGAGGCCGGCGCCCGGGTTGCAAACCCGAATGCTGAGTCGGGAGTCGGGAGTCGAGAGACGAGAGCTGGCAGTGAGCAGCGGGAAGCGCGTACGCGGCCGGTTCCGACCTGCTCGAGCCCGAAGTTCCCCAGATCCCGACTCTCGACGCTCGACTCCCGACTCCAACACCCTTGACCTACCCCCCCATTCAGCCGCACCTTCGGGCCGCCCTGCCAGGCCGCTGCACAATCACCATCGGAAATGCCGAATAGCGGAACCAAGGAAGCCGCCGAAGCCGTGCTGCGCGAACTGCCCTCCGTGGTGGGGGCTTTCGTGCGCGAGGACGTGAACGGCCATCCGCGCGAGGTGCACCTGCTGATCCGGCCGGGGCCGCGCCCCCGCGACCTCGCCCGCGATGTCCGCGACCTGCTCGAGGAACGGCTCGGCATCCCCGTCGATCAGCGCGTCATCAGCATCGCCCAGCTTTCCACCGACGCTGCGGAGGCGTGGGGCGTCGAGCAGGAGGCGCAGGCCCCGCACCTGCGGCTGGAGTACGCGGACGCCGTTTTCGACCCGGAGCCCGAACTCCTCGAGCCGCGCGCAGGCCGTGTTCGTTTCACGGGCGCCGAAGCCAACGTTTCCGCTGGACGCGTACGCGTGCGCGTCCACGTGGACCTGGGTGGTGCGGAGTATCTGGGGGAGGCAGTGGAGCTAATGGGCGGAGGTGGCCGCGTACGGGCCGCTGCGAACGCCATGCTGGATGCGGCGCAGCGCGCCGCGCCCACGATGCGTCTCGAGCTCGAGGGCGCGTCCACCGTTCGCGCGCTGGATCGCGACTACGTGATGGTCGCTGCGCTCGCCAGCGCGCCGCAGCTCGGCCGCCGGCCGGTGCGGCTCGTCGGTGCACATCCCATCGAAGATGACGAGGATACCGCGGCCGCGCTCGCCACGCTGAAGGCGCTCAACCGCACGTTCGCGCGCGTGCTCGCGGACGCGCCGCGCTGATCACCTCACCAGTAGCGACAGCGCGCAGAACTCGCCGCCACGGTTCGTACGCACCACCGTGCGGCAGCGTGTGAGGGCGTAGAGCGCACGCGCGGTTTCATCGGCAGGCGTCGCCAGTGAATCCGCCAGCGCTTCCGGTCCCGCACAGGGCCCATCCTGGAGTGCATCCCAGACGCGCAGCTCGAGCGGCTCCACGCGGCCGAGCAGCGTGAACCCCGCGGACTTCACCTCGGCGGCCAGCGTCAGCCCGTGACGCTGGAGCACTTCGTTCAGCGGCTCGCGGTGGCGCTCGGCCACGCCGCGCGCCACGAAGTACGCCTCCGCGGGCCGCTCATCCGCGACGTACGCGCGCAACAGCTTCGCAATCGCTTCATCCGCGCAGCTGTAGTCGAGCACATCCACCTGCGCGAAGTCGAGCACCGACAGGCACGAGGCACCCAGATCGCGGATCTGCGTGTCGATCCCCATGCGCAGTGCCTGTCCGAGCGGACGGGTGAGGAGATGTGCATAGAACGTGGCCACCGATCGCCGCGCCAGCGACGACAGGTCCACGTCGAACGGGACGGGCGTGCCCGGGCTCATCGCTCCCTCCCTCGCGTGACCGCGAGTGCCGGCTGTTCCTGCTCCACTCGTGCGGGCAGTACGATCCCGATCTGTGCTCCCGGCAACGGCGGCAGTCCGCGCTCCAGCGGCACGCCGTCATCCCACTCCGGCACGTCCGCGATGCGCGCGGAGCCGCTCCGGATCGAGATCCGGCCGCCCCAACGCCGCACCATCTTGCGGATCTGCTGAAGTCCCTGGCCGCGGCCCGGATCGTGGTGGCGTGTCTGACCATGCAGGAATGCGGCCTCGAGCGCACCCGCATCGTCGAGGTGCGACGCCGCCTGCTCGCTGTGGCGCGCCGCGTGCGCACTCGCCAGCGACGCGCGGAACCCGATCCCCAGGTCCATCACTGCGATCACGACCACCTTCCGTCCCAGCCGTTTCGCCCATGTATACCGCTGTGCTGCCACCCACCCGCCGGCTTCCGCGTGCTCGATGATGTTCTGGCACACTTCCGAAAGCACGACACTGAACTGGAACGCCTCGCTCTGCGGGTAGTGCAGCTGCCTGGTGAGGATCGACTGCCCGCGGTCGTTCACCAGATGCACGACTTCGTGAACATCCGCGTGCGACTGCACCGGCGTGATCTCCAGCAGCACATCATCCGACCCATCCGCGCGCGCTGGGCGCGTGGTACCGTGCACCTCGAAGATCGGCTCGGCGCGGTCGTGGAAGCGCATGCGCGTCAGATAGCTGCCTACCTCCGCGGCGTCGGGCAGCTGGAGGATCGGCTTCTCCGCCGTCCGCCCCGCCACCTCGCCTGCCGCGAGCAATCCGACCATGCCGTACGGATCGGCGAACGTCACGTGACGCGCATCGAAGAGACGCCGCTCCGTCGGGTCGCCCTCCAGTCCGCGCACGACCGCGTCGAACGTGCGCTCGTCGAGCGAAGCGGGCAGCGTGATGACCTTCATGCGATCCGGCCCTGGAGGTGAAGATGCAGCCCCGTGGCGCCACGATGCGTCACGTTGCGGCGCGCGGCCTCGTTCGCCGCGCGCATCGCCCGCTCGAGTGTGTCGCCCGCGAGCATGCGGCAGAAGCACGTCGCGCCCCACACGTCGCCGCACCCCGTCGGGTCTCCGTCCACCGGCGGTCCGGTCACGGCGATGCGCTCGCTCACGGCCGGACCGCGCGCTTCCAGCGCGGGCGGCGTGACCAGGCCGCGCATCCGCCAGCCGAGCGGCTGCGGGTCGAATCCGGGCGCTGCAATGTAGGCGGCGCCGCGGCCGCCCAGCGTGACGAGCAGCAGACGCAGTTCATCTCCCACCACTTCCGCCGCGAAGCGCCACGGATCACCCCATGCACTGGCGAGCAGTTCCAGCTCCGGCTCGTTCACCTGCACCACATCGAAGCAGCGCAGCCATTCCCGCCATGCGGGCAGCGGCTGCGGCACCCTGAGTCCCGTCGGATCCACGCCGAGCAGCAGCGAATGAAAGTCGGCGTACATCGGACCGTGGTATCCCAGCCGAAGCCGGGTCGCCGTCTCGAGGTCGAACTCGAACCCCGAAATGAAATTGACGTAGAGCGCATCCAGGCGCGTGACGATCGGCGCCAGTTCGTCCCACGTCCATGGCCCGACGCCGCCCTTGAGCCGCTCGGTGCGACGCTCCGTGTCGCGATACCGGAGCTCGACCCGGTTGTTCGGCTCCTCCACGATGCGTATGCCGTCGGCCCGATCGATTCCCGGCAGCGACGCGAGGAAGTCGCGCGCGCGGTTCTCGAGGTCGCGTCCGACCTTCACGATCGGTACGACCGTCCACCCTTCCGGCCGCGCGGCGGCCGCCGCCGCAAGGGCGTACGTGATGCCCCCCCATTCCTCGACCGGCTCCGCGCGCCCGTCGCGCGCGTGGATCCGATCCCACACCATCGTGCCCAGCACTCCGAGCCGGCGCATCGCTCGGCTCAGACGAACCCGTACGTCTCTTTCTTGAAGACGGCCGCGGCGCCGATCACGCCCGCCGTGGTGGGCAGCTGCCCGGACACGATCTGACAGGCCTCCTCCGCACTGCGGAAGGCGCGGCGCCGCACTTCCGCGCGCAGCGGCACAAACAGATGGTCGCCCGCGCGCGTTACGCCGCCTGCGATCACGACCATCGCCGGGTTCAACACGTTGATGATGTTCGCCACGCCCGCCCCCAGGAACTTCGCCGTCTCGCGCATCACTTCGTTCGCGTACGGGTCACCCAGGATGACCGCTTCGTAGACGGTGGCGGCCGTGATTTCCTCGAGCCGTCCGTCGACCAGGGCCGGCAGCAGCGATTCCGCGCCCGTCTCGATCCCCTCCACCGCACGCAGCGCGATGGCCGGCCCCGACGCGTACGCCTCGAGGCAGCCGTAGTTGCCGCACTTGCAGCGCCGGCCCGTCGAGTCGATCGTCATGTGACCGATCTCGCCGGCCGCATCGCTCACGCCGTGGAAGATCTCGCCGTTCAGCACGATCCCGCCGCCGATGCCCGTACCGAGCGTGAGCCCGACCAGCGTGTCGACGTTGCGGCCCGCACCCAGCCACCACTCGCCGTACGTCGCGCAGTTCGCGTCGTTGTCGAGTGTGGCCGGCATGCCGACGGCATTGGAGATCAGGTCGCGCAGAGGGAAGTTGCGCCACCCGAGGTTGGGGGTGTTGATGACCGTTCCGGTCTTGCGGTCGAGCGGGCCCGGACTGCCGATCCCCACACCCGCGAAGTCGCTCGCGCTGCCACGGTACTTCGAAAGCACCTCGTCGCGCGCGTCCTCGATCAGACCGACGATCCGGTCGACGACGAACTTCGCGCCACGCTGCGCCTCCGTCGGCACCGTCCGCAGCCCCGGGATCTCACCGTTGCCGCCATCCATCGGCAGGACGCCCACGCTGATGTTCGTCCCGCCCAGATCGACGCCGATGATCCACTTCTTGTCCGCCGGCGGACCGGACCCCACCACCTGGCGTCCCGCCCGCCCCGCGGCCGTCCGACTCGCCGCCCCTTCCGCTCCCGGCATGCGCGCTCCGCCCTCCTGCCTGCTCACCCTACGGCCTGCCCGGCCTGACACCCCCGAATCTGCCACCCAACCCCCGCCCACGCCAGAAAGTCCATTCCCACCGTGTCCCGCAGTCCCCGCCGTCCCGCTGTTCCCGCCGTCCCGCTGTTCCCGCCGTATTGTCGCCCGCCGTATTGTCGCCCGCCCCAAGTCGCCCGCCAAACGTCGCCCGCAGATCCCTAATCAGAGCCCACCTGCAAAACCGCCAAAAACGCCTCCTGCGGAATCTCCACCGTCCCCACCTGCTTCATCCGCCGCTTCCCCTCCTTCTGCTTCTCCAGGAGCTTCCGCTTGCGCGTGATGTCGCCACCATAACACTTCGCAGTGACGTTCTTCCGCAGCGCCTTCACGGTTTCGCGCGCGATGATGCGCCCGCCGATCGCCGCCTGGATCGCCACCTCGAAGAGCTGCCGCGGAATCAGCTCGCGCAGCTTCTCCGCCATCGCACGGCCGTACTCGTACGCCTTGTCGCGGTGGATGATCACGCTGAACGCGTCCACCGGGTCGCCGTTGATCATCAGGTCCAGCTTCACCAGGTCGTTCGGCCGGTACTCGAGGAACTCCCAGTCGAGCGATGCATACCCGCGCGTCGAACTCTTCAGCTTGTCGTAGAAGTCCAGCACGATCTCCGCGAGCGGCAGCTCGTACGTGAACTCCACGCGCGTCGGGTCGAGGTAGTGCATGCCGACGTACGTACCGCGCCGCTCGTGACACAGCTTCTGCACGTTCCCGATGTACTCCGAGGGGCACACGATGCGCGCGCGCACGTACGGCTCCTCGATCGAGTCGATGCGCGAGCGGTCCGGCAGCAGGCTGGGATTCTCGATCTCGAGCTTCGAGCCGTCCGACAGCCGCACGTGATACTCCACGTTCGGCACGGTCGTCACCAGATCGAGATTGAACTCCCGCTCCAGCCGCTCCTGCACGATCTCCATGTGCAGCAGCCCGAGGAATCCGCAGCGGAAGCCGAAGCCGAGCGCGGTCGAAGTCTCCGGCTCGTAGAACAGGCTCGCGTCGTTCAGCTTCAGCTTCTCCAGCGCGTCGCGCAGCTCCTCGTAGTCGTCCGACGCGCTCGGATACAGCCCGCTGAACACCATCGGCTTGATGTCGCGGTAGCCCGGCAGCAGCTCGGTCGCGCGGTTGTCCGCATCGAGCAGCGTGTCACCCACGCGCGTGTCGCTGATCCGCTTGATCCCGGCGATCAGGTATCCGACCTCGCCCGCTCGCAATTCCTCCGCGGGAAAACGGCGCAGTCGGAAGAAGCCCACCTCGTCCACCGGGTACTCGCCCGGCGCCGCACCGAAGCCGATGCGCATCCCCTTCCGCACCACGCCATCCACCACGCGGATGAGCGGCACCGCGCCCTGGTAGCGATCGTAGTTCGAGTCGAAGATCAGTGCGCGCAGCGGCGCATTCTCATCACCTTCCGGTGCCGGCACCTTCGCGACGATCCGCTCGAGCAGTTCATTGACGCCAACGCCCTCCTTCGCCGACACCATGAGCACCTCGTCGGGGTCCACACCGATGAGGTCCACCAGCTCGTCGCGACGCCGCTCCGGCTCCGCGCCGGGCAGGTCGATCTTGTTGAGGACGGGAATGATCTCGAGCCCCGCGTCGAGCGCGAGGAAAAGATTCGAGAGGGTCTGAGCCTGCACGCCCTGGCTCGCGTCCACCACGAGCACCGCGCCTTCACACGCAGCCAGCGAGCGCGACACCTCGTACGTGAAGTCGACGTGTCCCGGCGTGTCGATCAGGTTGAGCTGGTAGGTGTCACCATCGGCCGCGCGGTAGTCCATCCGCACCGCGTGCAGCTTGATCGTGATCCCGCGCTCCCGCTCGAGATCCAGGCTGTCGAGCACCTGCGCTTCCATCTCGCGCGCCGTGAGTGCACCCGTGCGCTCCAGCAGCCGATCGGCGAGCGTCGACTTGCCGTGATCGATGTGTGCGATGATGCAGAAATTGCGGATCCTGTCCCGCCGCACTCGGCCTCCGCCCGCCCAGGTTCGCTTCGATGACAGCCTTGTATGTTAGCGGCGGGACCGGGGTCCGATCAATCCGCCGCCGGCTCAGACCCCCGGGCGGGAGAACCGGTTGGACAGGAAGACCAGCACGCCTGCGAGTGCAAGCGACCCCACGGCCCATACGACCGGCCCTGTCGAGTGGACGGCGAGGGCGTGACCGACGAAATAGAAGAAAACGATCAGCAGAATGGCTGCGATGAAGATCAGCAGCGCCTGTATGCCGTGCAACGGTGCCTCCGTGAAAAGCCGTACCGAACGGCCTTGAGCATACACCATGCGGGACGGTTCGACAACGTTTGGCCGGCGGCGGTGTAAACGCTGTGTTTGACCGCCGGAGGCGCGGACCCGTAGCATCGCGACGTGAGCATGAACATCGCCCGGAACCGACTGGATCTGCTGGAGCCCCGCGAGTTGGCCGCTCTGGGCGGGCTCGAGTTCGTCGCGCGCTCGGTGGTCGAGGGCTTCCTCGCCGGGCTCCACCGCTCGCCGCATCGCGGCTTCTCCGTGGAATTCGCGGAGCACCGGATGTACCAGCCCGGGGACGACCTCCGCTACATCGACTGGCGGATGTTCGGCCGCTCGGACCGCTACTACATCAAGCAGTTCGAGGAAGAGACGAACCTGCGCGCGTACCTGCTGCTGGACGCGAGCGCGTCGATGGCGTGGACGTCGGATCCGGGCTCGCTGCCGCCCAAGCTCTGGTACGCGAAGCAGCTCGCCGCCAGCCTTGCGCTGCTCCTCCTGCGCCAGGGCGACTCCGTGGGCCTCGTCGGCTTCGATGACGTGCCGCGTGCGCACGTGGCCCCGCGCGGAGGCCGGCGCCACTGGTACGAGGTGCTGCGCGCGCTCGAGCCGATCAAGGCCAGCGGCCGCACGGAGGCCGACACCGCGCTGCGTGACATTGCCGGCCGTCTGCGACGGCGCGGTCTCGTGATCCTGATCTCGGATCTGCTCGTCGACCCCGACACGACCAAGCTCGCGCTCCGCTTCCTGCGCCACCGCGGCCACGAGGTGCTCGTGTTCCACCTCATCGATCCCGGCGAACGCGAGCTCCCGCGCGTCGGCGACGCGCGCTTCGTCGATCCCGAAACGGGCGAGGAGGTGCCCGTGAGCGTGGCCGAGCTGCGCTCCGTGTACCGCGACGCGGTGGAGCGCGCGCTGCGCGAGTGGCAGGACCAGCTCGTGCCCCAGGGCATCGACTACGTGGTGGCCGGAACCGAACGACCGATGGCGGAAGCGCTGCGCGCATACCTGCACAAGCGGGAGCGTCTCGGCTGATGGGATTCCTCAGTCCATGGCTGCTCGCCCTCGCCGCGGCGGCCGCCGTTCCCCTGATCCTCCACCTCTTCCAGCGGCAGCAGGGCCCGCGCGTCACCTTCCCCGCACTGCGCTACCTGCGTCGCGCGGAGCGCGAGAACGCGCGCCGGCTGCGACTGCGGCAGATCCTCCTGCTGCTGATGCGTGTCGCTGCCGTGCTGCTGCTGGCGCTCGCCGCCGCGCGGCCGTTCAGCCGTTCGGGCGGTGCCGGCCACGAACCGACGGCCGTGGTCATCGTGCTCGACAATTCGCTCAGCTCGGGCGTCGTGCAGGACGACCGGCTCGTGCTCGATGATCTCAAGAATCGCGCGCTCGATCTGCTTGCCGATGCCACGCCCGAGGATCGCTTCTGGCTGCTGCGCGCGGGCTCGCCCGACGAGCCCGCGCTCCCCGGTGATGCCGCGGCAACGGCCGCGCGTGTGCGTGAGACCGAGCCCACCGCCGCCGCAGCGGATCTCACCGCCGCACTCGAGCACGCCGCGACGCTGCTGCGCGCCGGCGCGGAAGGACGCGCGCTGGAGGTGGTGCTGCTCAGCGATCTCCAGGCGACATCGTTCCCCGCAACGGTGCGCGGCGCGGAGAATGTGCGCGCGCTCGTGTGGATCCCTGAGGAGATCACGCCTGCGAATGCGGCGCTCGCGAGCGTCGAGGTCGGCGGCGGCCTCGCCCCCGTCGCAGGCGAGGCATCGCACGTGGCCGTGACCGTGACGGGTGCCGCCGACTCCGCGGCGCTGCGACTCGTCGTCAACGAGCGCGTCGTCGGTGCGGGCGTGGCCGGTTCGGGTGAAACGGTCCTGATTCCTCTGCCACCTTCGCCACCGGGGCTGCTCACGGGCCGCGTCGAAAAGGATCCCGATGCTCTGCGCGGGGATGACCGGCGCTGGTTTGCCGTTCCGGTCGTGCCGCCACCCGCGGTCCGGCTCGGTGCGGCCGACGAGTTCCTCGACAACGCACTCGCCGTGCTGGCGGATGCCGGCCGCATCCGTCGCGTGCCGGCGAGTGGCGACGTACTCGTCGCCCCCGGTGGCGCGGGCCTCGACGCGGGCACGACTGGCGCAGCGATCATCACGGCGCCGGATCAGGCCCTCGAACTGCCCGCACTGAACCGCCGCCTATCTGCGGCCGGAATCCCTTGGCGATACGAAGCGCCTGATGGTGCGGGCGAGGCGCGCTTTGCGCCGGGCTCCGCGAACGGCGTGCTGCGCACGCTCGAGTCGGTGCGACTGCATCAGACCTACGGCCTGCGCACCGATGGCTCGACCACCGATACCGTGCTGCTCCGCCTTGCTGATGGCGCGCCCTGGGCCGTTCGTGGCCGCACCGCGCGCGGCCTCACCTGGGTCCTCCTCGCCTCCGCACTCACACCCGAAGCGACGACGCTCCCCGCCTCCGCGGCGATGGTTCCCCTCCTCGACCGCCTCATCTCCGAGTGGGCGGCCGTGGCGGCACCGTCGTTCGAGGCGTCGCCCGGACAGGAAGTCGTGCTGCCCGCTGCGGCCACGCGCGTCGTCCGGCCCGATGGCGTCGACGAGGATGTCTCCGGCGGCGGGGCGTACCGGCTCGGCGCCGTCGCCGGACTGTACGAAGTGTTTTCGAGCGACGCGCGCATCGCTGCGTTCGCGGTGAATCCGCCCGCTGCGGAGTCCGTCCTCGATCGTCTCGATGCGCGCACGATCGCCGACCGGCTGCCCTCGTGGAGCGTAGAGACCGCGGATGACGCCGACGAGTGGACGCGCGATGCGTACGGCCGGCGGCTCGGCCGCGAGATCACGCGGCCCATCCTCATCGCCCTGCTGCTCCTCCTCCTTGCCGAAGGTGTTGCTGCCGTCACCGGCGGCCAGTCCGCGTCGGGCCGATCTGCCGCGGATCAGGGTGCAGCACCTTCGCGGCGCGGGCTCCGGCGCGCAGGCTGATGCTCGACGCACTGCTTCGTTCGATGGCCGCGCAGCCGGCGTTCGCGCAGCTCCGCGACGCGCTGCCTGCGCCCGGCGCAGCCGTTCGAGTCAGCGGCCTGGCCGGTTCGTCGTCGGCACTGCTCGCGGCATCGCTCGCGCGCGCACTGCCGCATCGCCTCTGGGTCATCGTCGCTGCCGATCCGCCCGAGGCGGAAGCGTTCGAGGCCGATCTCGCCGCCATTCTCGGCGAAGGACTCGCCGTCCTCTACCCGCAGCGCGAAACGCTGCCGTACGAAGCCGCCGAGCATCACGTGGAAGTCGGCGGGCTGCGCGTCGAGGCGCTCGAAGCGCTCTTCTCCGGGCGCGCACGCATCCTCGTCACGACACTGCGCGCACTCCAGGAGCGGGCGGAGATCCCCACGCGCCTCGCCGATCTGCGCCTCACGCTCGCGGTCGGCGACGAGATCCCGCTGCACGAACTCACCGAGCGTCTCGATTCCATGGGATTCGAACGCACGCCCATGGTCGAGGCCGTCGGCGCGTACGCGCTGCGCGGCGGACTCGTCGACCTGTTCGGCTTCGGCGCGCCCGAGCCGGTGCGCATCGAGTTCTGGGGTGACCGCATCGAGTCCATCCGCCAGTTCGACATCCTCGATCAGCGCTCGACGGCCGACCTGAAGGGCGTGGACATCCTCCCCGTCGACCTGCGCGATGCCACCGGCGGCGACCTGAGCCGGAGATCGCTGCTGGATGTACTCCCGCGCGATGCACTCTTCTTCCGCACCGTCGCGGATCCGCAGAGGAATCTGCAGCGCACGTGGGAGCAGGTGCAGCACCTGCACGCAGCGGAGCGCCGTCGCGGCGGCAAACCCGAGCCGCCCGCGTCGCTGTTCCTCTCTCCTGACGATGCACTCGGGCGTCTCGACGGCTTCGGCCGCATCGAGAAGCACGAGCCCGATGGTGACGACGCGATCCGCTTCCATGCGCGCGAGCCGGATCCCATCGAGCGCGACATGGAGAAGCTCTCCGCGCTGCTGCGCTCCGGCGCCGCGCGCGGCGAGCGCTCCTTCGTGCTGTGCGACAACACGGGGCAGGTCGAACGTCTCGAGGAACTGCTCGGCGGCGCCGCACGCATCCCGCCCGGCGTGTCCATCGGACTCGGCGCACTCGCGGGTGGCTTCGTGCTCGAGGGTGTGGAGCCCGCCGTGCGCGTGCTCACCGACCACGAGATCTTCGCTCGCGCGCGCAGGCTGCGTCGCGGACGGAGGTTTCGGGGCGCCGTCGCCCTCGAAAGTCTTTCGCAGCTCCACCCCGGTGACTTCGTCGTTCATCTCGATCACGGCATCGGCCGCTTCGTCGGGCTCGAGCGCGTCACGGTCGGCGGCGAGGAGATCGAGGCGCTCGCGATCGAGTACGCGAACGATGAGATGCTGCGCGTCCCCGTCGACCGCCTGGATCTCGTCGAGCGCTGGGTCGCCGATCGTGACGACGCACCTGCGCCCCGGTTGCATCGCATCGGCGGACGGTCGTGGAAGACACTGCGCGAGAAGACCGAAGCCGCCATCCAGAAGATGGCCGCCGAGCTGCTCGAGCTGTATGCCACGCGACAGACCGCCGAACGACGGCCCTATCCGCCCGACACGCGCTGGCAGAAGGAGATGGAGTCGTCGTTCCTCTATGAAGACACACCGGACCAGCGGCAGGCCACCGCGGATGTGAAGGCCGACATGGAGTCGCGCCATCCGATGGATCGCCTGCTCTGCGGCGATGTCGGCTACGGCAAGACCGAGATCGCGATCCGCGCCGCGTTCAAGGCCGTGCAGGATGGACGGCAGGTGGCCGTGCTCGCACCGACGACCATCCTCGTCGAGCAGCACCTGCACACGTTCAGCCAGCGGCTGGCCGGCTATCCCGTGCGTGTCGAAGCCATCTCCCGATTCCGCACGGCCGCCGAGCAGCAGAAGATCCTGGCCGGCGCGAAGAGCGGCGACATCGACATCCTCATCGGCACGCACAAGCTGCTCGAGCCCGATGTCGAGTTCCTCAGGCTCGGCATGCTCATTGTCGATGAGGAGCAGCGCTTCGGTGTGAAGCAGAAGGAGCGCTTCAAGGAGCTGAAGAAGGACATCGACGTGCTGGCGCTCACCGCCACGCCGATCCCGCGCACGCTCCACCTCTCGCTCGCCGGACTCCGCGACCTCTCGCTCCTCCAGACACCGCCGCGCGACCGCATGCCCGTCATCACTCACGTCCTGCCATGGGCGGACGAAGTGCTCGAGGACGCGATCCGGCGCGAGCTCGATCGCGGCGGGCAGGTGTTCGTGCTGCACAATCGCGTGCAGAGCATCGGCGCCGTCGCGGAACGCGTGCGCCGGCTCGTGCCCGATGCCACCGCCGTGATCGCGCACGGCCAGATGCCCGGCGTCGAGCTCGATCGCGTGATGCGCACCTTCCTCTCCGGCGAGGCGCGCATTCTGGTGACCACCGCGATCATCGAGAACGGACTCGATGTACCGTCCGCGAACACGCTGATCGTCGATCGCGCCGACCAGTTCGGTCTCGCGCAGCTCTATCAGATCCGCGGCCGCGTCGGACGGTCGCACCACCGTGCGTACTGCTATCTCGTCGTGCCCGACGACGTCACGGTCGACGCCGAGCGGCGCCTCCGCATCCTCGAGCACTACACGGAGCTGGGCAGCGGCTACTCGATCGCGATGAAGGACCTCGAGCTGCGCGGTGCAGGCAACCTGCTCGGCGCGGAGCAGTCCGGTTTCGTGCACGCGGTCGGCCTCGACACCTACACGCGACTTCTAGAGGAAACCATCCGCCGGCTCCGCACCGGCGCGCCGGCGGAGACGTACGCGCCAACGGATGTCGCTATCGAAGGTGCGGCGCTCCTGCCCGACGAGTACATCACCGACGAGGCGCAGAAGCTCCACCTCTACCGCCGCCTCTCGCGGCTCACTCGCCCCGCGGAGACGGAGGCCGTGCGCGCCGAGCTGCGTGACCGCTACGGGCCGCCGCCCCCGGAGGTCGACCGGCTCCTCGCGCTCACCCGGCTCCGCCTGCTCGGTACCGAGCTCGCCGTCGACCGCATCCTCATCCGGGGCGACACCGCCCGCGTCACCTTCCGGCGTGGGACCGCACCCCGGCTCGCTTCGCTGCAGCGCGCCCTATCCGACCACCAGGTCGAGGTCGAGGTCCGACGCACGGATCCCCTCTCGATCGTACTCCGCCGCCGCGGCGCCCGCGCGATCACCGATACGGTTGCGGCTGCGTTCGACACCCTCGCCGCCGACACCGCCCGGGCCGCCTGAACCTCGCCCCGGCCCGCGTGTACAGAGTCGCCGGCCGCTGGCGGACCTGCGGCCCGAACCCTAGGTTTTATGGTCTTTGGCCGGAACCCCCATTCGCCGGCTGGACCCGCAAGGAGATGCATTGATGCCGAAGATCCTCGTGCTGCTGGCGCTGCCCGCCAGTCTCGCCGTTGCGGCGTGTGATGGCCTCGGACAGGCCATGACCTCGCACACCGATGTGGTGGCGCGCGCCGCGGGCCACGAGCTGACCGTGGACGAAGTCGCGGGACTGCTGGCGCCCCAGCCGCGCATTCCCGCGCAGGCGGAAGTCGTGAGCGCGGTCGCCAACCTCTGGGTCGACTACATCCTGCTCGCCACGGTCGCCGCCGGCGACACGGCGCTCGCCAACCTGGACCTCGATCCGCTGCTTCGGCCCGTGTTCGATCAGGAGGTCGTGTGGCAGCTGCGCGAGCAGGTGATCCAGGTCGACTCGGTAATTCCGGAGGAGGAGCTGCGCGCGGCCTACGAAGAGCAGCAGCCGGGCGTGCGTGTCCGCGCGCGTCACATTCTCCTGCGCATTCCGCCCGATGGTGGTGCGCAGGCGCGCGACAGTGTAATGGCACTGATCCAGTCGCTGCGCGAGCGCGCAAACGCGGGTGAGGACTTCGCTGCGCTTGCACGCGAGTACAGCCAGGACGGCAGCGCGCAGCAGGGCGGCGACCTCGGCTTCGGCGGCCGCGGCTCCTGGGTCGCGCCGTTCGAGGAGGCCGCGTTCGCACTCCAGCCCGGCCAGGTCAGCGATGTCGTCGAGACGCCCTTCGGCCTGCACATCATCAAGGTCGAGGAGCGGGAGGTGCCGCCGTTCGAGGATGTGCGCATGCAGTTCCACGCGAACCTCGTGAACGAGCGCGTGGCGGAGCAGGAGGAGCGCTACATCACCGAGCTCACCGAGCCGATGAACGTCCGCGTCGAGGAGGGTGCGGTGGAGAACGCGCGCGAACTCGCACGTTCGCCGGGTTCGTCCCTGCGTGGCCGCGCCGCCAGCCGCCCGCTCGTGTCGTACCAGGGCGGAGCGCTGACGGCGGAAGAGTTCCAGGGCGCGCTGCGTTCCTGGCAGCCCGGCCAGCTCGGCCAGCTCGCAGCCGCCAGCGACGAGCAGGTGGAGCAGGTCCTCGAGGGATTCACGCGCAACGAGATCCTCGTGGGCGAGGCGCATCGCCGCGAGCTGACCGTGTCGGACGCAGAGCAGGATTCGGTGCGGGACAACGCGCGCGGCGCCCTGCGTCAGCAGCTGCGCGCCAGCGGACTGCTCGAGATCCAGCAGCAGGACGGCGAATCGCGTGAGGAAGCGATCGAGCGCGCGGTGATGATGTCGCTCGCGCAGATCCTCAGCAATCAGCAGAGCGTGATCAACGTCGGCCCGATCTCGTACTACCTGCGCGCCGAGCACGACGGCGAGGTGTTCGACCGCGCGCTCGATGCGGCCGTCCAGCGCATCACCGCCCTGCGCCCGCAGCAGCCGGCCGAGGGCGCCGCGCCCCAGCCGCAGCCGCAGCCTCAGCAGCCGCCCGCCGACACCGGCCAGGGCAGCTAGCAGGAACCCGCTGCGACCGTGAGGATACAATCGGAGGGCCGGTGCCATTTTCGCGCCGGCCCTCCCTTTCAGAAGCGGTAGCGCTTGTGAAAGAAGAGGCAGTTTCACCGCAGAGTCACAGAGGACACAGAGTTGTCACCAGGCTTGAAATATTCCTGCTCCGTTCTCCGCGTCCTCTGCGCCTCTGTGGTGAATCACTCCATGAGGTGCCACAAAGCATGAGTATTCGCACGCTCGCTATTCCGGCCATTCTGATCAGCGCACTCGCCGGTACCGTGCAGGCGCAGCAGCCCTCCCCCGACGGTGAGGGCGTAGTCGTCGGCAGGATCGTCGCGATCGTCGGTGACAGCGCCCTGACCGCGTACGACCTGCAGCAGGCACTTCAGCAGTGGCGCGCGGAGGCCGGGCGTGAACTGCCGACCGGGCCAGAACTCGAGCGGCTCGCACAGCAGATCCTGGAAGCGCAGATCGACCAGCTGCTCCTGCTCCAGGATGCGGAGAAGGACACGACGCTGGTGGTGGATCCGCAGGCGGTCGCGCAGCGGACGGAGGAGGAGATCGGGCAGCTGCGGCAGCGCTTCGGCGGGGACGTGGCGTTCCAACGCGCGCTCGACGCGAGCGGCATCACGCTCGCCGGGTTTCGTGAGGAGCGCGCGTCGTTGATCTCGAAGGACATGCGGCTGGACATGTACGTCAACAAGCTGACCCGTACACGGTCGGCACCGCCCATCACGGAAGAGGAGCTGCGCGCGTACTTCGAGGCGAACCGCGCGGCGTACGGCCGGCGTCCGCCGACGATCAGCTTCACGCAGCTCGTCCTCCCCACGCAGCCCTCGGACTCCGCGCTCACCGCGGCCCGCGAGCTCGCGGACTCCGTCTTCCTCCTTGCCTATGACGGCAAGGAGGACTTCGAGACGCTGGCGCGCCGGTTTTCCCAGGACACCGGCACGCGCGACCGCGGCGGCGACCTCGGCTGGTTCCAGCAGGGCGACATGATGCGCGCCTTCGAGCAGGCCGCCTACGCCATCCGGCCCGGCTCCGTCGGCCCGCCCGTCCGCACATCGTACGGCCTCCACATCATCAAGGTGGAGCGTGCGCGCGGCTCGGAGCGGCAGGCGCGTCACATCCTGATCAAGCCGGAAATCACCGACGCGGACGTCGAGCGCACACGCCAGCTCGGCGACGAGCTCGCGACGGCGCTGCGGGCGGGTGCGTCGCTCGATTCACTCATGCGCATCTACGGGGATCCCGACGAGCAGCGGCACGTCGGCCCCGTTCCCAGCGACAGCCTCCCGGCGCCGTACGACCAGCAGCTCGGCAGCGCCACGGAAGGCACGTACATCGGTCCGTTCCAGCTCGCGGATGAGACGGGCGCGCGGCCGCCGATGTTCGCGATCGTATACGTCACGGACGTGAACACCTCCGGCGAGTACTCGCTCGACGACCCGCTCGTGCGTTCTGCCCTGCGCCGCCAGCTCGAGCGCGACAAGGTGATCGAGGAGCGCGTTCGCGAGCTGCGCCGCAGTACTCACATCGAGATACGCTCCGGCTGAGCCGGAGCGCGGAGGCGATGGAGTCCGTGCGCTGCCGACTCGGCATCACACTCGGCGACCCGCGCGGCATCGGTCCGGAAGTCGCCGCAGCCGCAGCACGCTCGCTGGGACCCGACCGACCCGCGCTCGTCTTCATCGGTCCGCCCGACCTGATTCCCCACGACATCGCGGATGACACCGTTGCCGTGTCCGGCTGGAGTGCCGGTGGTTCGGTGGCGGCAGCGGGCAGAGCCGCAGGCACGGCCATCGAGGAAGCCGTCCGACTCGCGCTCGCCGGCAAGATCGATGCGATCGTGACGGCACCCATCGACAAGAGCGCACTCGCAGCGGCGGGCTACTCCTATCCCGGCCACACCGAGATGCTCGCCGCGCTGACCGGCACGGCCACGGTCGGAATGCTGATGGTGGCCGATCGTACACTGAGAGGCGGACCGCTGCGCGTGCTGCTCGCCACGACGCATCTCCCGCTCGCCGCGGTCCCTGCCGCGCTGACGTCCGCGAAGCTCATCGAGCAGGCCGCACTGTGTGCCGATGCGCTGCGCGAGCGTTGGGGCATCGCGAATCCCAGACTTGCTCTCTGCGCGTTGAATCCACATGCTTCGGACGGCGGCCTGTTCGGCGACGAGGAGGCGCGCATCTACGGCCCGGCGATCCGCGCGCTGCGCGAGCGCGGCGAGAACGTCTCCGAGCCGCTCCCCGCGGATACCGTGTTCCTGCGCGCGCTCGACGGTGAGTTCGATGCCGTCGTCGCTCCCTATCACGACGTCGGCATGGCCGCATTCAAGACGGCCGCCTTCGGACATGGAGTGAACGTGACGCTCGGACTGCCCTTCGTTCGCACCTCGCCCGACCACGGGACGGCGCTCGACATCGCGGGCCGCGGCGTGGCCCGCGCCGATTCGATGGTCGAGGCCATCGCGCTCGCGGCGCGCATGGTGCGCCGCAGCACTGCAACGACACGGCAGGCATGATCCAGTTCCGCAACGTCGAGATGATCTACCCGCGCACCGGCGCGGCCTTGAGCGACGTGACGTTCCGTCTTCGCAAGGGCGAGTTCTGCTTCCTCACCGGCCACAGCGGCGCGGGCAAGTCCACGATCATGCGGCTCATCCACATGGCCGAGACGCCGACGTCCGGCGACGTGCGCGTGAGCGGATATACCGCATCGAAGATCAAGCCGCGCGAGATCGCGATGCTGCGCCGCAAGATCGGCTACGTCTTCCAGGACTTCCGGCTGCTGCCCGACCGGACGGCCGCGGCCAACATCGCGTTCGCGCTCGAGGTCACGGGCGCGCGCCAGGACGTGATCCGCGCGAAGGTCGGCAAGCTGCTCGCACAGGTCGGCCTCGCCGCCAAGGCGGGCGCGTATCCGTCCGAGCTCTCCGGCGGCGAGCAGCAGCGCGTGGCGGTGGCGCGCGCACTCGCACACAGCCCGCTCCTGATTCTCGCCGACGAGCCGACCGGCAACCTCGATGAGCGCGCGACGCGTGGCATCTTCGAGCTCTTCCGCACGATCAACGCGAGCGGCACCGCCGTTCTCTTCGCCACGCACGACATGGAGCTGGTGCGCGCACACCCGGGGATCCGCGTGATCGAACTCGATCACGGCCGCATCGTCTACGACTCCGCGGGCGCATCGGAGGTGGCGTGATGGCGTACGCACTGCGGGACACCATCGCCGCGTTCCGCCGCGCGCCGCTGCTCGTCGGGCTGTCGGCCACGCTGATCGGACTCTCGCTCTTCCTGATCGGGCTCTTCGGCATCGCCGCGCACAACATCCGCAGCGTGCTCGATCGCGTCGAGTCGCGCGTCGAGGTCGTTGCATACCTGCGCGACGATGCGCAGCCCGCAGCGGTCGAAGCGGCCATGGCGGAGTTGCGCGGGGACCCGAGCATCCGCGACGTCCGCTACGTCTCCCGCGAGGAAGCGCTCCGGCGCGCGCAGGAGGAGCTGCCCGAGTTCCAGGGTGTGTTCGCGGGCATCGAGGACAATCCGCTGCCCGCCTCCATCGAGATCGCCCTCCACCCCAACCGCCAGGACGCGGCCGAGGTGCGCAGCATCGCGGAGCGCGCGCGCGCACTGCCCTTCGTCGAGGATGTCGACTTCGGCGACGACTGGCTCGACAAGGTCTACCTGCTGCGCCGCGTTGCCGCGGCGTCCACACTCGTGCTCGGTGCCGCGTTCGCCGCGGTCGCCGCCGTCATCATCGGCGCCGCCATCCGCCTCGCCATCTTCGCACGCCGCGACGAGATCTCCATCATGCAGCTCGTCGGCGCCACCGACTGGTACATCCGGCGCCCCTTCCTCGTCGAAGGACTGATCACCGGATTCCTCGGCGGACTGCTCGCGCTGCTCGCCACCTGGCTGGTCTACGCGCTGCTCTCCGGCTCCGTGTTCCAGCTCGAGTGGCTGCCCGACATGTGGATCGTGGCGGGGCTCATCCTCGGCGCACTCCTCGGCGTCGCGGCGAGCGCGCTCGCCGTGCGCCGCTACGTGAGGACGGTGTGAGGGGCTTCCTGCTCGCACTGATCGCGAGTGCGGCACTCGTCGCTCCGCTGTCCGCGCAGGATGCGCAGCAGAGTCTGCGCGAGAGCCAGGCGCGGCTCGACTCCATCCGCGCGCAGCGCGCACGCCTCCAGGCCGAGATGGACACGCTCAGCACGCGGGTCCGCGATGCCTCGCGCGAGCTGGACAACATCGCGCGCCAGCGCACCGCGTCCGCCGCCGTCGTGCGCGAGCTCGACTTCCAGGCCGCCGTCCTGCTCACGAACGTCGAAACGACGCAGTACCGCCTCGAGGAAACGCGCGCACGGCTGAGCGGTAGAAGCACCGCGCTGCGCGAACGGCTGCGCTCGATCTACAAGCGCGGGCCGCTGCACGCGGTGCGCGTACTGCTGAGCGCGGAGAACTTCGGTGACCTGCTCACGCGCTACAAATACCTCAACCTCATCACATCCTACGACCGCCTGATCCTCGATGACGTCCGGCGCCTCGAGGCGGAGCTCGCCGCGCAGGAGCAGGAGCTGTCCGAGTCGCTCGCGCAGCTCGAGACGCTGCGACAGGACAAGGAGCAGGAGCTCGCGTCGCTGCAGCGGCTGGTGAACCAGCGCGACCGCACACTGCGACAGTACCGGCAGGCGCAGACGGTGACGCAGGAGCGGCTGCGCCAGCTCGCACGCGACGAAGCATCGGTCACGGGCCTCATTGCTCGACTCGAGGAAGAGCGCCGCCGCGAAGGCGGGTCGCGTGAAGGAACCGTCACCACGCGCTCGCTCGGGTCGCTGTCGTGGCCCGTGGAAGGCGATGTGATCTACCGCTTCGGACCCGAGCGGCGGCCCAACGGCATCGCGCTGCGCAACAACGGCATCGGCATCGCTGCGGCTCCCGGCACGCCGGTGCGCGCGGTCGAGGGCGGCGACGTCGTGCTCGCGCGTCCGTTCGAGGGATACGGCCCGACCGTGATGGTGAATCACGGCGGCGGTTACTACACGCTGTACATGTACCTCAAGTCGATCAGCGTGCGCGAAGGCCAGACGGTATCCGCGCGGCAGGTGGTCGGCACCGTGGGTGGTGAACAGACGCCGGAAGGCGCGCACATCGAGTTCCAGGTGCGCGCACCCGTGCGCGCCGGCGGCGTGGCGGAGGCAGTGGACCCGCTCGCATGGCTGCGACAGCGGGGACGTTGACCGGCCTCGGACCGCTGCGCGGCCACGACGCCGAACGCAGTGCGATCCTCGCGGCCGCGCGCGCGGGCGGGCTGCCCGGCTCCCTGCTGCTGCACGGCCCGGCCGGCGTCGGGAAGCAGCGCACTGCACTCTGGATCGGACAGCTCCTGCTGTGCGCGCGGCCGACGCCCGACGGCCCCTGCGACAGCTGCCCTTCGTGCAGACTCGCACGTCGCCTGGAGCATCCCGACCTGCACTGGTTCTTCCCGATGCCGCGGCCGAAGGTGTCCGGCGGACCGGAACGCATGATCGATGCGCTCGAGGAAGCGCGCTACGCAGAGATCGCTGCGCGCCGCGAGAACCCGCAGCGGCCGATCGTCCCGGGTGATCCGATGGGGATCTATCTCGGGCAGGTGCAGGCGCTGCGCCGCATCGCCGCCGCACGACCCGCGATGGGCTCGCGCAAAGTCATCATCGTCGGTGATGCGGAAGCGCTCGTTCCGCAGGAGGCCAGCCAGGAAGCGGCTAACGCCCTGCTGAAGGTGCTCGAGGAGCCGACGCCCGACACCACGATCATCCTGACCGCCGCCGATCCCGACGCGCTGCTGCCGACCATCCGTTCGCGCATGCAGCCGATCCGGCTGCGTTCATTGCCGACCGATCTGGTCGCGTTGCATCTCCGCGAGCTCGGCACCGATGCGCAACTCGCCGAACGCGTCGCACGTCTCTCGGAAGGATCCATCGGCCGCGCACTCGCGTTCCTGCCCGTCGACGGCGCGCCCGGCCCGCTCGACGAGCTGCGACACCAGGCGCGCGCCGTACTCGAAGCCGCGCTCGCACGCAGTGATGCCGCCCGTCACGGGCTCGCCCTCGCACATGCACCGGCCGGTGCACGCGGGGCGTTCTCGCAGATGCTCGACGCGCTCATCCTCTGGATCCGCGACCTCGCCGCGACCGCGGCCGGCGCGGACGACCTCGTCGTCAACACCGACGCCGTGGACTGGCTGCGCAAGACCGCCGCATCCCTCCCTTCCGGCGACGCACCCGTACGCGCGATTCGCGCCGTCGAGGAAACACTGCGGCTGACGCAGCTGAACGTGAACCCGCAGCTCGCACTCTCACAGCTCCTGCGCGAGCTGCGACGCGAGCTCACCTCCGTGGTACCGGCATGAGCCTGCCCCATCAGGACCCCGAGGGCCGACCGCGCATGATCGATGTCGGCGCCAAGGACACCACCGAACGCGTCGCGGAAGCGGAAGGGCGCCTGCTCGTATCCGCGGGCACGCTCGAAGCACTGCGGGCCGGCCGCACTCCCAAGGGTGATCCGCTCCTCGTGGCGCAGATCGCGGGACTCCAGGCCGCCAAGAAGACGCCCGACCTCATCCCGCTCTGCCACCCGATCCACCTCACCGGGATGGACGTCCAGCTCTCGATCGAGGACGATCCGCCCTCGATCCGGGCCGTTGCTTCCATCCGCGCCCACGACCGGACCGGCGCCGAGATGGAGGCCCTGACCGCCGTGGCCGTGGCCCTCCTCACCGCCATCGACATGCTCAAGGGAATCGACCGCGACCTGCGCATCGAGGGGGTCCGGGTGACCCGGAAGTCGGGCGGCCGGAGCGGGGACTGGCGGGCTCCCGACCGCTGACCGCCAGATACCGCCCGGCGACCAAAAACACATTGCGGCACAACGGGTTACCAACGTCCCGCTTGTCCCCCTGAGCCCCCCGGTGGTATCGTGGATGTACCCGCCGGAAGTCTCTCCCCCGACTCAGATCCCGGAGGTCCATGCAGACCGACGCGCGTGTGTTTCGCGCGCCGCCGGCGCTCGCATCGCCGATGGTGCGACAGTGGGAGAGGCAGCTTCGGCCGCAGTGGCTGCTCAGGCTATATGACACCTGGACGCGGTACGCCTCGGCCATCCGGCTGGGTGGCCGGCTCGCCCTCATGGGGGCCGCCGTAGGCACCGCGATCGCCATCCCGGGGATGCTCCGTTCCTGGACCCGGATGCACGAGGAAGTCCGCCTCGCCCGCGATTTCGCCGCTGCCCGCGCCGGCGAGCTCACGCTCCTCGAGTTCGAAATGCAGCGGCTCGAACGCATCTTCGAGCACGCGAAGAAGCACGACATCCCTGTCGACCTCGCTTCGCGCATTCACGACATAGCGCTCGAGGAAGGCGTCGATCCCGAGCTCGCGTTTTCGCTCGTGCGCGTCGAGAGCAACTTCACCCACGATGCCGTGAGCTCCGCCGGAGCGGTCGGTCTGACGCAGGTCATGCCCAGCACCGCCGCATGGCTGCAGCCGGGCGTCGGCATCCGCGATCTGTTCGATGGGGACACGAATCTGCGATTGGGATTCCGCTACCTCCGCCAGCTGCTCGCGCAGTTCGACGGTGACCTGCGGCTCGCACTCCTCGCCTACAACCGCGGACCCACGCGCGTCGACAGCATCCGCAGCGCCGGCGGTGACCCGGCCAATGGCTATGCCGCTTCCGTAATGCGCGGAATCAATCGGGCGACGAACGGCGGGCGACTCACGACGGGCGACAGATAGCGGGCGACTCACGGCGGGTTGTGCGGCGGGCTGGCGAACTCAACCGTCCGCTAGCCGCGATCATCTTCGCGAATGGTCACTTCATCTCGACCAGCGAACACAATCGCCCCCGCTTCCCGCTAGCCCGATCGGTGGCGGACGATTGTGTTCGCCCAGCGAGCCAAACCGACCTCGGATTCCCAGCAGACCGGCGGACGGACGATTGTGTGCGCCCGCCGTAACCCGCCGTAAGTCGCCCGAGCATGTCGCCCGCCGTAAGTCGCCCGAGTACGTCGCCCGTCGTACGTCGCCCGCTACCCAATCTCAGGTCCGTCGACTTCCTCAACCTCATTCTCGGCGATACCGACGATCTCGCCATCGTCGAACTCGACGAGGAAGCCGTCGCGACCGGCTGTGTTGTTCTCCGGACCCCAGTGGCCGACGACCTCGCCGACCTTGCCTGCGTACCGCCTCGACTGGTCGTAGAACGGGTTCGTCACTTTCACCCAGTGCATCGCGCGTCGCTCCGGTTCGGGTTGGGAACGAGCGGATGCACGACGCGCGCCACGCTCAGCCTCTCACGCGCAGACTCTGCCCCGGATGAATCACGCTGCGGCCGCCGAGACCGTTGAGAGCGCGCAGCTCGCGCACACTGAGCGAGTAGCGACGCGCGATCGTCCACAGGCTTTCGCCGCTTGCGACGCGATGCACGCGGGGCGATGTCGCCCCATCGGTCGGGACGCGGATCACGGCGCCGGCGCGCAGACGGTGCGGCAAGATGCCGTCGTTGGCCGCGCGCAGTGCGTTCACGCTCACACCGTAGCGCACGGCGATGTGGCTGAGCGTCTCACCGCGACGCACGCGATGCTGCTCGGTCTCCGGCGTCTCCGCCTTCGCCAGGCGCGCACGTGTGTACACTTCCGGGAAGTTCGCCGCGAACGTCTCCGACCGGCCCACCGGCACGCGCACGTCCCGGGCGCGCCCGGAGGGCGTACGGCCGTCCAGCAGATGCGGGTTCAACTCCGCGATCACATCGGCTTCGACGCGTGCGGCCTCGGCGACATCGGCGAGCCGGATCTCCGCCGGCACCCACACGGTTTCGAACGCCAGCGGCTCGTGGTACTCGAGATCGTGGAAGCCGTACTTCGCCGGGTCCTTCGCGATGTGACCCGCGGCCAGCATCAGCGGCACGTAGTTGCGCGTCTCGCGCGGCAGGTGCGGCGCGATCGTCCAGAACAGCGAGTCGTCGCCGCGCGCACCGCGCGCACGCTGGCGCAGGATGCGATCGACGCGATTCTCGCCCGTGTTGTACGCCGCTGCGGCGAGGTACCAGCTGCCGAAGCGTTCGTGCAGATCCTGGAGGTAGTCGAGCGCCGCGTGCGTCGCGCGCACCGGGTCGCGCCGCTCGTCCACGGAGCGCGAAACCTCGAGGCCGTAGCGGCGCCCCGTCTCCGCGATGAACTGCCAGATCCCCACGGCCGATGCGCTCGAGCGCGCATACGGCGAGAAGCCGCTCTCGATGAGCGCGAGATAGAAGAGGTCCTGCGGCATGCCGCGCGCGCGCAGCTCGCCGCGAATCAGCTCCGCGTACCGCCCGCTCCGCTCCAGCCAGAGCCGCGTGCGGTCATGGTTGCGGCCTGTGAGGAAATCGATCCAGGTATCGACCGCCGTGTTCCGTGTGACCGTGATGTCCCACTCGGATTCATGCGACGTTTCACCGTCCGACTTCACGGCCAGTGCCTCCGCCGGCGCGGATTCCAGCAGCGATTCCATAGGGGGTGCTTCGAGCGGGCCCTGCACACTCCGCCACGCGAGCCCACCCGCGGCGAGGATCATCAGGGCACCGACGAGCAGGGTACGGCCGTACTTCGGACGCGGGGACTGCTGCATGCTGCGCCTCCTCCGCCGCGCCTGGGGGGACGCGGCGAGTCAACCTTCAACTTCTTGACTGTAAGAGGCTTACACGAAACGCCGGGCGGAGTTTCAGCGCGTGGCCAGGTAGTTCCCGAGCGTCCGGTTCAGCGCGTTCAGAACGGCGAGGGCTGCCGCACGACGCGGGTCCTCACCCATGGTCACCACACCCGGCAGCTTCTGCGACGGCGCGCCCGCCCGGTACAGCGAGACGACCATCAGATCGGCATCGAAGGCGCGCACGTGCTTCACGCCCACGAGACGGATCCCGAGCGGCTGGCCGATCACGCACTCCAGCGCGTTGAGGGCAGCGGACGCCGCGGTACGCAGTTCGATCGCGTCGCCCTTCTCACCCACGGCCTCACCCACGTACTCCTTGCCGCCCCACTCGAGGGTGACGCGTGCACGTATGCGGTTGTCAGGCTCGACGATCGCCTGGATGCCCACGAAGCGGGTCCTCCCCTGGTCCAGCCGGGCGCGGGCTGCGGCTTCGAGCGCCCAATCCTGATAGCCGGCAGCGGAAAGCTGTTCCCGGCCGAGGATCAGGGCGGTGTGGGCGGAACCGGTCGTGTCGCAGATGGCCCAGATGCGGCGGGCGGCCTCGTCGACGACGACCTCGGATACGCCCGGGAGGGCGTTCAGGGATTCAGTGAGACCGGCAAGCGCGTCGGTCCCGGTAAAGGGGTTGGATCCCAAGGGGTCACCGGTGAAAAGAATGCATGCCGGGGGAGAGACGCTGCGGGATTGGCATGATACCCTCCGGCCTCACCCCCTGTCAAGTCAGAAAGCCAGCAGGGCGCCCACCCCGCTGCCCGCGCCGAGGGCCCCATCATCCACGAACTCGACGGGCACGTCGCGCCGGGCCGCGATCCGCAGCACCGCCTCGACCAGGTCCACCCCGTCCCGGACCTCACCGCCGCAGTACGGGCACGCCCCGTCTGCACGGGCCAGGAGGAATCCGCAGCGGGCGCATTCCGCGCCCTTCCGCGGCGCCTCCCCGCTCACCACCAGCCCCGCGACCTTCCCCTCCTGGAGCACCTCCAGGACGTCATCCATCCCGCGCACCGCCATGTGACCGGTACGCAGCCGTTCCCGCGTCCGCTCCACCGCCTCGGCGGCCGACCGCGCTCGCGTTTCCTCCATCACCACCGTGAGCCGCTGCACGATCTCCGGCGCGGCCGCATCGAACGGCACGTGCGCCGTGCCCGCCACCTTGTTGACGAGCGAGTCCGGCAGGTACTCGCGGAAATGCTGCACGTTCTCCTTCGTCCCCAGCAGGATCCAGTGCTGCGGAGCATGGCGTTTGTCGAACTCCATCATCCGCTCCGCGAAGTCTCGGAAGAACTGCCGCGTCTCCTCCGCCTTCCGCTTCTGGATGTCCTTCTGCGAGTAGCCGCCCGCCTGCACGTCGTGCGGCACATCCTCCGCATCCGGATTGAACGCGCGCTCGTCGAGCACGCGACCCATACGCATCGCCAGCAGCCGCAGATGCTCGCGATCGACGAGCGCGGCAGCAAAGAGCGGATTCTCCGCGTCTGCCTGCACCAGCGGCTCGATCACCGGACGCGCACCCACCTCGAGCCGGTTCTCCAGTGGCACCGGCAGCTGCACGGTGTGGAACCAGTCGCTGCCGAGTTCCGCGTACAGTGCAACGCCGCGATTCGATTCCTCGAACTGCGAACCCAGCCACCGCGCCACGCGTTCGAAGAACGCACTCAGCGCTTCCGCGTTTTCGGCGTGACGACTGCGAAGTTTGTTGAGGAAGACGTGATGCGTGCGCTTGTTCTCAGCGTTCACGCTCATGTCGAGGAACAGGGAGACCACCGCCCGATCCGTTACGGGCCGATCGGCGAGGATGCGGATTTCCTGTGCGATCATCGACCATGCCTCGATTGGGGTTCCGTGGCTTACGGCGGCAAGGTCCGTTCCCGTTTCTGGAGACTGGAGTCTGGAGTCTGGAGTCTGGTTCGAATCCACTGGCAAAAAAACCAGACTCCAGGAACCAGTTCCCAGCAACCAGACCCTTATAGATGATAGTTCGGGGCCTCCCTCGTGATCGCGACGTCGTGCGGGTGCGATTCGCGGAGGCCGCCGCCGGTGATCGGCATGAAGCGCGGCTTCGTTCGCAGCTCCTCGATGTTCGCGCAACCGACGTAACCCATGCCGGAGCGCAGGCCGCCCACGAGCTGGAACACGACATCGGATGCGGGCCCCTTGTACGGCACGCGGCCTTCGATCCCTTCCGGTACGAGCTTGCGCGTGTCCTGCGCCTGCTCCTCCTGGAAGTAGCGGTCGGCACTGCCCTGCTCCATCGCAGAGAGCGAGCCCATGCCGCGCACGGTCTTGTACCGGCGCCCTTCGAGCAGGAAGCTCTCGCCCGGACTCTCCTCGGTGCCGGCGAGCAGCGAACCCATCATCACGCACGCGGCGCCCGCGGCGATCGCCTTCACGATGTCGCCCGAGTAGCGGATGCCGCCGTCGGCGATGATCGGCACACTTCCCTTCACGCCCTCCACGGCTTCCATCACCGCGGTGAGCTGCGGCACGCCGACACCCGTGACGACGCGCGTCGTACAGATGGAGCCCGGACCGATGCCGACCTTCACCGCATCGGCGCCGCGCTCCGCGAGTGCACGCGCGCCCTCCGCGGTGCCCACGTTACCCGCCACGATCTGTGCGTCAGGGAATGCGGCGCGTACACGCTCGAGTGCGATCAGCACACCGGCGGAATGGCCGTGTGCGGTGTCGATCACCAGCAGGTCGCAGCCCGCGTCCAGCAGCGCACGCGCACGATCCAGCTCCTGCGCCGACGTGCCGATCGCGCCGCCCACGCGCAGCCGGCCGTGTTCGTCCTTGCACGAGTTCGGGAACTGCCGCCGCTTGAAGATGTCCTTCACCGTGATGAGACCGCGCAGCGTCCCGTCTGCATCCACCACGGGCAGCTTCTCGATGCGTTCCCTGTGCAGGATGCGCTCGGCTTCATCAAGCGACGTGCCGACTGGAGCCGTGATCAGTCCTTCGCGCGTCATCACATCACGGATCGGCCGCTCGAACTGCGTCTCGAACTGCAGGTCGCGGTTCGTCAGAATGCCCTGGAGCCGGCCTTCCTCATCCACGATCGGCACACCGCTGATCGAGAACTTCTCCATCAGCCGCACCGCATCGCGGATCGACCGCTCCGGTGTGAGCGTGATCGGGTTCAGGATCATGCCGCTCTCCGACCGCTTCACCCGATCCACCTCGGATGCCTGCCGGTCGATCGGCATGTTCTTGTGGATGATGCCGATGCCGCCCTCACGCGCGATCGCGATCGCCATCCGCGATTCCGTCACCGTGTCCATTGCGGCCGCGAGCAGCGGAATGGACAGCTCGATGCGCGCGGTCAGGCGCGTGCGGACATCGGTGTCACGGGGGTGTACTTCCGAATGGGCGGGGACCAGCAGCACATCGTCGAAGGTCAGCCCGCGTCGAGTGAAGCGCGGGTGCGCGTCGGGATCGATCATATCGTGGCAGAAACGTCGAGCGCCCGCCGGCCCATCCTCCCCTCGGGAGGCGGCCACGCGGGCGCATGCAGGTACGTTGGTCTTTCCATGCGGGAAGGTAGAGGCCCCCGCCGCGCAGTGTCAAGCCGTCACGCCGTCTCCTCGCGGACCGCACCGCCGAGTACGCGCCGCACACCGCGCGGCAGCAGACGTCCCAGGTCCTCCACGGCTTCCATGAAGTAGCCGAGCTGCTCCGGGTTGCCGTCCCAGTGCTCGATCAGCACGTCGTGCCCCGCACGCCCGAGCAGGCGCGCGAGCGCGAGCCCGATCAGGTACAGGTCATCGACGAGCCCGAGTCCGACGAGGAAGTCGGGAATGAGATCGACGGGCGTGAGCACGTACACGAGCACGCCGCCGAACAGCATGCGATCCCCCATCGACACGCGCGCATCGCGCATCAGGCGCACGATCAGCTTCAGGAACTTCGGCAGCTCACGTACGAGCGAACGTGCCAGCCCGCGCGGCGTCGGTCGCCGCCGTTTCAGCACGCGGCGCCGACGCCGTTTCACCGTCCCTCCGGCGACGTGCCGTTGCCCTCGGCCGGCGCCGGACGATCCACCGCCGGCGGCTCGAGGCGCGGCCGATCCGGCGGCGACGACGGCGACGGAGACTCCAGCGCGCCCAGCAGGTCGCGGCCCGCGTCACCGACCGAACGCACCACCTTGCGCGCGGTGCCGAGCAGGCCGACGGTGCCGCTGATCACCTTTGGCGCGACCGACCGCACCCGCAGCCCGTCCTCGAGACGCTCCGCGAACCGCTGGAAGCCGTCCGGCTTCCGCGCCGCATCCTTCGCGTACTTCGCCTCCAGGAACTCGATGAAGTCGAGCACCTCGTAGAGCTGTGCCGGCGGCAGCACCTCCAGCCGCCTCCAGATCCGTTCCTTCAGCACATCGTGCATGCCCGCTCCTGTCGATCCCGGATTCACTGTCTCCACCCCTTACGACCCGGCCCGCCGCACGGTTGCAGCCGACCATTCCGCCGAATACCTTCCGCCCCGCAGCGCCGATTCCGACTGCGAGGACCGATGGCCTTCCGATTTCTTCCGCTCCGGCCCGTCGAACTTCCGGCCGACACCGTGGCGGCCTACGACCGGTGGGTCGGCTCCATCGCCGAAGAGCTCGACCAACCCGACTGCGACCGCAACGAACTCTGCCGCCGGGTCCTGACCCGACTCTACTACCCCGGACTCCGCGACACGGACCCCGAGACCCTGCCGGAGGACGTCCGCATCGGCCTCCTCCAGATGGATCCCCGCAACGTCACCCTGGAGCCCGAGTACTACAGCGACGTCGACGCCGACGCCTTCGCACGAGTCAAGCCGCTCCTCTGGCTCTGGGAAATGTTCGACAAGTCGCCCGCCGGCGAGAACATCCACCTCGGCGTCAAGCTCCGCCGCGTCCTCGCCCGCCACATCTTCCGACGCTGCGGAAAGAACTTCAAGTGCTTCCAGTTCGTGAAGTTCTCGTTCGGCTACAACATGGAGGTCGGCGACGACTGCGTCGTACACCGCTTCGTGCTGCTCGACGATCGCGGCGGAATCCGGATGGGCAACAAGGTCTCGATCGCCGACTTCGCCAACGTCTACAGCCACACCCACGATCTCGGCGACCAGCGCGACGTACGCTCCCCCGTCACCATCCTCGGCGACGGCGTGCGCATCACCTACCACGCCACCATCCTCGCCGGCGTCCACATGGAGCCCGATGCCATGATCGGCGCCCTGGGCCTCGCCACCAAGGATCTCCCCGGCGGCAAGGTCTCCGTCGGCATCCCCGCGCATCCGCGCTTCGACAAGCCGCCCATGGACGAGCGTCCAAAGCATCCCAGAACGACCGATCCTCTGGGCGACTGAACAACGCTTTAACGCCGAGCACGCCGAGGACGCCGAGAACTTCAACGGAATGTTTCACCGCGGAGTTCGCGGAGAACGCGGAGTATTTTTGTTGTTCCCGGTATTCAAACGTCGCGTTGAAGTCTGACCCTCACCGCGAACGTGAATCACCGGAAACCAACCAAAGAAGATTCGTTCTCCGCGCCCTCCGCGCCCTCCGCGGTGAAATTGCTGTTGAAGTTCTCGGCGTCCTCGGCGTACTCGGCGGTTGATGCTGTTATTCCTTGTCCTCGTACTCATCTTTGAGCCGCGCCACGACCGATGGATCCGCGAGCGTCGTCGTGTCCCCGAGCGCTCGGCCCTCCGCGATGTCGCGCAGCAGACGTCGCATGATTTTTCCGGAGCGTGTCTTCGGCAGGTCCGCTGCGAAGAGAATGTCATCCGGACGCGCGATGGGACCGATCTTCTTCGCTACGTGCGCGCGCAGCTCCTGGCGCAGCGCTTCCGAGGCGTCGACGCCCTCCTTCACCGTCACGAACGCCGCGATCGCCTGGCCCTTCATCTCGTCCGCACGCCCGACCACCGCGGCCTCCGCAACCGAGCGATGGTCCACGAGCGCGCTCTCGACTTCCATCGTGCCGATGCGATGGCCCGCGACGTTCAGCACGTCGTCGACCCGACCCAGGATCCAGAAGTAGCCATCGTCGTCGCGCTTCGCACCGTCGCCCGGGAAGTACACGTCGCGCCAGCGCGACCAGTAGTTCTGACGGTAGCGCTCGTCGTCACCCCAGATCGTGCGCAGCATCCCAGGCCACGGCTTCGTGATCGCGAGGTACCCGGCAGGAACCGGCTTGCCTTCCGCGTCCAGCACGTCCGCCGTGATCCCCGGGAACGCGACCGTGGCACTGCCCGGCTTCGTCTCCGTGATGCCCGGCAGCGGCGTGATCATGATCCCGCCCGTCTCCGTCTGCCACCACGTGTCCACGACCGGACAGCGCTGGCCGCCGATGTGCTCGTGGTACCACATCCAGGCCTCCGGATTGATCGGCTCGCCCACCGTGCCCAGCAGCCGCAGCGACGACAGATCGTGATTCGCCGGCCACTCCGTGCCCCAGCGCATGAACGCACGGATCGCCGTCGGCGCCGTGTACAGGATCGTCACGTCGTACTTCGCCACCAGCGCCCAGAAACGGCCGCGGTCCGGCCAGTCCGGCGCACCTTCGTACATCACGACCGTCGCGCCGTTCGCGAGCGGGCCGTACACGATGTAGCTGTGACCCGTCACCCAGCCGACGTCCGCCGTGCACCAGTAGATGTCGTGGTCCTTCAGATCGAACACCAGCTTCGTCGTCGCGTACACCTGCGTCAGGTAGCCGCCCGTCGTGTGCACCACACCCTTCGGCTTCCCCGTCGTGCCCGACGTGTAGAGGATGTACAGCAAATCCTCCGACTCCATCGCCTCCGCCGGACACTCCGCCGACGCGTTCGCCATCAGCTCGTGGTACCAGTGGTCGCGGCCCGACTTCATCTCGCACGGCGCATCCAGACCGGCGCCGCGCTTCACCACGACCACGTGCTCGATCGTCGGCGTCTCCTCGAGCGCGCGGTCCGCCGCTTCCTTCAATGCCACCGCACGGCCGCGACGGAATCCGCCATCCGCGGTGACGAGCACCTTCGCCGATGCATCGATGATGCGGTCACGCAGGCTCTCCGAGGAGAAACCGCCGAACACCACCGAGTGCGGCGCGCCGATGCGCGCGCACGCCAGCATCGCGATCGCCGACTCGGGAATCATCGGCAGATAGATCGCCACGCGGTCGCCGCGCTGCACACCCAGCGACTTCAGCACGTTCGCGAAGCGCGACACTTCCGCGTGCAGCTCCGCATACGTGTACGTGCGCTCGTCGCCCGGCTCGCCTTCCCAGATCAGCGCGCGCTTCGAACCGCGCGAAGACAGATGACGGTCCAGGCAGTTGTACGACGCGTTCAGCCGGCCGCCGTCGAACCACTTCGCATGCGGCGGATTCCACTCCAGCACGCGATCCCACTTCCGGAACCAGTCCAGCGCACCTGCCCACTCCGCCCAGTACGCCTCCGGGTCCGCGCTCGCGCGCGCGTAGACACCCGCGTCCCGCTCGTTCGCCGCCGCCGCAAAACCCGCCGGCGGCGCGAACCGCCGATCCTCCTGTAGCAGTGCCTCCAACGCCCGCTCGTTCGACGACATCCGCACTCTCCTCTCCGGGTCCGGGCGCAACGTATCCCCGCCCCGCCGCCCTCGCCAAGCCCGATGATCCTTGACTCAGGCAGATTTTTTGGCTATCCTAAATTTCAGGAGGGATCATGAGCACGGACGGAAAACAGGGACTTTCCCGCCGCGAGCTGCTGGCGGGAGCGATCGGGGCGGCCGGACTGGCCGCGGGCGGCGCGGCGCTGCGGGGCGTCCGGCCGGCGTCGGGGGAGCAGTCGCCCGATGGGGCATCCATCGCCCATCTGCATGGCGGGCCCGTGGGCGCGCTGCAGCCGGGCGGGTTCGACCCGATGGCGTTTCTGACGCACTTCGACACCGGGCGGGTGAGCACAACGCCCGATGGACGCACGCTGCGCGAGTACGACATGGTGGCGGTGGACCGGGAGATCGAGGTGGCGCCCGGCGTGTTCTTCCCCGCCTGGACGTACAACGGGCAGGTGCCCGGCCCGACGCTGCGCTGCACGGAGGGCGACCGCGTGCGCGTAAACTTCGTGAACGCGAGCGCGCATCCGCACACGATCCACTTCCACGGCATCCACGCCGCGAACATGGATGGCGTATTCGAGATCGTCGAGCCGGGCGACAGCTTCGTGTACGAGTTCGACGCGGAACCGTTCGGCCTCCAGCTCTATCACTGCCACACCATGCCGCTGAAGCGGCACATTCACAAAGGGCTGTACGGCACGTTCATCATCGATCCACCGGGCGGCCGTCCGCCCGCGCGCGAGCTGGTGATGGTGATGAACGGGTTCGACACGAACTTCGATGGTGACAACGAGGTCTACGCGGTCAACACGGTGGGCTTCCACTATCAGTCGCATCCCATCGAACTCGAGATGAACGAGCTCGTGCGTGTGTATCTGACGAACATCACCGAGTTCGATCTGATCAACTCGTTCCACCTGCACGGCAACTTCTTCCGCCTCTACCGCACGGGAACGAACCTCGAGCGCTACGAGTGGACGGACACGGTGATGCTCTGTCAGGGCGAGCGCGCCGTGCTCGAGTTCAGCTTCAAGTTCCCGGGCAAGTTCATGTTCCACGCGCATCAGAGCGAGTTTGCCGAGCTGGGGTGGATGGGACTGTTCGATGTGAAGGAGCGGCTGCATGCGTGAGGCCGGACTGGATACGGTGCCTCGGTCGCACGCGTCATCCACGCCCGAAGAAGAGACGCACAGCGTGCCGACCTGGGTGAAGGGACTGCTGCCGCTTTCGCTGCTTGCACTGCTCGTCTTCGTGTTCCTGCGTGTCGGCCCGCTCGGCGTGTTGCGCGCCGCGTTTCCGCCCGTCGAGGAACTGACGATCGAACGGATCACGCTGCCCGCCGCAAACGAGATGCGCGTACGTGTAGTGAACGGCGGACCGGAGCCCGTGACGATCGCGCAGGTGATCGTCGATGATGCGACCTGGCCCTTCACCGCACCGGAGGGCGCGCACCTTCCTCGCCTCGCCACGCGCGAACTGATCGTTCCCTATCCGTGGGTCGAAGGCGAGCCGCTCACGGTGCGGCTGGTGAGCAGCACGGGCGTGACGTTCGACGCGACGGTGGACGTCGCGACGCAGACGCCGACGCCGGACGGTCGCTACCTCACGACGTTCGCTTTGCTCGGCGTGTACGTCGGCGTGATACCTGTCTTCCTCGGACTGCTCTGGCTGCCGTTCCTGCGTTCCGTGCGCCGACACTGGGTCGACTTCTTTCTCGCTTTCACCGTCGGCCTGCTCGTTTTCCTCGGCGTCGACGCGTTCGAGGCCGCGCTCGCGTCGGCCGGCGCGGTCGCGGGTGCGTTCCAGGGCGTCGGGCTCGTACTCATCGGCACCATCGGCACGCCGCTGCTCATCCAGGCACTCAGTTCGCGACGCCGCAGCGAGGGCACAGCGGCGTTCCGCATCTCGACGCTGATTGCCATCGCCATCGGCTTGCACAACCTGGGCGAGGGTCTGGCCATCGGCGCGGCGTACTCGGCGGGCGCCATCGCACTCGGCACCTTCCTCGTGCTCGGCTTCCTCATTCACAACACGACGGAAGGCCTCGGCATCGTCGCGCCGCTCGCCGATGAGCGACCCAGCCTGCGCGCGCTTGCCGCGCTCGGCCTCGTCGCCGGTGCACCGACCATCCTCGGTGCGTGGATCGGCGGCTTCACGTACTCCCCCATTCTCACCACCCTCTTCTACGCCATCGGTGTCGGTGCCGTAGCGCAGGTGGTGTGGATACTCGGTCGCAGGCTGTGGAGCGGAACGCATGAATTCGCCGGCCTCAATGCCGCCGGTCTCGTCCTCGGCCTTGCCGTCATGTACGCGACCGGGCTGCTCGTTACGGCCTAGAGCCGACCGTTGATCGAAAGGACTCGCGCCGTTATCTTACGGGATTCCATCCGCCACGTCTGGCGGTCGTCCTTGCAGCGCGAGGGGAAGCGGGATCCCATGGCGAAGAAGCTGACGAAGAAGCAGATCGAGCACCTTCAGAAGCGGCTGCTCCGCGAACGGGAGCGCGCTCTGCGCTCGCTGGGGCAGTTCGATGAGCTCGCGAAGCAGTCGGCGGAGCAGAACGACTCCGACTCGTACTCGTACTCGGACCACATGGCGGACCTCGGCACGGACGCGATGGAGCGCGAGAAGATGCTGCTCTTCGCGAGCAAGGAGGGACGCTACCTCTACCGCGTCGAGGAAGCGCTCCGGCGCCTCTACAAGGAGCCGGACACGTTCGGCCTCTGCCACTCGTGCGGTGAGCTGATCGACTTCGAGCGTCTCGATGCACTGCCGCACGCGCGCTACTGCATCGACTGCAAGAAGAAGGAAGAGGCGGACGCCGCGTAGGCGTTCGTTCGAAGCGGTGCATGTCGAGGGCGCCCGGTCGCGGATCGGGCGCCCTCGTGCGTTCAGCGGTCGGGCATCACGAGCAACAGCGGCAGCTCGCGCACGAACGCGGAGCGCGCCATGACACGGTCGGCGCCGGCCTCACGCGCGGCCTTGAGACTCTCCGTGGCCACGTGCGAGCCGAATGCGATGATGCGGTTCTGCGCGCCTGCGGCCCGCAGCCGGCGGATGAGCGCCGGCGCGTCGACCTTGCGCGCATCGAGATCGATCAGCGCAAGCGCGCGCGGCTCCGACTGCAACGCTTCCTCGAACTCCGCCTCGGTCCTGACTACGAGTGCGGAGACACCCGCCTGCTGCGCCGTCGTGCGGATGCGCGAGGCGAACACCAGGTCCGCCGGGAGCGCGATCACACTGTGCGTGCCGCTGTCGCTTCCTTGCATCGGTCGCTCGGTGAGGGGGCGCCGCGGCTTGACACTCTCGCTGCGGCACCGGTAATCTTACCCACAGGGTCCGCTGCCGGCGAGCCTCTCGAACGAGGCATGACGGCCCGGCCGCCGTACGAAGAAGCGACGATGGAAGTCATCCACAACGACGCCGAACACGAGCCCGCCGTGCTGCTGCGGGAGGCGCTCGAGGCGAACGGCCAGCGCTACACCGATCAGCGCGCTGCGGTCTACCGTTTCCTCGTCAGCACCGATACGCACCCCACCGCGGACGAAGTGTTCACTGCCGTGCGTGGGCAGCTGCCCGAGATCTCCCTCGCCACCGTCTACAAATCGCTCGAGACCCTTGTGGGCTGCGGCCTCGCTCTGAAGCTCACCTACGGCGACGGCTCCGCCCGCTACGACGGCCGCACCGATCCGCATCATCACGCGCGCTGCGTCGTGTGCGGCTGCGTCACCGATGTGCCGGGCCGCCTGGACGGCGACACCTTCGCCCGTCTGGGCCCCGTACCCGGCTTCGCCGTGGAGGGCTACCGATTGGAACTCGTCGGGCGCTGCGAGTCCTGCGCCTGAGAAAGAGCCCGCCGGTTGGCGGGCTTTTTTTTTGGATACTGGAGTCTGGAGTCTGGCTTACGGCAGCGCAGCGCGAATTCAACGCGTCGCTCGAACACTCGAATCACGACGCGACGCACGCCGCCGACCGCGCAGTAAACCAGACCCCAGTTCCCAGACTCCAGACTCCAGACCCTACTTGATGAACAGCATCTCCCGGTACGTCGGGAACGGCCAGTAGTCGTCCGGTACCAGCTTTTCCAGACGGTCGGCCACGGACCGCACCGCCGCCATCGCGGGAAGGATGTGGTCGCGCATGTGGAACGCCTTCGACTCGACGGTATCGCCGCCGAGTTCGGCGTTCTGCTTCACCAGCCCGGCGATCGCCACCGTCAGCTCATCGACGAGTCCGCTGACCTCATCGATCGTGGTGCGCACGCCCGTACCGGAAACACCGACAGCGCGCGCACGCTCCTCCGTCCCGAGCAGATCGTTCAGGTAGCGGATCGCGGACGGCAGGATCATCGTGCGTGCGAGATCCGCCATCATCTCGCCTTCGATGTTGATCGTCTTGAAGTACTGATCGAACGCGATCTCCTGCCGCGACTCCAGCTCGCGCGGGCTCAGCACGCCGTACTTCGCGAACAGGTGCTCGTTCTTCTCCGACGTGAGCCGCACGATCGCGTCCAGCGAGTTGGGCAGGTTGAGCAGGCCGCGCGCTTCTGCCTCCTTGTGCCACGCCTCGCTGTAACCGTCGCCGTTGAAGATGATGCGCTTGAACTTCGGCACCTCGCCCGCAATCAGCTGCCGCAGCGCATCGTTCAGGTCCGTGCCGTTCGACCGCTCCGACTCGAGCGCGCTGCACAGCTCGTCCAGCGACTCCGCCATGATCGTGTTCAGCACCGTCGCCGGGAACGAGATCGACTGCGACGCGCCCACCGCACGGAACTCGAACTTGTTCCCCGTGAACGCGAACGGCGACGTGCGGTTGCGGTCACCCGCGTGGCTCGGCAGCTCCGGCAGGATGGCCGTGCCCAGACCGAGCAGTCCTCCCTTCCGGCTCGACGTCGCGCTGCCGGCATTCTCGATCTGCTCGAAGACGTCCGAGAGCTGATCGCCCAGGAACACCGAGATGATCGCGGGCGGCGCTTCGTTCGCGCCGAGACGATGGTCGTTGCCCGCGTACGCGATCGCCGCGCGCAGCAGGTCCTGGTGACGCTCCACCGCACGCAGCACCGCCGTGCAGAAGAACAGGAACACCATGTTGTCGTGCGGGTCCTGCCCCGGCTCCAGCAGATTGTGCGTGTCCGTCCCAAGCGACCAGTTCACGTGCTTGCCGCTGCCGTTCACGCCCGCGAATGGCTTCTCGTGGAGCAGCGCCACCAGACCGTACTTCCGCGCCACGCGCCGCAGCATCAGCATCATGAGCTGCTGATGGTCCGCCGCGATGTTCGCGTTCTCGTAGATCGGCGCCATCTCGAACTGACCCGGCGCCACCTCGTTGTGCCGCGTCTTCACCGGCACGCCCAGTCGGTACAGCTCGCGCTCCACTTCCATCATACACGCGAGCACGCGCTCCTCGATCGCGCCGAAGTAGTGATCCTCCAGCTCCTGTCCGCGCGGCGGCTTCGCCCCGAACAGCGTGCGACCCGTCGTCACCAGATCCGGACGCCGGTAGTAGAACTCCTGATCGATCAGGAAGTACTCCTGCTCCGGCCCGAGCGTCGCCGATACGCGCTCCGCCTTTCCGCCCAGCAGCGCCAGCGCACGCCGCGCCTGACGGTCCAGCGCATCCATCGAACGCAGCAGCGGGATCTTCTGGTCCAGCGCTTCACCCGTCCACGACGTGAACGCCGTCGGAATCGCCAGGTAGCAGCCCGACGGTCCCTCCATCAGGAACGCTGGCGACGTCGGATCCCACGCAGTGTAGCCGCGCGCCTCGAACGTCGCGCGCAATCCGCCCGACGGGAACGACGACGCATCCGGCTCGCCCTGCACGAGTTCCTTCCCGCTGAACTCCGCAACCGCACCGCCGCCCCGGTTCGGTGTGATGAACGAGTCGTGCTTCTCCGCCGTCAGACCCGTCAACGGCTGGAACCAGTGCGTGTAGTGCGTCGCGCCGTGCTCGACCGCCCACTCCTTCATCGCCTTCGCCACCACATCCGCCACACCCGGCTCGAGCGCTGTGCCTTCCTGCATCGTCCGCACGATCGCGTCGTAGATCGGCTGGGGCAGCCGCGCCTTCATCTCCGCGAGTCCGAACGTGCTCTCGCCGAAGATCCGCTCGATGTCCATCCCCACGGGACGCTTCCCGAGCGTCCCGTTCGCGTTCCACCCCCGCACCGCCGCCAGTGTGTCGAACCGCGCTGCCACGCCCCGCATGAAGCACCTCGATCTGGGTGGGGATCCCGTTCCGGCCGCCGCTCCGTGCGCCGGCCCGGCCGCCCGCTCCCGCCGGGCGCGCCGTCGCCGAGGAAGTTATGCGAGCCCCGTGCCGCCCGCAACAGGAGCGTACCCCCAGCCATGGACGTTCGGCCACTTCTGGCGTGACAGCCTGCACGGTAGCCCCGGATTCCATGCAAGGCGTCACGGTGAATGTGGCGTTTCTGCACCATTTGGCTTGACAACGCGGCATTCCGGACGCCATCCTGAGGCCCCCTGCCCCGTTCACCGGGCCGGGGTCACGAGGCGCAAGTTCATGAGGAGTCGCGAGATGCCGAAGGAGCGAACGGGCGGGCCCCGGCCCCTGGTCCCCGAGCACAAGGTCAAGCCGGGCCGCGGGGGCCCGCGCACGCGCGGGGCTGAGAAGGCCGACCTGCTGAAGCTGATGAAGGACCAGAATGTCCGCTTCCTCCGCCTCCAGTTCATGGACATCACCGGGCTGGTCAAGAACGTCGAGGTGCCGCAGAGCCAGTTCGAGAAGGCCCTCGACGGCGACATCTCCTTCGACGGCTCCTCGATCGAGGGCTTCGTGCGCATCGAGGAGTCGGACATGGTGCTCCGCCCCGACCTGTCCACGTACGCGGTCTTTCCCTGGGAGGATCCGGACAACCAGGTCGCACGTCTGATTTGCGACGTCCACACCGCGGACGGCCGTCCCTTCGAGGGCGACCCGCGCTGGGTACTCCGGCGCCAGATCGCGGCGGCGGCGAAGCTCGGTTACGAGATGGTGGCGGGCGTGGAAGCCGAGTTCTTCCTCTTCCACCGCGCGGAGGACGGCAGCCCTACGCGCAACACGCACGACACCGCCGGCTACTTCGACCTGATGCCCGTGGATCTGGGCGAGGTGGCGCGGCGCGACATCGTGAACGCGCTCGAGATGATGGGGTTCGAGGTCGAGGCCGCGCACCACGAGGTTTCGCCCGGCCAGCACGAGGTGGACTTCCGCTACGCCGACGCACTCACCACCGCCGACGACCTCGCGACGTTCAAGTTCGTCGTGCGCAATGTCGCCGTGCAGCACGGGCTGCACGCCACCTTCATGCCCAAGCCCATCTACGGCCAGAACGGCTCGGGCATGCACACACACCAGTCACTCTTCCGCGACGGAGAGAACGCGTTCCACGATCCGGATTCGGAAGACGGCATCTCCGATGTGATGCGCTGGTACGTGGCCGGACTGCTGAAGCACGCGCGCGCCTTCTGCGCCGTCACCAATCCTCTCGTCAACAGCTACAAGCGACTCGTTGCGGGCTACGAAGCGCCCGTGCACGTCGCATGGTCGCACCGCAACCGCTCGCCGATGGTTCGCGTGCCCGCACGGCGCGCACGCGGCACGCGGCTCGAGCTCCGCATGCCCGATCCTTCGGCCAATCCCTACCTTGCTCTCGCTGTACAGCTGGCGGCGGGTCTGGACGGCGTGCGCCGCAAGCTCAAGCCGCCCGAGCCCATCGACAAGAACATATTCGACCTCTCCGTCCGCGACCGCCGGAAGTACCGCATCCAGGAACTTCCCCGCGACCTCGGCGAAGCCATCATCCTCGCCCGCCGCGACCCGCTCGTGAAAGACACCCTCGGCGAACACGTATTCCAGCAGTTCATCGCCGCCAAGGAGCAGGAGTGGGCCGAGTACACCGCCCAGGTCCACGCCTGGGAGATCGAGCAGTATCTGGGCGCGTACTGAGTCGGGAGTCGGGTCGGTAGCCGGGCGTCGGTAGCCGAGAGTCGGGAGTCGGGAGTCGAGAGTCGGGAGTCGGGAGTCGGGAGTCGGGAGTCGGGAGTCGGGAGTCTGGAGTGGTTTCCGTCGCCTCTGGGCGCTCCTGCACGGACCCAGGCGGATCCGCCGCAAACTC
Source organism: uncultured Gemmatimonadaceae bacterium (assembly GCA_964444685.1). Lineage (GTDB taxonomy): Bacteria > Gemmatimonadota > Gemmatimonadetes > Longimicrobiales > RSA9 > CAYUIG01. The sequence continues at coordinate 24,314 of CAYUIG010000021.1, read as the reverse complement.
GTCAACCGCTGATTCTCGAGAGAGGCGATTGACGCGTCGTCGGCGAATGGCGCCGCAAAATCGTCAAACGGTCGATTCGAGCCGCTGCGGGTGACACGCTTGCGGCGAACTCGTCCACCTTCGCGCAAATCGCCGCCATGCCGAGGCCAGGCGACTCCGCCGCAAACGCGTCAACGGCGGATTCTCGAGAGGGGCGATTGACGCGTTGACGGCGAATGGCGCCGCAAAATCGTCAAACGGTCGATTCGAGCCGCTGCGGGTGACACGCTTGCGGCGAACTCGTCCACCTTCGCGCAAATCGCCGCCATGCCGAGGCCAGGCGACTCCGCCGCAAACGCGTCAACGGCGGATTCTCGAGAGGGGCGATTGACGCGTTGACGGCGAATGGCGCCGCAAACGCGTCGAACGGCCGATTCGAACCGCTGCGGTTGACACGTTTGCGGCGTCCTACGCGGACCCCGATCGAATCCGCCGCAAACGCGTCAACGGCGGATTCTCAGGAGGGTCGACTGACGCGTTGACGGCGAATGGCGCCGCAAACGCGTCGATCGGCCGATTAGTGCAGCTGCGGTTGACACGTTTGCGGCGTCCTACGCGGACCCCAGGCGCCCTCGCCGCAAACTCGTCAACGGCGGATAATCAGGAGGGACGATTGACGCGTTGACGGCGAATGCCGCCGCAAACGCGTCGAACGGCCGATTCGAACACCGGCGCTTGACCCAGGTAAAGATCATTCGGACCGGTGCGGGCGAGCAGGGCATCCTTGCGGCGTTTCAGGCGGGGGAACCAGGCGACGCCGCCGCAAACTCGTCAACGCGTGAGCCGCAAAACCGGCGCTTGAACAGATCACGGCGCATAGCGCCGCAAAGCCGTCAAAACGGTCGATTCGAACGGCTATCGTTGACGAGTTTGCGGCGTTCGGGGGGTGGCAGGGGCCCGTCGACCCACCCCGGCGTAGACCCGATCGATCGGCGGCGCCGCCCCCACGAATCCGCGACGTTCCTCCCGCAGGAAGACGGGTGATCCGCTACGCGCCAGGCGATACCGCGGAAATCCGCCCCGCAGTAAATCCCGTTCGCACGCCGCCTCACCGAGCGAACCAGTCTCCCGACTTCCGACTCCCGACTCGTTCTTGACACCGCCCGCACCCGTAATTAATCTCTTCCTTAATAAAGCCACCACTTAAGGAGAGGCCGATGCTTTTCGACGTAGCCAGGCACATGGGAGCGGTCACGCGCGCTGTACGGGACCTCGAGTACGAGGGCGCGCCGGCGCGCGGAGTTGAGCTGTCGCGGTCGTTCGATACCACGGCGGAAGACCTCTGGGAAGCGGTAACGCAGCCGGCGCGCCTGGAGCGGTGGTTCAGCAAGGTGACGGGTGACCTCCGCCTCGGCGGGCGGTACGCGATTCAGGGGAATGCGGAGGGGACGATCCGGGAGTGTGATCCGCCGGAGTTCCTGTCGCTGACGTGGGAGTTCGGGGGCGGCGTTAGCTGGGTGGAAGTGCGCATCGCACCCGAGGGAAGCCGCAGCCGGCTAACGCTGATCCACATCGCGCGCGAGGACGAGCACTGGGACACGTTCGGCCCGGGCGCGGTGGGAACGGGCTGGGACCTCGGCGTGCTCGGGCTGGCGCTACACCTCGAGCATCCGGAGCGTGAGCGGATCGACGAGATGACGTTCCTGTCATCGCCGGAGGGACGCAGCTACACGATCGGCGCGAGCGAGGGCTGGGCCGATGCGGCGATCGCCGCGGGTGAGGACGCGGACGTTGCGCGCAGGCGTGCGGCGAAGACGACGGCGTTCTACACCGGCCAACCGGAAGGTGCCTGATTGCACGCGCTCGACATCCTGGGCGACCCGGTCCGACGCAGGATCCTGGAGCTGCTAGCCAACGGCGAGCAGAGAGCAGGCCAGATCGCCGAGATCATCGAGGACGAGTTCGGCATCACGCACGCCGCGGTGTCGCAGCACCTGCGCGTGCTGCGCGAGAATGGATTCGCGCGCGTGCGGGCGGAAGGGACGCGTCGCATATACGCGGTGGATGCGAGCGCACTGAAGGAAGCCGACGAATGGATCGAGCGATTCCGCTCGTTCTGGGAGCCGAAGCTGGACGCACTGGCCACGGAAGTCGCGCGCGGCAAGCGCGAGCGGCGTCTCAGGAAGCGACCGGGAAGATGACGTTGACCTCGGTGCCGCGAGCGGAGCTGTGGTACTCGACGCGCCCGCCGAGCTCGTTCCGAACGAGTGCGTCGACGATGGAGCGGCCGCTGCCCACGACGTCGGGCTTCGGCTCGGCGGTGCTGCCGAGTCCATCATCGGCGACGCGGAGCTTCACCATGCCGTCGCTCTCGGTGAAGCCGATCCAGATCGTGCCCTTCCGCCCGTTCGGGAACGCGTGCCGGAACGCGTTGGTGAGCAGCTCGTTGAGGACCAGCGCGATGGCGAAGGCCTGCTTCTCGTTCAGCACCGGCGAGTCGCCCTCGATGACGACCTTCAGGTGTCCGTCGAGGTCCCAGGCATTGCGCAGTCTCTGTGCGAGGCGCTCGGAGATCTCGTGCACGTGCACGCCGTGGTAGTTCGCGCGACGCAGCGCATCGTGCACGAGCAGAAACGAACGGAGCCGATGTTCGAGGCTGGTCAAAGCTTCGGCAGGCGGGCGGGTCGGCCGGCGGTTCCGCTCCATCCCGACGAGCCCCATGATCACGGACAGGTTGTTGCGCACGCGGTGGTCCAGCTCGCGCAGCAGCAGCGCGCGCTCCTCCGCGTCGCGCCGTGCGCGCTCGTACAGCTCGTAGTTCTGGTCCGCGAGCTCGCGCAGCTGCTGGTTCGCGCGCTTGATCGCCAGCTCGGCGCGATGCACGCGCAGACGGGACTCGATGCGCGCGGTCAGTTCGGCCACGTGGAACGGCTTGGCCACGTAGTCGTCGGCGCCCGCGGCGAAGGTGCGCACGACGTCGTCGGGCGCAGTGCGGGCGGTCACCATGATCACGGGCAGCAGCGGGTCGTGCTGCTCCTTGATCTCGCGGCAGATCGACCAGCCATCACGACCGGGCAGCATTGCATCGAGCAGCACGAGGTCGACCTCGCCCAGGAACCGAAACGCCTCCTCCCCGCGCGCGACCGGAACGACGCGGAAGCCCTGGGCCTCGAGCAGATCGGTGAACATCTGCCGGGCGAGGGGTTCATCGTCGACGACGAGGATGGTCGCGGGCGCACGTGTGGGCGGAGGACGCGAGGGGGTTTCGCGCTCCGATTGCATCGGCTCCGTCGCGGTGGTCATGGGACGCGTCATCTACTCCTTCTGGAGGAGCGGCGCGGCGAGAAGGATCTTGCGGGCCAGGTCGACCATGGCCGTGTTCTTGTCCTGGCTCGTCTTCTGGAGGAAGCGGTACGCATCACGCTCGGAGAGTCCGCGCATCTCCATGAGCAGGCCCTTGGCGCGCTCGATGATCTTCCGCTCCTCGAGCTTGAGCTCGAGCATGTCGCGCTGGCGGCGCGCGTCCATCCACTCCTCGAAGCGGGCGCGCGTCACGGCAATGGCGGGCGCGAGGTCATCGGGGTCGACGGGCTTCACGAGATAGTGGAAGATCGGCGCACGCACCGCATCTTCGACGGTGCGGCCGTCACTGTAGGCGGAGAGGATGATCATGGGGATCGGCCGTTCGTTGGCGATCTCCTGGGCGGCCTCGGGCCCCGACATCGAAGGCATGCGGATGTCGAGGAAGGCGAGGTCGGGCTTGGCGGTGCGGGCGAGCTCGACGGCTTCGCGGCCGTTGCTCGCGGTGGCCACCACCTGATGTCCGAGCGTCTCGAGCTGGCTGGTCAGCGCCAGATTGTGGAGCGCCTCGTCATCGGCGATCAGGACGCGCAGCGGTTCGGACATGCGTTGCTCCTCGACGGCTGAAAGGTTGCTCGTGCCGGACCGGGGGACGCGGCGCGCCGATGCAAGCAAAACGCGACGCATCCATCCCCACGAGGGTCGGGTGGCGCGTCGCGGCCTGAAGGCATTCGGCTGTCCGTTCTCACAGTCTCGGGAGTATGGGCTTCCGGCGCAAGGGTCCGCGGAACGCATGACGCCCCTTGCCGGTACCACGCGAGGCCACCTCAGGTGGCCCCCCGCTTGCAGCCTGACAGGCAGGAAGCGCGCCAGCGCTTGCCCGGAGAGGAATTGGACCGGAACACGGTACCGATGAAGCGAAAGCTTTTCGCGTTCGTTGTCGGTTTGGTGGTGCTGGGGACCCCGGCCACCGCCCAGGCCCCGCACGCCCAGGCGCTGGCCGAGCCGGCCGCGTCACCGGTCCGGTCGTCACCGGCGGTGGTGGACCTGCGCGCCCAGGTAGACCGGATGATCGAGGGCGCGAACTGGCGGAACGATGAGTGGAGTGTCCTCGTCGTCTCCCTCGACCGGGGCGACACGCTGTACGCGCGCCATCCGGACCGCGCGCTCGCGCCGGCGTCGAACATCAAGCTGTTCACGACCGCGGCCGCGCTCTACTTCCTCGGCCCCGAGTTCCGCTTCAACACCTTCCTCTTCGCGGGTGGGCCGGTCGACGCGGGCGTGCTCGAGGGCGACCTCGTGCTGTACGGCACGGGAGACCCCACGATCTCCGACCGCTTCGGCAGCAAGCTGGACGTCTTCCGCGCGTTTGCGGACACGCTCGCCGCACTCGGCGTCCACGAGGTGCGCGGCGATGTGATCGGCGACGCGTCGTACTTCAAGGGGTCGTCCTCAGGCGAGGGCTGGAACGTCCGCTACATCAACGCGTCGTACGCGGCGCCGGCGAGCGCGCTCAGCTTCGCCGAGAACATCGCGATGGTCCGCATCACCCCCGCGTCCGAGGCCGGCCAGCCGCCGATCGTGGACGCGGTCCCGGGCGGACAGGATCTCGGCATCGTGAACGAGGCGACGACGACCGCGTCCGGTAGCACGCGCCTGACGGTGACGCGCACGTCGTACGATGGCCCACTCGTGGTGCGCGGCCGCATCGCGCGCAATGCCCGCGAAGTGGTCCGCTACGTTCCCGTCGCCGACCCCGCGCGCTACGCGGCCGCAGCGCTGCGCGAGCTGCTCGATGAGCGCGGCATCGTCGTAACGGGTACGGTGCGCTCGGTGACGAGCCCGGCGCAGTCGCGTGTCACGGGCCGGACGGTGTTCGCGCCCGCGTTCGGATCGGCGGAGCCGCTGCGCGTCATCGCGATCCACCAGTCACCGCCGCTGCGCGAAGTGCTGGAGATCATCAACAAGCAGAGCCACAACATGATGGCGGAGCAGACGATCCGCACCGTCGGCCGCGTCGCCGCGGGCGCCGGCACGGTGGAGGGCGGCGCACGTGCGGTGTCGCACGTACTCGAGCAGGCCGCGGGGTCCGCGTCGCTCGAATTCCATCAGGCGGATGGCTCGGGGCTCTCGGTGCTGAACCGTTCGAGCGCAGGGACGCTCATTTCCCTGCTCTCGTTCATGCGCGCGTCACCTATGTGGGAGGAATACCGCGCGACACTGCCGGAGGCCGGTGCACGTGACGGCCTGCGTCGCATGCAGCGGACGCCGGCCGCGTTCAACCTGCGCGCGAAGACGGGGACGATCGAACGCGTGTCGGCGCTGTCGGGCTACGTGACCGCGGCCAACGGCGAGGTGCTCGCGTTCAGCATCATCTCGAACAACGTGCCGTCCACGTGGCGCGCGAAGCGTATCGAGGATGAGATCGGCGCGGCGCTCGCCGGCTTCACGCGGCCGGGCTTCCAGGGCGACGTTCCGGCAGCCGCACCCTCTGCGGACCCCGCGACACCGGAACCCGAGCAGGCGCCCGCGGAAGCCGCGCCCGAACCCGCACAGCCAACCACGCACGTGATCCAGCCGGGGGACACGTTCGACGGCATCGCGAAGCAGTACGACACGACCGTGTCCGCACTCCGTGCCGCCAACCCGGGGCTGAACCCGCGGCGGCTCATCCCCGGACGAACGATCCGCGTCCGCTAGCTATCCATCGGGAAGCAGTCGGCGCGCGCCGACGAAATCCTTGCGCAGCCGGATTTCGAGCGACGCTTCCCCCGCCAGATCGTTCTCCGCTACGCCACCATTCGACAACGCCGAATGCACGATGCGCGCGCCGCCCGTGGAGAGCGCCACGTGTGTGACGCGGCTGCCGCCGTTCTCCGCGAAGTAGAGCAGGTCACCCGCACGCAGCTTCTCGAACTCGACACCCGGCGCAACGGGTTCGCCGACTTCCGCCTGCTGATCGGAGTCGCGCGGCAGTGCAATGCCGTGCATCCAGAACACCGCCTGCACGAAGCCGGAGCAGTCGGCGCCGGCGGGTGTGACGCCGCCCCAGAGATAGGGCGTGCCGAGCCATGCGCGCGCGGTGCGCGCGACGCTCTCGCCCCGTGGCGGGTAGCGGTCGGTGCGGCGGTCGATGTCGACGATCTCGCCGCGGGCGACGGTGCCGCGACGATCATCGGGCGTGCCGTAGTGGCCGCCGTACTTGAAGAGGCGTGCACCCCAGGGCGGCCGGGCGAAGACCCAGCCGTTCTCGTCGGCGAGCTCCGCCCCGAGTGACACGACCGGTTCGGCGCCCGTCCCGCGTTCCCACCCCATCGCCCACTCTTCGGGGCCCTCCATGAGGTAGCCGGCGTGCACCCAGCCGCGGTACGCATCCTCGCCGCGCACGAGGCACCAGTTCCCGCGCCGGACGAGGATGTCGACGCGCGTCCCCATGACGAGCTGGGAGATCAGCGCGGCGGGAAGTACCGGCTCGTCGTAGACGGGCGCGACCGCGGCGGTCACGACCGCGTACGCCGGCTCGCCTCCCTCCGCCGCGACGATCGCGTCGAAGTCGTCGCGACTCACGCGGTCTTCGCGCCGGCGCGAATCTGGCGCGGGCTGGGGGGTGCATGGCGCGAGAGGGCCTCGGCGAGACGTCGCCGGAGTTCGAACAGAGACATCGCGGCGAGGGTGCGGGCCGCGGTTTCGTGCGTCTGCCAGCGGATCTCGGGCATGGGCAGCGGCTCCGAATGCGCCTTGTCCTCGCGGAAGATCAGGTACCAGCGGCCGTGATGGCGCGGCGTACGCTCCTCGATCGCGTCTGCGATCCACCCCCGGCCGTTCTCATCCTCGAACCTTCGCATCGTCGTTACGACTCCTTCAGTTTCGATCCATCGAACAGGGACTGGAGTCCCGCGTCATCGAGGGACGCCAGCTCGCGTTCCGCCTCGTCATACCCCACGGCGCGCAGCGGCGCCTGGCGGACGGCGCGCGCGTCGGCGGGCCCGGCGGGTACGAACAGGGCGAGCAGCGCGCCGAACGACTCGCGGCCGAGCACCACGTCCCACCGGCCGCCGTTGCGGTCGACGAAGCCGCGCACGATCAGCGCCCTTGCGCCGCGATGCGGCGCGTCGCAGCGTTCACCGGCCACTCCCCGCAGAGGACCCGCATGCCCGATGCACTGATGGTGGAACTCGAGCAGGGCATCCGCCAGATCATGGAGTTCCTGCCACGCCTGGCAGCCGCGCTGGGCATCCTCATGGTCGGCTTCGTCGTCGCGAAGATGGTGGAGCGCGGCACGGATGCGGCGCTGCACCGCATCGGCTTCGACCGCTGGATGCGCGAGGGCGGCGTCACCGAAGCCCTCGAGCGCGCGGGCACCACGCTGGATCCGTCATCGGTCCTCGCGAAGCTCGTTTTCTGGATGGTCATGCTGCTCGTGATCATCCTCGGCGCGAACGCACTCGGCATTACCGCGATCAGCATCCTCTTCGGCGAGCTGCTCGCCTACATCCCGAGTGTGATCGCCGCCGTGATCGTACTCACGCTCGGCATCCTGCTCGGCGAATTCCTGAAGGACCTCATCCTCGCCTCCGCCGGTGCGCTGCCCGGTGCCGTCACGATGGCGCGCGCCGGGAAGGCTGCGATCATCCTCCTCGCGGTGTTCATGGCGCTCGACCAGCTCGAGATCGCCCAGGACATCGTACTCGTGTTCTTCATCGCCGTCGTCGGCGCGGCCGCACTCGCGGCCGGCATCGCGTTCGGGCTCGGCGGCCGCGATGTAGCCGCGGAGATCACGCGCGAATGGTACGCGCGCAACCGCTGGCGGCCGCCCGTGCGCCACGATGAGCGCTCACGCAGCTCGCCCGTTCCGCCTGCAGAACCGATGCCGCCTGCGCCGCCGCCCACCGACCAGCGCGAGTAGCGCTCAGAGCGCCAGGATGTTGTACCCGGCGTCGACGTGCAGCACCTCGCCCGTCACGCCGGCACCCCAGGGGCCGCACAGGTAGAGTGCGGCGCCCGCGACATCCTCCTGCGTCACGTTGCGGCGCAGCGGCGCCCGCTCCTCGACCACGCCCAGGATGCCGCGGAATCCCTTCACACCGGATGCCGCCAGCGTCTTGATCGGTCCCGCGCTGATGGCATTGATGCGCACACCCATGGGCCCCAGGTCCGCGGCCAGGTAGCGAACACTGGCCTCGAGCGCCGCCTTCGCCACGCCCATCACGTTGTAGTTCTGGACCACCTTCTCCGAGCCCAGGTACGTGAGCGTGACGACACTGCCGCCGGCCTTCGACAGCAGCGGCGCCGCTCGCCGCGACAGCGCGACGAGCGAATACGCGCTGATGTCGAGCGCCGTGCGGAAGCCGTCGCGCGAGGTGTCGATGAAGCGGCCCTCCAGATCCTCGCGGTTCGCGAATGCGACGCTGTGCACGAGGACGTCCAGCGCATCCCATTTCTGTTCGACCGCCTCGAACACGGCGTCGATCTGGGCGTCGTCGGTGACGTCGCAGGGCAGGATCAAATCGGCGCCGGCCTCCTCGGCGAGGGGGCGGACCCGCTTCTCCATGATCTCGCCTGCGTACGTGAAGGCGAGGCGCGCACCCTGCTCGCCCATGGCGCGGGCAATGCCCCACGCGATGCTGCGCTCGTTGGCGACGCCGAATACGAGCACGCGCCGTCCCTCGAAGAGCCGACCCTCCATCCTGTTCTCCCGGTTCGCGTCCGGCGCGAAGGTAGCCGCCGCGGAGAGGCAGCGGCAAGGCGGTATTGCGCGCGCGCGGCCGCCCCGATCCATTCCCCGCGACTCGAAATCGGGAGGATCATGGGGCCGGCGCGGGCGCAGGGGCTGCTGCTTCTGATGGTGGGCATCTGGGCCCTCAACTTCTCGGTAACGAAGGACGCACTGGCGACGGTTCCGCCCCTCGCGTTCAATGCGCTCCGCTTCCCTCTCGCCGCGGCTGTGATTCTCGTGGCGCTGCGTGCGCACGGCCGGCTGCGGCTGCCGGATCCCGGCGACCGGCTGCGCGTGCTCGCGCTCGGCGTCCTCGGCAACATGCTGTACCAGCTCTTTTTCATCCTCGGGATCTCGCGCACGCGGGCGGGTACGGCCAGCGTGCTCTTGGCCGGGACGCCCGTGCTGACCGCGCTGTTTTCCGCATGGAACGGGCACGAGCGCATCGACGCGAGCACGTGGGTCGGGCTCGTGGCGGCCTCTGCGGGCATCGCGCTGGTCGTGCCTCCGGCGAACACGGCCGGCAACGGTACGCTGCTCGGCGCCGCGTTTCTGATCGGTGCGAGCTTCGCCTGGGCCGCGTACACGGTGGGCAGCCGCAACTTCGTGCGCGCCTACGGTGCACTCAACATGACGGCGTGGACGCTCACGATCGGCGCGATCGGCCTGGTGCTGCTCGGCCTGCCCGACGTCTTCCGGCTGGATTTCACGACGCTTGGCGTCGACGAATGGCTCGCGATCGCCTATGCGGGCGCACTCAGCATCGGCGTGGCATACCTGATCTGGTACGCAGCCGTTGCTGTGCTCGGCAACACGCGCACGGCGGCGTTCAGCAATCTCGTGCCCGCGCTGGCGCTGTTGATCGCATGGCTCTGGCTGGGCGAGGTACCGAGCGTTCGGCAGCTCGTGGGCGCGGCCGTCGTGCTGGGCGGCGTCGCGCTCACCCAGCTCGGCAGCGTGCGGCGCAGGCCGCCCGCCCTGCCGTGATTGCCACGCCCCGCGCGCCGGGCTACGTTCGCGCGCGGTCACAACCACAACCATGAACGCACGCGTTTCCTCACCCGACGGGGGCCCACCGCCCCCGCTTCGCCCCGGCCGGCGGCTGGATCCTTCCATCTTCCAGCTCCCCGTGCAGCGCATGCGCGAGGGCTACTACTCGGACAAGTACTTCCTCTACACGCGCGACGTGCTGATCGCGGATGGCTCCGACGTCGAAGTCACGATGCAGGTGTTCCAGAAGAAGGAGGCCTGGCTCGGCGGCATCGACGAGGCGATCGCGATCCTCAAGCTGTGTCTCACGGAGGGATACGCGTGGTCGGACCTCGACGTGCGCGCGCTCTGGGACGGCGACCGCATCGAACCGTGGGAGCCCGTGATGCACATCACCGGGCCGTACACGGCGTTCGCGCATCTCGAGACGGTGTATCTCGGCGTACTCGGCCGCCGAACGAAGGTGGCAACGAACACGCGGCGCGTCGTCGAGGCCGCGTGGCCCAAGCCCATCATCTTCTTCCCCGCGCGCCACGACCACTGGCTTGTGCAGACGGGCGACGGGTATGCCGCGCACATCGCGGGCGCGATCGGCGTGTCGACGGATGCGCAGGCCTCATGGTGGGGATCGCGCGGCGTCGGCACTGTACCGCACGCGCTGATCGCAGCGTACGGCGGCGACACCGTCGCGGCCGCGCAGGCGTTCGCGCGTCACATTCCCGAGGACGTGCGCATCATCGCGCTCGTCGATTTCGAGAACGACTCCGTGGGTACGTCGCTGGCCGTTGCGCGCGCGCTGGGACCAAGGCTGGCGGGCGTGCGACTGGACACCTCCGAGACACTCGTCGACCGCTCGATCCTGCCCATGATGGGTTCATTCACACCGACCGGTGTCAATCCGCAGCTCGTGCGCAACGTGCGCGCAGCACTCGACGCCGAGGGGTTCGTGGATGTGCAGATCGTGGTATCGGGCGGGTTCAACGCGGACAAGATCCGCACGTTCCGCGATCTCGACGTGCCCGTGGATGCGTACGGCGTCGGCTCAACGCTTTTCCGCGACGCGTACGACTTCACTGCGGATGTGGTGAAGGTGAACGGCCGGCCGGTCTCGAAGGTGGGGCGCGCCTACCGCGAGAACCCGCGGCTCGAACGCGTGGAGTAGCGCTCAGCGCACGCGCAGCAGCGTGAGCTGCGGCGTGGTACCCGGAAGGAACGGGGCCCCGAAGTAACCTGCCATCGACAGGTTCAGCGGTCCGAGCGTGCTGACGTTGGAGCGCATCAGGAAGTAGCTCTGACTGGATGCGGGCAGCTCGCCGGTCACGTGGAAATCGGACCAGATCCAGTCGGGCGGGACGAGCGGGAATCCGCCCTGGAACTGTCCGAGCACGCGTCGCACATCGAAGTTGGGGTACGTGTAGCGTTCGTCGAGTGCCACGTTCTCCAGCGCCGGTTCACCATCCGCCCAGATGGCGACGGCGAAGTCCGAGATCAGCTGTTCCCAATCCTGCCCCGTCTCCGCCTCGAAGTTCGCGATGCCCGACCGCGTGCTGCCCGTGAGCCGGCCGAGCAGCTCGGGTCCGCCGTAGTGCGCCGCGACGTGCTTCAGCAGCAGCCAGGCGCCGCCGCGCATTTCGAGTGTGCCGGGCGGCGTTTCGCTCACGACGCTCGTGGCGCTCACGTCCTCGAGGTAGGTGACGGCGCGCACGAAGTTCTGGAGCTTGAAGTTGGCCGCCTGTGGCGTGTCGGCGCGTGCCAGCAGCTCGTCGCCGACCAGGTCCTCCGCCGCGTGCGCCAGCGCCTCCGACAGCCAGAGGTCGTCCAGCCGGCCGAGGCGGCCCCAGTGGATCATGTGCTGGAACTCGTGCGCGAGGATGCCCGGCACCGTGCGCAGCACGACGTCGCGCGTGTGGCGGATGCCGTGCACGCCGAACGGGTCCGGCACCATGCTGTAGAAGATCTCCGCCTGGTTCGTCCCCTCGCAGCGGCTCTTCGACACCAGATCGCAGCCGTAGAAGTAACCCGCGATGAAGCTGTTGCCGTTGCCGTCGCTCAGATCGTTCACGCGCGGCGTGAAGAGGATGATGATCCGGCCGTTGCCATCGATGTCCGACGGCAGACCGAACGCATCGACGGTGACGTCGTAGATCGGATCGTCGAACAGTGCGCCGAAGACGTTGAAATCGTCCTGCAGCAGGCCGGTGGACGGAGCGTTCAGATCCTGGTAGAGCACGGCGTGCGCTGTGACGGCCTTCACTTCGGCCGTGATGCGCACGAACTCGGTGTCCTCGTCCAGCACCCAGAAGTCGCGGCGGTCGCCGACCTGCGGCTCCTGCATGGCCGCAGCGAACGGCGGCGCGGCGCCGGGCTGCGGCGGTTCGCCCGTCGCGAACGCGCGCTCGCGCCGACGGATCATCAGCTCGGGATCGTGCGCGAACGTCGTCGCCGGTGGTTCGGTAAGGAAAACCGTCGACGGCGGTGCTGCGACGGTTCCTGCCGCGAGCGCCGCAATGCCGAAGAGCATGAACGGCCCCTCAGCCGCCGCGGCATTCTGCGGGACCGCGAGCCAGAGCTCGTTCTGTCCGGCGTTCAGGCGGATGCAAGCGAGCTCGCTGCCGCTCAGGCGGATGCCCTGCCCCGGCGCGAGCTGCAGCGGTGCTTCGGCCGATGCAACGGTCTGCAGGTCAACCGGTGAGCTCGCGACCGCGCCGCGGCGCACGACGAGCGGGAGCGTGCGTGTCGGTGCGCACGCCGGCACGCGGACCTGGAGCGTGGTCGGCGTTGCGGACAGGATCGTGCCCGGCATGCCGCTGAACTGCACGCTCATCTCGTTGATCGCGGCGCTGAACTGGCTGCCCGTGATCGTGATCGTCGAGCCGGCCGGCGCTGTCCCAGGTTCGACGTTGGCGACGACGGGTGCGACGATCGCCCGCGCACTGAATGTCGGCGCGCCGGAAGCGCCACCGACGCGCGCTTCGATTCGGTACATGCCCGTGTCGGGACCGAGGCGAAGCTGCGTCGTCGCGATGCCGTCGATGTCGGTCTGTGATTCGGATGGTGTGAGCAGCGCGCCGCTGCCGGTCGTGATCCGCCACTCGACCGTGCGCTGGAAGGCGGCCGCGCCCGTCGCCGTGCGCACCATGACGCGCAGCGGCAGATCGAGCGTCGCACCGGGGAGTCCGAACTGGCCGTCGCCCGCAACTGCGACGACGGTGAATCCACTTCCACTGCCCGGGCCGGTCCCATCGCCGCTGCATGCCGCGGCGAGGAACACGACTCCGATGAGGCGGCTTACGATGCTACCAGCGCGCACGCCGTCCGCGGACGTCGATGTGCACGAATGGGCCGTGCGCGCCGTTGTCGTCGTAGAGGCCCGCGCCGCCGATCAGCTCGGGGTGCGCCCGCTCGACGCGCTCCACGGCTTCGAGCAGCACGCGCGCATCCCGCAGGTTCTTCCGGCCGTCGCGGTTCAGGTCGTCGATGTACCAGTCGCCATCGTTGTCGACCCAGACATCGGCGGCATCGCCGTATTGATGCCGGCTCAATTCCGCCCTGCCCTGCGACAGCCCCTTCCTGTTGTACTGCGGCGTGCGGAACCCGCTCATCACGATCATGTGACGCGCGGGCACGCCGCTCGACTCGAGTTCATCCATGACCAGCTCGAGCTTGTCCAGCAGGAGCGGATCCACGACCGCGAACTTCGGCCACACGTTGGCCTGGTCGTGCGTGAGGAACTCGCGCAGCCGGAAATGCTCGGAGATCTGGATGTGCTGCGTCTCGGGCGTGACGCGAATGTAGGCCTGGGGCGGCGCATAGCGGCCATTGGCGCTCGGATACTCGCCGATGCGGTAGCCGTACAGCAGCCCGCCTCGCTGCTCGCTCGCCGGCACCAGCACAAAGAGCGTGAGGTCGTCGAAGGCGCGGGTGCTCGCCGTGGAACCGACCTCCAGCGTCCACGTGCCGGCGCGGTCGGGTGCGACCAGCGGATCGGTGCCGCCGAAGGGACGGCTTGGCGTCGGATCCCCCTCCGTGGGGATCCAGCGATACCATGCATCCGCAGGACGCGTTTCGGGCCAGCGGACATCGAACGGGACGGCCTCACCCGGCAGGACGAACGCCGCCCGCAGCGCCCCGCTCCGGCCGAACGCTTCCTCGGACAGCTCGACATCGAGCAGGGCGGGCGCCGGCGCCGGGGCCACGACCGGCAGCCACACGGACAGCGACAGCCTCAGCAGGAAGGAAGCAAGGAACGCATCCATCCGCACGACCTCCATCGGCTACTTGGATCCGGGATGACGCTTGAGATACCGTTGAGCGCTGGAAAGGTTCGATCCCCGGGCGTTTGCCCTCCGGGCGGACCCGCCGGGGGCGGCCAGTGCGGGCGAACTCACGGCGGGCGACTTGCGGCGGGCGACTCACGGCGGGCGACCTACTGCGGGCGACTCACGGCGGGTTTTTTGAGGCGGGAGGCGAGGGTGGGCGAACAGAATCGCCCACTCGGCTCGTGACGGCGGGTGTGGGGGCGGTTGGGTTCGAGGTACGAACACGATCGACCCGCGTTTCCGGGACCGGCGGGAGTCGCGGTCGTTTGTGTTCGCGTGTCGGACCGTAGTGACCGACCTCCTCGGAGATCAGCGCCTGCGGTCGCTTGTGTTCGCATGACCGGCAGCAGCACAAGCGTATCGCGGTCGTTGTGTTCGCTGTCGAACGAAGGGGACCGAACCCCGGAGATCGGCGTCGGCGGTCGCTTGGGTTCGCAGCGCGCCGGTCACCCGTGCGCGTGCCCGCATCGAATGGCCAAGCATGCCGCCCGGCTGGCATCATCGTCCGATTTGATGCGCAGTGCGAACGAAATCGGACGGCACTCGCCCGCCGATCTCGGGTCGTGGCCGTTTTCGTGCGAATAGCGCACCCGATCGCACAACCGAACTTACCGCACTCTCGGTTGTGCAATTTCGTGCGGCCGAATGCCAGATTCACATACAACCCGCCGCAAGAACCCGCAGTGAGTCGCCCGTCGTGAGTCGCCCGCCGTGAGTCGCCCGTCGTGAGTCGCCCGCCGTAAGTCGCCCGCCGTGAGTCGCCCGAGTTCGTCGCCCGCCACACGTCGCCCGCATCGACAACCGCTTGCCCACCCCCTTCCCTGCCTCTAGCTTCCGGGCCCGCGGCAGTGAAGCCGCGGCAGGACATGCGAGACCGATGCGCATTGGTGCATTTCTCGCCCGCGTGCTGCCGTTGTGCGCGGGCCTGATCGTGCCGGCGGGGGCGGCCGGCCAGGAGATCGACTCGCCCTACCGCTTCGTGGAGAACTCGCAGTCGATCGGCGGGTTCGCGGGCTACGTCATGACCGGCAAGGGGAAGCTCGAGCTGGGCATGGACGATGCCATCTATGCCGGGCTCCGTTATCGACTCCAGATCAGCGGACCGTTCCAGCTCGACGTGGACGCCGGCATCATGCCGGGCAAGCGGATCGTGCGGGACACGACGCTGACGGCGGAGGACGAGTACACGGTGCTGGGCGAGGTGGACAGCCAGATGCTGGCGCTGCTGGCCAGCCTGCGCTTCGACATCACCGGGCCGCGCACATGGCGCGGGCTCCAGCCCTTCCTGCTCTTCGGCGGTGGTCTCGTGTTCGACCTCTCGGGCACGGCGCTCCTCGAGGAGGACCTGCCCGAGGACGTCCGTTACGAGATGGGCACGAGTTTCGCCGGTCAGGTGGGCGGCGGGCTCGAGTGGTTCCTGTCGCCGTCCACGTCGCTGCGCGTCGACGCGCGCAACGTGCTGTGGAAGGTGAACACGCCGGTGGCGTTCCGGATCCAGGAGCGCGGCCGACGGTTGGCCGATGACGAATGGACGCAGAACTTCGTCGCATCGGTCGGGCTCGCCATCCACTTCTGATGGGAGGGTGGCATGGCCAGGGACTTCGGCGAGGTGCCGGACGTACAGGACCTCGATGACGATGAGCTGCGTGCGCTCATCGCGGAGCGGTTCGAGGCGGAAGACCGGCTCGATCCCGACGGCATCGATGTGACGGTGGACGCGGGCCGCGTCACGCTGAGCGGCCGCGTCGGTACGGAGAGCGAGCTGGAAGCCTACGAGAAGGTCGCGCGCGATCTCGTGGGGCCTGACGCCGTGTCGAGCGAGCTCGTCGTCGATGAGCTGACCCGGCTGGAGGAGCCCGAAGCGGTGGATGATGCGACCGCCCTGCCGCAGGCGCGCGAGCGCACCAGCGACGAAGCGGACCATCTGCTGGAGGATACGGAGAGTGAGCAGTTCGGAACGGAATCGACGCGTGAAGCCATCGAGCGCGGATTTTCCTATGAACCGCCCACGGACGCCGGGGAGGAAGGCACGCGTTCGCGCGAGCGTCACTGAGATCCTGCGGGGCGCACTCGTCGCCCTCGTCCTCGCGGCGGCGGGCTGCGAGCGCGGCCCCGAGGAGCTCATCCTCGCCTCGACCACCTCGACGGAGGACTCCGGGTTCTTCGACGAAATCATTCCGGTGTTCGAGGCCACGCATCCGCAGTACCGCGTGCGTGTGATCGCGGTCGGCAGCGGCGAGGCGCTGGAGCTGGGCCGCCGCGACGATGCGGACGTCCTCCTCGTGCACGCTCCCTTCGAAGAGATCCAGTTCATGGAAGCGGGCTACGGCCGCGAGCGGCGGGATGTCATGTACAATGACTTCCTGATCGTCGGGCCTGCCGCCAACCCGGCCAACATCCAGTCGATCGACGCACCTGAAATGGCGTTCCGGAAGATCGCACAGGCCGAGGCCCCCTTCGTTTCGCGCGGCGACGACTCGGGCACGCACAAGAAGGAGCTGGCGTTCTGGGGGCTGGCGCGGCTGTCGCCCGGCGGTGCGTGGTACATGGAGGTCGGCCAGGGGATGGCGGACGCGCTGCGCATCGCGAACGAGCGGCAGGCGTACACGCTCGTCGATCGCGCCACGTGGCTGTCCATCGGCCGTGAGATGGATCTCGTTCCGCTCATCGAAGGCCAGCAGATCCTCTACAACCCGTACGCCGTCATCACGGTGGATGGCGCGGCCAATCCCGAAGGCGCGGACGCGTTCATGCGCTGGATCGTCAGCGACTCCGCGCAGGCGCTGATCGGGCGCTTCGGCGTGGACCGCTGGGGCCGGCAGCTCTACCACCCGAACGCGATGCGCTGACCGCGCAGCCGCAATGGACAGCCTGCGCGAAGCGGTCTCGCTCCTCGTTCACGGCAACCGCTACATCCTCGACATCGTCTGGCTGTCGCTGCGCGTCTCCGGCATCGCCGTGCTCGTCGGTGTGCTGGTGGGCATGCCGTTCGGCACCTGGCTCGGCCTCGCACGCTTCCCCGGCCGGCGCATACTCATCGCGCTCGTGCACACCGGCTTCGCGCTGCCGCCCGTCGTGGTAGGACTCTTCGTCTATCTGCTGCTCTCGCGTTCCGGGCCCGCGGGCAACCTGAACATGCTCTTCACACCGGCCGCCATGGTCATCGCGCAGGGACTGCTAGCCGCGCCGTACGTGGCGGGCATCAGTCTCGCCGCCGTGCAGGCCGTGTCACCCGATGTGCGGCTCCAGGCGCGCGCGCTCGGCGCATCGCGCACGCGGGCGCTTCTCACGCATCTGGCCGAAGCGCGGCTCGGGCTCGCGGCGGCCGTCGTCGCAGGGTTCGGCGCCGTCATCTCCGAGGTCGGCGCGGTGATGATGGTGGGCGGCAACATCCTGGGCGAAACGCGCGTGATGACGACGGCCATCGTGCTCGAGACGCGACGCGGCAACTTCGGCACTGCGATGGCGCTCGGTCTGCTGCTGCTTTCGCTCGCACTCGTGGTGAACCTCGCACTCACACGAGCGCAGCAGGGCCGATCGCGGGCGGCATGGCAGCGCGCGGCAGGTGCGCGTTGGAGCTGACACCGCTGCTCGAGGCACGCGGCCTCGTCCGCTCCTACACCGGCCGTGAAGTGGTGAACATCGACCGGCTCGCACTCTCGTTCGGTGAGATCCTGTGCGTGCTCGGCCCGAATGGTGCCGGCAAGTCCACACTCATGCGACTGCTGCTGCTCCTCGAGCGCCCCGACGCCGGCACCATCCTGCTCGACGGGCGGCCCGTCCGCGCCGGCGACACCGCCGCGATGCGGCGCATGGCCACTGTCTTCCAGCGGCCGTTCCTCTTCTCCGGTTCGGTGGCCGCGAACGTCGCGTACGGCTTGCGTGCGCGCGGCGTGGATCGTCGCAAAGTCCGTGATGAGGTTCGATCCGCGCTGGAGGCGGTCGGGCTCGCGGCACGCTCGGAGGAAAACGTCGCAACACTCTCGGGCGGTGAGGCGCAGCGCGTGGCGCTGGCGCGCGCGCTCGCGGTGCGGCCCGATCTCATTGCGCTCGACGAGCCGACGGCGAACCTCGACGTGGGCATCCGCCGCCGCTTCCGCGAGGACCTCGAGCGGCTGGTACGGCGCGGCGCGCGCGCGGCGTTGCTCATCACGCACGATCCCGCGGACGCGTTCGCACTGGCGGACCGGATCGCCGTCATGCACGATGGTCGCATCGTGCAGACCGGCACGCCTGAGGAAGTCGCGGTGCAGCCCGCGACGCCGTTCGTCGCGGAGTTCACGGGCGCGGAGCTGCTGCTCGACGGCGTGGCGACGACGATGGAGGAGGACCTGCTCGGCGTCGAGCTGGCCGGCGGCACGCGCCTGTGGTGCGCGGCGTCCGAGCCGGTCTCGCAAGGACAGCGCGTGCACGTGGCGTACCGGCCCGAGGATGTCGTGCTCGAACCTGTCGATGAAGCCGGCGAGACGAGTGCGATCAACAGGTTCGTGCTCACGGTGACCGTGACATCGCCAGCCAGCGGGTTCGTGCGCGTGCGGCTCGACGGTGCCGTGGCACTGGCCGCGCTCATCACGCGCAGGAGTGCGGAGCGGCTCGACGTGCGACCCGGTGTACGCATGGCCGCACGGATCAAGGCGTCGGCGGTACGCGCGTTCGCAGCGGAGTGAACATGAACACGGTGCGGCATTCGTTCGGCGAGCGGCTCGTGGGCGCAGCGCGGTTGAACGTCGATACGTACGAGGAAGTCGAAGCGGACGGCAGTGCGACGTCGCAGGCGGCGCTCGTCGTCATCCTCGTGTCCGCGGCCACCGCACTCGGGACGGCGAACGCGGAGCTGACCGTCGTGGTGAGCCGCGCACTCGGTACGCTCGCGGCGTGGCTGATCTGGTCGGCGATCACGTACGGCATCGGCGCGCTCATATTCAAGGGCACGGCCACCTGGGGCGAACTGCTGCGCACGATCGGCTTCGCACACGCGCCCGGCCTCCTGTTCGTAGCGGCCGCGATTCCCGGACTGCGCGACCCCGTGCTGATCGCCGTGCGTCTCTGGATCTTCGTCGCGGTGATCATCGCCATCCGCCAGGCTCTCGACTTCGAGGGCACGCTGCGCGCGATACTCACCGCGCTCGTCGGCTTCGGCGTGCTGCTCGGCATTGCCGTCCTCCTCCGCTCGGTCCTCGCCTGACATGGATGCCGTCGCCGAACGCGTCTGCCGTCTCGTGGTCGGCGGCCGCACCCTCGCCGTGTGGACTGCCAGCCCCGGAGATGAGCACGACCTCGCCGTGGGCAGACTCGTCGCGGACGGCTTCGTGCGCACCGCATCCGAGCTCGAGGGCATCTCGGTATCGGATGATGACGGCGTTCTCGTGCTGGTCGCCGATGTCGCGGCACCAGCGGCCGAGCGCGGGTTCGCCGAGCGCGCGCACCGCGCGGAATGCGGCCGCGGACTCCTCCACTTCCTCACATGCGACGTTTCCGCCCTGCGCGCCACGCGCACCGAACCGCCGCCGGACGCCGCCACGCTCACGTCGCTGATGCGCGAGCTGTTCGCGGGCTCGGGGTCGCGCGGACTGCATTCGGCCGCGCTGGTTCGTGACGGCCGCATCGTCGCGCGCGTCGAGGAGGTCGGGCGCCACAACGCGGTCGATCGTTGCGTGGGGATCGCGTTGCTGCGTGGCTTCGAGCCGGGTTCGACGGGACTGCTCGTAAGCTCGCGCATCAGTGGCGAGATCGCGTTCAAGGCCGCACGCGCGGGGCTGGCGTGGCTCGCGAGCCGCTCGATTCCGACGACACTCGCCGTGCGTCTTGCCGATGCCGGCGCGCTGCCGCTGGTGGCGCGCGCCGGTGCAGCCGCACGCGAGGAGCCGCGATGAGCGTGCTCGGTGCGATCCAGGCGGGAGGGCGCAGCACCCGCTACGGTGCGCCCAAGGCGCTGGCTGTAGTGCAGGGGCGCAGGCTGGTCGACCGCGTCCACGATGTGCTCGCGCCCGTGGTGTCGGCGGTCGTGCTCATCGCGAACGATCCAGTGATCTCTTCGGCGGTGTTGTTACCGTCACGTGCGGATGTGCGCACCGATGCGGGCCCGCTCGGTGGCATTCTCACCGCGCTGCTCTGGGCACGCGAGCTGGGTCACGAGGGTGCACTCGTCGTCGCGTGCGACATGCCGTTCGTGACGACGGCACTGTTCTCCATGATTCTCGACGCGCGTGAAGGCGCGGATGTCGTGGTACCGGAGAGTGCGGGGCCGCGCGGCGTGGAACCGCTGTGCGCGTACTATGGCGTGTCGTGCATCGACGCGATCGAGCGCTCGCTCGATGCCGGTGACCTGCGCGTCGTCGGTTTTCACGATCACGTGCGCGTGCGACGGCTCACGCGCGACGAGATCGCGGGCATCGGGGACGCGGATCGCCTCTTCATGAACGTGAATACGCTCGCGGAGCGCGCGGAAGCGGAGCGGCTGCGGTGAAGGATTCGACGCGCAGCGCGGACTGGCTCACAGTGGGCGACGCCGTGGACCGCATCCTCGCGGCGGTGCGTCCGCTTCCCGCCGAAGTCGTGTCCATCACGGACTGCCTCGGCCGCGTGCTCGCGGAGACCGTGCACTCGCCGCTGGACCAGCCGCCCTGGGACAACAGCGCGATGGATGGATACGCCGTGCGCGCGTCGGACATCCGCAACGTGCCTGTCGTGCTGGATGTGGTGGAGTCCATCGCGGCGGGCGAGTTCCCCGCGCTGGCCGTAGGCAAGGGTCAGGCGACGCGCATCATGACGGGCGCACCGCTGCCTGCGGGTGCGGACTGCGTCGTGCGCGTGGAGCACACGCGCGTACGCGACGATGGCCGCGTCGAGGTATTCGACGGTTCGGATGCAGGTCGCAACGTGCGCGTGCGAGGCGAGGACACGCGCGCGGGGGATGTAGTGATGGAGGCGGGTCGCTGGCTGCGTCCCGGTGAGGTCGGTGTACTCGCGGCGGTCGGACGTGCACGCGTCGCCGTCCATCGGCGCCCGCGCGTGGCGATTCTCTCGACCGGTGACGAACTCGTCGATCTCGATCGCTTCGACGAGGTCATGGCCGGCCGGCGCATCGCGAACTCCAACTCGTATGCGCTGGCCGCGGCCGTGCTCGCGGCTGGCGGCGAGCCGCGCCTGCTCGGCATCGCGCGCGACGATGCGGCCGATCTGCGTGAGCACATCGAGGCCGGATTGCTCGCGGACGCGCTGATCACCAGCGCGGGCGCCAGCGTCGGCGATCACGACGTGGTGAAGGACGTCCTCGAGGAGCTCGGTTTCGGCATCGATTTCTGGCGGGTACGGATGCGGCCCGGCAGCCCGGCATCGTTCGGCACCCTGCCCCGCTCCGGCCGCGACCCGCTGCCGGTCTTCGGACTCCCCGGCAATCCGGTGTCCGTCCTCGTGACCTACGAGGTCCTGGTCCGGCCCGCTCTCCGGCGCATGCAGGGCCGCCAGGCCGTACATTCCCGCACGATGCACGTCCGCGCGGCGGAGCCGATTGGCTCGAAGGCGGGGCTCATCCAGTACCTGCGCGTGCGGCTCGAGCCCCCGAGCGATGGCGGGCCGCCGCTCGCGCGATTGACGGGGCCGCAGGGATCCGGTCTCCTGACGTCGATGGCGAAGGCGGACGCGCTGCTCGTCGTGCCGGAGCAGTCGGAGGCCATGCAGCCGGGAGAGGAAGCCGTCGCGATCCCGCTGGACAGCGGCGACGAAGCGCAGCACGACCTGGGTTACTGACAACAGGAGATCGTTTTTCATGGCTCGACTGGTTCCCGCGCAGCACCAGCCGCCACTGCCGCTCGACCGACTGATCCTCGAAGAGCCGCCGGGGGAGGAGAGCGTCGAGATGGACGTGGTGTTCGTGGGCGGCGGCCCTGCCGGTCTCGCCGGCGCCATCCACCTCGCCGATCTCGTGCGCAGAGACAACGAGGCGGGCGGCGGCATCGGCGATGTCGAGATCGCGGTACTCGAGAAGGCCGAGTCACTCGGCGAACACTGCCTCTCGGGTGCAGTCGTGAACCCCGCGCCGTTCCGCGAGCTCTTCCCCGGCGTCCCCGAGGCCGAGCTGCCCTTCCGCGCGCCGGTCGGCGCCGAGCGTGTGTACCTGCTCTCGGAAAGCACGGCGTACCGGCTGCCGACACCACCGACGATGCGCAATCACGGCAACCGCATCGGGTCCATCTGCGAGATCGTGCGCTGGATGGGTGAGCGCGCGGAGGCCGCGGGCGTGAACGTCTTCACGGGCTTCCCTGCGGCATCGCTGCTGGTATCCGGCGACTCCGTCGCAGGCGTACGCACGACTCCGGCGGGACTCGATCGAAACGGTGAGCCTGGATCGGGCTACGCGCCGCCGACGGACATCGTCGCGAAGGTCACGGCTCTCGCGGAGGGTACGCGCGGCGCGCTGTCGCAGGCGTGGCTGCAATGGCAGAACGTGCGCTCGCAGAATCCGCAGATCTTCGCGCTCGGCGTGAAGGAGATCTGGGAGACGAAGAAGCCGCTCGACGCCGTCGTGCACACGCTCGGCTGGCCGCTCCCCACCGACGCATTCGGCGGCAGCTTCTTCTATCCGCTCGAACCCAACGTGCTCGCCTTGGGGCTGGTGGTGGGTCTCGACTATCACCAGGCGAACCTCGACGTGCACGAGCTGCTGCAGCGCATGAAGCTGCATCCGCTGTTCAGGGAGTATCTCGAGGGCGGCGAGATGGTCGAGTGGGGCGCGAAGACCATCCCCGAAGGTGGGTACTGGTCGCTGCCCGAGCGTCGTCATGGATCCGGCGCGCTTCTGCTGGGAGATTCGGCGGGCTTCGTCGAAGTGGCATCATTGAAGGGCATCCACTACGCAGTGCAGTCCGGCATCTTCGCCGCGCGCGCGATCTTCCATGCACTGAAGAAGGGCGACACGTCCGCCGCGGGACTCGAGGGCTACGATCGCATGGTGGACAGCAGCTTCATCCGCGACGATCTGTACCGCCGCCGCAACATGCGGCTCGCGTTCAAGGACGGATTCTATCTCGGCGGCCTGAAGGCGGGGCTGATGACCCTGACCGGCGGAGCGTTCCCCGGCGGCCGGATCACCATGGCGTCCGACGCTTCGGCGCCGCGCTTGTCCGGGGGGCCGACGCCGGTGACACACGACGGCCGGCTGACGTTCCGGAAGGTGGACGCCGTGTTCAAATCCGGGAACGCCACGCGCGACGACATCCCGTCGCACCTCATCGTCGGGCAGGACGTCTCCGGTGAGGTGGCGGACTTCTATTCGCACGTCTGTCCCGCGGGTGTTTACGAGCGCGACGGCGACCGGCTCGTCGTCAACGCACCGAACTGCATCGACTGCAAGGCCACCGACGTCCTCGGACCGCGGTGGACGCCGCGTGAGGGCGGCAGCGGTCCCCGTTATCGGAGGATGTGATGCGTCTCGTTCTGCTGTTGCTTGCGATTTTCGTGGCCGCACCGACCGCCGCGCAGGTGCCTGGGCGCGCGGCCGAGCGCGCGACTGGAGGTACGACTGTGGTGATCGTGCGGCACGCGGAGAAGGAGGCCGAGCCCGCCGCGGATCCGCCGCTGTCCGCCGCGGGTCAGGCTCGTGCTGTGGCTCTTGCCGATGCACTCGCGGATGCCGGTGTCGTCGGCATCATCGTGACGCCCTACGAGCGTACGCGCGCAACGGCGCGGCCGCTGGCCGAACGCCTCGGCATCCAGATGGTTGAAGTGCCTGTAAGCCGCAACATGGATGCGCATATCGCCGCGGTTGCCGATGCGGTCCGTGGCTTCGGATCCGGTACCGTGCTCGTGGTGGGGCACAGCAATACCGCGCCCGCTATTGCGCGTGCGTTGTCCGGCGTGGCTCACGAGCCGATGCCCGAATCCGAGTATGATCGACTCATCCTCGTTCACTCGGCGGCCGATGGTGCCAGGGCGTTGACCGTGCGGTACTGATGTCTGACAAACCGAGCGACTGACGGCGGGCGACTGACGGCGGGGAGCGCGGGGCGGAC